>NZ_PXZN01000119.1:0-3825 GCF_003013445.1 Brevibacillus sp. NRRL NRS-603 | reverse complement strand
ATTTTCGACAGTGACTAGCACATGGTCGCTAACTACTTGGTTTCTTTTAATCTCGAACTCGATTGGCTTGCTGCTTTTTACATAACCAGCAGGTGCCTTCGTCTCGATAAACTCATACTTGCCTGGATTCAGGCCTTCGACAATCAGCTCTCCGTTGCCATCCGTAGTCAGCTTGGTAAGCTCCTGACCGTTCATATCTTTGACTACCTGACCATTATCATCCTGGAGCGTAAATTCAGCTCCTTTGAGCTTATGGTTTGGGTATCCCGTTCTTACTTTGGTCAGTTTCACTGATCCTGGGTTCAATCTGTTGGTCAACGTGAGAGAGGTTGTGCCTTCATCTGTCACTTCGAATTTCAGTGGTTTAGCGAGCTCATAATCAGCAAGAGCTTTTGTTTCGACGAGCTGGTAGAATCCTGCTTTCAGGTTTTCGAGGAGAAGGATACCGTCCTTATCCGTTGTGAGTCCACTTTGCAGTACTTTCCCGTCAGCATCTTGAAGCTCAAAGGTTACGCCAGGAAGTGGCTCTTTGGTGTAGTGGTCCACTTTCAGTAATTGAACGGAGCCGATATTTTTGGCGTTCTTTTTCGTAAGGGTCACAATTTCTGTCTGGTTGGAGGCGATTTTGAATGAAATCGGAGTCGCATCCAGCTTGTATCCCTTCGGAGCTTTCGTTTCGACTAGCTGATAGTTTCCTTCTGCCAGATCGCCCTTGGAGACTTTTCCGTCAGAGCCGGTTGTCAGCTCAGCGATCGTTTCGAATGCTCCGCCCTTTTCAACCTGTAGATTGAAGACAGCGCCTTCCAGCGTTTTTCCAGGATTCTCTGCATCCACTTTGGTTAACTCAAATCCTTGACGGAGCAGCTTGTTGTCGATGGTCATTTCGATTGTAACTGGAGCAGCGGGGTCAGCACCGGCAGGAGCTTTTAATGTAATGTCTTTTCCGTTTCTGTACTCGTCTGCGATGACGTAGCCAACAGGAGCGGATAGTTCTTTTAGCTTGTACGCTTTAAATTTGTAGCCTTTGAAGGTGGCAATGCCATTTTCATCGGTAACGACTGTTTCCAGCAAGGTTTTCCCTGTCTTGTCGTACAGACCAAACGTGGCTCCTGCCAATGCTTTTTTCGTATCTGCGTCTGTTTTGACGATTTTCAAGTCGCCTTTACCAGGTGTGCCGGCTCCGCCACCAGCACCGGACAAGCTGACTTTGACACCTTCTTGTCCGTCTTTACCTTTACCTACAACCTTTTTCCCTGCAAAGGAGGCTTCGTTTTTAATGATCTCTCCATGATCAGCATTGATAAAGGAGCGGTACTCCAGGATGTAGGCAGTGTGCAGGTCGTTTTTGAAAGTCAGTTTAAAGGTGTTGCCGACCACTTCTAGCGTGTAGTCCTCGGATGCCACTTCTTTTCCGATAGCCAGGGCACCGGATTCAGAGACGGTTGTCGTAAAGAGCTTGAAGGAGTCTTTCATCAGAATTTGATTGCTGGACAGCGTATCGGTCAATACAGCACCTGCCGAAATGTAAGACTGGCTCGGATTGATTTTTACTGTCCATGTTGCATACTCTGAATCAGCTCCTGTACCTTGTACGCCTGTTTTGAGGACATACTCCCCACCGTATGCCGGTCTGACGGTCGTCTTGCCTTTATAGAGTGGAGTGCCTGTTATGTCACTGTCATGCATAGTGGCATTGTTTTCGTACACTTCTCCGACAGGCAGATCAGCCAAACTGGTTGTGTACGTGATGCGATAGGCCGAGTCGATCTGTCCAAGATGCAGCTCAAAACCGTTGGTTAATGGGTCGAATTTGATAGGAACAACTGGTCCTTCGACCACTTTCACGCCGTCTGCTCCACCTGTAAGCAGCAACTTATGCACTCGTAACGAGCCCTTTACAAAAGTTTGTTCTCCGGTATAAGAATCCCGGATGATCGCGTTGTTAATCTTGTGAAGGTTATAGTTCACATCGATTGTCCACGTGATTTCTTTTGTGCGGGCGTCGTATGTACCCGTTTTGTTGCCGTTATTGCTTGTGTAGCTGTCTGGCTTAACGGTAGCGGATTTCGTGATAGGGTCTTGTGCCTTCCCGTTTTCCTTCCAGTTCAGTTCAGCCTTGTTTTTGTACACAGATGGACGGTCCTTGGAAGTAGGATCGAACTTCGTCAAGTACGTGATCACAAGGGCTTTTGTGACTGGTTTGTGGAAGGTGATCTTGAGTCCGTCTTCGTACGTTGAATTCGGAGAGATGCTGTAGTCTTTGTCAGGGCCTTCTTCCAAATCCTTTGTCCAATCGTTGATTTTTACTTTGTCAGGAAGAAGAGTCAGCCCTTGTCCCGCATAACTGTCGGTAATGACGACATCATCCATCACCTGATTGTCCTCGTTTAGACTAAGCGTCCATTCGATCGTTTTATTCAGGTAATCGACTTTTTCCTTTTTGGCGTTTTTCCAGAAGATTGCTTGAGTGATCTCTCTGGATGCATCTTTTTTGGTTCCATCATAGATCTCTACTTCATTTTTCACGAGGTAGCTGTCTTGGTGGACCCGATTTTTAGCTTTGGTTTGGTAGGTGATTTCGTAAGCAGCCGACACATCATGATCAAACTCCAAGCGGAAGCCGGTATCCGATGGGGTTACCTTATACCCTTTGATGGCAGCCCCGTCTTTTGTTCCGTTTCCGTTGTCGCCGATGGTCATTTTATGAACGGTAAAAGAACCATTCACGAGCTCTTGATGACTGGTATCGAAGCGATCCTCGAGCCAAGCATCGCTTTGCTTGATCAGTTTTTCATTGTAGTTGTACTGAATAGCCCAGGTGATCGTTTGTGTGTTGTAATCATAGCCAATCGCTTTTTTTGCCAAAGGCTGGCTGAATCGGACAGAGACATTCGCGGAATCGGTTAAATCCTTTGGAAGGCTCGTTCCTGTGACAGTGGCTTTATTCGTGTAGGTTGTATCTGTCGTACCGGTGACGTTGGTCTTGTACGCGACGCGATAAGCGCCGTCGATGTCGCCAAAGTTAATCTTGAACCCATTTCCTTCTGTCAATTTCTCAGGATTGAAGGTAGTTACCTCAGCATTTGGATTAACAGAGCCATTCAACTGAACTTCTAATGGGAAGACCTTAACTGAGGTCATGTCGATGTCCAGACCGCTAGGAAGCTCATCCGTAAAGACAGCGCCTTTAATCGGATTTTCACCTAAGTTGAAATCGACGGTCCAGTCGAGATGGCTAGGATTCATGCCTTTGTTTGCTTTTCCGTTCTTGTCGATTTCATTGTTGTTTTTGCCTTTGAAATGGACAGAGATCGGGGCGATGCCATCGAATTTGAAATCGATTTCCTGTCTCGTGCCGCCCTCAAACTTTTTCTCATCGAATTCCCGCCACACATAGAACGTTCCGTCATTGATCTCTGCTCCGTCATTGATGGTATCACTAAAAGTGAAGGTGACGGTGCCGTCTGTTGTCACTTCATAGGTGCCGTAGCCTCCATCCAGATCTCCGGTCAAAGTCCGATCGGTCTTAAACTTGTCTGGGAGAGTGAAGGTAAAGGTAGCACCTTTTGAGTAAGGATGTCCGGCAGGGATTTTCCAGGTGAAATCAACTTGAACACGCGAGCCCTGATCGGGGCGGATGTCTTCAATGTTGTTTCCGTCTTTGTCCTTCATGACTACGCTGGTGATGATATTGTCTTTGATGATATTTTCTTCAGGGTCTGGAGCTGGCACCGGTACCTCTGGTAGAGGAACTGGTGGTTCAACAGGTGGCGTAGTCGGAGTTCCAGTGCCCGGCGGAGTAGTCGGAGTCCCAGTACCCGGATC
>NZ_PXZN01000118.1:0-2405 GCF_003013445.1 Brevibacillus sp. NRRL NRS-603 | reverse complement strand
AGTTTGGAAGGTTGTGCCAAGCCAAGATGTAATGATTGTTTGGCGGAACAGAATAGTGCTCGCCTTTTGTTACACCTGGAAACACGCGTTCTACTGATAAGTGCTGCGTTCTGTGTGCCCGCAAGGCATCTGCTACTTTTGGCATATATTCAGGTGCGTGAATGATCGTAGTAATGCTCTCGATTGGATCCGAAAAGGGAGGCTTCATCGTACCAAATCCTTCCTCGGATGAGCGAGTCGCATAATAAAGCTTTCGTACACTCGTATCTGGGCCTAAAGAAAGGACAGCCTGGGTGGTAGCATGACTAATCGCCAAGTGGTCAGGATGTCCGGAGATGCCATGCGGTGCAAACGTAACGATGATTTCCGGTTGGATCTGGTGAACAGCCTGGTGGATACGAGTAACGAGCTCATCGACAGGCACTGTGTTTAGGAACTTATCCTGATATTCCCAGACGTCTACTTGATCGAAGCCAAGTATGGCACAAGCGTCGCGAAGCTCTTGCTCACGAAATCGGGGTAGTTCTTCTGGTATGCATAACGGTGGTTCACCAGCTTTTCCTGCTTGCCCTTTTGTTGCACACAGTAGATGAGTGCTGGCCATTTTGGTCTCACTATATTTGGAAATGGAAATCCCACAAGCAAACGTTTCGTCATCGGGATGGGCAAAAATAAACAAAATAGACTTCTTTTTCATAAAAACACCTCCATGAATAAACTTCCACATTACTTTTTCCATTATGGCATAAATTCACTAATCCTGTAATGAAAGAAACAAGTTTGGAGACAATACAATCATGGCTGGACGTGCATTTGAAGCAATTTGTATAAAACGCAGTCTGTAAAAGCGGTTTCAAAATGGAAGGTAAATAATTGAATGATTATGCAAAACAAGGTACGAAAACGTTTTCGAAATGGAAAAAAAACATTTTTTAGCTTCTCATAAATGATACAAGCGTGTATACTAAAGGCGGCATTGACCGAAAACATTTTTGAGGTGGTAAGTAATGGGTAATCAAGACGTGGTAACCGAAAGCACCGAAGGGAAAGAAAAGCAAGAATCATTGAACTTGCTCCATTCAACTCAAACGGTGATCAAGGAAGCACTGGAGAAACTAGGTTACCAAGAATCGATGTTTGAACTCTTGAAGGAACCGCTACGCGTTTTGACTGTACGTATTCCGGTTCGCATGGATAATGGCGAAGTAAAGGTATTTACGGGCTATCGTGCACAGCACAACGATGCAGTAGGTCCGACCAAGGGGGGCATTCGTTTCCACCCGGAAGTTACTGAGGATGAAGTTAAAGCACTTTCTATCTGGATGAGCCTCAAAGCAGGTATCGTCGATCTGCCATATGGCGGTGGTAAAGGCGGTATCATTTGCGACCCGCGTGAAATGTCCTTCCGCGAATTGGAAAGACTGAGCCGCGGTTACGTTCGCGCAATCAGCCAGCTTGTGGGTCCTACTAAAGATATTCCGGCTCCGGACGTCTTTACGAACTCACAGATTATGGCGTGGATGATGGACGAATATAGCCGTATCCGTGAATTTGACTCGCCTGGTTTCATTACGGGTAAACCAATTGCGCTGGGTGGTTCCCATGGCCGCGAAACAGCTACTGCAAAAGGTGTAACCATTTGCATCCGTGAAGCAGCGAAGCGTCGCAACATCGACGTAAAAGGTGCGCGCGTAGTAGTACAAGGCTTTGGTAACGCTGGTAGTTACTTGGCAAAATTCATGCATGATGCAGGCGCTAAAGTTGTAGGTATCTCTGATGCATACGGTGCGCTGCATGATCCAAACGGTTTGGATATCGACTACTTGCTGGATCGTCGTGATTCCTTTGGTACAGTTACAAAACTGTTCAACAACACGATTACCAACAAAGAGCTTCTTGAACTGGAATGCGACATTTTGGTTCCAGCAGCGATCGAAAACCAAATCACAGCTGCAAACGCTCACAACATTAAGGCGCAAATCGTAGTAGAAGCGGCTAACGGCCCAACTACACTGGAAGCGACTAAGATTTTGACTGAGCGTGGAATTCTTCTGGTTCCAGACGTACTGGCAAGTGCCGGTGGTGTAACTGTTTCCTACTTTGAGTGGGTACAAAACAACCAAGGCTACTACTGGTCTGAGGAAGAAGTAGAAGAGAAGTTGGAAAAAGTAATGGTTCGTTCGTTTGAAAATGTATACTCCATGTCTCAAACTCGTCGCATTGACATGCGTCTGTCTGCTTACATGGTTGGTGCCCGCAAGATGGCTGAGGCTTCTCGCTTCCGCGGTTGGGTATAAGTTTTCAAACAACCCTCCATATATTGAGAAAACATGGCTCCGCCGTTTTGGCGGGGCCTTTTTTATTGGCGGCGTGTGATGTGGCTGTGGTGGAGAGAAGAATATTTC
>NZ_PXZN01000117.1:0-11422 GCF_003013445.1 Brevibacillus sp. NRRL NRS-603 | reverse complement strand
GGTCAGCCAGCTGTGGATCGTTATTTGCAGTTCCTCAAGGGCGGCAGCTCAGATTATCCGCTCAATCTGCTCAAGGGCGCAGGCGTAGACATGACGTCGCCAACACCGATTGCGGAAGCATTGAGTGTGTTCAAGGAATTGCTCGAAGAACTGGAACAGTTGGTCGAACAATAACATAGACCGAATTCAAAAGGCAGTTCAAGTCTAGGACTTGGCTGCTTTTTTTTGTAAATTTCTCTTCAAGATTGTCCAATAAAAGGTAACTTTCCCAGTCCTCTCGCGTATCTATTTATGCGCTGTTAGGTACTGTTCTCCGTCTCGGGGCGGATATGAATTTCCACCCGCTGACTGTTTTGCAGCAGAGGTAAAAACTGGCACAATTACGCCATGAGGAATGATTGTGAAAATTTGGAGGAATTCTTGTGAAAAAACGGGCATCGATTATTCTGGCTTCGGTAATGTTAGTCGCTGCTGGTTGTTCAGCACCAGCACCAGAGGCACCACAGCAGACAGAGGCAAAAGCGAAGGTAGTAGAGGTAGTGAAGGTACAAAAGGCAACAAAGCCAGTGATGCTCGCAGTTACAGGGATGGTGGAAGCCAAGAGGGACGCGGTGCTGTCGTTTGGTACAGGTGGAACAATCTCAGCGATCTCCGCCACCAAAGGAGCAAAAATCGCGCAAGGTCAGCTATTGGCCACATTGGATACGCGCTACACCCAAAAAGAGATTGCAGCAGCACAGGGGCAGGTGGAGGAAGCAGCAGCGCGTAAAATCAAGACGTTAAAGGGAGCGACAGCAGAAGCGATTGAGCAGAAGCGTTTGCAGGTAAAAAGCGCGCAAGACAGTCTGGAAAAAGCAAAGCAGGATCTCGCAACAAGTGAGAAGCTGTTTGCTGGTGGAGCCATTTCGCAAAACGAAATAAATGCGAGTAAACGGGCCGTTACGCAAGCAGAGATTACACTGCGTGACGCTCAGCTGTCTCTGAATGAGCTGCAAAAAGGAGCAGAACCAGAAGATGTCATGGTTGCCAACGCATCGATCAAAGCTGCTGCAGGTGGTGTAGACCGTGCGAAGAAGAGCTTGGATGATGCGAAAATTCAGGCGCCATTTGCGGGAACAGTCGTCGATGTAAGGCTGCAAATCGGAGAGCAGGCTTCTCCAGGTCAAGAAATTATTCGTATTGTTGACTTGTCTGATGTAAAAGTAACCTTGGATGTCTCCAATGACTTGATCGGTCAATTCCGTGAGAAAACGAAAGTGCAGGCTTTGTCGGACGATGGTAAGAAAAGTGAAGGAACCATTGCATTTATATCTCCCGTAGTGAACAAGGATACAGGGAAGTACCGCGTCGAGATCACGATTCCGAATGCAGATGGTTACTGGCGTGGAGGAATGGCAGCTACGATTGAGGTACCGCGCCAAGTGAATGGCTTCCTCGTGCCGCTGGAAAGTGTCGGCGTGAGTCAAACCGACCATTACGTGATGGCAGTAGAGAATGGCCTGACTGTAAGAAAACCAGTGAAGACCGGTCAAATGGTCGGAGACTCCATCGAAATCGTATCTGGAGTGAAAGAAGGCGACCAGCTCCTGCGCAGTGGAATTACATTCTACGTCGAAGGGCAAAAAGTAGAGGCGAAGGGAGAATAGTTGCATGAACAAGATGATTCTCTTTTTGCTTAAGAGACAACTGATTGTCTATTTGTTTACTTTTTTGCTCATCCTTGCCGGACTGGGGTCCTTGTTCAGCTTTAATATTGAATTAGTACCGAAGACGAACTTCCCGGACATTTTTGTTCGGATCTCGGGTGGGTCACTTCCTCCTGAAGAGATGGAAGAGAAAATAACGAAAAAAGTAGAACAAGAGCTAAAATCGATTAATGATATTAAAAAATATTCTTCTTCAACGAGTGCTGGCTACGTTAGCATCAATATTTCTGCAAATGAAGGAAAAGGCGATCAAGTCAAGCAAGACGTACAAAATGCCGTCAACCGCCTCCGCAACAGTTTTCCGAAAGCCATTGATTCCGTAGAAGTTAACCAGAGCAGCTTTGGTGGCGAACAGATGATTGACTATGCCCTCGTAGGTGCTGATCCGAAAACGATGCTGAGTCTGGCCAAAACATCGATCAAGGACCGCATTGAGGAAATTGAGGGTGTCAAGGAAGTATCGGTTTCTGACCGAAGCTTCGAAAATAAAATTGCCATTTCCCTGTTGCCTGATCGACTGAATGCGTATCAAACCAATCCTGCGGCAGTCATCTCGCAACTGCAGGATACGAACTGGAAACAAGGGATTGGGACGCTGGAGAACACAGGTTTTGACACAGTAGTCATGATCGACAATTCGTACCAAAATGCGGAGGAAATGAGATCGCTGTCGATCGATACGCCGAAGGGAGCGGTTTCCCTCGATCAGCTCGCAGACATTGAAGACTTGCGTGGAAAAGTGAAAGATCAAGTAGCGCTTACGAACAGCTCCGTTTTTGTTAATTTGAGCGTTACACGATCGGATGGTTATGATTTGATCACCACGCAAGCGAAGGTAGAAGAGGTTGTTCGCGAATTAAATGCAGAAGCGAATGGCAAATATACCATCAAAGTAATGTTTGAAGGAGCTTCCTTCATTAAGCATGCGGTTTCCAACCTCAGTCGTGATGTGATGATCGGTGGAGCGCTTGCAATTATCATCCTGTTCGTATTCCTTCGCAACTGGAGGGTTACTCTCGTCATTGCAACGACGCTGCCACTCTCTGCTTTTATGACATTTATTGCGATGAAAATCGGCGGGTACAACATTGACATGATCAGCTTGTTGTCCTTGAGCTTATCCGTCGGATTGATCGTTGACGCCGCGATTGTGGTGCTGGAGAGCATTTATCACTATCGAGAGAAAGGCGAGGAGCTCAAACAGGCGATTGTAAAAGGAACGAGAGAAGTATTGACGCCTGTGTTTACTTCGCAGCTTACGATTATTATCGTTTTCTTGCCGCTCGTCCTTGCAGATTTTGAAGACTGGCTCAAACCGATTTTGGGAACGATCGCGTTTACTGTATCTGCAGCCATTATCGCCTCAACAATCGCAGCATTCTTCTTTGTTCCCGTATTCTCCAATCGCTTCTTGCAAAAGGATAAGCATGTTTCGCTAGAAGGTGAAGGGAAAGAACACTTTATCATCCGTGCATTCAGCGGACTTTTGCAAATTGCGATTAGACATCGCGTCAAAACGATTTTACTGGCGATTTTGATGCTAGTCGGATCAGTATTCCTTACGCCAATGATGAAAACTGGCCAAGGGATCAATCCAAATGAAAATATCATTTTTGCCAATATTGAAATGCCGATCGGGTCTACACTGGAAAAAACACAAAAAGCAGCTGTAGCCGGGGAAGATGCTCTGCGGAAAATCCCCGAAATTAAAGATGTATTCTTCTTTGCTTCCAAGGAAAGTGCAGAGTTATTCATTTCCTTGATTCCGAAAACAGAAAGAACAAGGGATAAGGAAGCTTTGAATGAAGATATCAACAATATTTTGAATGGGCTGCCAGGAATTGAATCGGTCTCTATGTCTTTCGGACAACAGGGTGGCAGCGCGCCGATCCAATTGGAAATCTTCGGCGATGACATGGAGCAGATGAGCAAGATCGCTACCGATCTGGAAGGGATGCTTTCTACCATCTCCGGTGTCGGCAACATTCGCAACGACTTTAAAGAAGGCAAGGAAAAGGTCACGTTATTGCCAAAAGAAGAAGCTCTTGCAAGGCTGAATGTAGATCATCGTTCGTTGTTACAACAATTGAGCGTGCTGATTGGCAGCCAACAAATTACTTCTATCACGCAGGACGGAATCGAAGTGAACGTAGTTGCTAAAATGCCTGATAACTGGCTGAAGCACCCGGATCAACTCAAAAACGTCATGGTGAGCGCGAAAAATGGTGCAGCAGTGCCTTTGGTTGACTTGGTAGAGATGACCTATAGCAAATCTCCAGTTACGATTCAGCACAAAAAAGGCGAGCGGATCATCACCGTTTCCGCTGAGCTTCAAGGTGGCGATTTGGCTGGAGTTGGTCGTGAGATCGGAGAGAAGCTCCCAGGTGTAGTGATTCCAGCGGGCTACAAAGTAGAGATCGCCGGAAAATTGAAAGAGCAAAGCACGAATATGACACAAGCGATCTTAGTATTCGTCGGTGTGCTTGCATTGATCTATGTCGTCATGGTTGCTCAGTTCGGACGTCTTTCCCAGCCGTTCATCATCATGCTGACTATTCCAATGGCACTGGTCGGTGTCGTGTTAGGATTCGTCCTTACACAACGGACATTCGGTGAAATGGCGATGATTGGGATTATTATGCTGGTCGGTATCGTCGTTTCCAATGCGATTCTCCTGATCGACCGGATCAACTTACTCCGCAAGCGAGGAATGGATACAGCCGAAGCCATTATCCAAGGAACCAAAGAACGGATTCGTCCTGTTATCATGACGAAGCTGACGGCGATTCTCGGGATGCTGCCGATGGGACTTGCGATGGCGGAAGGCTCTGATTTGGAAGCGCCGCTCGCAACTGCCGTAATCGCTGGTTTGATCTTCCACACCATTGTTACGCTGGTGCTCGTTCCTGTCCTGTACTCCCTGTTTGAGGGGGCGAAGGAAAAAAGACTGGCGCGCAAAGCGGCTCGTCAAGCGAAGCGCGAAGCAAAACGAGAGGCAAAACAAAACAAAGACAAAAACGTACCTCCGACAGAGGTATAGTAATTCGCAAGAGAAGGGGAGTATGTGCTGTACCCCTTCTCTTTTGCTTTTCCTTCATCTGAAAGTTCTGTAGAATAAAGAGATTAAGATACAAAACAAGTGAACTATGAAAGGAGCATGCATATGGATCTGTTTTTGCAAGGAAAAACGGCTCTGGTACTCGCCTCCTCAAAAGGATTGGGGAAGGCAACAGCGGAGTGCCTCGCCCAAGAAGGAGCCAATGTCACGATATGCGGTAGAGATGAAGCTGCTCTGGAAATCGTTCGTGCTGAGATTGAACAGGCTACTGGAAAATCACCCCTTGCCGTAACAGTGGATGTGACAAAGGAAGAAGATATCAAGCGGGTTGTCGAAGAAACTGTCAAGCATTTTGGCAGCGTCGATATATTAATTAACAATTCAGGTGGACCTGCAACAGGCAGATTCGATCAGCTCACCGACGAGCAGTGGATGCAAGCCTTCCAGCTAAATTTGCTCAGCTATGTTCGTGCGATTCGTGCTGTTTTGCCGCATATGCGAGCGAACCAGTTTGGCAGAATCATCAACTTCGCTTCCTCATCCTTTAAACAGCCGATTGAGAATTTGCTCCTCTCCAATACGTTTCGTACAGGGGTATTAGGCCTTTCCAAGACGCTTTCTTCAGAACTCGGACCAGATGGGATTCTGATTAACACCATTGGACCTGGCAGAATTGCGACGGATCGGGTGGCACAACTGGATGGGCTTACGGCTGAGGCGAAGAGCATCAGTGCTGATGAAGTTAGGGAAAATTGGGAGAAGCAAATCCCATTGGGCAGATACGGTCAGCCCGACGAGTTTGCTCGCATGGTGACGTTCTTGGCA
The DNA here is from genome assembly GCF_003013445.1 of Brevibacillus sp. NRRL NRS-603. Taxonomy (NCBI): domain Bacteria; kingdom Bacillati; phylum Bacillota; class Bacilli; order Caryophanales; family Paenibacillaceae; genus Brevibacillus; species Brevibacillus sp. NRRL NRS-603. Next base: position 5,833 of record NZ_PXZN01000117.1, on the reverse strand, counting down.
TCACCAGCAAATAGCTACGTGACAGGTCAATCCTTCCTCGTCGACGGTGGCTTGATCCGCGCGATCTAATAGTAGAGAGGAGAATTTCTTTGAGTAAAGAGAGCTCATTTGATATCGTGTCCAAGGTAGAATTGTCCGAAGTGAACAATGCGATCCAAACCGCATTAAAGGAAATAGAAAATCGCTTTGACTTCAAAGGCAGCAAGAGCAACATCTCCTTGGAAAAGGAAGAGCTGGTCCTCGTCTCCGATGACGACTTCAAGCTCAGTCAGGTAAAAGACATTTTGCTTGGCAAGCTCGTCAAACGCGATGTCCCGATCAAAAACCTCGACTACGGCAAAATTGAACCAGCAGCGGGCGGCACTGTCCGTCAGCGTGTCAAGCTGGTGCAGGGGATCGACAAAGACAATGCAAAAAAGATCAACAGCATCATCAAAGATACAGGGCTCAAAGTGAAAACACAGGTTCAAGACGATCAAATTCGCGTGACAGGAAAAAGCAAAGACGAATTGCAGCAAATCATCAACGCGATTCGCAAGGCTGATCTGCCATTGGAAGTGCAATTTATTAACTACCGCTAATTACTAGAGGTTGCTCAAAAAAGTTTTTGCTTCTAACTCTCTTCACTCTCGCATATGCATGTACAAATAAGTGACAAGCACTTGCGAAAGGGAGAGTAGAGACATGAAGGTCTTTATTATCAGTATGCGCAATCTCATTTTGGGCGGAATTGTCTTTCTTGTAGCACTGGTAGCGGGAATCGTACTTTTGGTCAAAGACCCCCTGAGCGTCTCGGACTCTTATCGACCATCAGATCCAACTGCTTCTGTTACAACGACGGCTCCCGTGAATCAGCCAGCAGGGTCAGAAAAGCCGGCGCTGAACATGGAGGTCAAGGTGGATGGGACGACGGCAGAAGTATCCTTGCTGACTGAGAACTTCACGTTTGTCCAGGACAGTGGCGAATTGGCCGAAGCCCCAGTCTTTGGAGAGGGACACGCACATTTATACCTGAATGGCGAACCAAAAGGGATGATTTATCAACCAGAGTTTTTGCTGAAAAAGTTGCCCAAGGGAGAGCATGAAATTCGCGTAGAGCTCAACTACAGCAATCATCTGCCATACAAGGTAGAGACTACGAAAAAAATCGTTGTGAAGTAAAACAGAACGCGTTCCGCAAAAGGGACGCTTTTCTTTTTGGGAGGAAGGGAGGGAAGAACGATAACGGAAAAAGAAGGGATTGTGGCGGAAAAGAAGAATCCTACAGAATAGTCTGAATGTTTTGGGGGTGCTTGTATGATTCATATGACCACAATCGGCAACATGTTAGACGACACAGCCAGTAAGTATCAGGAAAAGGAAGCGCTGGTTTATCACGAACGAGGGCTTCGCTATACGTTTGGGGAATTTCAAGCGATATGCAATCAAGCAGCGCGAGGATTTATGTCCCTTGGCATTCAAAAAGGGGAAAATATCGCGATTTGGGCAACCAATGTGCCAGAATGGGTGATCTCGCAATTTGCCACAGCGAAAATGGGCGGTGTACTGGTAACAGTCAATACGAGCTACCGGGTACATGAACTGGAGTATTTGCTGCGTCAATCAGAGTCGACGACGCTTCTCTTAATAGATTCCTATCGCGATGCGAATTATCTCGCCATGATTCAAGAGATTTGCCCGGAGTTACAGACATGTGAACCTGGAGCGCTGCAATCCAAAAGGCTTCCGCATTTAAAAAATGTCATTTATCTAGGGAATGAGCGACAGCCCGGAATGTTTTTGTGGAGTGATTTGCTCGAACGTGCCGCATTGGTCACGGAAGAAGAGCGGATCGCGCGTCAGGCGACGCTCCTACCTGATGATGTCATCAATATGCAGTACACATCTGGCACGACTGGCTTTCCTAAAGGAGTCATGCTGTCACATGTCAATATCGTCAACAATGCGATCAAGGTAGCGGAATGTCAGCGGCTCGGGTTAGAGGATAAGGTGTGTATTCCGGTTCCGTTTTTCCACTGCTTTGGCTGTGTGATGGGGACCTTGGCATGTGTGGCGACAGGTGCGACGATGGTTCCTGTCATCGCCTTTGATCCTGGCGTGGTACTTGCGGTTGTGGAGGCAGAACGCTGCACAGCACTATACGGTGTACCCACGATGTTTATTGCCGAATTGAACCACCCGACGTTTGCCGAACGTGACCTCAGCTCGCTTCGTACAGGCATTATGGCTGGGTCTTTATGTCCGATTGAGGTCATGAAAAAGGTCGTCGATCAAATGGGGATCCGTGACATTACAATTGCGTACGGACAAACCGAAGCATCTCCCGTCATCACACAGACTGTACCAGAGGACTCACTCGAGCGAAAAGTATCCACTGTCGGTCGTCTGCATGCGGAGGTAGAAGCAAAAATTATCGATCCGGCGACAGGTGACATTTTGCCGCCAGGGGTGCAAGGCGAGCTGTGCACGCGAGGATATTTGGTCATGAAAGGCTATTACAACATGCCGGAGGAGACAGTGAAAGCGATTGATCACGAAGGCTGGCTACATACCGGAGACTTGGCAACCGTCGATGAAGAAGGCTACTATCGGATTACGGGCAGGCTGAAAGACATGATCATTCGCGGAGGGGAAAATATATATCCACGTGAAGTGGAAGAATTCCTCTATACGCATCCAAAAGTGTTGGACGTACAGATTGTAGGTGTACCTGATGCCAAATACGGCGAGCAGGTATTAGCGTGCATTCGGGTAAAGCCTAACGAGACGTTGTCCGAGGATGAGGTGCGGGACTATTGCGAAGGGAAGATTGCTCATTACAAAATCCCACGCTACATACAGTTTGTAGACGAATATCCGATGACGGCTTCCGGTAAAATACAAAAGTTCAAGCTACGGGAGCAAGCGCTGCAATTATTTGGACAAAGCAATCCAAACCAGACGGGAACTGCATAGGATGAGGTTCAAGCGCTAGGGAGATGCTCCTGGCGCTTTTTTTAGATAGTTCTTTACTTTCGAGCAACTCTTGACTAAGATAAGTGGAAATCAAAAATAGGAGAGGTGCAGCCTAGCATGGAAGTTAGATTTTTGGGACCAGACGATGCAGAAGAGTTGGTAAAGATTAGACTGGAAGGGCTGCAAACAGACCCAGACGCATTCGGCTCTACCTATGAAGAGACAATGCAGGTATCAATGGAAGAGTGGCGGCAAAGACTTTCTCAAGGGGAGTCAGGTGATAGCGGCTATTTTGGAGCATTTGTGGAAGGAGAGCTGGCTGGTATCATCGGTTTTTTCCGCCACAGAGGGCAGAAAGCGAGACACAAAGCTTCTATCGTCTCCATGTACGTTCGTGAAGTGTATCGCGGGACAGGTGTCGCACAAGCGCTCATGCAGGCAGAGCTAGCCTACTTAAAGGAGCGGGGAGATATCGACACTGTACAGCTTGCTGTCGTGACGACCAATCCGGCTGCCATTCGTCTCTATGAGAAAATGGGTTTTCTTCCATATGGTTTAGAAAAGCGTGCACTGAAAAATGGCGATCAATACTTTGATGAGAGCCACATGTATATTCTTCTATAGGAAAACATGAAAAAAGCGAAGGCTCACATTAGCGGATGCCTTCGCTTTTTCTATGCGCTGCGCTATGGATGAAAACCTAACGACTTGCCTCGTAGGCAGCGATCTTATCCTCATACTGCAACGTAATTCCAATATCGTCGAGGCCATTCAGTAGGCAGTAACGACGATACGAGTCAACCTCGAACGGGTAGGAGAGACCCTCACTGTCACGAACGACTTGTTCCTGCAAGTCGATGGTCAGTTGGTAGTTCGGCTTGTTTTGAGCACGATTGAACAGCTCATCGACTTGTTCTTCGCTCAACTTGATCGGCAGGATACCGTTTTTAAAGCAGTTATTGTAAAAAATGTCCGCAAAGGATGGAGCAATTACACAGCGGAAGCCATAATCAAGGAGTGCCCATGGCGCATGCTCACGAGAGGAGCCGCAGCCAAAATTGTTGCGGGCAAGAAGGACAGTGGAGTCCTTGTACGCAGGTGTATTCAGAATAAACGAATCGATTGGCGCACCATCGACAGTAAAGCGCCATTCGTAGAACAGAAATTGGCCAAAACCGCTGCGCTCAATGCGCTTCAAGAACTGTTTAGGGATAATAGCGTCCGTATCTACGTTTACACGATCGAGTGGGGCTACCACTCCGGTGTGGATGACAAATGGATTCATTGGAAGACCTCCTTGCTAGCGTTCTCGCTTTTCCATTCACGAACATCTACGAAGTGTCCTGCGATAGCTGCTGCCGCTGCCATTTCCGGGCTGACCAGATGTGTCCGTCCGCCGCGTCCTTGGCGTCCTTCGAAGTTCCGGTTTGAGGTAGAAGCACAACGCTCACCCTCGGACAGGATATCCGGGTTCATGGCCAGACACATGGAGCAACCAGATTCGCGCCAGTCAAAGCCAGCCTCTTGGAAAATGAGGTGCAAGCCTTCTTGCTCAGCAAGTTGCTTAACTGCTTGAGAGCCAGGAACGACCATCGCGTGTACGGAAGGGGAGACCTTGCGTCCTTTTGCCACTTCGGCCGCTTTGCGCAAGTCCTCGATCCGACCGTTTGTACAGGAGCCGATAAAGACGCGATCGATTTTGATTTCGTTCATAGGGGTGCCAGGTGCAAGGTCCATGTACGCCAGAGCATCTTGTGCCGCTTTGCGCTGTGCGGCTGTCTCGAATGACTCAGGGCTTGGAACGGTGCTTGTAATGTTCGTCCCCATACCAGGGCTCGTTCCCCACGTCACTTGCGGTGCGATCTCGGCTGCATCGATTTCTACACAGGCATCAAACACAGCGCCTTCGTCCGTGCACAGCTCTTTCCAAGCCTCAACAGCTGCAAGGAAATCTTCCCCTTGCGGAACATAGCGCTTGCCTTTCAAGTAGTCAAACGTAGTCTGGTCAGGAGCGATTAAGCCGGCACGAGCGCCACCTTCAATCGTCATGTTGCACACAGTCATGCGTTCTTCCATGGTCAGGTTACGAATCGCAGCGCCTGTGTATTCTACGACGTAGCCAGTTGCAAAGTCAGTTCCGTATTTTGCGATAATCGCCAAAATTAAATCTTTTGCACTTACACCAAATGGCAGGTCGCCGTTTACGCGTACTTCCATCGTTTTTGGTTTGGATTGCTGCAGGCATTGCGTTGCGAGCACATGCTCCACCTCACTGGTACCAATACCGAAGGCAAGGGCACCGAACGCTCCGTGAGTGGAGGTGTGGCTGTCGCCGCAGACGATTGTTTTGCCTGGATGCGTGAGCCCGAGCTCAGGACCAATGACGTGGACGATCCCTTGATCCGGACTGTTCAGATCGGCAAGTGTAATCCCGAACTCCTCACAGTTCGCCGTCAAGGTTTCCATTTGTTGACGGGAAATCGGGTCTTTGACATTAAAACGGTCAGCAGTCGGTACGTTGTGGTCCATGGTTGCGAAGGTTAGCTCTGGACGGCGTACTTTGCGTCCAGCCAAGCGGAGTCCTTCGAAGGCTTGCGGCGAAGTCACCTCGTGAACCAAGTGCAGGTCGATATACAAAAGGCTCGGCTTGCCTGCCTCTTCGTGAATAACGTGATTGTCCCAAATCTTTTCAAACATCGTACGGGCTGTCATTTTGTTTTCCTCCTTCGTTCAAAAACTCTTAACAAGGTTGTATCATGGCAAAGAGAATAGTTCAAAGATATAATAATTATAAGAAGGATAGTTTTTGCCTATCGGGAGGTCTATATGGAGTTACGACAAATTCGTTATGTACTCGCTGTTGCGGAAGAACGCAGTT
>NZ_PXZN01000116.1:0-2611 GCF_003013445.1 Brevibacillus sp. NRRL NRS-603 | reverse complement strand
TGCTTAATGTCATCTGGCTCGGGCTCATTGTCATTAGCATTGTGGTTGCGGCCGTGACGGGGCGGATGGAAGCGATCAACGCAGCAGCGTTTGAGGGAGCCAAGACGGGAGTAACGGTTTGTCTCGGACTTCTCAGTGTTCTCGCCTTTTGGATGGGAATGATGCGGATTGCAGAAAAGTCAGGACTCCTTGAGCTATTGGCGCGGGCATTGTCCCCGATCATTCAAGTTCTTTTTCCCGATGTACCAAAAGGGCATCCTGCTATGGGCTATATCCTTTCAAATATGAGCGCAAACCTGCTCGGGCTTGGTAATGCAGCAACCCCAATGGGACTTAAAGCCATGGAAGAACTCCAAAAGTTAAATCCAGACAAGCAAAACGCTTCGGCTGCCATGTGTACCCTGCTGGCGATCAATACGGCGAGTATTACGATTATTCCTACAACGATGATCGCGATCCGCATGCAGTACGGCTCCGTGAATCCTGTAGAGATCGTAGGTACTACGCTGTTATCTTCCTTTGCTGCCACCATTGTTGCCCTGTTGATTGATCGCATGTATCGCTATCGGCATATACGACGAAAACACAGATAGGGGGAGTCCTTATGTACCAATGGGTATCCCTGCTCTCTCTTTGGGCCATCCCCGTGACGATTGCCTTTGTCTTGTTGTATGGGTGGCGGAAACAAGTCCCTGTCTATGAGACGTTCGTAGATGGAGCAAAAGGCGGCTTAACCACTACGATTCGCATACTCCCGCACCTGATTGCCATGATGGTCGCGGTAAGTATGTTTCGTGAGTCAGGAGCATTGGATCTATTGCTCCGTGCGCTCAAACCGCTTCTAGATCTGCTGCATTTTCCGGAAGAACTGGTCCCGTTGGCGTTGCTTCGTCCATTGACCGGAACAGGTTCGCTTGCGATTGCAACAGATCTGATCGCGCAGTACGGTCCCGATTCTTTTTTGGGCAGACTGGCCGCAACTATGCAAGGGAGTACGGATACGACACTGTATGTCCTCACCGTTTATTTTGGCGCAGTTGGGATTCGCAATTCCGCGTATGCGCTAAAGGTAGGCTTGTGGTCGGACCTGGCAGGTGTCATATTCTCGCTCCTCATCGTCTCCTACATTTTCGCTTAAAAGAGCTCAAATAGAGTAGGCATTTGAAAACTTCCTTATGGATATGGGGAAGTTTTTCCCTTTTTCTTGTCCACACTACTAAGAATGGGTATGATGTTGTAGAGGTGAACCAACGATGGAACGTTTACAGAAAGTATTGGCGCATGCTGGAGTCGCCTCTCGTCGCCATTGTGAAGAATTGATTGCGCAAGGCAAGGTGCAGGTAAATGGCCAAGTCGTACGAGAGCAGGGAATAAAAGTCGATCCGCTTAAGGACAAAATTGTGGTGAATGGACAGCAGGTTAAGCTGGAGCAACATGTCTATCTCTTGCTATACAAGCCTACTGGTGTCATTACGAGTGTCACAGACCCGCGCGGCAGACGGGTGGTGATCGATCTGTTGAAGGGAATAAAAGAACGCGTATATCCAGTAGGTCGCTTGGATTACGATACTTCCGGCTTGCTGCTCTTGACGAACGACGGGGAGCTCGCCAACAGGCTGGCACATCCAAGCTATGAAATCGATAAAGTGTATCGGGCATGGGTAAAGGGAATCCCCAGTCAGGAAAAAGTGCGAAAGCTAGCAACCGGCATTCGTTTGGAAGACGGCATGACTTCGCCAGGTCAGTCCAAATTGTTGAAGACAGAGTCTAGCGGCCAAAGGGCATTGGTAGAACTGACCATACATGAAGGACGAAACCGCCAAGTGCGCAGAATGTGTGAGGCGATCGGCCATCCGGTATTGACATTGGAGCGAATCCGTTTAGGGTTTCTCACATTAGATGGACTGAAGCCGGGCGAATTTCGCAAGCTCACTCATGAGGAAGTGGAGAGCCTGAAGCGGGGCTTGGTTCAAAAGAAAAGAAGCCCGCGGTCGAAACCTTGATTCGTTCAAAATCTGTTCATAAGTTGTACGCTGTCGGAAAAACTAGGAACGCTATAATAGAATGGGAAAAGGATGCAATTTATTAGCAGTAGATGGGAGTAAGGCCTCATGAACAAAAGCAATCGTACATATGTCAGGATCGCGGTATTGGGTGTTTTGCTTGTAGCGCTGGTCTTTGCACTCTACTCCAGCTTTGTGAAGGACCCCGGTGCTGTGAAAGTAGGAAGCGATGCTCCGAATTTTAGTTTGGAACAATTGAATGGACCAGAGTTGACTCTGGAAAGTTTGAAAGGAAAAGGTGTTATTCTCAATTTCTGGGGCACATGGTGTGAACCCTGTAAGGAAGAAATGCCGGCCTTGCAAAAGCAATATACGAAGTTTAAAGATAAGGGATTGGTTGTAATTGGCGTCAATATCGGAGAATCGCCAGTTGCCGTAGAACCATTCGTAAAGCAGTTTGGGATTGACTTCCCTATTTTGCTCGATCGCCAATCGGAAATTACAAAGCTGTATCGAATCGGTCCGATTCCGACGACCTTTTTCATCGACCCAGATGGAGAAGTGCAGGAAGTTTTTATCGGGCAATTGGATGAAGCCATGATTGAGTC
>NZ_PXZN01000115.1:0-3351 GCF_003013445.1 Brevibacillus sp. NRRL NRS-603 | reverse complement strand
TCGCCATTTTCAAACATGGACAGGGCGGTGTTGTTATCCTCGATGATGACAATATGGATCTGGTCTAGCTTGACGTTGGCGCTGTCCCAATAAGTAGGGCTTTTACTGAAGGTAAGCTTGGATTTGTGCTCCCACGTATCCATCACAAACGGGCCATTGCCGACAATCGTTTTCGCTTCTGCTGCCCACTGAGGGTTGCTCTCGATGGTCTTTTTATGAAGAGGGTAGTAGGTAGTGAATGAGGTCAATTCGCGGAAGAATGGTGTTGGTGAGCGCAAGGTGAAATCGAGTGTGTAGTCGTCCTTTGCCTTTACCCCGACGTCTTCTTGCTTGCCTTTTCCAGAGTAAAAATCCTCGCCCCCTTTGATATAGAAGAGCTGATATGCGTAGCCGGAAGCAGTTTTGGGGTCGAGATTGCGCTTGATGGCGTACTCAAAATCGTGAGCGGTAACAGGATCGCCGTTGCTCCATTTGGCGTCCTTTCGAATGGTAAAAGTAAAATGAGTGAAGTCAGGAGTATGCGTGTAGCTCTCCGCGATGGAGTTGATCATCTGGCCTTGACGGTCGACGCTGGTCAGTCCTTCGAAGGTGAGATTGATCATGTCCATCGAGGTCGAATCTGTTGCAATGCCGGCATCCATCGTAGAAGGCTCCCCGGTGATGCTCCATTGCAAGACCATTGGCTCTGAGGTAGTAGGCTTTGCTGTCGTTTCCGCTGGGGGGGATTGGAGATTGTCGGCGGGCTTCGAGCTACAGCCGACTGAGAGACTAAACAACAAAACAGCAGTAGAAATGCCTAGTAGCCACTTGTTCATACTGTCCTCCTGTTAAATTATTTGAAAAGTAAGAAAATTATAGTTCCTCAAAAGAATAATGCACAGCAATCTGACAGTCATTCAACATCATGTATAAATATTCGCTGAAAATCACGGGTACATGTCGGAATAAATTCATACAATTTGTCCGTTACTTCAGTAACAATTGTTCTGAATGGACAACAAAAGCCACCCGCAAAAGGTGGCTTTGTCATTTGAGAGGAAAGAAAGGATTACTTATTCATCGGCAAAACACTATCGCGCGATTTCCGCGTCCAAGGTGTTCCGAGATAAGAAAGCGCCCAGCGATCAAGACCATACCAGCCCGCAACCTTCCAAGCCAGAACGAGCCAAGTGGCAAAAATAAAAAGGAGTGGGTTGGTGCTGACTGTTCCTGCGAACAGAAAGCTGACGTTCATCAAGCCGCCGAAAAACGCTGCGATTCCTGTCAAGCATCCGAGGATCAAGCCGAGTCCGACGAGTACCTCACCATAAGCAACGAAGAAGCCGAATACCTTAGCATTTGGCAATACGACGTTTTCCAGGAACCAGGCGTACCACCCGGTTACGTCCTTTCCTTCAGCTGCTTTTGCCAAGGAGCCTTTTACGAACCCTTGAATCGCGCCGCCAGCCGCATCTCCGGTCCAGCTATCGGACTGGACTTTTTTCCATCCAGCAGTAATCCATGAATAGCCGACATACAATCTGATAATCAACCAGATCGCAGCGGATTTCGTACTGGTGAACAGGAAGTGTGAAACAGGATTTTCAGGAATAATAATTTCGTTTTGACGATTTTGCATGTGGGTGTCCTCCTACATACGTTTTGCACATCTTTGTTCGAGCCGATTTTAACATAACAAATGGCGGCGCAGTGCGGTTTTGGGCATAAGTTCATACGGTGTTCATTGACACTATAAGCACGGTGTTAATGGTAAATCTTGGTGTATGCATTGCCAAAATACAGTAAACTCGTGAAAGGATTGACAAGTTAAGATGTGGTAAATCATTTTAAGTTATGTTAAAAAATATAACTTCTTGGAGCAGACTTATGAAACGAATGTGGATGTCTTTTCGTACTAAGCTTACCTTGATGATTTCTTATCATTAAGACTACCTAAATTTCATGTACATAATCATTTTTCTGATTGTATAACTAGATTTTCCAAAGTATCTTAACAAGCAATAACGTGTACATAATTAGAATTGTGTACATTGTTCAAATAAATTTTGTGCATAGCGAATTGTACCGAGGAGAAAAGGACAGTTTTTTTGTTTTATTATTCAGAACTGATTCGTTTCAATAAAATGCTTTTCATGGTTATTACCTTGTTGAGGTTTTCCATGGAAGTCTGGCTCAATTTATGAGCGAATAGTATTGGTGAAGAACTAAACTGATTAATTCGATTAACTCTGTATTCGGTCATAATTTAGCTATTTTTATCATCTCTTCTTTACTAATTGAGGTACTTTCCATGGTTAGAAACGTACCACTCTGAATCCATCTTAAAATACCACCAGGAATAAATGTTTTATCATTTTTAGTACGTGCCCACGGTTCGAAGCGCCCATTTACTTCATTGATGGGGCACCGCTAGCAAAACGCGGATTTACAACGTTAAGGGAATCTTGACACAAAAACAGCCGGCTTTCACCAAGCTAAGGGTGTAACCGGCTTTAGTGTTATCCTCGATTCAATGGCCTCAATGATTCTAAGGTGGTAACTCCTTTCGAATCAAAACGATACTCTCCAAGGAAGTTGATATGCTCCCAGCAAAGGAGACATATGTTTTAGTAATTCCTCCCGTAGCACTCCTTTACTCCGGAGAAGATCCGTTGCTTTATCTAGATAAACTGTATTCCAAACGCTAATTGCATTAATCAGGATGTTCAAAGCACTCGCACACTGTAGCTGATCCTGCAAAGCACGTTCTCTCAGTTCCCTATGCTTCCCAAAGAAAATAGTTCTTGCCAGGGCGTTCACTGCTTCTCCTTTCAATACGTCCCATCTCTCGAAGAGCTTTGGCAACCTTGTTTTGACGAGCGTAGGAGCCAAGCTTGGCCATAATAAGCGCTCCGGACACTTTACCCTCGCGAATAGAATGCGCCAGACGTAGGACATCATCGAAGTTTTCACGAATGACCTTCATATCAATTTGCCCGCGGAGAAGGTTCTCCAGTTTCGGGAAATCACTTGGCTTTCCAATCTATAAAGTTTTGCGTCGGACAAATCTCGAAGTAGAGGGGCAAATCGAAACCCAAGCAAATGTGTACAAAGATAATAAATTTTTAGACTGACCGTCAGAATGAAGCCATCCACGGATCTAAACTGAATAATAAAGTTTTCTTAGTGCTTCCATGGGAGACGGAAGTGGATATTGCTTTCGTCGATCAAGGAATGAGACGAAGGTCATTGAAACGTTCGACGCGGAAAGCTCTAATCCCGTCGAGTTCCAGCAAGCAGGCTGGCAAGCGATCATGGACAATTTTAAAGCCTATACCGAACAAAACTAATCATCGCGAAGAAGACGCCGGG
>NZ_PXZN01000114.1:0-2209 GCF_003013445.1 Brevibacillus sp. NRRL NRS-603 | reverse complement strand
CTTCTCCCCACTTAAGAGTGAGGACATCTCCATCCGAAACCGGTCCTACCCCCGCTGGCGTACCCGTGTAAATGATATCTCCTTGATCCAGTCCAAGATGTTCGGAAATATAAGCAATAATCGTTTCCAAATCAAAAATCAGATCACGCAGATTGCCGCGTTGTACTTGCTCTCCATTTTTCAGCAAGGAAAAATCAGTTTGGTGCAGCTCATGGATACCAGGGAAAGAATGAAATGATGTCAAAATAGCTGAATTTTTAAACCCTTTTGCCAACAACCATGGATGCCCCGCTTTCTTCAGCTCGCTCTGAACATCCCGCAAAGTAAAGTCAATCCCGAGTGCTATTTTGTCAATCATCTCGTCAAGTGTAACGCCAGCCTCGTAAGGTCTCGCGATGTGAATCACAAGCTCCGCCTCATAATGGAGCTCTCCACGAGACGCAGGAAGGTCAATGGTCTTTCCATTTGCCAGTGCAAGCGCATGTGTTGGCTTATCAAAGATCATTGGCTTGGTCGGCACATCGTTCCCCAACTCCGCAGCATGCAATCGATAGTTCCGACCGATACAGTAAATATTTTTGACTGACTCCATTTTGTCCTCTCCTTTGCTGGCTGTCTCTTTTTTCACTATATCATGGCTGCATGGCGTATTACAGCTTGTCTTGTTCGTCCTCATCCATGCAGTTTCCATAGCCAGGCCAAAGACGGGCATTTCCTCGTGCCTCTACTTCAATCACGGTATCACAAATAGATTCCAACGCACTCTCCAGATCCATCTCTTGCTCAGAGCTCCAGGAAAATTCGTAATGAAAAATTACTTGCTGCTCTGTCGCTTCGGAGAGGACAAAGGCAAACCGCTGTTGTTGTTCCACGACATGCTTTCTAGCTTCAACCGTTGCTTCTACCGAGAACAAACCATCCCATTCCGCAACCTTATATGTAGAAGTAACATCAATCCATAGGGAGGGAGTATCATTCGTCCGCCGGAAAATAACAGAGTCCTCCCGATAAAACCCGTAGCCAGAGGGCAGCGCACCCGAGAGCTTAAATGGGATTCCTACCGGCAAATCATGTGGCTTCAATGCGTGGACAAGTCTCCCAGGCAAAAGATAACACCCATCCTGCTGGCGGTCTAACCGTTCTCCCATGACGAGAACCTCATGATCGTGTGAATCACCTGTCACCTGAACAAACATCACGGCACCTCCCTCTAAAACAGTATGGTCAGGAATGCATGACTCAAAACCAAAACACCATCCATTTTTTTCCTGACAAAACGCCGAAAAAAACAGGGTTCATCCATAGGATGCCCCCTTTATTCCTTCTAAGCTACGCTCGTATGATCGCAATCACAATATGTTCGTCATCGTATGATTTTGCTTTGATTTTCACAGGGAAATCATACAAGTTGGTAAATTTAAAGTCCTTATAGCCATACGCTACTGTGGCATCTTGACCCGCTGGTACGTATCCCACTGATTTGCTGTGGTTATGCCGTTCCACCATGGTCATTCCTGCTTCCGCAGCTGCATTGTAAAGCGTGCTGGAAACCTGGCAAATCCCGCCTCCATAGTCATCGACGAGCTGGCCGTTCTGAATAACCCCGGCTTGTTGCCAACCATCCTCTGGCAAATTCGAATTTCCCACTATTTCATTGAAAGAAAACACCTGTTGCGGCTTGATTTTTTCATTATGAATCTTGCTCAATGCTTGCTTGATGTTATGTTTGCGCGCATCTGTGCTGTTTTTCATCGATGAGTAATAAAAGCCGAGAACCTCCTTTTTCTTGAGGTCCATTTTCTCCACATACTTTTCCTGTAACTTTTCCTGCAACTCGATAGCAGGAGATAACGGGTCTAATTGTAACGCCATTGCATGCTCAGGCGCGTAGTTCATACCGAGCGAGAATACAAGGGCCACTGTAGTCAAAGTGATCAGCCAATGCCGAACTTTCTTCATTTCTACTTCCTCTCCCACATTTGTTGATCGATTTGCTGACGCGAAGTTCCCGATTGATATCGTCTATCATTGTTTTTATGCCTTGCCTCTTACAATGTTACGTATGGGAAAAGCGACAATCAACCTGCAAATGTTGGGCTTTTTGTCCTACAGCAGTTCTACTCGTCGTCCTCATCGATAACCCCAAGGGCTTTGTTCTTTTCTTTAAAGCGCTGGTTATGAGAAGAAACGTACGCCATCCGATCTGCTA
>NZ_PXZN01000113.1:0-1251 GCF_003013445.1 Brevibacillus sp. NRRL NRS-603 | reverse complement strand
TCCAAGTGGTTCGTCGGCTCATCCAAGAGCAGGATGTGTGGATTACCGAACAGCGCTTGCGCCAACAGAACGCGTACCTTCTCCGTACCAGAGAGGTCCTTCATCTGCTTGTCGTGCAGGTCTGTCGGGATACCGAGGCCAATCAGCAAGCTAGCTGCATCTGCTTCGGCCATCCAGCCGTTCAACTCTTCGAATTCTCCCTCGAGCTGGGACGCGCGATTGCCGTCTTCCTCAGAGAAATCTTCTTTCATGTAAAGAGCGGTCTTCTCTTCCATGATCTCGAACAGGCGCTTGTGGCCCATAATTACTGTTTTTAACACTTCGTACTCGTCGAATTCAAAGTGGTTCTGCTTTAATACAGCGATACGCTCGCCCGGTGTCACCGAAACGTGACCGCTCGTCGGCTCGATCTCTCCGGAGAGGATCTTCACGAAGGTAGACTTCCCTGCACCGTTCGCACCGATGAGGCCGTAACAGTTACCTGGGGTAAACTTAATGGATACATCTTCAAACAGTGCGCGCTTGCCGTAGCGCAGCGTCACGTTCTGAGTGCTTATCATCGTCGCAATACCTGCCTTTTTTGAATCGTTCAAACACTTATCTTACCAGAGATGACCTCATTTTGCAAAAGATAAACGATTTGGCCCACAGCAAAAAATACTTGATTTATGAAATGGGCTTTGGCAGGGAAAACTACCATGGCAATCCAGTGGGAAGGAGGCTTACGATATGTCCAAGCAAAATGGTGTGAAAAATGAAATGGGAAAGAAAGAAAACCCTTCGCAAACACGGTCTTCCAACACACTTAGCAAGGAACAGACACGTTCCAAGCAACGCGGCGAGTAGCGAGTCCTCCATCAAAAACCGGCCTGCGCAAATGCAGACCGGTCTTTTTGCAATGTATCGACTTAAACACTTGCCTGCAACGGAACGAGGGCAGTGCGATGTGTCTGTACAGGCTGTGAATCCACATAGATCGATACATTGTGCAACGTTACGTACACAATGCTCTCCTCTTCTACGTTCAACTCCATAAAGCGCTGCCTGCTCATCTCTGCCTCAAATACCTCATCCGTGTCCAATCGCTTCAGGTCTAGGCGAACAATTGGCCCCAAGAGCGAAATATGGTTAATCTCAGCCTGAACAGATCGGGCAGACTTCCCCTCAGGCGGTCGCAGCGATATCTCTACATCATGTGGACGCATGTATCCGACAGCGGGTGCTTCCACCGCTTTATCCTTCCAATCTGTC
>NZ_PXZN01000112.1:0-550 GCF_003013445.1 Brevibacillus sp. NRRL NRS-603 | reverse complement strand
AAATAGTCGGTAACAACTGGATCTTTGGCTTGCTTGTTAATCCAATCCAATACTTGGGTCTTGGTAGGCGCCTTGGAGGCAAGGGAAGAGGGGGCAGTCAGGACGAGACTGGAGACGGCAAGTCCTACTGCCAGGTTGGGCAACAGGCGGGAATTACGCAACGGTAACGAGCTCCTTTCCGGGATGAGATCGATCAATCACGACCCTTTCAGTTGGAAGACGAGCAGTCAGAAGCAAAAGTTACGGAAAAGTGGAGTAAATTTCAACCGCGAACAGCGCTGTCTTTTGTTACAATGAAAAGCAAACACATGATCGTGGAGAGTGATAGGAGTCATGCGGATATTACATACAGCCGATTGGCATTTCGGGCGGCAACTGGAAGGGCGGGACCGCCGTATTGAGCAAGTGGCATTTGTGGACGAGCTCTGTCACATAGCGGATGAGCGGGAAGTAGATTTGGTGCTCATTGCTGGGGATGTGTACGATTCGGTCAATCCGCCTGCTTGGGCAGAAGAGCTTTTTTATGATGCATTGGAGCGTTTGTCTTCGG
>NZ_PXZN01000111.1:0-5345 GCF_003013445.1 Brevibacillus sp. NRRL NRS-603 | reverse complement strand
GACCTGTGCCAAACGATTGGAGTTATTGCTGCGCGGATCGCCTACGACGATGCACAAATCTGCTTCTCCTACTTGCTCCGCTACAGCTTCCTGACGAACCTGCGTAGCGAGACAAATTTCATTATGAACTTCCACGCCAGGAAAACGCTTAAGAATGGCATCCATCAGATGTTTGACATCCCATTGGCTCATCGTCGTCTGATTGGTAACGATCAGCTTGTCTGTTGGCAGATCCAGCGCGTCCAGCTCTTCCAGCTTTTGAACCAGATGTACGTGATCCGGCGCGATCCCCATAGCGCCCTCTGGCTCTGGATGTCCTTTTTTCCCGATGTAGAGCACATGATAGCCTTCTGCTACTTTTTCACGAATCAAATCATGTGTCTTCGTTACATCCGGGCAAGTCGCGTCGACGACGGTCAAACCTTTATCGCGTGCTTTCTTCCGTACCTCAGGAGACACACCATGGGCAGTGAAGATTACCGTTCCCTCATGAACCTGATCCAAGAGAGCCAGCCGATCCTCTCCATCCAATGTTTTTATCCCTTGTTTTTCAAACGCCTCGACGACGTGAGCATTGTGTACGATCATGCCCAAAATATGAATCGGGCGGGGCAAGTCAAAGTTTTGCGCTGTTCGCAATGCCAATACCATGGCATCTACCACACCGTAACAATATCCACGGGGGGAAATCTTGATGACTTCCATCTTTACCCCTCCTACTTTTTATAATGCGTGAGCGAAAGACATTTCACCCAGTATTATACCTTATTTGTCTCCCGCACGCTTCTGTTCGTAAACCTTCAGATTATTGTAGACAACTTTTAAAAGTGGTGTGGACAAGCCTTTTTGTTCTGCTCGCTCCAAAAGATAGCCTTGAAGATGATCCGCCTCCACCGGAAGACCTTTTTCCATATCACGCAGCATGGACGATTTCGTTTGAGGACGCTGATTTTGGAAAGTCTCCATCTGTTTGTCGACGATATCCGGCTTGATCGGTGCCTCCAAAGCGTTCATGACAGAAGCGATTTCGTCTGCGAGCTGACGCGTCAGCTCTACGCCCCAAGCCGAATCCCGGATTGGTCCAACCGCGGAATTCATCAGTGTGGTAATACCGGAGAACGTCGCAATAAACAAGTATTTGTGCCAGGCTTCCCGCTGAATATTTGCACTTGCACGCATCGTTCCGTTGATCTTGGAAAAGGCCTGCTCAATTCGCTCTACACGCTCACTTTTGCCGCCTTCCCACTCACCGAAAACCGTATCGTGAATAGGACTTGTCTGCACCACATCCCCATCAGCATTCAGCGTCGTCTCAATGAAACAAAGACCCCCGAGCACGCGCTCCCGGCCAAAACGATCCCACAGCAGCTCCATATGCGCGATTCCGTTCAACAGCGGAATGACGACTGTGTCCTCGCCTACGTACGGAGCAATGGCATCGACGCTATCTTCTAGCGTGTAAGCTTTGTTGGACAATAGCACAACATCAAATGGACCTGCTTTCTCACCCGCTTGGATCAGTTGCGGCTGCTCCAGATGCAAATCCCCATGAATGCTCTGAATGCGCAAGCCTCGCTCTTGCAGCTGTTTGTATCTACGTTCGCGTACAAGAAATGTTACATCTACCCCCGATTCAACCAGCCTGCCACCAAAATAACCGCCAATGCCCCCCGCTCCCAGTACGAGAACCTTCATTTGTATCGCCTCCGCGTTTATAAGTCATGGTTTGTTGTCTACATTTTATTAAAAAGTAACCATTTTCTAAACCCCACAATATAATGTTAGAAAATATGACATTCAACGTAAGAAAACCTCTTGACGAACAATGATAATTGTTTATATAATTCGGAATATAGAAATCAAGAAAAAACCGAACGTTGATAATGAATCCTTAACTTTAATTCGTGAATGGAGTGAATCATCTTGGATATGAAAACAGTCTTGTCCACAATTGACACGGAAAAAGTAGAATATGTAGATTTTCGCATCGTTGACCTCCTCGGCCGCCAGCACCATGTCACCGTTCCTGCCTACGCGGTGGATGAAGGAACATTCCGCAATGGCGTCGCATTTGACGGCTCTAGTCTAACCGGCTATAAGTCCATTGAGGAAAGCGACATGGTAGCGATGCCCGATCCGGCAACCGCCTTCATCGATCCTTTCGTAGAAGCCAAAACCATGAATATCATCTGCAACATCGTCAATCCAGACAACACCGTCTACACACGCGATCCTCGAGGCATTGCCCTCAAAGCTGAAGCCTATCTGCAACAATCCGGCCTCGCTACTGCTGCTTACTTTGGCCCAGAATCCGAATTCTTCCTCTTTGACAACGTACGCTATGCGTCTGGTCCGTCCGGCTCCTTTTTCCACATCGATTCAGAAGAAGCTTTCTGGAACACAGGCAAAGAAGGACAAAACCTCGGCTACAAAGTACGCAACAAAGGTGGATATTTCCCGGTTCAACCAACTGACTCCCAAATGGATATCCGCAATGAAATGTGCACGTTGATGACAAAATGTGGCTTGCATGTCGAGCGCCATCACCATGAGGTGGCAACAGCCGGTCAAGGTGAGATTAACTTCCGCTTCGATACACTGACTCGTACAGCAGACAATCTATTGCTATTCAAATACATCGTGCGCAACGTAGCTGCAAAACACGGCAAAACAGCTACGTTCATGCCAAAACCAATCGTTGGTGACAACGGATCTGGCATGCACGTTCACCAAAGCTTGTTTAACGGCGAGACCCCATTGTTCTATGAGCAAGGCGGCTACGCAAACCTAAGTGAGACTGCGCTGCACTACATTGGCGGTATTTTGCACCACGCCCCTGCGCTGATCGCCCTGACGAACCCGAGCACCAACTCGTTCAAACGTCTGGTTCCCGGCTACGAAGCACCAGTGAATCTAGTCTTCTCCAAAGGAAATCGCTCTGCTGCCGTTCGGATTCCGATTGCTGCCGTTACGCCAAAAGCGTCCCGCATTGAGTTCCGCACACCAGACTCTACTGCTAACCCGTACTTGGCTTTCGCTGCCATGCTAATGGCCGGCCTCGATGGAATCAAGCGCAAGCTCGACCCGCGTGAACTCGGCTTTGGGCCAATGGACAAAAACATCTACGACTTGTCCGATGCGGAAAAACACGAGATCAAAAGCGCTCCCGCCTCTCTCGCAGAAGCACTTGTCGCCCTTGAACAAGACCATGATTTCTTGCTTGAAGGGAATGTCTTCACAAAAGAAGTAATTGAAGGCTGGATTGCTCAGAAACGCGGTGAGATTGAGCAAGTCGAGCGGACAGTGAATCCGAAAGAATACGAGCTGTACTACGACCTATAAGCAAAGAAACAGCCCTTCTCTGATGAGGAGGGCTTTCACATGCTCCCGAATAAAATGCTGTTTCTATTCACAAATTAAAGTTGTACTGCGAAAAAAACAGATGATCGGATGAACATGGACAATGGTGAATCGAACGATAACTCGCTTACTCATTTGTTTTCCTGCAATTCTTCTCCTAACCATTAGCTTTCCTATCGAAATTGGTCAAAAAATCGTTTACGCCGAGCATTCGTTACCAATCATAAGCGACCAAGGATTTATTACGATTGAGGTTTATCCCAGAAAACACAAGTTAATCGTCAAAAAGCATGGAAAAACAGTAAAAACTTATCCGGTTGCAGTTGGCAATCCTTCTACACCTACACCAGTTGGAGAATACAAAATCACATCCAAAGGAAAAGATTGGGGGCCCTCATTCGGTCCACGATGGTTAGGATTAAACGTCCCTTGGGGAATTTATGGCATCCACGGCACAAACAAGCCACACTCCATCGGACAGCATATGAGCCATGGTTGTATCCGCATGCGAAACAACGACGTCATCGAACTGTTCAAGATGATTCCACTCGGAACAAAAGTAACGATTTATGGTCATGTATTGGGGGACCTGAGCCACGATCCTAGAGATTTAGCCGAGGGCGACGTAGGCGGGGATGTACAGCTCATTCAATCTCGATTGAAAAGCGCTGGTTATTATCATGGAATCTGCGATGGCAAGTTTCGATCCTCGACAACTGCAGCTCTAAAGAAATTTCAACGGGCTCGAAAATTAATGCCAAACGGTGTCGTATCAAGCAAGGTTTACCAAGAGCTGGGATTACTGGAATAACTCTCGATAAGCTTCGTGATTCACTACATAAACCTTTTAAACATACCTCCAAACCCATTTGTTCCTTGGAACGTTCTGATTACCTCGTTTGCTATGCGTACACCATTTAAAATGGTATCCATATCCAGGTTTAGATTGGAAACCCCTGGCGGTCGAGACAATTTTCTCGTCCTACGACTTGTTTTTGCCCACTCTTGATAATACTGTCCAAGGGATTCAGGATTTTTTTGCAGCTTTCTGACCGAAACCTTATTTGACTTGAGCCAGTCAGAGAACTCAGGGCTAAAACCATGAATTTTTCTAGCCACTTTTTACTCTCACCTCCATTCATAAATGAATAATGCAAAGGGATTGTATGTCCCTTTGCATTACTTTGTTTACCTAACAATCACAACCAACGATTACCAGCAATACAAAAAGGACCAGGATCAGAGCAAAGTCATCAAAGCCATCAAAGAAACCCATTCTGCCTCCCCCTTTCCTTAGACACCCTACTGTATGCGCTTTTCTCATGATTTGCCTGTACCCTCACCTAATAGCAAAAAGGACGCAAGCATTTGCCTGCGCCCTTTTTCATCCTATTGCAATCCGATTTGCGATTTTACTTGCAGAATTCCGCCTCGGAAAGAAAAATTCGCATTTGCCCCAATCGTCCCTTCTCCCTCGTACATGTAGACGATCGTGTGTCCTTCCTCTCCCGCTTTCCCAACCTCAGCAAGCAGTTCGCCTTCCCCGCCCACTATTTTTTTCACTTCCTCAAAGCTCATCCCATTTTCAATCTGTTCAAATTCACTCTTCGTGATCGTTGCTTTCTCTGTCGACGCAGGAGCAGTCGCTTCTGATGCAGGTGTTGCTGAGGTAGCTGCTTCTGTTGTTGTTGCTGGCGCGGTTGCCTCAGTTGCTGGAGCCGTACCAGTTGGCGTTGCTGGCGCAGGTGCTGCCGTATCCGTTGATTGCCCGGAGCTACATCCAGCCAACATGATAGCGAAAGCCACTATGAAAAAAAACATTTTTTTCAAGATAATACCCCCTTATTGAATTGAACCTCCCCTACCATAATCCAAAATATGACTGCCAACAAGAATAACAACCTGACAATTCTCGACAAAGACGAATGATGCATCCAAAGCATGCAAAAAGAGCCTCGTACAAGGCGGGACTGACCCCGTAATGT
>NZ_PXZN01000110.1:0-945 GCF_003013445.1 Brevibacillus sp. NRRL NRS-603 | reverse complement strand
GGGGCAGACGATGCAAGAGGAGCTGCACGCGGCAGGAATTCCCGTGTATGCCGAGCAGACAGCGGGTTATTTCGCGGCGACTGAGGTAGAAACGATGCTTTCCTTGCTGCGTGTCATCGACAACCCGCTCCAAGACATTCCATTGGCTGCTGTATTGCGGTCTCCCATCGTCGGCTTGCGGGAGGAGCAGCTTGCTCAAATCCGCATACACTACCCGACAGGGCCGTTTCACCAAGCTGTTCTCCAATATGCAGACGAACGCCCGCCACAAGAGTCGTGGGAGAGAAGGCTGCGACAGTTTTTTGGCCGATTGGATCTATGGAGGACAGAGGCTCGCAGAGGCGCTTTATCGGAGCTGCTGACGATGCTGTACCGGGAGACAGGCTATCTCGATTATGTAGCGGCTCTGGAAAACGGTCAGCAGCGACAGGCCAACTTGCGTGCGCTCTATGATCGGGCGAGACAATACGAAGCTGGCTCCTATCGTGGCTTATTCCGCTTTTTGCGCTTTGTCGATCGTCTGCAAGAAGCGGGCAATGATATGGGCGAAGCAAGAACCATCGGGGAAAACGAGGATGTCGTACGCATCATGACGATCCACAAAAGTAAGGGGCTCGAGTTCCCGGTTGTTTTTGTGGCGGGTATGGGCAAGCAGTTTAATACGATGGATTTGAAAAGCCAGTTTTTGCTGCATAAAGATTTGGGCTTCGGCCCGATGGCGGTCGAGCCCTCCATGCAGCTGCGCTATCCGAGTCTGGCTGCGCTGGGCATCCGGCAAAAGCTGCGTCGGGATATGCTGGCAGAGGAAATGCGTGTGCTTTATGTAGCTTTGACGCGTGCACGCGAGAAGCTCATTCTTGTCGGTTCATCCAAGGATCTCGCCAAAAGTGTAACAGACTGGGGCAGACAGGATGACAGCGAGCGGCTCAGTGACGAAGACTTGAT
>NZ_PXZN01000011.1:0-364185 GCF_003013445.1 Brevibacillus sp. NRRL NRS-603 | reverse complement strand
TACATCATCGATGCTTCCCAGCACAGTAGACGCACCTGTTGCTGTACCCAAAGTCCAATTGCCTACAGCTGTAGCAACTTGACCGATGGAGAAGTTTGCAGTATTGAGTGAGAGGGTTTGTCCTGCCTCTTGACCGATTTGAATTTTAATTTCATCGCCAGTGTTTGCCAACAGATTAATACCATTGAACTTCGTTTTATCTTTAATGTTGGTGATTTCTTTTGAGAGTTCAGCCAACTCCTCTTGCAGACGAGCACGGTCGTTCGTGTCATCATACGTTCCGTTCGCAGATTGCGTAGCCAGTTCTTTAATACGAACAAGCATGTTGTTAACTGTTTGCAGTGCACCTTCTGCTGTTTGGATCAGGGAGACACCATCTTGAGAGTTACGGGAAGCTTGTTCCATACCACGGATTTGTGCACGCATACGCTCGGAGATAGAGAGACCTGCAGCATCGTCAGCAGCACGGTTGATGCGGTAACCGGAAGACAGTTTTTCCACGTTTTTTGCCAAGCTACCTGTGTTTACACCCAATTGACGATGTGTGTTCATTGCAGAAATATTGTGGTTGATAATCATGTTCTTTCCTCCTTGAGTTGTCGACAATCACGTCCATGTGACTGCTACTAATATTAGATAGAATTACAGGCACGTGCTTGTGACTTAATTCCTACCTTTCAATTATCGGATAGTAAGTTTGGATTATTTAGCAGTTTTTTATTTTCATAACAAAAAAAGATGATCTAATTATCATCTTTTTTTACTTTATGCTCTTTCATTAGCTGTTTTACTGCTCCTGGCATCTGTATTTGACTCTTTATTGCAAGGCGATTTTCTTCTTGGATCGCATCAAATATTTCTTTTCGATACACGTCTAGATTCCTAGGCGCTTCAATCCCAATTCGCACCTGCTCTCCATCCACAGAGATAATTTTAATTTCAATGGTGTCACCTATCATAATTGATTCATTTTTCTTTCGAGAAAGGACCAACATGTGAACACCACCTATTCAAAATCCGCTGCTTGTTGGACAAACAACGGCTGCCGAATGGAATACACTTCTTCTTGTAAAACGATTTGTTTCCCCATACGATTTGATAAGTTGACAACAATTGGAGCTTTTAGATTTGCCGTGACTTGATTATCATTCCGTACGGTTATGATAGAAAAAATAGCTATTGGAGTTTGTTCATTGATTCGCAAAGCCTCTTTTATCCCGGACGAAAGCGAAAATTCATAGGTATGGAAGAATGAAAACGGATTTATTACCCAAAAACCAACCTCTTTTTCTTCTGTCGATCGAATCAAAAAAACGGGGCTTTCGTCTTCCTGTACCAACTGAAAAAACTGCAAATGTGAAAAACCAGGGATACCATCCTCAAAAAACAGCTTACCCAATTCGACTTGTTTGTTTTCGTTCATGTTATCCCCTCACTTACATCATTTTATCCAATTGGCTGCCGACCATACTAATCTTCAAACTATTATATTGTATCATATATGGTTCTATTTTACCTGGGGTATAGGACAGCTCTGGAGGTCTAGTTACTGGATTAATACTCATTCCATTTCGCTTCACATTAATAGTAGCTGGTACAGCCTCGAAGCTAACATCGACACCCTCATCGTTAGATGTTCGCGGTGGTCGGTAGCCACCCTCCAATACTCTCAAACCTTTCTCCCTACCAATTTGAGCTATAACATTTTCTTTAGTATATATTCTCATTAATCGGTCGCCTTCTTGGCTTTTCTCGGAGATCGATTGTAACCATTTCTCTCGTCCATAAGCAGCATTCGTATCACTAAATTGCATTGAGGTCATAATCCCAATATTTGCTCTAGCTTGACTAGAATCGATCTGTAAATTTGTCTTACCTTGCTCAATTGTAAGTTCAGCTGGTGTCTGACTTAGGTTCATTTCTGCTTGGGGCTGTTTGATCGATTGTACAGGTTTATTAATGTTTAAACCCAATTGAGCAAATGTGCTTTCCATCCTTAGTTGAGGAATTTGCATAACACTACCCCCTATTACCTATCGCAGAAAATCAAGCAGTGTTGGCTGAATAATGCGTGCACCTGATCCAAGTGCAGCTGAATGTACACTTTCTTGCATCTTGAGATCCGTCATAACTCCCGCCATATCTGCATCTTCATTTTTTGACATTAATTCAGTAATACTAACATCTTGAGTTTTTAATCTATCTGCGATAAGTTCTACCCGGTTAACACTAGCTCCCAATGAGGCTCGCTCTGCCAGTAATTTATCATACTGCTGATCCAGACCTGTTATGAATTGAGACGCACCTCTCCCATTACTCAATTCAGTAATAACATTATCAAGCACTTTAAACATATTGTTTGCGTTATCAGGGAAGTTAAAAATGTTTTGTGCATTAATATTGGATGTCACAAAAACATTTTGGCTCACTTCTAAGTTGATAAGGGAGCTGTTTGTACTTACAAAATCTCCCTTCCCCGAATTAGCTGTATGGTCAAATGGAGCTTTATTAGTATCTGTACCAGCAAATATATACTTCCCGTTAATTTGCTGATTAGCAAGTGTTCCCAGATGATTTTTGAGCTCCTGTACCTCGGAACCCATGGTTTTCAAATCGTCCGGCGAGATAGCTCCGTCCCCAGAATAAACTAATATCTCCTTAATTCTTTTCATAACATTTCCAACTTCATCCATAGTACTATCCGTCATATCTAACCAAGACTGTGCTTCATCTACATTCCGTTTATACTGATCATTCTCCATTAATGAAGATCGATAAAACATCCCACGAGCTGCCACTACAGGGTCATCTGATGGCTTCGCAATCTTTTTACCAGATGACAGCTGCTCTTGCAAACTATCCATATTCCGCATCGATTTTTGCAAATTCCGCAGCATATTACTATTCAGCATGTTCTGAGTTACGCGTACCGCCATAATCTATACCCTCCTAATTAGAGACCAACCCGGCCCATGCCATTGATGACTTTATCCAAAACTTCGTCCATGCTTGTCATGACACGTGCAGATGCGCTGTATGCATGTTGATACTTCACCATTTCTGCCATCTCATCATCAATAGAAACACCTGATACAGATTGTCGCTGGTTGTCAACAGTGCCAACGAGCATTTCGGAGTTCAATTGATTACGCTTGGCTTCCTGGGCATCGACACCCAATTGGCTGATCGTATAACGGTAGTAGTTATCCAACGTTGAGCTTTCTGCCAAGTCATTCGGACCCGTACCAGCAGTCAATACCTTAAACTTAATCGAAGCAATGGCGAGAGCGCTCTTGTTATTCCCTACAGGAGTGCTACCTGCTTCTTCTTGTGCCGCCGCGATCGCATCTAAGCTCTTCATGATCTCTGGGTTAATAGCGAGGCTGGATGCACCTTTCGGATAATCTTTTGTAGCTGGATTAGCAGCCAGTGAATTCGCATCCACAAAGAACGGCAGATCTTGTACAGTGCCATTGTTAATATCACTCAAGCTTCGTCCTGCCCGATGCAGGTCGTTGATTTCCTTCGTCAAATTCACCGCCAAAACATCCAAGCGCTTCAGCATGTTCGGCACAATCTGATCACGAGATTGGAACGTTCCTGCCATGTAGCCGGTTGTCGGCACAAACGCCGCTCCGCCCAATGTCATGTCACTCATGCCCGTAGCAGGATTCTGTACAGTAGCTACCGGCTGCGATGTAATTCCAGTAACAAATTCACGACCTTCAATGGTCACGTTAACCATACCAGCTGTTGATTGAGTTGCACGGACCTCCACCAGCTTGGAGAGCTTGTCCAAAAGCACGTCACGTTGGTCATAGAGATCGTTTGGCTGATAGCCATGCGGTACAACGTTTGCAATCTGATTGTTCAAGTTAGCAATCTGTTGGCCCAAGGAATTGATCTCCATCGCTTTTACGTTGACCACGTTGTTAAGATCAGTTTGTACTTCCTTAATATGATTGGTCAGCGTATTAAACGTATCCGCTACTGCCTTGCTTCGTTCCCGAACAACCGCACGAGCTGATGTATCAGTAGGGTCCTTGGCCAAGTCCTGCCATGCTTGCCACATTTGGTCCATAACCTTTTGCAAACCAGTGTCAGACGGCTCGTTCATGATGCCTTCCAATTTCTCCAAGGTTTCCAAGCGACCGTCCCAGTACCCTTGACGCTTGTGCTCATTCCGGTACTGAATATCCAAAAACTCTTCCCGCAGACGCTGAATACTAGTAGCTTGAACCCCTGTCCCGAGCAACCCTGGCTCGATACTCGCTTGCATTCCTACATAAGGCAAACCATTCGTAGCCTGCATATTCACACGCTGGCGGCTGTAACCTTCCGTATTCGCATTGGAGATATTGTGTCCTGTTGTATTTAGCGCGGATTGTTGAGCGAACAAGCCGCGTTTGCTGACTTCAATTCCATGAAAAGTAGAGCGCATTTCGACACCTCTTTACGCTTTTTTGTTGAAAAAAGTTCGATTAGCCTGACGATACGTATCCGAGGTCGGCCTTCCGTAGATGTAATCGTCCTCGGGCGTATCCGTGATCAGGTCGAGCGTCATGTTGACAAAAGAAAGGGATTGCTCCAGTAACTGCTGATTCAGGTCGTTAGCATCGCGCAGTTCAGTCACAATCCGGCTTAGCTCATTACGACAGGAGGTGAGTCGCATCTTCTCTTCCGCACTGGTCGTCAACTTGATCAATTCAGCCAGTGTGCCTTCTTGCAGCGCAAAGCCCTTCTGTGCTGTCAGTTCTTTTACGACTTGCTGGCGGGCTGCTTCAGCTTCTGTGACGCCCTTGATCAGTTTTTGCTCCTGGCGCGTTATGGCTACCAGTTCATCCACATTCCCTTTTACCAGCACTTCTTTCTTGTGCGTGGCTAAGGTGTACAAGGCTTTGTGCAACTGGATCAAGTTGTCGAGCAGATCGTAGAGTCTGTTCATTCCTTGTTTCTCCTCATCTTCCATCGAAAACTATTCAAAGAGGCCGTTCAAAAAGCCCTCTTCATATCTGTGTTACAGCTTCTTCCAAAAGGACAGGAGCTTATCAGCGATCCGTTCACTTGAGACGTGATATTTTCCTTCCTCTACTTGCTTCTTCAACTGCTCCACTTTTTCCCGACGTTGCGGAGAGTTGACATCTTCTACTTGCTTTTGCATTTCCAGCGCTTCAGTGGAAATGTTTACTTCATCCTTGCCCATCGGGATTTTGCCGCTTTTGCCTACCTGGTTGTTGCCTGTTTTGTTGTAAGCATTGATCATCCCGACACGGTTAGGTTCATTAATCCGCATCTGATTACCATCCTCTCATACCAACGGTCTTTTCATAGAAAAAACCGATGACACCTCTTAGTAGTATCATCGGCAAATTCATCATGTACGATTAGTTTTTTTGAACAAAACTATTCGTCACTATTCTGCTTTCTTCGATAAGCTGCATTAGCCAGTTCTGCGCGTTGGAATTCGTCCAATCGTTGCTCTACCTCGAGTTGTTGCGTAATTTCATGCTTCAAGCCTTTTAGACAAGATTCGCAAATGTTGCCCGCTCGAATCAAAAAACCGCAGCGCTCACATGGATAGCCAAGGTTGGGACTTCCAGCAACCGAAATGCGCCCTTCTTTGATAAACTTCGTGATTTGCTTCACGCTCACGCCGGTTGCTTCGCTTACCTGATGAATATTCGATCCGCGATTTTCGCGCTTGCGCAAAAACTGGGCGCACGCCTCATATTCTTGTTCGACTTCTTTATAGCATTTGGGGCAAATGTCACGGACTGCTTGTACAAATACAGCATCACACCGCGAGCAGTTTGCCAACTTGCCCATAGACATATCGGACAACCCCTTTTCCGTTCAGAAAGTTCATACGGTTCCACATCCGTTGTATGCCTACATCATAGCTTAATTTTTCAAAACTGGCTATCGGTATATTGTCAAGGAATATATTTCACAGCTTGGCCCCAAATGTTCTCTGATTGTCCGCGCGCACGAACGAAGCGTCGAACCAGTCGTATAAATATCGTCAAGGAGCAGGATTTTAGAAGCAGAGGGAAATTCTTGGCCATCCCACACAAAAGCTTCACGCATGCTTTCGTGACGTGCTGCACGCCCTTTTTGCTTGCTCAGCTTTGGGGTGTCCTTCGTTCGGAGAAGCAACTGTTTGGCAGGAATTTTGATTGCTGCTCCTAAATGGCGAGCCAGCAAGTCAACTTGATTGAATCCGCGTTCCCGCAATCGTTGCGAATGTAGGGGAACCGTCGTAATACAGGTAAACCCCATAGATCTGTAATAACGCTGAACGGTAATGGCGAGAAGCGTACCGTAGTATGAAGCCAGCCGTTCGTCACCGCGATATTTAAACAATCCGAGCAAATCCCTCTCTCCCTTTTCATAGCGAAGCAAACTCCGATTTGCCACCAAATTCTCACTATCTTCTCCATGAACACAATCCCTGCATAACCCTACGTTATTGATGCCAGCCTGCAACTCCCTATCACGCCCGCACCGTTCGCATATATCATGCCCAATCAATGGCAAAGCATCAAGGCAAACTCCACACAACACAATCCCTTTTACCATGCGATAGATGACCGGATAGCCCGCCTGATCCGATAGCTGTCGCGCTTTTTCTCGAGCGACCGACTCCTTTTGGAATGCTACGATAAGCCCACCACAACGGACACACATCCCACTGGTCATGAAAGACCTCTTTGTTCTGCGAGCTTTTGAGCCAAGCAGTTCATCTGCGAAATCTGTCTGACAGCCCGCTTTGGAGAAGTAGATCGTTCTGCTTGCAAAAATAGAACGCTACCCGACGTATCATCAACAGATCGTCCTACTCGCCCTGCTATCTGAACCAATGACGCCTCGTCAAAAACGGGTGCCTCTGCACCTACCACTACTACGTCACTTTTCGGTATAGTCACGCCCCGCTCCAGAATCGTTGTCGTCACCATGACGGTATACCGTTTTTCTCGAAAGGCGAGTACTTTCTCCTCCCGCATAGGGTCTGCCGCGTGGACTCCTGCCATCTCCCCTGCGTGAGAAGGAAGCCACTTTTGAAGGTATGATAGCACCCTGTCAATTTCATCAACGCGAGGGACAAAAACAAATACTTGCCGCTCTTCATTCAAGGAGTTGTTCACCGTATCTATTAGCTGCGCCACGAATCGATTCGTCTGAACGCGCTTATGTAAGCCTTGTACCGTGAGAATCTTGGGGACAGGAAGCGCAGCTCCATGATAGCGCCCAGGCAACAGAACATGCGTATCAGAGAATAGCGGTATCGCGCCAGACGAGCCTAGGGTCGAGCGCCCTTTTCTAACGAGTCGCTTTTGTAAATATCCCGGAGGTGTCGCACTTAAATATAGGAGCTTCCCATTCTTTTTCACTGCTCTGGATAGAGCGCGATACAAAATAGGATCATTATGGTAAGGGAACGCGTCTGCCTCGTCGAGAACCACCAGCAAAAAACGCCGATGGTAGCGCATGACCTGATGCGTGGTCGCAATCGTGATGTCACTCTCTTCCCACTTTTCCGCGCTCGAACCATGGACGGCAATCACTTTAGCCCCTGGAAAGACTCGCTTAATACGCGGAGCCAGCTCCAACACGACGTCTTTTCGCGGTGTCGCGATCAGAACGCGACCACCAGCAGCAAGTGCCTCTGTAACAGAAGGGAATAACAACTCTGTTTTGCCCGCTCCACAAACCGCCCAAATCAAATACTCCGACAGCCCTGGTCTCGGATTGGCTACAAAGCAACGCGCTCGCTCAGCTGCCCGCGATTGATCTGCCGAATACTTTCCCGCCCACTCCAATCTCGCCACGTTTTCCGAGTGTTCTGCGCCACGAATAAGGGATGTCCCTACATCCATTAAAAAATACGGCGTGCAACACTTACTCCGGCCCATCCCTAAACAAGCTGTGCAATAGGCGCAGCCTTGCTCACACGTATGACAATACGTAAGCTCCACCTTCGCTCCCGCGCTTCCGCAGCGCTCACAGACCAACTCCAGCCTATTGCGCCACCATCCTTTTGTTATCGAAAAACGAATGCCAGGTCGCCACTCCGCTTTGTTTGCAAGCACGAATGAATGCAAAATGCCTGACAAATCATGCACGTCCACCCCTCGCTTTTTCAGCAAGGACTCCACTTCCTCCCAAAGGAGCGCACGTCCATCCAAAATCTCGCACAAAACAGCTTCTTGTGAATTCTCGTGCGATGAGCTCCTTCCAAGAAGTTCGCGACCAACCGTATAGCCCATCCGAGCACCCGGCAATTTTCCCGATTCTTTGCCACCTTGATACGGAACTTCCACACTCTCCTCAACCGGTTCCCAAGAAAACCACCCATGCTTTCGGCGGTCCTGTACACTCACTGCTTCCCGTCCATATAAGCTGCTCGCTTCGCACACGCTACTTACCGCCAGCGCTCTCAACTCTTTTACATATCCATCCGTCAGCACCCGTCCTTTACCGACTTGATCCATCACATACCCGTTCACCTTTGCACGCAAGGAAAAAGCCAGGGCAAGCGACGACGTCTTCCCGATGACATGCAGGACACAGCCTTCTCTCTCCTGCCAAAAAGATCGATCTACAGAAAAGCTCGGCGTAACATAAGTCTGCACCTGTGGTATTGATCCGCCGCAAGCTTTGATATACAGCAAATACTCACGCATACGCTCACTCCTCCGCCCTCTTGCTCTTAGTGTGCAAAAAGACAGACTGGTCCAGCAAATAAATTTCGGAACCAAAATCTTGGTCGTAGAAAAATAAAAAAGCTGCCGATTTATTGTCGACAGCTCGTAATATTTATGCTCAGTAATCTTTTATGCTCCCTCTTTATTCTCCCGCAGATCAATGACGATGGTTCCAGCCGCAATCTCCTCCTGTACGTCTCCCAAGCAATAGCCGTACGGATAACGATTCAAGACGGCTGTCATCTGTTTCGTATCATCGTCAGATCCATCATCTATCAAGGTAATTCGGATCGGTCTGCCACTCCAATACGAGCGAAACAGCAGGCTCCGCACTACACGTTCCAGCACCTGTTCCGAATTGCGCACCAGCAACCGATAATGCTCATGCGGGAGCTCGCTCGCGCTATCTGTCCGATTGGTCCAGCGCTCCGCGATCATTACCAACAAAGAGGAGCAGCCAAATGCTGCCAAAAGCCATACAATCAGCTCTTCCATCACGGTCATACCTCCTCCTATACCAAGGTATGCCGCACAGCTTGAACAGAGTGCAAATAGGAAGCGCTTCCTACAATTTCACCCAGCCGTTTTTAATGGAGATGACAACAGCTTGTGTCCGGTCTTGAACATTGAGCTTTTGCAAAATGCTGCTAACGTGATTTTTAACCGTCTTTTCACTAATAAACAAGAATTCCCCAATGGCACGATTGCTTTTCCCTTCTGCCATCAGCTGCAATACTTCCCGCTCGCGACGGGTAAGCGATTCGATCACTTTTGGATCGATGGCTTGCGATTCATCTACGGAGAAGCTACGCTCTGCCGTCCCTTCCTGCTCGCTCAGACGACGGAATTCTTCAATCAGCTTGCCCGTCACCTTCGGATGTATGTATGCACCACCACTCGCCACTACACGCACAGCGTCAACCAGGTCTGACGTTCCCATTTCCTTCAGCAAGTAGCCAGACGCTCCAGAGCGGAGTGTACGATACACATATCCCTCATCATCATGAATCGAGAGCATAATCACACGAGTAGAAGGGCTTACAGAAATCACATTTTCTGCAGCAGAAACGCCATTTATGTTCGGCATGTTAATATCCATCAACAAGACATCCGGCTTGTGCTCTTCCGCCAATACTGTGGCTTCTCCTCCGTCCGCACCTTCCCCGACGACCTTGAAATCTTCTTCCATTTCCAATATTCGCTTTACGCCCTCGCGAAATAATTGATGGTCATCCACAATTACGATGCGGAGTTCTTGCTGTCTCTTATCCATGGTTCATCCCCCAGTACTTATTTACGTATCACGTCACAATTTTATCGGTATTTGGAATATAACCTTGGTTCCTTCTCCCGGAGCGGATTGCAGCTCGACACTGCCTTCTAAGAGCTGTACACGCTCACGCATTCCCAAGAGTCCAAAAGAGTTGCCATTCGCCATGCGTTTTTCCAAATCGAATCCGACCCCATCGTCTTTGACAACAAGGCTTAACGAATCTTGTACAAATTCCAGCTTCACCTGTACGGTCGTAGCGCCTGCGTGCTTCTCCACATTGTTCAGACATTCCTGAACCAAACGGAAGATTGCAGCCTTTACAGAGCTGCGCAAAGGAGGCTCCACACCAAATACTACCAGATCAATGGAAGACTGAATACGCTCTTCGCACGTTTGAATATATTTTTGCAAGGTAGGTACTAGCCCTAAGTCATCTAATGCCATTGGACGCAAATCAAAAATAATACGTCGTACATCCGCCAAGCTTAAGCGTACCATTTCTTTCAGCTCGTGCAGTTCCATTTGCGCTTCCAAAATGCGCTCGTTCTTCAACATGCGTTCTACAATTTCCGAACGCAGCACGACATTCGCCATCGATTGAGCCGGGCCGTCGTGAATCTCGCGCGCGACACGCTTGCGCTCTTCTTCCTGAGCCTGGATTACCTTTAGGCCCATCAACTGATGCTGCTTAGCCGATTCCAGCGCCTCGCCTATCTTGCTTAAGTCACCCGTCAAGTAACCAAGCACGACACCCATTTGAGAAACCAGCTTTTCTGCACGGACGATAGTTTCTTCCAAGGTACGCAGTTGGCGCTCCAAATCATTTCTTCTGCGCTTCAAGTTGTTTTCCCGCTCGCGGTAAATGGACAGTTCTACCTGAATACGGCTGGCTTCTTCATACGCTACCCGAATGTCTTCCTCCGTGTACATATGAAAATTACGACTGACCAAGACGAGCTTGTTGCGCGATTTGCGATACGCGAGTTCAAGCGCATCGACTTTTTGAATCACTTTGGAAATCTCTTGTCGAAGTTCATGTAAATCAAACTTCAATGAATTGCCATGCTGTCTGGCGTTTTCAGCTATATCAAATATTTGGGTTTTACTTGTTTCTACGGTTTCAATCGTTCTCTTGATCACCCCGTCCAGCACGCTGATGTCTATCGCTTTGTTCATGATTGCTCTCCTTCAAACTCATTTTTAGCCTTCGTGAACAACTGTTGGAGGTGCTCTTCTTCTACATCTCGCAGTCCCATGTCATTGCGCGGAATGGCAAACGGATCTGTTCCTTGTTTAACGAATCCACGATTGGATGTAAATACATAGCGGTAGCCAGCTTGACGAGCTGTCTCCAGTACGATTGGACTTGTGAAGCCAAACGGCAACGAGATGACTTCGATCTCTTTATTCATCCATTCGCTTAAGCTGACGCGAGATATACTGAAATCCACATAGAGGCGGTCCCTGTACTCTTTCTCGTCCTCTAAACGATGCAAGTCTTTGAGATAGACCGGAGCTGTTTCTGGGCCTAAATCGCCCCATTCATTTCGTTCTTCCTCTTCATGCAGACTGTACGTGTGGGAACCGATTGTAGCCAGTCCCGAATAAATCATTTCGTTAACTTGTTGACGCGTAAGTGGTGGCGTCATATTCTCCCGTTTTCGGTCAGCTACATCTCTTAAGCGCCCCGCAATCGCGAAGTTCACTGAAGGGTAGCCGTATGTACGTAAGATCGGAAATGCTTCTTTGTAGTAACTCTCATACCCATCGTCAAACGTAATCAATACAGCATTCTCAGTCGGCAAGGTACCCGTCTCCATAAATCGCAGGAACTCCTCCAACGAAATCGGATTCAGGTCGTTATCATGCAAAAATTTCATGTGTCGGGCAAATTGATCAGGAGCTATGACATACCGCTGATTCGATTGATCCGTAACATGATGGTACGTCAAAACCACAACCTGATTGTTATACCACTTTTTCGTTTGAACCACTGCTTCTTCAATTGGTGTGACGTTTGGCTCAGCATTTTTTGTCTCACTTATGCTTATAGACGTATCCACTTGGGGAAAAGGTTGCACTTCTTGTTTATTCTTTTTTTCCAGAAAAGATTCGCCTAACAACCCAATAGCCACTGCAAAAAACAAAAAAGTTAGAAACACGATCAGGAAGAGCCTTCTGTTCGGCAAAAAAACCCCTCCTCTACTTCCTCACTAGGAGATTCGACACAGTCATACAAATTCCTGTGCAACAATTGACCCAATAATTGGATGGCTTTGCTCCTGACATAAAAAAGAGCCCAGTAGCAATACCAGGCTCTTTTTATGTCATTCAGTAATTTACAGTTGAGCAGCCTCTTGCTTCAGAACTTCTGCTTTGTCTGTTTGCTCCCAAGGAACATTCAGGTCATTGCGTCCGAAGTGGCCATATGCAGCTGTTTGTTTGTAGATAGGACGACGCAGGTCGAGCTGCTTGATGATACCAGCAGGACGCAGGTCGAAGTGTTTGCGAACCAATTTCACCAGATCTTCTTCGGAAATGGTACCTGTACCGAATGTATCTACTGCGATGGAAACTGGTTGTGCTACACCAATTGCGTAAGCAACTTGTACTTCGCATTTGTCTGCGAGGCCAGCAGCCACGATGTTTTTCGCTACATAACGAGCTGCATAAGCACCGGAACGGTCAACTTTAGTTGGATCTTTACCGGAGAACGCACCGCCGCCATGACGAGCATAACCGCCGTAAGTATCTACGATGATTTTGCGGCCAGTCAAGCCAGCATCCCCTTGTGGTCCGCCAATTACGAAACGGCCAGTTGGGTTGATGAAGTATTTGGTCTCAGCGTCCAACAGTTCAGCTGGAACAACTGGTTTGATTACGTGTTCAACCAGATCTTGCTTGATTTGCTCCAAAGTTGTTTCAGGAGCATGTTGGGTAGAAATAACGATTGTATCGATACGAACTGGTTTGTCGCCATCGTACTCAACGGTTACTTGTGTTTTTCCGTCAGGACGGAGGTAAGCAAGTGTTCCGTTTTTACGTACTTCAGTCAGACGACGAGCCAATTGGTGAGACATGCTGATCGGAAGTGGCATCAGCTCAGGTGTTTCATTGCAAGCAAAACCAAACATCAAACCTTGGTCACCAGCACCAATCGCTTCGATCTCAGCGTCAGTCATTTGGCCTTCGCGTGCTTCCAATGCTTGGTCTACACCAAGTGCAATGTCAGCGGACTGCTCGCCAATTGCAGTAATAACACCGCAAGTGTCAGCGTCAAAACCAAATTTCGCACGGTCATAACCAATTTCACGAATGGTTTCACGAACGAGCTTTTGGATATCCACATAAGTGTTCGTAGTGATTTCACCTGCTACGAGAACCAAACCAGTAGTTACGGAAGTTTCGCAAGCTACGCGAGCGTTTGGATCTTTGGACAGGATCGCATCCAAGATGGAGTCGGAAATTTGGTCACAAATTTTATCCGGATGTCCTTCAGTTACAGATTCGGATGTAAACAGACGACGACCTTTTTGCAAAGCCATGAGAAAATACCTCCTTTGACCTCATACAAATAGTGTGGTAGCCGAGTTAGGATTTTATCTACGTAAACGCAAATAAAAAACCTTTTCCATTTTTAGGAGGAAAAGGTTTGAGCGTTTTTTGCTTCCTTCATCCTCTTATCGGCCAGAACAGATGTCCGTTCTGCTGGTTAGCACCGCTCAAGATCGGTTGCCGGGCTTCATAGGGCCAGTCCCTCCGCCTGCTCTGGATAAGAGTATCCATTACGGATAATAGAATAATTGTTTTTTTCAGAGATGTCAATAGGAAAAATTTTACTTATATTTGATAGGCTTTGGAAAGTACCACCGCTACCTCAGCGCGAGTTGCCCTACCATTCGGTTTAAAGGAGGAACCGTATCCACTAAGCCACTTTCTAGATGTTAAAGCCTCAATGGCAGGAGAAGCCCAATGACTCGTTGGCACATCCTGATAATTCGAGGTACCACGATTGTACATCAAAACATCACGTGCACGCGCGATCATTACCGCCATCTCCGCACGCGATATCGGCTGATCCGGCTTCATTTCATTCTTCGGGTACCCTTTCAAAATTCCCAATTGATAAGCTACACCTAGGTTGTGATACGCCCAGTGCCGCTTTGTCATATCCCGGAAGGTCGTTTTTCCTGTATAGGTAGTCGCTACCTTAGAACCGGTCGCACGCATCGATTTAAGCAGCATCGTCGCAAACTCCGCACGGGTCACTGCCTGATTCGGCTTGAACGACGCATCATTAAATCCATTTACAATATCGCGAGAGCTAAGTCTGACGATCTCTGAGCGCGCCCAGTGGTCCGAAATATCGCGATAGCCCGCTATCAACTTCTGCTGCGTCACCGTGAGCCGGTACGATTCATATTTGAATGAAGAACCACTATTCAGGCGTACATAATATTTTCCTGGCTGCAAGCGCAAACCGAAAATATCGCTTCCTCGGTTAGACAGCTCCGCTACCTCATTTGTCGAAGCAATCGCATAGTTCATGTTCCGATCGCTGTAGAGCGCGAAACGAAAGCCACTATCGACAGGAATGTACGGCGCTCGGAACGTCACATACGATTCACTATTCACAGTAAATTGGAACCAGTCGGAATCAGATGCTGTCGGTATCGTGCCTGACATCACTGTCCCACCGCTTAATGGAGACGCTTTTTGATAGGTGTCATTCGGCTCATTAAAATCTTTTTTTACCGGCGTGTATCCGAGATCCAGCTGATATTCGCCATTCACCGCATTGCGATTGTACTCACTCACACGGATGTAATACTTGCCTGGTGATACTTCTTTTTGAGCGCGCTCTGTCGGATTGTCTTTCGTTCCATTGTCGTATGTAGGATCCCAGACAACCATCTTTTTTCCGAGCTCTTGTTTACCGATACTCAGCATTAGATCGACACGCTTGTTATCGGGACTAACGGAGACATCCAAATGCCCGTATTCACGAACATAGTAGGAGAACCAATCCTGATCCCCTTCATCGTGAAAATTGCCTGTTACACTGATTTGGTTACCCACGAGCGGCCTAGCCGTCTCTTGCGTATCGTTCGGTTCGTTACGGTCTGGATTGATGGTAAACTTACTCGTCAGCACATAGGTAAAAGAGTTGTTGACCCCTCCGTTACGCATTAACCGGATATTCATTTTTCCCGCCTTGACCGGAACAGTTATCGTATCCCCATTCCCGAAGTACTGCACAATCGGCGGACGATTCTCTGGGTAAAAGGTAGCAGCCATCGCTGAAGAAATACCGGAAGTCACTGTCGCTGTGAAGCTGACCTTACCATCGTAAGGGATGTCCATCTTCAGCCAGTCTATCGTGTCTTTCGGCCCCAAATTTCCACGTATCTGTGACTCGATCGGGAACGCTTTTGCTGAATACGTCTGATTATTCGGCTCTAAAAAGTCATAGGATAAGGCCGTTCGAACTGCCTTGTCGACATTTAACAGCCCGTAGCCAGTTTTCCGGTCCCATCCCTTTTCCCCTAAGTCCGTAGCCGTTTGATAAAGCAATTGTCTTACATCAAATGGACTTAGTTTGGGGTGACGAGCTAGTATGAGCGCCGCTGCACCTGCTACTTGTGGTGCCGCTGCTGAAGTACCGCTAAAAGAACCGTATTTCCCACCAAGCTTGGTCGTATACACATTGAAGCCAGGCGCTACCAGGTTAAGCTCAGGTCCCGTATTGCTCTGATTCAATACTTCATTGTTACTCCTTACAGCCCCTACCGCTATCACTGTGGGATAAGCTGCCGGATAAGCCACACGGCTACTCTCATTGCCACTAGCTGCAATCAGAACAACTCCGCTTCTTTCCGCTCGTTGCACAGCATTCGCCAGTTCCTTGGAGTAGGACATACTGCTGAGAGACATCACAATGACTTTGGCACCACGATCCAAGGCAGTATTGATACCCTTCGCAAGAGTCTGCACCGTAGTATCTCCATTTTTGGCCAAAACCTTAATCGGCAATATCTTGGCATTCCACAAAACACCGGATACACCAATGCTATTATTCCCGCTAGCAGCCAGTACACCCGTTACTTCTGTTCCATGTCCATTATCATCCTGGGCAGATCTCCCGGGATTAACCAAATTCACACCCGGCAGAAGATTGTCCTTCAAATCAGGATGCTTATAGTCCGCACCGGAGTCCAGCACCGCGATGATAATCTGCTCATTACTATTTACGACTGACCAAGCTTGATGAGCTCTAATCTGACTCAAATGAAGCTGGTTACTTAAATAGTAGTCATTCGATGCTGGTGGTGCTGCAGCATAGATTGTTTGGTTGTTTGCCATTAATAGCGCGACACTTATCACAGTCGCTACTGACATGTTCACTGATTTCTTCATGTAAAACAGTCCTTCCTTCTCTCCCCTGCAAAATGAGCAGTCTAAAAGGAATTCAGGTATTTATCTTCTCGTCCTAGCATAGCGGATGAAAAGGGAGACATGCAACCCTGATTAGCCAATATTTGGAACGCTATAACAGTACAAAACCCTTTTCACCATGGGCAAAAAGGGTTTTCTCCTTACTGTAACAAACCTTTATTGTCTTCCACTTCAGGTGCTACCTGAGCTTTTTCTTTTTTTCTTTGCTGAGCTTTCGGAATAAAAGCAGTCAATTCCGCCAGATTTACCTCTTCCTTTTTGATGGAAGAGAACGGAATATCAAATGCCCATATACGATGGCTATTTGCTTCTACCTTCATGTTTTCCAGGGTAAAGTGTACACGTGCTACGGTATCGCCATCCTTATCATGAACGATAATCGGCACTTCTGTAAACTCCAGACGTTTAGCCAGACCGTTACGGAAAGCAACGATGACTTTCAGCCCGTTATCTTCACCTGGCTTGATGTCGAGGACCTGCAAATCTACTTCGCCCTCTACAATCGGAGCCTTCTCTGCTGCCTGCTGCATGTATTGCTTGGACTCATCTGCGCTCAGACCCAAATTAAAGTTTTGATTCTCTTCTACTTCGTGCTTTTTCGGCTTGATATAGGTCAGCTTCAGTGGAACCTCTTGTTCAGGAATACGGTCGAACTCATCCCAGCGGAACATGAATTCCATCGGACGGCTGGACATTTCCATCACTGGACCAGATGTGATCAGATCAAAAGTCTTTCTCGCGACTTCCTCTCCATCCTCCGTCACCAAAGACAACGGAAGCTTTTGCAGCAAAATACTGCGGTCAGTCGCATTGCGAACGTAGGTAAGAACCAAGTATCCATCATTGGTAACCCGTGTGAAGAAAGGAATGATACCTACTTCATTGCGAACAACCGGAGGCATTTCATCATGCGCGTATTGCAAGAGCTCATGCTCTGCTTCGTCCAATTGATCATCCCACGGACCGTTCAACACCAAAAACAATTCCTTGGATTCCACACGGTTCGCAGATTGTTGCGGATTCTCTAATCCGGATACACCCAAATAAAACTCTCTATGAAGATTCTCATGAATGTCTTCGCGTACTTGCTCCAAGCTCTCCTTGGAACCAAACCAATTTTCCAATAACCAACTCATAAGTCAACCTCCTCTTTCCCACACCTCAAAAGCATTGCGTTTTATTCTACGTCAAGTGTCCATCTTTTCAGGTCGGCATCAGGCTTTTTCACTAAATGTGGCGGAAATACAATCATCCACGGACGGCTGTAACCCGGCTTCACATTAATGCTGCTTGCGTCCAGTACACCTGATGCTACCAGATCACCATTTGCATCAGCAATCGTCAGCTTGATTTCATCTGGACGATAATCATGGGCCATCCCATTGCGGAAGAGCATCGCCGCTACCAGGTGTCCTTCCTTTGTCATCCCGATGTCAAAACCAGTAACCTGTACGGTGTTAATCGGAATCACTGGCAAAGACTGCGTCAACGCTTCCAGACGATCCTTTTGGCGATCAGTCATGCGCTTTTCCATTTCGGGATCGATCTCCAGATTACGAGGCCATACATGCGAATTTCTCCCAGCCTTCATTACCACTTTCCAACGGTTAAAGGTGAAATTATCATGCAGATAGCTCTCTTCCGGGAACAATACCTCCCATGGACGGCTGGTATGCGGAGGAATTGCCCCCATATCTGACAAATCCACCCTGATCCGTGCAAATGCGTTATCATCAAGATAAATCGCTAACCCAACGTTTTTAATCCGCACTGGCTTATTTGTGGAGTTACGGAAGAACATAGCTACCGTCATGCCGTTTGGCTGGGGAATCATACTGAATCCCGTTACGCTAATCATGCCTTTACGCATCTCTGGCAATTCTTCTTGCAAAAAGCGAAGCGTATACTTTTTCTCGGAATCCAGCTCGGTCTCCCAAATCGGGCTTAGAGACAATTCCGTACGAATTTTTTCAACTCCACCTACAGACTCTTCCTGTTGCTCGGTGCTTTCCACTTCAACCTCTGTGTTTTTCAACTCAGCGACATCGATAGCAGACTCTTCTTGAATGTCTTTCTTCAGATCCTGTTGATCCTTACCTAATAAATTCTTCATAAAGGAAAACATAGGCTACCTCCTCACACGTCCGGACACGAACGAAGCTCTCTTATCATGATAAACTTTTTTGACTAGCCCATGCAAATTCCGCTCTCTTGCATTAGGCTCCTTGGGGAACGCTCACTTTCCAACGGGACAAGTCAAGCTCTTCCTTTTGAATGCTCTCTGGCGGGAAAATAAACAGCCACGGCTTGCTCGTATTGGCATTTACAGTCAGGCTTCCTAGTTCAAACAGGCCCTCTGCCACTTTATCCCCGCTTGCATCATAGAGCGCCAGCGGCAACTTTTCGAAGGACAGCGACTGTGTAGAGCCATTGCGAATCAAAAGCATCGCATTCAGAGCACCACTTTCGGTTCTACGAATCTGCACACTCTGTATGTTTACTTCTCCCTCTTTTAGAGCGGGGAGGTTCTTCGCCAATTCAATTAAGGACGTTTTTTGTTCATCCGTCAGCGCCTTAATCCAGGATTCCTCCAGCTCCAGCTGCTGTGGAAGGACCATCTTCTTCTGCGCCATCTCAAAAGCAATCTTCCAATTCACGAGAAGAACTTCAACTTGTAAAAAGTGTTCTCTGGCAAATACAAACGACCACGGCCTTGCAGAACGCGGCGGTATTTCTCCGAGCTCGCTCAAATCAAAGGATTGGCGGGTAAACAGCTCCTGATCCCCAAACAGTACCACCAGTGTCATCTCATTCAGGCTGATTGGACGGTCCGTGCTGTTTCGGACGAATGCTACCACTTCAATCCCGTCGTCATGCGGAACAAGTGAAGTCCCTGCCAAGGAGATATTCCCTGGCTGCAATGGTTCCAGTTCCTGAGCCATAAAGGAGAGCGAGTATTTCTCTTGCGCACTCAGCTGACTCTCCCAAGATTCATGCAGAGAGAGTGTTGTTGTGACGCCAGTTGATTCAACCTGTACCTGCTCCTCCTGATGTGACTGTTCGGTATCAGCAGCGGGAAGAATCGATTCCTCCTGGACCTGCTCTCGCACCTCATTGGTTGTTGGTTTATTCCCCATTAAATTCTTCAAGAAGGATAACATATCGTCGCTCCCAACTTTTCTCTACATCTATATATAGTTTCATTCGTCATCCACTATAGCATAGTGACATCCTTTTGCAACATAGAAAACTTGGCATTCCAAGCAGAAAACAAACGGCTTTTGCAACCTTTTCATTGCCCAATTCGTACTGTTAGTTATGTTAGGATACCCGTACGCAACAGGGGATGTCAAGGAATGGAAGGATGGGCGGTGGGACAAAAAAGGAGAGCCTGGTTTGCTCGCAGCCTCAAGGACCGTTTCTTAGTCGGTTTATACCATGCAAACACCTATGATCGTTCAACGTGTCTTCGTCGCATATCTAATGAAGAAAAAAATTTTATGCTTCCGAGCTGTCAGAAATTTTGTGTATAACATTTCCATAATGAGTTAAAGTTTACAACGTTGTTTATTATTGATAAAATGTAAGGGTCTAAACAAATAACTTGGGGAATTTCTTTTTTGGCCAACTGTCTTGTGCAGTTGGTTCTTTTTTATGTTCATAGCAAAAGAGCCTATCACGAATGCGATAGGCCCCGCCAGCGATTTTTTTTCGGACTTTTACGCCTCCCATTTATTGCGGTGGAATGTTTACATCGATATTCCCAGTTACACTGGCTGTGCCAATATTAAGTGATATAATAATACGCTCTTGAATAGAAGATTTTGTCTTGTTCTTTTGAAGGAGCTTAATTCTTCCTGACTCATCGACCTGCAAATATTCGGCTGCTCTGTTTCCACCGCCCATTCCCTCTGCATGCAATAGCTTCATTTGCACGTGGGGGTTCTTTTCCGCTCCCTCTTTCATGCGGATGATCTAGTCGGTGACATCTTCTCCTACCTGACTCGTACTCAATAGATTTACTGTTCGGTAATACTTATTTAGTTCTGCCTTCGCTATTTTAAAGATACTCTTTTCGCCCTTACCTGATTTGGGTTGGAATAATACTTCTACATACTTGATCGTACTTGCGGTCCCTGTTGTGAACATGATTTGGACATGCTCAAAAACGGTATAGTTAGCGTTGTTTTCTTGCATGAGCTTGATTCTTCCTGACTCATCTGCCTGCAAATATTGTGGAGATGTGTTACCTTCACCCATGCCCTCGATCTTATGCACCTTGATCCCTACAGCCGGATTTCTTTCGGGCCCTTCGATCATACGGATAATCTGATCCGTGACATCTTCTCCGACCTTGCTTGTACTTGGAATCATTACGCTTCTATAGTACTTCTCACTCTCATCATGAGCAGCTTGTCTGTCAATCAATCCATCTCCACCCGTTTGTGGTTGGATATAGACGTTTATATATGTTGTTGAGCCCGAATTCCCCAAT
Organism: Brevibacillus sp. NRRL NRS-603; assembly: GCF_003013445.1. Classification (NCBI taxonomy): domain Bacteria; kingdom Bacillati; phylum Bacillota; class Bacilli; order Caryophanales; family Paenibacillaceae; genus Brevibacillus; species Brevibacillus sp. NRRL NRS-603. Next base: position 343,256 of record NZ_PXZN01000011.1, on the reverse strand, counting down.
TGGAACCTTATAGTTACATTCTCATAGACTGTTGTATTTGTTTGATTGGCTTGCATGAGCCTTATTCTCCCTGACTCATCCAGCTTCAAATATTGTGAGTTTACTCCGCCTCGCCCTGCAATTTGAAGAACCTTATTGGCAACTACAGGATTTTTTTGCGTTCCTTCGATCATACGGATAATCTGATCCGTAACGTCTTCTCCTACTTGGCTTGTATTCCGAATCAATGCGCTTTTGTAATACTTTTCACTTTCTTCCATGGCGATATCGAGGTCAGTCTTTCCTCCCTCAACTGATTTAGGAGGAATAGTCACATCAATCCGCGTAGTGGTACTCGCAGTCCCCGCTGTGAAGGTGATTTTCACATGCTCGTAAAGTGTAGTATTGGTGGTATTTTGTTGAAGCAGCTTAATTCTTCCTGCGTCATCCAGCTGCAAATATTGCGCTGGTTTGTTTGCTCCACCCATTCCCTCGATTTGTCGTACTTTGTATGAAACATGTGGATTTTTTTCGCTCCCTTCTATCATGCGAATAATTTGGTCGGTGACATCTTCTCCGACAACGCTTGTATTCGAAATCGTTGCTGTTCGGTAGTACTTATCGCTCTCCGCTATCGCAACTTCCATTACAGTTTTTTGACCCGCACCTGTTTTCGGCTGAAATAAAACGTCTACATACTTGATCGTAGTCGCATTCCCGACTGTGAACATGATTTGGACATGCTCAAAAACCGTAAAGCTGGAGTTGTTTTCTTGTATGAGCTTGATTCTGCCCGACTCATCTGCCTGAAAATATTCGGCTGCTTTATTATTTCCGCCCATGCCCTCAATCTTATGCAGCTTGACCGTTACAGCAGGATTTTTTACAGGTCCATCCATCATTCGGATAATTTGATCCGTGACGTCTTCTCCTACCTTACTCGTACTTGGAATGATTACGTTTCCGTGGTACTTGTCACTTTCCGCTCGAGCAATTTGCATATCATTCGTTCCGTCATTACCAACTTTCGGTTGAAGATACACATCTATACGCATACCGGTAGCCGACGTCCCGACTTTGAGCGTGACGTGCACATGTTCGTAAACGGTTGAATTTGTAAGATTTTCTTGCATGAGCTTGATTCTTCCGGACTCATCCAGCTGCAAATATTGTGCGGGTTTGCCTCCTCCGCCCATCCCTTCAACTTTCACAATCTCGAGTCCTACCGCAGGATTTTTTTGCGTTCCTTCTATTAAACGGATAATTTGATCCGTAACATCTTCTCCGACCTTGCTCGTGTTCCCGATTAATGCACTCTTGTAGTACTTATCACTTTCCGCCATGAGAATTTCTCGGTCACTCAGCCCACCCTCATGAGCTTTGGGCAGAATATCTACGTCTATTCGGAAGATCTGGCTCGCAGTACCTGTTGTAAACATGATTTTCACATGCTCGTATAGGGTCGTACTCGTGGTATTCTGTTGAACCAAATATATTCGACCTGATTGATCAGCTCGCAAATATTGTGCAGGTTTGTTTCCTCCACCCATTCCTTCAATTTGATGAATTTGAACCTGGACATTTGGATTCTTGCTCATGCCCTCTTTCAAGCGGATAATTTGCTCGGTGACATCTACTCCGGCTTCTGTCGTTGCAGAAATCGAAGCGACTCTGTTGTATTTATTCACTTCATCTTGGACGATTTGGTTATCATTCGGCTCCCCAGTATCACCCTTTGGCTGTATGGTGACTTCTACCCGCTGTCCTGTGCTCGTGTCGTCTACGGTGAACCATACATGTACAAGTTCTTTCACAGGCATTCCGGTGTTATTTGGCTTGACTAGTATCACTCTGCCAGTTGGATCAAGCTGCAAATATTCCACCGGGCGTTCGCTGCCCTTCATTGGCAGAACTTTTTTCGCTGTAACCATCACGAGCGGGTTCTTCTCGTTGCCTTCGATCAGGCGAATGATTTGGTCGGTAATATCGTCCCCTGCTTTTACTGTGTCAGGGATTGTCGCTGTTTGTTCATACTTGGGCATTTCTTCGTCGGCTGTTCGGAGATTGATTGTTTCCTGGATGCAATAGTCGAGACCAGCTTGGACATCTTTTTGATCGAGAAACGGTTTGTACTTTACCAGATACACCATACGTGAATAGGTATCTTGCTTGTACTCTTCGGTGAATCCATCAAAGGCATCAGAAAACTTGAGTTCTAAGATTGGATCGGATAATGCCTCACGCATTTGAGAAATCGCTGCCTGCTCCTCTTCCCTTGTCGGGTTGTCACTGATAGTGATCACGTTGATTCGATCGATTGCTTCGGATAACGTTCCCTCTTGAGCAAGAGCTGCCAATGATCCTGTTGGTGAGAAAGGTAAGATCAGTGCGAGAGCTACAAACGTTAGAAAAAACTTTGACATGATTAACTTGAAGCGATTGCCTCGGTTTTTTTCGTTCATCATATGCGCCTCCATTTATTTATAATCACAACGATGTAAATTATAGAAATATTTAACATTCTTGTATAGGTATTTTTTCCTAGATTAAAATAAAAAGCTTATCGCGACTCTACGATAAGCTTCTGATTCTATGGTATTCGGCATTTCATTGAGAGATTTGTCCTTCCAAAGGAAAAACTACACTTCCATATTGTGGGGATTTCCATTACTTAGCAATCAGCTACATCCATATTCCTTTTTTCTACAAATGATGGGTAACATGGACACTATGAAAATACTTGCAGGACGTGATTTGCTGAAATTGGTGAACAATTAGAAATTATTGTAAGGGTTAGTGCTATTAACCAAACTCAAGTTAAAGTTGTTTTCAACAAAGAAGTTGACAAAACTTCCGCTGAGACTGAAGGCAACTACAAAGTGAATGCTACTGCATTGGTAGAAGGTACAAGTACTGGTCAAGCAACTGCAGCTTTGGAAGCAGACAAAAAGTCTGTTGTTATCACTTTTGCTGACAAAAAACCTAACAACACAGCTTTCACTTTCCAAGTTGATGGTGTAACTGATGTTGAAGGTAACAAAGTAACAAGCGAAGTTCAAACTGTTACTGTACTGGATACTGTAGCACCAACCATTACTGAAACAAAATTTGCTGCTAATGGCGATTTGACTATTACTTTCTCTGAGCCACTTGCAGCTACACAACAACCGATTGTTCGTGTAAACAACACTCCAGTTGCACATACTCCAGTTGTTGCTGGTGATAAGGTAGTAACTGTACCAGCTGCTAACTTGCCAGCAATCGCTGGTGGTGCAACTGCAACTGTATTTGTGTCCAGTGCGCAAGATACAGCTCTGAACACAATGGCTGTATACAACGGCACTGTTGTAAAAGCAGTTGATACTACTAAACCTGCTATTACTTCTGTGACTCAAACTGGTCAAAACACAGTTAAAGTTGTATTGAGCGAAGAACTTGCTGGCGGTGCTTCTGCACTGGAAGCAGCAGATCTCAAGATTCTGATGGGTTCTACTGTTTATACTCATGGTACTGCTAATACAGTAGTAACTGTTACTCCAGATGCTAATGATACCACAAACAAAACTTATGATGTATCCTTTAACCTTGGTGGAGCTGGTGCACCTAACTACGGTCTCTATGCTTCCAACACAGCTGCAACTGCACAAGTTACTTTGATTGTTGATGCTAATGCAATTAAAGATGCTTACAACAATGGTAACGATGCGTATACACAAGCAATCACATTCAACCGTGATGCGCAAGGTCCACGTTTCGTTTCTTCTAAAGTAGCTGTTGACAAGAAAACATTGGAACTTACTTTCGATGAAGCATTCCAAGGTGCTGACACAGCAGTAGATGAGACAAAACTTCTCATTACGAATGCTGAAGGCGTACGCTTTACTGCTCTGGATGCAACTACCGTTGTTAAATCCGATAATGATAAAGTTCTCGTGGTTGATTTCACAGGTGCTGCTGAAATCGAAAACGGTACTTACACAGTACAAATCGGAGCAGGTGCAGTAAAAGATGCTCTTGGTAACTTGAGTGCAGCAGCTACTACTACAGTAACTGTAGGAAATGCAACTGATACTGTAAAACCAACTGCTACTCTGGATACTGAAACTACTACTGATGCAGCAGTAACTGGTGTTAACAAGTTTGTTGTAGACTTTAGCGAAGAAGTAGGAGCTTCTGCTCTTGATCTGGCTAACTACAAACTCGACGGTGTTGCACTGGATAGCACAAAAGCTAGCATCTACTTCAATAGCTCCGCTAAAAATAGCGTAACTATCGAACTGAAAGCTGAAACTGTAGCGTTCGGTGCTCAAACTGGTACTCCAGCAACTCTGACTGTAAGCAATGTAGCTGATAAAGCTGGCAATGTTATGGAAAAAGCTGCTGATTTCGGAGTTAATATCGCTGACAACACAGCTGCTGTTCTGCAAACTGTTCAAGTTCTGGGTAACGACATCGTTCTTACTTTCAACGAGAACATTGACAGCACAACTGCAACAGCAATCGACGATCCAACTAAACTCTCTGCTGAGTTCGAAATCTTGGTAGGATCCGATGCATTGACTTTGGGTACTTTGGGTACTGACGGTACTGGTGGTACAGATGGAGATGCAGCAGTATCTCTGGTAGCTGGTAACGCAAAACAAGTGAAAATCTCACTGACTCCTCAAGTTAACGGTACTGGTTACAATAATCAAGTTTCTTCTAACTGGGATCCAACTAAAACAATCACAGTTAAAACTACTGGCGAAACTCTGAAAGATGCAAATGGATACGGAGTTAAAGCTGACGTAACTGCTCATAACTAATCGAACAGTTAAGAAAATACCCCATACGCAGAAATGTGTACGGGGTATTTTTCTGGCCGTTCGAAAAAATTATGTAAAAAGATGAAAATGGTGGAAGTATAACTGAAAACTTATAACTTTTTCAATCAGATAACACATTCTATTTAAAGGATTTAAATAACCAAACTACGGATATACTAAAGGTGTTACCCGCATATTTCGGCTACTCTTTTTGTATTAGTATGCTGACATTCATGGTGGTGTTTTGAAACAAATGGTTTTAACCCAAGCAGTAGATATTTTCCTGCAATACTTGTTCTCCATTGGCCGGAGTGAACAGACGATAACGGGGTATAAAAAGGATTTGACCTACTTTACCCGTTTTCTGGAGAGCAAATACAACTGTGAGCCATACGTCGATGAAGTAACAGCAACGGATATTGAAGATTTTCTTTTATATCTGAAATCAGAGCGTTCCTATGCTCCTGCCAGCAGACAACGTAACCTTCATACTTTTCGTTCATTCTTTGCTTATGCACATAAAAAAGAATGGGTACCTCGCAATATTGCGTTGTCCGTCGAGAAAATAAAGGTGCAGCAAAAGGAAAGAACATACTTGGAAGAAGAAGAAGTAAATGATTTAGTTAACGCCATCGACCACTCGCTAATTAGACTAGTGGTTATGGTTCTCTTCTTGACTGGTATGCGCATATCAGAATGCCTGAACCTGACATTAAATGATGTGAAGTGGGATCAGCAGGTGATTCACGTAGTAGCCGGTAAGGGAAACAAGGATCGCTTTATTCCAATCTCTCCCCGTTTACTGCCAATGTTGAAAGAATACGTATTGCATCATCGACCTGATTCTGATTCAAATCGATTTTTTTGTACCAAGAAGAGCGGTAAACTATCACCGGTATACGTCAATCGAGAAATTACGGAAGCCGTCAAACGATTAGGGTGGAGTAAGAAGGTAACCGCACATATCCTCCGCCACAGCTTTGCAAGTCAACTAGTAAAAAAGGATGTTAATCTGGTTCAAATACAAAAGCTTCTAGGACATTCATCTTTGAACGTAACCAGTGTTTATACACACACCAATTTAGATCAGCTGCGAGATGCTATCAGCCATTTGTAGGTGAGTGTATAAAATATCCAAACACTTTAAAAGAGAGATAAATAGGAGTGTAGAGAGTGGATATACGTACAGAGAAAAAACCAATCTATGACGAGCGTGTCAATGAGATATTGCGCGGCATGGTTGAGGGAAAAACGCGAGATGAGCTAGCGAAGGAATTGGGACATAAGAATTACAAGACATTAGATATATACATGCGTCGCAAGAACTTTATGTGGGATCGTTATAAACAAGCTTATGTACCTATACATACAAGTACTGAGAAGTGGGATCCAAGCAAGGATTTAATGAAGTCTACAATGGAGTCGACGATTCTCTCGCTCTTTCAGAAAGAAGGAGCAGATGCGAAGACGATTGCCAAGCGTATGGGCTTTCAGGATCATCGGGAGCTGGCAACATATATGAAGGCAAAAGGATACAAGTGGTGTTCTGATACGAAGAACTATGTGAAGGAATATGGGAAACTGGCCGATAAGGATATGCTTCATAGCGAAGCAGTGGCAAAATCATCTAATGAAAACCCACTGGAGGTTTTCGAGGAGGCTTTTGGAGCTTCTAGAACTGTTCAAATGGGCTCAAACCAGATGGATCAGTATCTGCCCTTACTCGAGCTTTTGGAGCGCAACAGAGGCCGTCTAGTCGATCTGATTGTTCCTGGCTCGGAATCAGGTAAAGTTCCTCGTTATGCCGTACCTGGTGTTTTCGTTACGAAATCCGTTCATATGACAAATACACTCGATCAAATGGTCCGCGAATACAGCAAGGAAAAAAATATTAGTCAGAGAGATATATTCGCTGTGGCATTGATTGAGTTTTTCAAACGATATGGGTATGAGAGAGAGATCAGTACATTGATTGGTAAAGTGTAAGTCGATTCGCCTTCTGGTCCCTGTATTATGCTACGGGATATGGAGGCTTTTTATTTTTATATCATACAAGCGCAAATCGCTGCGATACAAGAGAAAGAGCCTGCCTCTTAGAGGCAGGCTCTTGTGAAGAATTAACGGATTTAAAGCTTCTGATTGAAAACTATTTACTCGTCACTGTAATTGTGATATTTTGATCTGCTACTGTTTTTGTAGACGTAAATGTTACTTTCGCCCCAGAAACCGTGATAGTCTGACGGAATAACCCTTTTCCATTGTTGAGTGCTTGAAAAGCAGATGCAATTTTGTCTGTAATTTCAGAAGGTGTTTCTGTACCTTGAAGGGTAACAGTAACCGTCTCATTCAAGTAGTTTCCGTCGGTAAAGTTAACACTCAAATCCTTCGAGCCAGAAGCTTCAGTAATTTCAAGTTCATTTACCTCAGCTACTCCGTCCGTACCAGCAGCTCCCTTTCTCCATTCTGAACCTGCTCCAGTGACCCCCGTCGCGTCAAGATCTTCTAACGTGATGGTAATATCTTTGTCTGCCTCTTGAGTTGGTTCTTTAATATAAATAGTCATACCACTTCCTGTCATATCATAATCAAATCCCAATTCTTGATAGATCGCATCCATCAGCTTGTAAAAGACTGTTGTAGTATTGTCATTCATGTTTACCGTTTGAATAATGTCTTTTCGAGTCTGGCCATCATCAAATACTACCTTTATCCTTCCGTCTTTATTTGCACCTGTTAAAATTTCCAACTGATTCGTCTCTTGTGTACCACCGGTCGGTGCCATACCTTTTGCTACTTCCTTAGCATTCCAGACAATCTCGCTATTCTCGTCTTATCCCGTTTGAAATTTGGGGTTATCACGAGCCTACACCGTACGGGCGACTTTCATCGCATACGGCGTTCCATCAGCGAATAAGGAAATGTTACGTCTTACAATGGGCATCTTCATCCTATCAAATGCTTCTCACAAATTTCTCACAAACGTAATCGTCTTAGCGAGTGATGCTAGCAGCCGTCTAAAGCAGGATGAGCCGCAAAAAAGGACTGCAGAAATGATATCTCTGCAATCCTCCTAGGAAATTGTTCACTTGTAGATTGGAGAAGCGACAACTCCCATTGTAAGTTCTCGTAATCTTCTTATCCGCTGACTGGGTTCCTTCGTTTCGGCTAGTTTCCCCTCCCCGGCTTGCCTTCCGCAAGTACGACTTCACCTGACTTCACGGGAGCAGTCGTATAGGGCTGCTTGCCATGCAGGAGGATTAGGCTCATGAGTCATAGAGCTGTTCTCATGGATAGGATTTGCACCAATCACTTTATGAAACGCTCACCTCAAGGCGGTCAAGAACAGTACCACCTTTACCATCATCTGCTGTCACCATTACAGTCGCATGACTTGAAATTCCGTTCGTAGGATGAAAAACGATTTTTCCATAGTTTGGACTACCAATCATGTCGTTAAATGTGTATACAATGCCAGGTCCACTTTCAATCGCAACCGTAATAGTCAAAGTATCTCCATCAGGGTCAGAAAAATAATCTGTAAGCGAGATAACCTCCGACATCGCATCATGTGGGAAAACTACATCTGGAATTCCATACCCTACAATTATGGGCTCTCGATTGCTATTCTCGACTTATACTCTTCACAAAATGAGAGCTTTCGATTCGAGACTACACCGTGCGGGCGACTTTCATCGCACACGGCGTTCCATCATCGAAGAAGTAAGAATCAAAATCAAGAAACAACAAAGTAGGATTACAGAAACAATCACTCTGCAATCCTACTTTGCTGTTCTTGATTTGTAGACTTGAGAAACTACAACGCCCATTGTAAGTTCTCGTGTCCTTCTTATCCGCTGACTGGGTTCCTTCGCTCCGGCCAGTTTTCTCCTCCCCGCCTGTGTTACCACTACGGGTACAAACGGCAAGCCATCCACACTACTACGAACCCGCCGGCATCTTATCAGCCTCACTGGTGCTACCCCACCTCTTCTGATAAGACTTCAAACGTTCCATCTTGTCTATCCCTTGTTTTGCTGACCTTAGGTCCCCACTATACAATCCGAGAAAAACAGGTTTAACAGCCTGAATTGTTCCTGTTTCGTCTGAACGATCTCGCGTACATCGACTGTTGTTAAACCCCTAGCGCTTCATTACCTAACAACAGCTATCTCGTATTGGGTCACCATGGATTCGTCGCCTGACCATAGTCAACTTTTAAAGAGCCCCGCCTTGCATCTCAGCAAGTACGACTTCACCTGACTTCACGGGAGCAATTGGTATAGGACTGCTTTCCGTGCAGGAGGATTAGGCACATGAGTCATAGGCTGTTCTCATGGATTGGAGTTGCACCAATCTATTTGACAAGATAGTTAGAGAAAACCCCTAGACCGCTATGAAAGTTGTCTAGGGGTCGTTCTCCACTTCTTTCACTCAGGTAATGAGTTTATGAAGTAACGTTTCGTGATTTTTTTAAGAGATTGTGATGTCGAAGGTTTCAGTGACAGTGCCACCTTTACCATCGTTAGCAGTTACAGTGACCGTTGCAGTACCTGCAGCAACTGGAGTAACTACTACGTTCGTGCCGTTTACAGTAACTGTTGCAATTGCGTTATCGCTGGATGCTGCAGTCAGAGTCAGAGCATCGCTATCTGCATCAGTAAAAGTGCCAGATGCGTCTACTGTTACAGCTCCACCAGCTACAGTGCCAGTTTGGTCAACGATAGGAGCTGCTACTGTTGGTACATTGTTAGCTGCTGCGTTCACTACGATATCGAAGGTTTCAGTGACAGTGCCACCTTTACCATCGTTAGCAGTTACAGTAATCGTTGCAGTACCTGCAGCAACTGGAGTAACTACTACGTTCTTGCCGTTTACAGTAACTGTTGCAATTGCGTTATCGCTGGATGCTGCAGTCAGAGTCAGAGTATCGCTATCTGCATCTGCAAAAGTGTTTGTGGCGTCAACGGTTACAACAGCCCCACCTGCAGTTCCAACTGTATTTGCAATTGGATTTGTTACTGTTGGTACAGTGTTTAAAGCAGTTGCTGCAATACCAGAATTCACTTCTGTAGAAGTTGGAACATATTTATTCCCAGCCAAGTCTTGAACATTTGCTGGTGTTGCTACCGGATAAACTTTTACAGTACCTCCGAAAGTTTTACCAGATGCCAGTTTCAATACTAGTTTTTTAGCGTCAACAGAGGAAGATGCTGCAGAGACAGTAGCTCCATTGTTGTCGATGAGGAAGTCAGATTTAAACAGCGCACCCAGACCGCCATTCAGATCTTCGTTGAAAGTGACCGTCAGCTCATTAGTTGCAGTTACAGCTGCAGTTGCAACTGTTGGAGCAACTACGTCAGCCGCGTTAAGAGCTACGCCACCCTCAGTTCCAAGAGGAGCACCATTAGCATTTTTGGAATCAATAGGACCAGTTACATTGAGAGTGATGTTGCGGCCATCAGCAAGGGCACCCTCAGCAAAAGTTAATGTTACTGTTTTTCCATTCATAGTAGCATTTGTTGCTGTAACAGAAGTTCCATTTACTGATACTGCAAAATCATTCTTTTCGATGGATACCAATGGTTGATCCACATCAAAAGTCAGAATGTCATTGCTAGTAGTTCCAGCAAGTGCTTTAACAGTACCATTAAGGATTACTGGAGCATCTACTGTAGATGCAGCAGCAACAGTTGTGGTCAGGTTACGTGAAACATTACCCGCTACGTCTTTTACTACAGAAACTGTAAAGGTATCAGTTGCATTAATTACATCAGTTGCCGTGAATTGGAATACAACAGATTTGTTACCAGCACCAGCAGACAACGTTACGTATGCAGGAACGTTACCACCTTTATACTGCCAGTTCGTTTTATCGAGTACGGAATATGCACCAGATACTTGTACTGGTTCATTAAAGAATACTTCTACTGTGTGGTTAGCAGGATTATGAACCGCTGCCTTTCCAGCTCCACCTTTGTAATCTAAATCTGCAGGAGTCAAGTCACCAACAGTGAATGTTTTGGAAGCAGTTGTCAATGCATTACCTGCAGTATCCTTAATTCCAGTTACAGTAATTGTGTAAGTACCACCTGGCAATTTAGATGCAAGTGCAATGGAAACCTCTTTATTACCAACGCCGCCAAGAGTAGGAGTCAAAGTTCTAGTAGCAGTAGGAGCAACAGTTACTCCGTTTGCATCTTTGATTACATAGTTAGCGCTGTTTTGAGTAGTCAGTGAATCCAACGCCTCATTGAACTTCAATGTCAGAGCAGTTTCGCTAGTGGATACTGCACTATCAAGAACAGGTGCTACTGTGTCAGCACTTGCAGTAAAGTTTACACGAACTGGTGTAGTAGCAGTTGTTACTTTGTTACCATAAGTGTCAGCAACAGCTGGGTTGATAAGAAGAATATTAGCACCTGCAGAGATGTTAGCAAATGTCAAGGTTACAGTTTTGCCATCTGTTCCGAGTTGTGGAGCACCAACAGTTGGAATCGTAACATCATTCAAGAAGAAGTTATTAGCCAAAGTAGCTGCATCCATAGCACGATCAAAAGTTACTGTTACAGTACCTTGTACACCTGATTTCGCAGCCGTTACAGTTGCTACAGGAGCAGTTGCTACACCATCAACAGTAAACGATTTTGTAGTTGCTACAAGTGGGAATCCAGCTTCGTCAACACGTGCTACAGAAGAAGCAAATTGAAGATTGTGTGTTCCAGCTGGCAATGCGTTGTTAAAAGTCAGAGTGTATTCTTGGTTAGTTGGTTGTTTATCGGATGTCCCGTTGCTTGCAGTAAGAACTGCGCCACCAACGATGCTCAAATCGCTGCCATTAAGTTTAAAATCAGTAACTTGAAGGCCAGCAACTGGTTCGCTAAGGGTTACAACAACAGCTTTATTACCTTTTGCAACTACAGATGCGATAGTTGGTGCGGTCACGTCAGCAAAAGTAACCTCTTGAACCTTGGTTTCGATAGTTTTACCATCAGCGTCTTGTACATTTGCAACAGATACAAATGCTTTAGAGCTTTGAGTTTGTTTAGTTCCAAGTGTCAGAATGACAGATTTACCATCAGCCAGAAGAGTTGGAACGAAAGTTCCAGCATAACCGGAGATAGTGTAGTTAGGAGCTGCTTCAGCAGTTGCTTCTGTAACTTCTTTAGAGAAGGTTACTTTAACTTGATTCAAGTTAATAGCACTTACAGATTCAACTTTCAGTTCACCTGGAGTTGTGCCATCTACTTTGTCTCTAGCATTTTCAGTTGCAGTAGAAGAACCGTCTTTGTTCACTACTTTGTAGAGATCAGCGAAGTCTTCTTTTTTCAGAGGCTCGCCCAGAGCAACTTTACCGCCCTTGTCGAACATTTCTTGCAGAGAAGCACCGTTTCCTTTGTAGTCAACGAATACTACGTTGTTCAGGTTAGTAGCCATAGTTTTCAGCTCATTGTTATAAGCTGTTTTAGCTGCTGGCGTCATTTCGAACAGAACGTCAGTAGAGTAGAATTTTTTGATGTCTCCACCAATGTAAATACCATCTTTTGGTGCTGCGAAAGCAGAAGCTGCCAAGCTAGCTACAAGTGTAGTTGAAAGAACAGAAAGTACCACTTTTTTATTCACGTACTACCCCTCCGTATGTTTGATAGGAAGTTCTCTATAGTCGGGTAATATGAGTTAGAGGGGAAATGTCCCCTCTAACTCTTTGATAACCCAAATCCTGCTTCAGACTAGCTAACTGAAATTCTTACGCTTCTACGAATTTCACGTTTGCTTTGTCGGAATCTTTACCATTTTTGTTAGTAACTTTGAGTTCGCTAGAAGTTACTTTGTCTTCAGTTTGGTACTGGATGGAGATCTTGCCATCTTTGAAGTCCAGAACGTCAGGCGTTACTTCTTTGCCGTTGATGGAGAAAATGATGTCATCAACGTCATCAGCCTTGATGTCTTTGTTCAGTTCTACAGAAGCACGGTAAATTTTCATTGTACCAGCAGATACATATTTACCTTCTACAGTAGTTGGAAGAGCATCCCAAACTGGTTTTTCGCCTTCAGCTGGCTCTTGTTTCAAGAATGCTTCTGCTTCATCTTCCAGGTCTTCTTTACGAACTGTCTTCTCGTCGGAAACGATCAGAACGAAGTCGTATTTAGTACCGGAGATGTCACCGCTGTCGATCATTACAACGTAGTCGCCTTCGTTAACGCCATCTGCTTCACCGAGGTCATCGAACAGATCGAAGTAAACTGTAGCAGATTTGATGCTAGCTTTCTTCTTGTTGCCGTCAGCATCTTTGTAAGTGATGGTGTCTTTGTTTACATCATCAACCAAACCAACAGTCAATTTGTCGATGTTTGCATCGCTCAGGCCTTTTTCGTCAGTTACTTCTGCGAGCATGCCTTTAGCGTTTTTGTTAACTACTTCAACTACATCGTCAACGATAACTTCGTCGTTGGAATCAACTGTGAATGCGATGAAGTCGTTACGACGAATGTCGTCATCTTTCAGATCGTCTTGATCGCCATCCAGTTTGTATTCTTTCTCAACAATTTTGTTGCTGTCTTTCTCTTTAACCCATACTTTGATGGTGTCTTTACCGCCAGCGCGACCGAAGTCGATCACTTGACCGTAGATAGCGTCACCAGACAAACCGTCACCTTCAACAACGAAGATTGCTTCTACTTCGTCTTTATCGTTTACAGTGTAGATTACGGACAGGTCGTTTTCGTCAGCAACGTCTTTGAACTTCGCAGTTTTAGCGTTTTTCAGTTCTGCACGTTTGCCGTTTGTTTCCAACTCACCAGTCATGTTGAAGACAGCTGTTTTGTCAGTAACTTCGTAGTCGCCAACCATATCGTCGTCTTCATCCGCGAGGTCATCCCAAGCTTTGCCGGATTCCTGTTCAACTTTTACAGGTTTCAGGAATTCAACTTTGTCTGGTTTGCCATCTGCATCCAGAGTTACTTCTACGAGCAGAGTGTCTTTGTCTTTGCTAGGTACCAGGATGTTTTCCAGATCCCACTCGGACTTGCCATCTCTGGAGTAGTTTTTGCCATCGAAGTCATAGATGTCTTTAGCTTCGAGGGAAACAGTTACTTTTTTACCTTTTTGAGTCAACACAGTGAAATCCCAAGTGTCTTTGCTTGTGTTGAAAGTAGCTGCACGAGTGATGATTGCTTTTTGTTTGCGATCGTCGATAGCATCCTTAGTTTCGATGTGACGAACACGACCAGAAGCATCCAGGTACAGTTTTACTGTTTCATCGTCCAAGCTGTCAACCAGATCCCAGTGGTCTTTGTCGATGTCTTGAACATCTTTGTTACCGTCATCGGAGAAAGTTGCACCTTCGTAAATGCGGTATGTTTTGTCGCCGATAGTCAGGCGGTAGTCGTTGTTGTTACGGCTAACAACTTTGTCTACTTTACCTTCTACTACTGTGTCAGTAGCGAATACCAGCAATTTGTCTTCGTCGCCATCAGCGTAGTATACGCTGTAAACCATGCCTTCTTTCAGATCGCTGAATTTAGCTGGTTTACCGTTGAGGAATACCAAGAAGTCTTTACCTTCTTCTTTGTCTTCCAGTTCGTTGAACTTGTCGTTATCACGGTTCGTGATTTTCTTCTTATCAGCATCGATTTTGGAGATAACTTCGGAACCGTATTTAACGCCTTCGTCTTCTTTGTTGATTGTTTGGTCGTCAATAACGTGGATGTAAGCAATCTCGTTATTGTTGTCCAGAACAACTTTAGCTCCGAAAGTGTAACCAGGAGATTCAGAGTTGTCTTTGATGATTTCTTTCAAACCATCAACTGCATCGTTGAAGCGAGTGAAGTTGTAAGTTACTTGGGTATTTTTGTTGAAGCGGTAGCTTTTTTCGCTAGCGTCCAACTCCAATTTCAGATCAGCCAGATCAGAGTTGCTCAGATCTTTTGGATCTTCCAACAGTTTGCCTTTCAGAGTGAACTCGCCCAGGCGGTCCATGATAACTTCTTCGTCTGTGGAACCTTCCATCCAAACGATTACGTCTTCACGGTCGTCTTTGATCCACACTTGTACGTGTTGACCAGCGAAATCGTTAGCGTTGATACCGTCAGCTACTTTGTAAGTAGTGTTACCGATACCAGCGTCTTTACCGTTCAAAGTAACTTCGTTAGCTTTGATTTTGCCCAGACCGATAGCTGGTACGTTAGTTACCAATGGCAGGTCATCGCTGTCGTTGCCAGCTTCTTGAGCCCATTCCATGTCACGAACAGTAACTTTCAGGTATTTAGTCAGAAGAGTTTCGTTTGTAGTTTCATAAGTAGCTTCAGTACCGTATCCTTTGCGCACCATCAAGTCTACACGCAGAGAGTTGTCGAGCATTTTGAAGATATCGCCACGAGTTGCTGCATTGTTAGGAGTAGTGATGCTTCTAGCAATGTTCAGCTCGGAAGCTTTGGAGATCATGCTGTTAGGCCATACACCTTTAACAGCTGGCTCATAGCCCAGTGCACGAACGATCATAGTTACTGCTTCAGCATAAGTAACTTGGTTTTGTGGTTTGAAAGATTTGTCCGGGAAACCTTTTACGATTTCTTCGCCGGAAGCTACGTTTACGAAACCAGCAAACCAATCAGAAGATTTAACATCAGAGTAAGTATTGCTGAATTGTGCCAATTTCGCACCTTGCTCCAGTCCGCGAGCGCGAACGATCAGAGTAGCGAACTCTGCACGAGTGATAGTTTTGTCTACACCGTATTCGCCGTTGCCATAACCTGCTACCAGGCCAAGAGCTTCCAGACGTTTTACGGTTTTTTCCATATCAGCGTCCATTTTAGGAGCTGTAGTTGCTGCCTCTTCTGCTGCGAAAGCCATTGGAGCAACAGTAAGTGCGAGTGCACTAGCCAATACACTGTTAACGACCTTTTTCATAACCTTGTGTTCTCCTCCTCTAGTATAAACAAATTGTTCTTGGGGAATATTTGTTGTTAATCTATCTTTCTTTTTAAAGCCCGAATCCTGCAAGCGCGTGTCACCTCCTTTCGCAGGAAAGCCTCGCTTTTTGTGTTAAAAAATCTCTAGTATATTCAGTATTGTGTAAAATGCAACAATCACTAGTGTAACACAACTGCTAGAATTCGTGAATCTTTTTTACACAATTCCCCGTTTTTCGTGTGACATCCTATTAAACGCCTGAGCGAATCAAAAGTTGCGGCGCCTTCGAAAAAAATTTAAAGTTTTTTTCGTGGTTCGTTATTCACCTGTCTATTATGTACGAAGTGACATCCGCCACACTCCGTATTATAGGGGACATATGGCGGGCTGTCACGACTGAACCTTTTTCCAATTTGGTTCAAAACCTCATAAATCTTGCTTGAATTAGGTTAATTTCCTAACGCATTTTCAAAGTTTACGACAGCCAGGTTGTAAGACAGAACAGCTTTTTGGTATTCGTTCTCACGAGTAGACAATGCTTCTTCCGATTGGATCACTTCCAAAGTCGTCGCGAGTCCATTTTCAAAACGCAAATTTTTCAAGCGATAGCTCTCAGCTGCGGAATCTTTTGCCGCTTTTTGGAAGTCAATCGCCTCGCGAGCTGCGTTTAGGTTGAGGTATGCCTGAGCAACATCTTTCGAAACAGTACGTTTTGCCTCATCAATGGCAAGCTTCGATTTCTCGACGTTGTTTCGAGCTTGTTGACCAGAAAGAGTTGACGCCGCTGTATACTCAGCGATCAGCTTCACATTCAATTCTGCCAGTTTGAGCTCTTCTTCTGCTTTGGTAATTTCCAAACGTTTAGAGAGGGCCTGCTTCTCGGCATCTTCCATGGTGATCGAGATTGGAGCCATTTTCTTATTGGCAGAGACAATTTTCCATTCCTTTTGCAGATCAACGCCAAGGAAATCGTTCAAATTCATCATGGCAATTTCCAAGTTGTTTTCCGCAGTCGTCAACTGAGCTTTTGCACCAGCTACGCCCATTTCTGCTTCAAGGACGTCAGTCTTCGCGTTCGTTCCCACATCAAATGCAGCCTTGGCTACTTTCAGTTGTGCTTCTGCACGAGCCAAGCTTTGTTTTTTCAGGTTCACGTCATCTTGAGCAAAAATCAGTTTGTAATAGGCATCTTGTGCGCCTAACTTGATTTTTCCTTCTGTAGACTTAACAGCGAGAGCATTCAGCTTCTTGGTCATTTCACTTTGGGCGCTTCTTACGTACTTTGCTTGCGCTGCGTCCAAGGATTCCAGCATGTCTGCTGTCATTTGTGCCGTGCTTCTGTAAGTAATTGAGTTGTTAATATCTGCATTTTTCGCATCCAGAATAGCATTTTGCAATGTAACGTTGGTTTTCAAAGCTTGTTCAATCGCTTTATCCAGCGTCAACTCTTCTGTTGCGGCAGTATCAGGTGTTGTCGTATTATCTTTGCTTGCCTCCGCTGCTACTTTATCGGTAGATGCTTGTACAGTCGTAGGTGCCTTTGCTTGTTCGGAGCCTGTATTCGCAGATGCTGTCAAGGTTCCTGCGCCAAGTGCTGTTGTTAATAATGCCGCCAAACTGATAGACATCCATTTCTTTTTCGAATATGGAAAATTCACTGAATTCCACTCCTTCATTTTATATTGAGCATAAAATTATTAACCACATTAAATATGTGGTTTGTCCCAAGATCACTATATCACAGAGTTATCCTTCTCACACGCAAAATTATGCCATACCAGCATTTTCATAAGGGAATCATAAGTAACTCCTCCCTTTCCTTTTTTATTCCACAAGCACCACATAGAGTACTACGATTATGTGTCAAAAACATTTCAATGTTCGCCAACATTTCTTTGGCATGCTATCCTTTTCTTGAGGTGATTGTACGATGCTTACCCAATACAAAACCATTGCTGGCTACGGCGAGGATTATATCGTCATTGAGCGCTCCCGTTTTATCGGATATGCCCAGCGAGTTACTACAGAGGAAGAAGCGACAGCGTTTATCGCGATGATTAAAAAGAAGCACTGGGACGCTACCCATAACTGTTCTGCTTTTGTCATCGGCGAAAACGACCAGATTCAGCGTTCGAGTGATGATGGGGAGCCTAGCGGTACGGCAGGCAAGCCGATCCTGGAATGCATCAAGAAAAACGGCGTGAAGGATACGGTCGTGGTCGTCACTCGCTATTTCGGCGGAATCAAGCTTGGGGCCGGTGGACTCGTTCGGGCTTATACAGCTGGAACCGTCACTGCATTGAAGGCTGCAAAGATCGTGGTGCACACGCTGCATCAGACAATCTCTGTCAGCGTGGATTATACGTGGTGGGGCAAGGTGGAGAACGAGCTGCGCCTAGGCGAACATCGCGTGAGTGGTACGGATTTTACAGACAAGGTGACT
Organism: Brevibacillus sp. NRRL NRS-603; assembly: GCF_003013445.1. Classification (NCBI taxonomy): domain Bacteria; kingdom Bacillati; phylum Bacillota; class Bacilli; order Caryophanales; family Paenibacillaceae; genus Brevibacillus; species Brevibacillus sp. NRRL NRS-603. Next base: position 325,120 of record NZ_PXZN01000011.1, on the reverse strand, counting down.
GCACATGTGCTGATCCCTGAGGGTGAACAGGATGAGTTTGTTGCACGGATGGTTGATTTGACGAATGGACAAGCTCAGATCGTGCTCGGGGAAAAGGAATATGTGGAGGTTCCTGTAGACGCGGTTGGCGATGTGGAAGAAGAGTAATTGCTCCATGAAAAAAGCTGAAGAGGCGATGACCTCTTCAGCTTTTCTTCTATTATATATAGCGAAATATTGACTTACTACGCCAGTATTATTTATTGCTTAAGAAGCCAGTTCTCAACTTCCTTCTTTAAGCTGTCTTCATTCACTTGACCTGGTTCATCCATCACTTCACCAGTCAGCAATTCAATTGCTTCATACAGGTTTTCTTTTACTTCTTCAACATAGTCTCTGTAATCATCCAGATCATCTTCATCCGAGCTCCGCAGCCAATCCTCCAGGACATTGTAGGCTTTGTTTTGATATTTGATTGCATCTTGGATATGATCTCTTACATCCTCCATATCTCGCTCTTCTCTTCGTCCGATCTGATCCCCAAGCTCTTCTGCCAATGCTTCCATCCGATCATCCATCAGTTCCAATGGTAAGCCTCTATATCGTAAAGCCTGCTTGATCATTTCCATATTTGGTTCCCGGTTAATGCTTACTTTTGATTGAACGGCATTGTCCATCATCTCTGTTACCGTCAGAAAAGCTTTAGAAAAAGAAGTAATATTCAAGATATCCTGATGCATCATACCCGAATGATAATTCGCATCGTCGTAAGGGATGTTTTTCATGACTTCTGCAGCCAGTTCAGATTTGGACTTATATTGGTAGCCGTTGTCACGATAGTAGTAATCGACGGTATTGTTACTTTCCTGGCCACCGCCAAAAAATAAATGTACCTGATAATTTGCGGAATCATAATAGTATGCGCTTTTATTATTTTTTTGCATGGCGCTTACCGGAACATAAATTTCTCCATTAATTAGAACACCTTTGGCATTCGTTTTCTCCCTATCCATGTTAATGGAAACTTGCTCGTAAGGCCCAAGCTTTCCGTGAGGACTTCCAGCAGCATAAGCAGTGCCAATACCAATGGCAAGCGTAGCAACAGTAGCTAGGATTGTTAATTTTCTCAATTTGATCCACTCCTATTGTCATTAGGTTGTTAAAAAGCCTTCTTTCTGGACCAGTCCAAAAAGAAGGCTTTGGTTCTTACAACTTGATTTCAAGAACTGGAGGTATTTTCTTTTGATTTGCCATCACACGTGACATAAGGATGGCTGCATCTCCACGCAGAATGTTTGCATTTGGTTCAAATACATATCCCTTTTTCAGATCATCAACATCTACAGGTGAACCAGCAATCAATTTCGCTTTTGCAACTGCCACGACAGCTGGCGCCGCATAATCATCGATCAAGTTAAAATCCTTGAATTGTTTCTTGAGCGCTAGTTTAGCAGCCGGAGCAGAGGTACCCAATTTCAATTTCAGAGCTCGGGACAAAATTACTGCTGCTTCTTGGCGCGTTACTTTGCCTTGCGGGTTAAAGATTCTTGGATCCGTCCCTTTCACGATTCCAAGTCGAGCCGCAGTTTCAATATGGCGATAGTCATATAGATCTGTCGGCGAATAATCCATAATTACATCGTCAAAGCTAGGCTTGCTCACATCTGTGACAAGTGGCAACTCCAATGCCCTAACTACCATTGCAGCGAATTCACCACGAGTAGTATCCATGTCAGGTGCGAAATCAAGAGAACTTCTTGCCCGTACTACCCCTTTTGCAAACATAGCTTCCATATGATTGCGCGCGTACGGATGGTGTACCACATCACGGAAGGAGTCATTCAATTTTGCTACAACGTAGTAACCGAAACGATCAAACGGAACTTTAATAGTCTTTTTGCTGGTGTTCACTACACCACCCAGATTTTCCCAATAGAATTTCTCCGGATCGTAGCGCATAACGGTTAGCGTATGAGAAGCATCTGGCACGACATGCTCGTCAAAGGACAACTCCAACGTTCCACGCTTAGTCGGCATTACCACTCGGTTGCTAGGTACATCGTTAAAATTGTACAGTCGAGGATTCATCTCGTCTGGATCAGGAATCGCCATGATTGGCAGCATTCCGTATTGATATGGATCATACTCATCTGTGTTCGGATTATCTGCCATACCCGCGTCAATCCAGAACACATTACTTGCTTTTATAAAATGCATATCAAAGGAATTCTTGAACTGTCTACCCAAATCTTGCACAGTGTCATCGAAGTTTCTTGGGCGATCTTCGAGATAGTCATATCGATCAAGGACACCGTCATCAGTATTTGCGATACCAAATAAGATGTTATGACCTTTAAACACTTGTCCTCGCAGATTCTCTGGAACTGTATAGTCAGTTCGCATCAAGTATGTCTCTTTAGGGAATGTCAGTGCGACTTTGCCCCCGAAGACTTTCCCGATCTTATCCATTGGCGCCATATGTTGCGCACCTTGAATGTTCGTAGGTGCATAGAACACTTCAATTGTGTCCTTTACTGTGTCGGCTCCACGTGTAATCGTAATCGGAATCTTATTCGCCTTACCTGGTTTTAAATCGGTAAAGATCGCGCGGTAAGCATCTGTTGTATCAATGTCGCCATCGAGATCAGAGTCAAAGCTGATTTTTTGTGCTTCTGTTTTTCCAACCGTTACCTTGCTGGAGTTTTTCGATTCGATTACAACTTCAATATAGTTTTGATTTACCGTTTTTTGCAAAGGTGTCGGACGTAAAATCTTGTAGGTAACACCTGGTGCGGAAACTTCAAGTCGGTATGATGCTTTTGAACCACCATTTACACCATTGTTGTAAACCGTAAATGTATAGACTACTTTACTTCCATCTGTAGGAATATCCTGCTCGTCAATATCAAAAGTAAAGTAATGCTTTTTCATATCGTAGTAAACATCTAAATCGGTAACGTCAGTCTTGTTTTCAAAAGGGCTATTGTCGTTCATTAACGTATTTTGCTTCAGATCCCATGTCTTTGTTCCAAAGTCATCGGGACCCTCGATAACGAGTACGTACTTATTTGGATCAATATTTTGAATGCTTCTGATTACCTCGGTTTTGTCATCACCTAAGTCTACAAAATCAAACGTACCTGTAATTTTCATTTTGTTTTCTTTTGTTGTATAAACCCCATCTTTACCTACAAAACGAGGGTCAGGTTTTCGTGTACTCGTGTTGTATGGATAAATCTCTGTATTCTTAACTGGAATCTCAGGAACTGAATTCGAATACAATGTCACAAGCAATGTCTTTTCATATACTAAATTATTTTTATCGTACTTGAAGACGACTGTATTTTGACCGTCATGGAAGTAACTTGATACTTTTCCTCTGTAATCTTGTCCAGTTGAAGTGCTTCCTTGATTCTCAGACATTTTAAACACGTTCGGACTAGAACCTGGCACTAAAATTACTTCATTATTATTAACTTTTAACGTAATCGGTTTCTTTCCATTGGCGCCTTTTGTGTAGTCCGCTGCTACTACATCAACATTGTCCAATCGCCCTGAAAAGTCTTTTACAATATCTTTGATCAACTCTTTTGTTCTACCTGATTCTCTAATAGCATAACCTGAGCCACCATTTGACTGGTTTGGGTCGTATTTAAAGATTAAACCGTCATTTAGCCCATCCATTTTAAGTACTGGCCCTGCTGCTGCATTGACTTTTACAGATTCAAACGTATTATCATCGTAGTAAAAGGTTAATGTTTGTGTCCCATCGAATGGAAGACTATCAATTTTAATCTCGTAAGCACCTGCTGAACCGGTAATGTTTCCAGAAGGAATAACCAATCTCGATTTATTCCCATACGAGTTAATTGATTCTACTTTGATCCCTGCAGTACTTGACCCGTTAGTAACAGTCATCTTGATAAAAAACGGCTTCTCGTTGAGAATAGTGTCGTCTTTCAGTTCATTATAAGTACCAGCTGGATCGAACTTATATTCAAGTTTTGAAATAGTAGGAGCATTTTGATCTTGAAACAAGTAACCAAACTCGTCATCAGTTGGATTATTATACACCGCAGTTGGAGTTGTACTAGTCGGATCGGATTTATAAGTTTCTACAGGACTAAATGCAGATAGTTGTGTATAGATGCGTTCATTGTTTGCAAACATACTATCTGTAGGCAAGTTCGTAGCATGAAAGTCAAACTTATAAATAGCATACGATCCAGTTTGACTTTGGAAAGCGTAAGTAAAATTACTACTTGGTATTGATTCTCTCACATTTGTTTTCGTATTCAACATGTCTGCTTTAACTAAAACGGTACTTCCTGGATTAGCAGGGTTGAACGAAGTCAGGCGCGGTTCTTTTGGAATAATGACATATCCAGAAAATCTTGCATTTGTTTTCCTTTGCGCTACGGTGGAAGATGTTTTTACTGTCGGATTATCCCCCAATAAATACTTCCCAGAAGTTTCGCTCATCTCAACACCATAAAAAGTACCTGTACCGTCGAAATACACAAGTTCTCGCTTTACTTCTACGGTTTGATTCTCATTTTTCAACAAGAACGTTAGCTTGTTAAGCCCACGGTTTAGTTTTACCCTTCCTACGATGAAGTAGGCATCTGCATCTTGTGATACGCTCCCCGAAACGGACTCGCTTCCATTCCGAATAATTATTTGGTTTACATTCGGAGCATTACCTTCAATCGTAAAGTAGTTACCAGTAGAAAATTCTCTAGGCACGATCGTATTATTGTTCGGATCGATTGGTAGCTTTTTTCCACCACCCGTTAGCTGAAGGTTATATAAAAGCGGTGTACTAATGTATGAAATTTCATAGGTATTTACTACATCAGAAGTACCTTGCTTCCCGTAAAAAGTAATCGTATTATCGCCATCGAACAACTCAATATTCGCAACGGTGATTCTCGCACCATCTTGAGATACTGTGATTCCTCGTGATGATGGAGTTGTTTCAATATTGGCCGCAGTGTTTTTTACGGAGTATGTAATTCCGTTAGGCGAAACATTACTTAAAACCCCTTGCAGCGTTACATACTTATAGTTTACTTTCGCTACTACATCTGGAAAAACGAAGTTCTTCTGATTTTTATTGTTGTCGCCCCAAGCAGCGTCTACTTGCACTGGGTACAATGGAATCATTGTGAATAAGAGCGCTAAGGCAATCATTATTCGAAAGACTTTTTTACCCATTTGATTTCCCCTCCGAAGTATTGATTTACTTACAGTATCTTCGCTAATTTTTATTTGCAAAAAAGTGTTGCCCGCGTAGTTCGACGCCAACACGCGTCAACGCTTCCCCCTCACTAGCCAATCATGAACAGAGACATCCCTCCAATTACTTCCCCTATAACTCAGGAGCCACACCATGTAAAAACCGGGCAGTGTACTTCTCCTTTCTTTATCGGATAAACACCTTCATTTGTTAAGTGTTTCCCCGTAATAATCTGCCAAAAAAAGCCCCGGTATCTAAATGATACCAGGGCTCAAGGCTCTTGCTATTTTTAATTCGTCCGACGCTGTTGCTCGGTCTGTTTAATTTTGATCCGTCTGTAAGCGTTAATCAACGGACGGTGACGGCGGCTTACGAGGCCAACGATCTCCGTTCCAAGATGAATGGCTATCAGCAGCGCGACCATGACAATAATCGTAGTCCACTTCGTCGTTTTCGTCAGCAGTATCGCCATCGTCCCGAAGAAAATGCTGATCGAGTAAATCGTGAGTACAGTCGAGCGATGCGACAGACCCATGTTTAGCAAGCAGTGATGCAAATGCCCTTTGTCTGGGCTCGAAATCGGCTTTTTGTTCACGATCCTGCGCACGATGGCAAAGAACGTATCCCAGAGCGGTACACCCAGTACGACGATTGGAATGATAAAGGAAACGAACAACGCTTCTTTAAAGCCCATGATCGACAGTGCAGCCAGGTTGAAGCCCAAGAAAAGCGAACCGGTGTCGCCCATGAACAGACGAGCCGGATGGAAGTTAAAGTAGAGAAAGCCCAAAATCGCTCCGAGGAGCACGAAACAGTAGGTCGCTACCTTGTAATCATCCATCAACAAGGCCATGACACCCATTGTCCCTGCAGCAATCGCTGACACACCTGCCGACAGGCCATCGAGACCGTCAATCAGGTTCACCGCATTGGTTACCCCGACAATCCAAAACATCGTGATCGGAATCGCCAGCCAGAAGAGCCAGCCACTGCTGAAATCAATGCTTCCGCTATACGGCAGATTCACGACGCCGATCTTCAAGCCAAAAGGAATGACGACAATCGCTGTTGCGACTAGCTGTCCGAGCAGCTTCCATTTTGGCGAGAGCTGGTATTTGTCATCGAGCATGCCGACAACCATAACGATCGTGCTTCCGATGAAAATTCCCAGCATTTCCGATATGCTTGTATACGGGACAAATAGAAAGAACGCAACCAAATAACCGATATAAATAGCCAAGCCACCCATACGTGGCATGATTCGCGTGTGTACCTTGCGCTGGTTCGGGGCATCCACTGCTCCTACTTTTACAGCCAGGTTTTTTACATACGGTGTTGCAATAAACGATATGATCAGCGAAGTCAGAAATCCGAGGATTAGTGTAGACATCGACTGTTCTCCTCTCTACGGATGCATCTAGGAACGGCTACTCCATTTTTCTTTCAGTACGGTTAGAACAAACCGAGGAATAGCCAGTTGACGCTTCCAGCGGGAAGGCTCAGAAGCAAGTCGATAAAACCATTCCAAATGCAGTTTTTGCCAAATCTCGGGAGCGCGCTTTACTTTCCCGGAAATGACGTCAAAGCTGCCGCCTACCCCCATCATCAGGGAGGCATTTAACTGATCGCGATACTTCGCCATCCATTCATCTTGTCTGGGCGCACCCAGCGCGACGAACAGGAGCTGCGGTTTCGCTTCGGCAATTTCTTGTACAAGTTGAGTTTCTTCCTCTGGGCGAAAATAGCCATCCCGGCATCCGACGATTCGGGCGTTCGGGTAACGAGCACTCAGTTTGTCTTTTGCCAAATGAATGACATCTGGCTTGGCGCCGAGTAAATACACGCCCCACTGATGTTGATCGGCTTTCGCCATGAGCGCTTCCAGAAGCTCCACACCGGTAACGCGCTCATAAATCGGCTGATTCGTCCATTTAGCAGCGTACACGATTCCAATTCCATCTGGAACGACATAGGCTTGTTCTACAATAGAACGGAAAGCGCGATTCTCTCTCGCTACCATGACGATTTCCGGATTGGCAGTCACCACATGGGTCTTTTGACCGCTTTGTATGCGCTCTGTTATATGATCGACAGTCTCACGAAAACCGCGAGTCGTAAATGGCACATCTAATATGGTTGCGACCTGTTTGGTCATTTCTTCACCTTCAAGTGCTTGTTAGTAAATGAATGTTTAAAAAGACGACTTTTCAAACTACCTTTTCATGCATGGTGTTGCCCATTAGCCATTCTACCCGAAAAGAAAGGCACATTCAAGATGATCATGAATGTGCCTTATTTCCTGCCGTCAGGGCAAACATTAATCCGCCCTCTGCTACTACTTTCCCATTTACCAGTGCTCTGCCATGCCCTTTGCCGACGGTTCCACGTACACGAGTAAGCTCAACCTCTAGCACCAGCGTGTCTCCCGGCTTCACCTGATCTTTGAAACGGAATTCATCAATGCCTGCAAACAGTCCGATTTTTCCTTGATGTTCCTCCATGCTGAGCATCGCTACTGCACCAACCTGTGCCAATGCTTCCACAATAAGGACGCCAGGCATAACTGGATAACCAGGAAAGTGGCCTTGGAAAAACGGTTCGTTTATCGTGACATTTTTAATTCCAACTGCTCTTTTGCCTAACTCCAGCTCTTCGATTTTGTCTACCAGCAAAAACGGGTAACGGTGTGGGATGATTTCCTGAATTTGCATAATATCCAAAGGCGCTTTGATTTCCATTATGTATCGCTCCATTTCCATACTTAACTAGACTTGTCTATGCATGAATACCCTTTAACTGACGAAACAATATACATAACTCCCGCCCCAGTAAAACGGACAAGCGGGGTTAAGATAAAAGGGGCACTTCCTCCCATAAAAGCGGGAAGTGCTCTTTTTCAACGTGCAGGAACCCTTACACGCGGTTCAATAGTCGAGCCTTTGCCAGATAAATCGCACTCGCAATAAATGAGAACGCTATAACCGACCAAAGTATCGCTTCACTGTACTCATAACGGTACATAACGAGCGGAATGACCAGATACAAAAGAACGGTTGTCAGCTTGCCATAGGCATTTGCCGGGACGGTTTTTTTGCCACGGAAATGATAAACAGCTCCTGTTACTATCATTGCCAGATCGCGCACAAAGAAAAACAGGGCGGCCCATACACTGATTCGATCCGTCAAAAATAATGAGGCTATGACCGCCAGCATCATTAATTTATCTGCCAGAGGATCTAACATCATTCCGATGGTGGTCACAAGCTTATGCTTCCGCGCGATGTACCCGTCCGCAATATCGGTCACTCCCGCCAAAATCAAAATGCCTAAAGCGATTTCAACATGATACGGAAACTCCGAAAAAAAGACATACAGGTACAAAGGGATGAGCACGATGCGAAAGATCGTAAGCAAATTAGGAAGATTCACGGACATCCCTCCGTATTCAAATCGTCACTTCCTTTTTCAACCACTCGACCTATTATACTCTGTGGACAAACACCACAACAAGTCCTCGAAAAAATAGGAGCCCCAACCATAGGTTCGGGCTTGTCCAGCTTCGTTTTTACGTATCTTCAAACATTAAATCCCACATATGTTTGTAGGTTCCCGGATCGAATACATCAGACATTGGCTTCTTGCCAACCCCACCGTATCCAATCATCAGACCAATGACCAGTGAGAAAAACAGCAGGAGTGGGACCAGCACCATCTTGGCAACTCTCAGCCGCCAATTTTTGCCGCTCCGTTCCCGCTCTCTTGCTTTTGACTTAACCTCTTCGGTCTGACGCGGGAAACGTTTGCTCTTCCCTTGTTCCATGCTCCTCTCCTCCGTCATGTTGATATGAGTTTATCTGCTTCTCAGTTGGTTCGCAATGCCCATCATTTGATCACTGATGCCGATTGCACGTGAGTTCAATTGATATGCACGCTGAATGTTCACCAGTTGGGACATTTCCTCTGTCATGCTGACATTGGAGCCTTCTAATGCGCCTTGGCGAATTTTAGCGATACCTTCATTTATGGCGTTGACATATTTACCATCTGGTTTAATAGCCGTGTCAAGCTCAGCATCAAACAAATTTTTACCTACTTGCTCCAACTGATCTGGATTATTTACTTTCCAAACCTGAATCGTATTGATCGGATTCGGATTATCACCGACTACGATGCCACCATCAGAATTGATGGTAAAAGGCTTTGTTGGATCAGGGATCGTAATAGGTTCCCCATTATCTCCAATGAGAAAATCTCCATTAGAATTGGTTAAAACAAATTCTTTATTATTAGGATCGGTACCATACTCACTTAATTTAAAATTCCCGTCGCGAGTAAAATAGAACTTTTCTTCAAGGTTTCCATTTATCATGGTTCGACGGCTGACAGCAAAATATCCGTCGCCCTCAATCATCAAGTCAGTTGGTACATCAGTAACCTTGACCGCCCCTGGCGAGAGATCCAATTTGGACATGCCAAGGTGCGCACCGCTACCGATTCGAATCCCTTTAGGGGAATTTCGATTCACGTTGTCTTCTGCTGGCTGCTCGTTCATTGAATCGGAAAGTAGTTCAGAGAACGATGCGACTCGCCGCTGATAACCAGCAGAATCTATGTTAGCAAGATTGTTTGCTGTGTTGTCCAATGCTTGCTGGATCCCACGCATGGCTGATGTAGAGATATTTAGTGATTGCATCCTTTTCCCCTCCTATTATCCGTTTACTCGACCAATTTCATTAGCAGCCTTGTCCAACGTACCATCGATCGTGGTAATTACTCTTTGGTTGGCTTCATAGGCTCGCAAAACACTCATCATGCTCGTCATCGTTTGCGCTGGATCTACATTGGAGCGTTCCCGCCATCCCTGTTGCGTTCCATAGCGTCCCTTAACTTTTGAAACATTGTAGTCTCCTCTAGTAAGGGCATCCTGGTCGTCTTGTTCTGCTTCTTGTATTCCCTGAATGGCAAAATCGCCTTCGTAGCGAAAGACGTTATTGCCTTCCCTCAACAGCTTTGAAGGATCCGTAATAACGTTCAATCCAAGCTCGATGTTCATATCATCGAGTATTGTTTCGCCGCTTCCACTGTCGAAGTACTCATTCCACAGCTTGCCTTTTTCATCAATCTTTACATTCTTGCCTGCATTTTCGTTAGGCAGTGCATTACTTGCATCGTTCGTATTGATTCGAATCGCCTGATTCTGATTATCTAGCAAGTAATACCCTTCCGCAGTCACTAGATAACCAGCGTTATTCACGCTCCAGTTGCCATTCCGCGTGTAGCGAATATCCTCTTCTTGTACGGGCTGTGCCAAATCCGCTTCATCAATCCGTGCCACACTGTAAAACAACCGCCGCTCATTGCCATCCTGATCTGGCTGAATATTGTCCATCAACGCAAGATCATACGGATTGCGTGTCTCTTCAATATCCCCCTGCGCAAAATTAGGCAGCGCCTCGGACATGTATACCCCTGTGTGCAAACGCCCGATAATGGCAGGCTGTCCAGGCATAGTAGGGATGCCCGGAACATCCAGTCCCTCATGATCATTCATGCGGGAGAGCAATTGCTCCGGAAATGCACGCATGACACCCACGTCCTGTTTGAACCCGGGTGTATTGATATTTGCTAAATTGTTCGCCAGCGATTCTTGCCTGTTCTGCAAAGCCAGCATGCCAGATGCAGACGTATACAAGCCTCTGATCACTTAAATCTTACCCCCTGAATAATCGCTTATTCGAGTGAGCCGGCATCTTGTCCAAATAGTCCAGCATCATTCCTGTTCCTTTTGCAACGCACATCATTGGCTCGTCCGCAACCAGCACAGGAACCTTCAGCTCCTCTGCCAGAATCTCGTCAATACCGTGCAATAATGCGCCGCCACCGGTCAGGAAAACACCCTTATCAATTATATCGGCAGAAAGCTCCGGAGGTGTTCGTTCTAAAACAGATTTTGAGGCTTGTACAATCGCACTCACCGACTCAGCCAGGGCTTCTTGGACTTCATTGGAGCGAATGGTAATCGTTTGCGGCAAGCCGCTTACCATGTCACGACCACGAATGTCCATTTCGTCCTGGCGTCCGCCGGATACGGTTCCAATCTGAACCTTGATATCTTCAGCCGTACGCTCTCCAATCAGCAACTTGTATTTATTTTTTATGTAACGCATAATAGCCACATCGAATGTATCGCCTGCTACTTTAATGGAGGAAGACGTGACAATATCGCCCATCGACAATACCGCTACATCGGTCGTTCCCCCACCGATATCCACTACCATATTACCGGACGGCTGAAAAATGTCCATACCTGCCCCAACTGCGGCAACTTTCGGTTCTTCTTCGATAAATACTTCTCTTGCTCCACCGCTCCGCTCAGCTGCTTCGCGAATTGCCTTTTGCTCAACTGAGGTAATGTTGGTCGGGCAGCAAATCAAAATTCGCGGACGGGCAAACATGCTCTTTCCACCAATTTTGTTTAAGAAGTGCTTCAGCATGGCCTCTGTGATTTCAAAATCCGCGATAACCCCTTCTCGCAAAGGTCGGATCGCTACGATATTTCCCGGGGTGCGGCCTACCATGCGATAGGCTTCATTTCCTACGGCCAAAACTTTTCTGGTTTTACTATCTATTGCCACGACAGATGGTTCGTCTAGGACAATTCCCTTGCCTTTTACAAAAACCAAGACATTGGCCGTGCCCAAGTCGATTCCGATATCTTTGCCAAACATGAAAGGTCCTCCCTGATTACCAGTTACATTTCTACCTAATATCATAGGCTCTTCTACGTGAGAGGACAAGGAAATTCTTTCTTACACACTCTCCTCCTGTTCTACTCGTACTTTTTTACTACGTCGTTTGTACTTAATTTTGGTCGCTTCGCCTCCCCGAAGATGTCTGATGGCTTTGTGATATTCCAAAATTTCCTTAACCTGGTTCGCCAACTCTGGATTTATCTCAGGCAGCCGCTCAGTCAAGTCCTTGTGCACAGTACTTTTCGAAACACCGAACTCTTTGGCGATCATCCGAACCGTATTTCTCGTCTCTACAATATATCGGCCGATTTTGATGGTCCGCTCTTTGATGTAGTCGTGCACATTACTCGCCTCCTTGTATCTACATTGTCTGATACAATATATGGGTGCGTAGGGACACATATTCTACGTTTCCAAGCCTGACAAGCCAGCACGGCCGCATCTTTTTTCAACAGTTTGTACTACACGCAAAAAAACACCCGCAATTGTTGTATTTTGCAGGTGTTTTTCAAAATTCATTGGTTATTGATTTTTTACTTCTGTATCGGCCTGAATCAAGTATTGCTCTGGATTGACAGGCTTGTTATCGATGCGAACTTCAAAGTGAAGATGTGCGCCAGCGTCTTTTTCAAAGGTGTTGCGTCCAGCAGATCCGATTACTTGACCTTGTGTCACTTCATCGCCCGGTTTGACTGTTACGCTTTCCAGACTTTGATATACCGTAATCATTTTGTCTGCGTGCTCAATCTCAATCTCGTTGCCGACAAGTGGATCGTTCACCACTTTTACTACTTTTCCCGCAAGAGCTGCGATGACATCAAAGCCCTTGCCATCCGTGGATACGAGGTCAATACCTGTGTGCGGGTAGAAGGAGTTGTCGAAGCTCACCAACGCTTTTTGCTGATTTTCCTTGGAGGCTTTCTCATCGTAGTAGTTCATGCCCACATTGTACTGTACGCCTTTTCCTACTGGCCAAGCCAGTGGTTGTACGCCACTTGTAGCAGGTACCGCTTCTTCGTTTTGCGGTGTAGTCGTCTCAGGTGCTGTAGGAGTTGTCACAGCCACGCCATCTGTGCCATTCGTCATTTTGGATACCGTGTCCATGACATTGCCCTGATACCACATCACAAAAGCGAGAATGATTGCTGCGGTGCCGATGTAGATTGCAGGAAACGCCCATTTCTTGCCCAAAACTTTTTTCCAAGAACTTGCCTTCTTGAATGGAATCGGTTGATTTTGATTTTTTTGATCTTCCATTTTATTCATCACCTCATCCCTCAGTATCGCCAGAATTTTGGCGTATAAACCTGAGAGAGTAGGGAAAAGTAAAAATTTGCTCTGCTTTTAAGCTGGGATCACTCTTTTATACTCTTGCAGACTGATTCCTTGATAGAAGTGTTTGACGATTTGCTCCGCGCTTTTGCCGCTTTTGGCCATTCCATTTGCTCCCCACTGGCTCATCCCGACACCATGACCGTATCCTTTGGTCGTAATGAAAACCTGATTGCCACGCAAGTCCAACGTAAAGGAAGAAGAATTCAAATTGAGCTTTTCACGAAACTCTCTTCCTGTAAACTCCTTGCCGCCAATGCTGATGGTCCCTACGCGATTTCCGGTTGTACGCGATTCGATCCGGTACCAGGAACCATTGGTAGAAGCCTCCTGCGTGAGCTTGACGCCCAAATTCTTTTCTAGCTCCACTGTGGACATGACGACCGTTTCCTCATAGCGGGGAGATTGAATATCCCACGGACTCGCAACGCTCTTCAAATAAGGAATGGGCTTTTCCCAATATTCATCCGAGTTTTCTGTAAAACCATTACTCGTGGAAAAAAACGTCGCGTCAATGGGCTCGTTCTGGTAGGTCAGGATAATCCCCGCCGTCGCCATAACTGCTTGCTGAATGCGTTTGTTTTTCCATTCGTACTGGTCTCCCCAACGCTCACGCCGCTGATGCTCATCCATATAGACTTGATGCTGCACCGTATCCAAAACCTGACCGCCTGATGGCACATCATCAAACTTGCCCTCTTTTAAACGGCGCACGATATAGGTTCTGGCCGCCAATGCCTGTGCTTTTAAAGCCTCCAGCTCGAACTCTGCTGGCATTTCCGCCGCTACGACTCCGGTAATATACGTTTCTAACGGCAATGTTTCCACGGCCTTTTTTTCTGTTCGGTATACCTTTACCGGCAGAGAGGAAGCGGATTCCTTCATCGCCGGTATGGCAGGCTCCGAGACGGCCATAGTAGGCTGACTGACAGGGCCTATTGGGGGTGAAAACCAAAATACCAGAGCAGCAGGCATCAGGACGAGCAAGATCGGCAAAGCGATAAACCACATGAGTAGATAGCGTTTCATGCAAGAGATCCTCCCCGTTACGTACTAGACACGAAAAGTCTTAAAATAACCTACTAAAGTCTATGTTCTGCAACAGAGCGGTAGAACGAGAGAATGAGAGAGTCGAGAGAACGAAAAAAAGACCCCCTGCATAAGCAGAGAATCTTTCGTTTTGCCATATGGTTGACGCATTTATCAAGCAAAATTAGGAGAGAAGCTTACTTTGATGGTTTCGGAAACTGCTTTTTCACGAGCCTTTTCTTCTGGAACCACGCGTTCTACATCTGCTCCCAGAGCCAGCAGCTTTTCCGTAAAGTTCACGTAGCCACGGTCAATATGGTGCAGGGCAGAAACCTCAGTCTCTCCCTCCGATACGAGCCCAGCCAGTACAAGTGCTGCACCCGCACGCAAGTCAGTTGCTGCTACCTTGCTGCCTGTCAGCTTGGAACCACCTTCGACGATGGCACTGCGGCCTTCGATCTTGATGTTCGCATTCATGCGGCGGAACTCTTCCACGTGCATAAAGCGGTTCTCAAATACCGTTTCAGTCACAATGCTCGTTCCTTCTGAAACAAGCAAAAGCGCCATCATTTGCGACTGCATATCTGTCGGGAAGCCGGGGTATGGCAACGTTTTGAGGTCAACTGCTTTCAGTGGGCCTGTGCGGCGTACACGAATGCCGTTTTCTTGCTCCTCAATGTCCACGCCCATTTCACGAAGCTTGGCGGTCACGGATTTGAGATGATCGCAAATCGCACCTTCCACAAAGACATCTCCGCCAGTAATCGCTGCAGCCACCATGAAAGTTCCTGCTTCAATGCGGTCAGGAATGACACAATGTGTGCAGCCCTTCATCTTTTCCACGCCTTCGATACGGATCGAACCTGTACCCGCTCCGCGGATTTTTGCTCCCATTCTGTTCAGGAAGTTCGCCAAATCAACGATCTCCGGCTCTTCTGCCGCATTTTCGATCAATGTGGTTCCCTCTGCCAAAGCAGCGGCCATCATAATATTTTCTGTTGCACCGACGCTAGCAATATCCAGGTAGATTTTCGCACCCTTCAATCGTCCTTCTACCGTCGCTTCAATAAACCCTTGTCCGATTTCGATTTTGGCTCCCATAGCCTCAAACCCTTTTAGGTGCTGGTCGATCGGGCGTGTACCAATGGCACATCCACCCGGAAGAGCGACACGAGCTTGTCCTTTTCTGGCTAAAAGCGGCCCCATCACGAGGAAAGATGCGCGCATTTTGCGGACCAGTTCATAGGACGCTTCTACACTCGTAAGCTTGGAAGCATCGATCGTCAGCACTTCATGATCATATGTAAGGGAGATTCCCATCGATTTCAAAAGGTCGCATATCGTCCGGACATCGTCGAGGCCTGGTACGTCTGAGATGACGCAAGTCCCTTCTTCTGCCAAGATAGATGCTGCAATAATAGGGAGTACGGCATTTTTGGCGCCAGATACTTTTACATTTCCAGCCAATGCCTTACCACCACGGACAATAATTTTATCCAATGTGTACCCCTCCGCGTGCTAATATTCCACAGTGATGATTGGTGTACCTACCGTAATCCATGTTCCAGAATGGCTGTCACGATGTGTAGCCACCTGTAGATTCATCTTTTGACCGTTTAACGCGATGAATGATTCCCACATAGGGGTATACCCTGAAATACTGACAACCGTCTCATCTTGCAAACGTTCTAATTCTGTTGCCTGGAGAGTACCAAAAATCGACAATATTTTACCCTCCTGTTGGTCAACACCCATCTTAACATTGTACAATCCGCGAATACAAGTGCTAATTTGCGGAATAAAGTCGGCGCTTTGCAGGGCATTCGTGAAGGTTTCCTGTACTTGTCCAATATATAGTAGCGAATCACGGTTTCCGGATAACTGAAGTACTAGATATACAGAAAATGCTCCATTTTTAGGCACTCCTGTCACCTCGTAGCTCAGATCCACGCCGTTTTGTGTGTATGTAGTCCTATATGCGAGTATGTTGTGTTTACGCGATTGTTCGCTTGGGGAAAACGGAATCTCAAGTTGTTGTGCCCATTTCGTCGCCAACTCTTTTACTTGTTCAGCACGCAGGCCTTCTCCCATCGCCGTACGCATACGTACCTGAACGGATACACCCGTTGCGCCCGTTTTTTCTAGTACTGTCATCATTTCGGTCACAACCGGCTTTTCTTCCTTTGCTTGTGCAGGCATCCAATACACGGCCCCCATCACGAGCAATAGAGCCAGCACACACCAACCAGACCATTTCCCCATTAATATCCTCTCCCTATGCTTACATGTATCTCTTTGTACTTCTCATTTTGTACATGTAGCTGGGTGGATATACCAGCGAATCGTCGTCTTTGGGTATTTAGTTGAACAAATTCCCGAATGTCAGGGACCAGCCCAAATAATCAAGGAAAAAGCGGGACAGTTCATATCCAATCACTATGGAAAGAAAAATTTGCAACAGCTTCGCCTGAGCACCATTTGGTTTTTTCAAAATCTTATCAAAGCGAAAGGATTGCAACGCCCACCAAGCGAGCCCAATAAACGCAATCGATAAAATGATGCTTAACAAGCCGTATACTTCTTGCGACATGCTAGTTACCTCCTCATTGCCCTTTCGAGAATCATAGAAAAAGGGACGGCCCGATCACGAGCCATCCCTTCTATTGTACCTGAAGTGCTATTCAGTTACGAGCATCACTGAGAACTGGGAGAGAGCATGTTCCCAAAATCAAAGGACGGATTGAAATGAGTCTGGATATAGTCGGTGACCAGACCCGGGAAAGCACCGAAGAGTACGGTAGCGATTGCCATGATGAGAATAAACGTCCAAATGCCTTTTGGCACAACCATAGGTGCTTCGGTTGTCCCAGGACGCATGTACATCTGACGAATAATCCCGAAGTAGTAGTAGTAGGAAATGACGCTGGTGATGATCATAATTGCCGCCAGCCAGTAGTTTTCTACCACTAATGTACCCATGAACAGATAGAACTTCCCGAAGAAGCCAACCGTAATCGGGATACCTGCCAAGGACAAGAGGAAGATGCTCATCGCAATGGCCATCACTGGTGAGCGATGATACAATCCGGCGAATCCTTTCAAATCCTCTGTCTCTTGCTCACGAGATACAACCATAATCACAGCGAAAGCACCAAAGCTGACCAGTAAGTAACCGAACAGATAGAAGATCACTTCGCTGAAAAAGAGAGAGGTCGGCGGTACAAACGGCACGAGCAAATATCCCGCTTGCGCAATACCTGAGTAAGCCATCATACGCTTAACGTTTGTCTGCCTGAGCGCCATCGTGTTCCCGATAATCATCGAGGCGGCTGCCATCAGCCCCAGATAGAGGCTTCCCTCTTCGAAAAAGAATCGTCCTGATCCCGTTCCATCGGAAACGTTGAAAAACGAGATCATCATTACTCGAAAGATCAGCGCGAACCCTGCAGCTTTTGACACAACTGCCA
The DNA here is from genome assembly GCF_003013445.1 of Brevibacillus sp. NRRL NRS-603. Lineage (NCBI taxonomy): Bacteria > Bacillati > Bacillota > Bacilli > Caryophanales > Paenibacillaceae > Brevibacillus > Brevibacillus sp. NRRL NRS-603. The sequence continues at coordinate 307,322 of NZ_PXZN01000011.1, read as the reverse complement.
GGAAAGCTGTGACCGGGGTAGGAGCACCCTGATAGACATCTGGCGCCCACATGTGGTTAGGCGCTGCCGATATTTTGAAGGCAAGACCTACTGCAAGAAACGCAAACGCCGTATAGACGAGGAACTGATAGCCTGCCATTCCCGCTTCTGCCAATCGGAACGAGATTTCATAAATATGTGTAGTTCCCGTGAGTCCGTACACGTACGACATCCCAAACAGGAGCACAGCCGTGGCAATACTTCCCGAAACGACGTACTTGAACGCCGACTCGTTGGAAAGCTGCGATTTTTTTCGCAATCCGACAAGTACATAGGACGAGAGAGACAATAGCTCCAATCCCACAAACAAGGTAATCAAGTCAGCCGACGAAGCCATGACCATAGCCCCGAGCAATCCGGTCAGCAACAAGTAGTAATACTCGCCTCTGTGCTGGATTTCCCCTGATTTCAGATAGGACAGCGAAATGAGAATGGCAAAAGCAGTCCCTGCCAGGAAAATCAGCTTGAACGCATTGCCGTAATCATCGATCCGGATCATGTCGATCATGTAGCTGTATGGCTTATCGAGAGCATTCATATTGATGATCACAAAGATCGCCGCTATGACCGTTCCCAGGAAGGCTAGCCAACCGATGACCTGCTTGCCGAGGCGCTTGCCTGCAAAAAGATCCAGCAGTGATAAAAAGGTAGCAAAGCCAAGAATGATAAACTCGGGCAGAAGGTAGCTCCAGTCATATGAGAAAATATCTTTAACCTCCATGGATTACCCTCCTATTCCCGTTACGATAGGTACGATCGTTTTCAGCGCCTGCTGCATCGGATTCCCCAGAACTGCCGGATAAACCCCAATGAGAATAATACATCCCAATAGGACTACCATCGGAATGACTTCCATCGGCTGTGCATCAGCAAGTCCTGTACATCTTCCTGGAGTAGGGCCAAAAGTCGTTTTCAAGATCGCTCTGAGTAAATAAACCGCCGTGAGGACAATCCCGATCGCTCCCACTGCTGCCATGACTGGCAAACGACCAAACAGACCGAGGAAGGCGAAGAACTCACTAATGAATCCGGACATGCCCGGAAGTCCGAGTGAAGCCATCCCGCCTGCCAACAACACGCCGCTGACAAACGGCATGGATTTGGCTAAACCGCCCAAATCGTCGAGCAGCGATGTCTGTGTCCGATCCCAAATGACTCCGATCAAGAAGAAGAGCAGTGCTGAGATAAAGCCGTGAGATACCACCTGGAACATCGCTCCCTGAAACCCGATCGTGTTCATCGAAGCGAAGCCGAGCAAGACAATACCCATATGGCTGATACTGGAGTAAGCCAGCACCATTTTTAAATCCTTTTGTACGAAGGCCAGTACAGCTCCATACAAAATGTTGATAATACCCAAAACTGCCATCCACGTAGAGAAATCATAGGCCTGCTCTGGGAAGAAGCCGATTCCCATCCGCAAAAGACCGTACGCCCCCATCTTCAGCAAAATACCGGAGTGAATCATGACGATAGAAGGTGGAGCCTGTACGTGTACGCGCAGCATCCACGTGTGGAACGGAAATACTGGCAGCTTGATCGCAAAAGCGATAAACAGCGCTAGGAAGATGCCAAAACGCATTTCCGGCGTAAGGATTTCAGTTATCGGATGCCCTGGTGTCGTCAGAATCGCCGTGATTTCATCCATATTGAGCGTCCGCATGATGACAAAGATCACGATAAAAGCCAGCAGCATGATCCCTGAACCGATTCCGTTATACAAAAGGAATTTGTTCGCTGCTTGTTCGCGCTCCCCATATCCCCAAATACCGATGAGGAAGAACATCGGTACGAGTGTCAGCTCAAAGAAAATGAAGAACAGAAACAGATTGTCTGCAGCAAAGACTCCCAGCATGCCGATCAACAGCAAGTGAAACAGGATAAAATACTCCTTCTGCCTCTTCTTGATCTGCCATGAAGCAATTGCTGCGAGGGTACCAATAATCGCCGTCAGCAAAATCAAAGGCATCGAAATACCGTCTACACCGAGTTCGTAGTTGATCTCAAAAGCAAAGACAGTGCCTGCCTGGGCCATTCCAATCGGAATCGAAATCCAATTATGTTTTTCTACGAACTGCAGATTGGCTGTCTCGTAATCAAACATGCCGAACATCCAACCTGCCAAGATAAGTGCTGGCAACGTTCCAAAAATCCCGACTTGCTTGATCACACCTGCATGTCGACCAGGGATAAAAGACATGACGAGAATCGCCAACAGCGGAGAGAACACCAGTGATGACAAAAGGATATTACCCAAAGAGTCCACCTCCCTTAGCCGTCAAACTGATGGCGATGATCAATAATAACAGACCGAATATGACCATTGCCCCATAGGACTGAATCTGCCCGCTTTGTACTCTTGCGTGCAATGATCCGATTCCTTGGGTGATTTTTGCTGTCAATCCAACCAAACCATCCACAATATACTTATCAAATACATCCAAGACAAATCCAAGCCAGCCTAACGGACGAACAATAACGTTGTGATAAAGCTCATCGATGTAGTACTTCTTGTAGGAGAGCTGATAGAGCCACGGCAATGTCTCTGGAATCGTGTCCGAGGAGATTGATTTCTTGCCGTACATCAGGTAAGCCAGCACGACTCCAAGAATGGAGATCAACAGTGCCACAATCTGCAACCAAGCTGCCGCATGCTCACTGCCTTCCCCAAACATGCTCGTGATTGCCGTCCCTGTGTTCGTTGACAATAACCAATCAGAGAGTAATGGCGCGTACGGCGTATTCACAAAGCCCGCGACAACCGCAAGCAATGCCAAGACCAAGAGAGGACCCGTCATGACACTTGGCGATTCGTGCGCTTCGTGCTTGCCACGTGCCTTCCCAGCGAATGTCAGGAAGAACAGACGGAACATATAGAATGCAGTAAAGAATGCTGCCAAGAGCGCGATGAACAGCAAATCGTAGCGATGCGCTCCGTAAACAGCCCCCAGAATCGCTTCTTTTGACCAGAAACCAGCGAACGGAAAGATCCCCGCAATCGCCAAGCAACCAATCAAGAAAGTCAAAGCGGTGATCGGCATCTTTTTCCACAAGCCACCCATTTCGAATACATTCTGCGTATGTACGGCATGGATGACACTACCTGCTCCAAGGAAGAGCAGTGCTTTGAAGAAGGCGTGCGTCATCAAATGGAAGGAGCCTGCTACATAACCAGCAGCACCAGCTACACCCAATGCCAGCATCATGTACCCGAGCTGACTGACTGTGGAATAAGCCAAGACACGCTTGATATCCCGTTGGGTCAGGCCGATCGAAGCTGCAAATATGGCGGTGAATCCTCCTACATACGCTACAACCGTCAAAGCGGTATCGGATGCGATAAACAGCGGATAGGTAGCAGCGACCAAATAAACACCAGCCGCGACCATCGTTGCCGCGTGAATTAATGCAGACACAGGCGTTGGACCTTCCATGGCATCAGGCAACCACGTATGAAGCGGAAATTGACCTGATTTTCCCATGGCCCCAACGAAAATGAGGATCGCCGCGAGCGTAATCATCCATGGTTCCAGTCGTCCGAGCGCGATACTCTCAAAAATCGCTCCGTATTCAAAGCTTCCGGTCCACCAGAACAACAAACATATCCCGATGAACAGACCAAGGTCCCCGATGCGTGTAACGATAAAAGCCTTTTTGGCGGCTGCTTTCGCCTCTTTCTTGAAGTAGTAGTAGCCAACGAGCAGAAAGGAGCATACCCCGACCAGCTCCCAGAAAATATATACTTGCAACAAATTTGGCGAGATGACTAATCCCAGCATGGAGAACGTGAACAGCGCCAGATATTGATAGAACACTGGAAAACGTTCATCCCCATGCATGTAGCCTTTGGAATAGATTTGGACCAACAAACTGACCAAGGTCACAATGACGAGCATCATGGCATTCAGCGGATTCACTTCGAATCCCATGTTGATCACGATATCGCCAATATGCAGCCAATCTATCACATAATTGTAATCGGTTCCCCCACCCTGGAATCTCTCCCAGAAAATGAGCACTGCGATTCCAAAAGAAACAGCCGTCAGGGTGATGCCCACTATGGCCGCTCCTTCTTTCAATTGGCGACCAAATGAGACGATCACGATGAAAGCAAGAAGCGGAAACAGAGGGATCAGCCAGGCATAGTGCATTAGAGTATCCATCTTTGTCCTCCTTTTCAGGTTTCCCTCTTATCGTTTCATTTGGTCCATTTCATCTACATTCACGGTCTCCTTGTTGCGGTACAGCGCAATCAGAATCGCTAACCCCACGGCAACCTCAGCAGCTGCAACCGTCATCGTGAACAAGGTAAAGATTTGTCCCGTCACGGATGGATACAGCCCGAATTTGGAAAAGGCGACCAGGTTAATATTTACAGCATTCAGCATCAGCTCGATTGATAACAAGACGACGACTGCATTTCGTTTCGTCAATGCACCGTACAGGCCTACACAAAAGAGAATCAGAGCGACCATTAAGTAGGAGGAAATGCTTACTGTCATTCGTTATCCCCCTCCTTTTTCGCCATGATGATCGCACCGACCAATGCGACCAACAACAGAACAGACAATAGCTCAAATGGTATGACGAATTTGGTGAATACTTCGATACCGATTTCTTTTGCATTGTTTACAGGAGCATCTGCAGGTGGCGGTGGCGCAGGCCATGGTGTATTTTGCACACCCCAGAACAATAATCCGAACAGTACGATTACGAAGAGCAGGATAAAACGGTTTTTCCATGTCCGACCCGTTCCCTCATCGTTCGCATCGTGCTTGGTCAGCATGATTCCGAAGAGCATCAGAATGGAGATAGCTCCTGAATAAACCAGAATTTGTGCGACCCCGACGAACTCCGCTCCCAGCAAAACAAACAGACCTGCAATGCTGATAAACGTAACGCCCAATGAGATGACCATGTGAACGACGCGCGTAAAGCTGATCATAAACACCGCGCCACCGATCGTCAGAAGGGACAGGATAAAAAAGGCAACGAATTCCCCTGTCATACTAATTCTCCTCCCTGACGTTCGTATTGTTGTCGTCGAGCCATTTCAAGTTTTTATACAATTCGTCCCGGCTATAGGCAGCCAGTTCGAAGTTGTTTGTCATCACAATTGCTTCAGTAGGACAAACCTCTGTACACAGATCGCATAAAATGCACAACTCAAAATTGATATCGTACGTATCGATAATCTTTCCCTTTTTCTCCGGATCAGGATGGGGCTTCCCTGTCAGTTGAATACACTCCGTCGGACAAATGCGTGCGCATTGGTTGCAGACGATGCATTTTTCAGGAGAAAAGTGCTGAATACCGCGAAAGCGAGGCGGCATTGGAAAGGGCACATCCGGATAGAAGTGGGTTACTTTTTTCTCCGTGAGCTTTTTAAATGTATACCCCAGGCCTTTGGCCAGTCCTAGCATGTGTGTCACCCCTCAGAATTTGAGAACTTGGCTGCACCACGTTTTTGACGAAGGCAAGCTTTTGACGAAGCAAGCCTATGGCGGAGCCTGCGCTATGAAAACAGTGGGACGTAGTCGTTTTCGATCAAGTCGCTACTAGAACATGCCGTTTTGGTAAGAAACCACTACAGCTGTGAGCAGGATGTTGAACAATGCCACGGGCAACAGCACTTTCCAAGCAAACGACATCAGTTGATCGACACGTAAGCGCGGCATCGTGGCGCGAATCCAAAACTGGAGGAAGACGTAAAGTGAAAATTTAAGGATAAACCAAACGATTCCCGGAATGAAGTCCAGCGATGGATGAATCGGCAACCATCCACCCAAAAAGAGAATCGTGATCAAGGCACCCATCCCGAACATGTATACATACTCAGCCAGCATGAACATCGCAAAACGGAAACCCGAATACTCGACGTGGTAACCGCCAACGAGCTCCGACTCTGCTTCTGGCAAGTCAAATGGCGTACGATTTAGCTCAGCCTGGGCCGCAATGATAAATACAGCAAATCCGATAAACTGTGGAACAATATTCCATACATCCTGCTGTGCATTGACAATATCCTCGAGATTCATGCTGCCCGTCAATAGAACGATACCCACCACGGACATGACCAGCGGTACTTCATAGCTGATCATCTGCGCAGCGGAGCGAAGACCCCCGATCAGCGAGTACTTGTTATTCGAGGCCCAGCCAGCCGTGATCACGCCTAATACGGTGATCCCAGACAAGGCGATATAGTACAACACCCCTATTCCCAGATCAGCGAACTGAATGCTCTCCGAAAAAGGCATGACCGCCAATACGGCAAAAGCAGGGGCATAGGCCAAAATTGGTGCTAGAGTGAACAATGCTTTGTCAGCGTGCTGCGGACGAACATCTTCCTTCAATAACAGCTTGGCAACATCCGCAACCGTCTGGAGAAGTCCCAATGGACCTACTCGATTCGGCCCGATGCGCAGCTGCATCCACCCAATCACTTTACGCTCAAAGTAAATGGCGTACGTAACGAATCCCAACACGACTGCAAGTAGTAAAACTGCCGCTATGATAAACCAAAGCGTGGTCCCCCATGAGGGGGCTTGCTGCAAGAGAGTATTCATCAACAGTCAACCTCCCCGAGCACGATGTCGATACTGCCAAGGATGGCAACCATGTTCGCGAGGTTTTCCCCCTGCAACAGCTTAGGCAGAATTTGCAGATTGGTAAACGACGGCCGTCTGAACTTCAATCTCCACGGTTTATCCTTGCCTTGACTGGCTATGTAACAGCCAATTTCCCCCCGCGGTGACTCGATGCGCACATATGCCTCCCCAGCAGGTGGGCGAATCACACGTGGTACTTTTCCCATGACTTCGCCTTCACTCGGAAATTGCTCCAATGCCTGCTCAAGAATTCGCAGAGACTGTTCAATTTCAGCCATGCGCAGATGATAGCGCGCCATGCAATCTCCCTCTGTTGCTGTCGGCACATCAAATTCAAAACGATCGTAAATGCAATACGGTTCGTCCTTGCGCAGGTCCCACTTGACACCTGTCGAGCGGAGCATGACACCTGATAGCGAGTAATCTAATGCCGTTTTTGTATCGAACCTGCCAATCCCTCTGAGGCGGTTGATGAAAATCTCATTCCCTGTCACCAGCTGGTGGTAGTTATTCAATTCTTTCTTCATGTACTGGACAAATTCTTTGGCTTTGTCAATCCAGCCTGGAGGTGCATCCCATTTCACTCCGCCTACGCGCATGTAGTTAAAGGTCATCCGCGCCCCACATAGCTCATTAAACAAATCCAGGATCGTCTCCCGATCACGGAATGCATACAGGAAGGGCCCCATCGCACCAATGTCCAAAAGATACGTTCCCCACCAAACCAAATGGCTCGCCACTCGGTTCAGTTCCATCGCGATCAATCGCAGAAACTGAGCACGCTCTGGAATCTCCAACCCCATCATCGTCTCTACTGCGTGGCAGAGAACGTAGTTGTTGGTCATGGCCGACACGTAGTCCATACGGTCTGTATACGGAATAATTTGCGTATAGGTCAAGTTTTCTGCCAGCTTCTCCGTACCTCGATGCAGGTAGCCCATCACCGGAATCGCTTCTTTAATCGTTTCCCCATCGATTTTAACTACCAAACGAAATACCCCGTGTGTACTCGGATGCTGTGGACCTACGTTTAATAACATCTCTTCCGTACGAAGTCCTGTTTCAGAAGAGGTATCAACATGAGTCGTGAGGATGTTATGGTTCATCTGCTAAACCTCCTCGTCGTATTGCACATAATCTTTGCGCAGCGGATACCCTACCCAATCATCCGGCAACAGGATTCGACGTAAATCCTTATGTCCCGGGAAATGAATACCTAAAAGGTCAAAAGTCTCTCTTTCATTCCAATTTGCGCCATGCCAGAGGTCCATTACAGAAGCAACCTTTGACTCTTCTCTGCTCGTTTTGACCTTTACTGCCAGGCTTTGGCGATTTTTGTAGGAATAAAAGTGGTAGTATACCTCCAGGCGATCCTCATAATCCACACCGTGAAGATCGGACAGGTACTCAAAACTCAATTGCTCGTCATCTTTTAAAAATTGGGCAACTTGATGCCAACGTTCGTTTTGAATGGTGAGGGTCGGAACTTCCTTTGAAAGCTCGTTAATATAAGAGGCCTCGATAACTTCCTGTCCAAATGCTTCGGAAATTCGTGACACGTATTTATCAAGATAGGGCTGGTTTTTGGAAGGTGCTTTTGGCGCTTCCTCAGCCGGGGTCTCATCCCCAGTCGCTTGCGCTGCTTTTGCCTTCGCTGCTGCTGCGGCGGCTGCTTTGGCTTTTGCGGCAGCGGCGGCCTTTGCCTTGGCGTCATCACCGGATTCATCGCCGCCTGCTTCACGTGCAGCTTTTGCCTTTGCAGCAGCTGCGGCGGCAGCCTTGGCTTTTGCGGCGGCAGCGGCCTTTGCCTTGGCATCCGCATCTGGTGCTGAATTGACTCCATTTTCTGCGGCTTCTTTTGCTTCCTTCGCTGCTTTTGCCTTGGCTAGTGCTTCTGCGGCGGCAGCTTTCTTGGCTGCGGCTTTTTCCTCTGGCGTCATTTCCGACACAGGTTTTGCTGGGGGTGGAGCAGCTTCTGCCTGTTCCTTCGCTGCTTTTGCTTTGGCAATTGCTTCAGCCGCTGCTGCTTTCTTGGCTGCGGCTTTTTCCTCAGGTGTCATTTCCGACACTGGCTTTGCTGATGTAGCAACTGCTTCTGATTGTTGTTCGGCAACTGGGGCTTCCGCTTCCGCAGCTTCTTTTGCTTCTTTTGCTGCTTTTGCCTTGGCAATCGCTTCAGCCGCTGCTGCTTTCTTGGCTGCGGCTTTTTCCTCAGGTGTCATTTCCGACACAGGCTTTGCTTCCGGAGCAGAGACTTTCTCTTGTGGCTCTTGAGATGCCTCCACTGGACTCGCCTCTTGGGAAGCCTGTGCTTCCTGTTCTCTTAATTTTCGCAAAGCTTCTGCCTTGGCACGGGCTTCAGCCGCTGCCGCTGCCTTTTCCTCCGGCGTCGCCTTGCGTTTCTCGTCGCTCATAGATTGGTCACCTGCTTCCCAGTCTTCGCTTCGTAACGGATTTTTTCTTGAAGCTTATTGATTCCGTAGATCAAAGCGGCAGGGTTAGGTGGACAACCCGGAATATATACGTCGACAGGCACAATCTGGTCTACACCTTTTACCACGCTGTATGAGCGCACGTACGGACCTCCCGCTGTCGCACAGGAGCCCATGGCAATCACCCACTTTGGTTCAGGCATTTGATCATACAGCCTGCGCAGCAGTGGTGCCATCTTTTTCGTGACGGTTCCGGCTACGATCATGACATCAGATTGTCTCGGGGATGCTCGAAAAATAACGCCAAACCGGTCGAGGTCATAACGCGCTCCACCCGTTCCCATCATCTCGATTGCGCAACAGGCCAAGCCAAAGGTTAATGGCCACAACGAGTTGCTGCGAACCCATCCCTTCACTGTTTCCAATGTCGTGAACATGACGTTACGATTCAATTCCTCTTGCAATTCAGGCGCAATGCTTGTCAGGTCTAGTTCCATTCTAGCACCTTCTTTCTCCACGCGTAAATCAATCCTATGATAAGCAAGGATATAAAGATGACCATCTCGACTAAGGCAAAGAGCCCCAGTTCTTTGTAAGCGACGGCCCACGGATACAGAAAGAGTGTTTCTACATCAAAGATGACAAACATGAGAGCAAAGATGTAATACTTCACGTTGAAACGCACCCAACTGTCACCAACAGGGATGTTACCGCTTTCATAAGTAGTTTGCTTCTCCCGTGTCGGTTTCTTTGGACGAAGTAATGGACCAACAAAACTGACTGTAGCTACGGGCAACAGCACACCAAGAATCAAAAAGATCGCGACAATCACATAATTGTTGGTATAGATGTCACTCACCCACGTTCCCTCCGCTCTTGAGAAAGGTATGAATCGTCTTGCGCTGTCCTCCAGAAGAAGTCGAGACTCCCTCAAAAGGGTACTGCTCGCAGCATCAAAGGTGTAGGTATGAACGCTGTCGCTTATCGATACTGCTAGGGGTTGTTCAAAAGTGTCTTTTGAACCAGTACTGCTAGAAAAAAATACCTTTATCATTATAGCAAATTGCCAATAGGGTGTCTAACGAAAGCCTTCCTTTTATCCCATATAAAGGGAAAAAACTCAGAGATTTCTCCCTGAGTTTTTCCAGCATAGTATGATAACCAAACGAATATGCCCGTCTGGTTCCCTTATTCTCTTAATTATTGAACGTTGTTTGAAAATTGCTGTCCGAGGAAGTCCTCGTAAATACGCTCCCATACAATCGTGAAGTTCATCTTCTCGTCTTCTGGGATTTCCAGCATATTTTCAATCGCATCTTCCATATATGGAGTCAGCTTGATCAGAACCTCTGCCAGCATCTCGTCATTGGTGTTCAGCAATTGCTTCATTTCTGCTTTGGACATGCTGAACGTATTTTCTTCATGCTCGTGCAGCTTCATCACGAGACGGCTAAACATCGGATGAACCAATGCCTCCAGTTTAATATGAGCCAACGCAAGAGCTTCTTCTTCTCTCAGCTTGAACAACTCAGATGCATCTGGGAATGGATATACCGGTACATCCCAAGCATCTCCATTATCGATTACCAGACCCCACTTCACAAAAAGCTCAATCGCTTCGTCAAGAGATGTCGGATACGCATAATCGGAACGGCTCATAAACGCTTTGAATCTGTTCAAAAGGTTTACATAGCCTTTAAAATCCTCTTCAGACTTAAACCCTTCTTGAACAGGCTCGGTGAATGTGTCTTTCAATGCATCGAACTCGTCCAGAGCTTTTCTCATCTCTTCTTTGGACTCATGATTCGTTACTACATAGCACATTGCTTGGAAAAGAACATTCATTTCATGAGATAGCACGCTTGTCCAGCCATTAGCCGCATAGCTGCTAGGAATCACTACGCCATCTTGATTGTGGCGGATATCGCGAATGGTTTGCATCAATTACACTCTCCTTTAATCCCAATAGCCAATGCCGCTTTTTCCCGCTATTTTTCATGCTAACGTAGCTCGTCGGCAGGGCATTAGGTCTATTATACACAGAAACATTAGGCAATTACCAACTGGAAATATCATGCCCGAATTCCATGACTCATCATTCATTGCCCTATAACCGAAAAATCCCCGCAGCCACATGGGCGCGGGGATAGCAAGCTTACGCTTTACTTCGCTACGTCGATACGTGCCATTGCACGTTGCAGCGCGCGTTCTGCACGCTTGACGTCGAGCTCGGCATATTTCTCAGCCAAACGCTTTTCAGCACGCTCTTTCGCTGCCTTCGCGCGTTCAACATCGATGTCTCCCGGCAATTCAGCCGTTTCAGCAAGGATGGTCACTTTATCGCCGCGCACTTCCATGAAGCCGCCGCTTACAGCCATCTTTACTTCTTTATCGCCTTCTGTCTTAATCCGAACTGGCGCTGTTTTCAGCGGGGTTACCAACGGCATGTGGTTCGGCATAATACCGATTTCCCCTTGCAAGCCGCGAGCAATCACCATTTCAGCCTGACCGCTGTAGACAACCCGTTCAGGAGTTACGACTTCAACTGTCATCTTACTCACTTACTCGTCTCCCCTTTCCAGGGTGTCTTACGCCATTTTCTTCGCTTTTTCTACCGCTTCTTCAATTGTACCTACGTACAGGAACGCGCCCTCTGGCAGGTGGTCATGCTTACCTTCGAGGATTTCCTTGAAGCTGCGAACGGTTTCTTTCAATGGCACGTATTGGCCTGGGTTACCAGTGAACTGCTCGGCAACGTGGAAGGACTGGGACAAGAAACGTTGAATGCGGCGTGCGCGTCCAACTACTTGCTTGTCGTCGTCGCTCAGCTCGTCCATACCGAGAATCGCGATGATATCTTGCAGTTCTTTGTAACGTTGCAGGATTTTTTGAACGCCACGAGCCACGTCATAGTGTTCTTGGCCAACTACATCAGGAGCCAGAGCACGGGAAGTGGATGCGAGTGGGTCTACCGCAGGGAAGATACCCAACTCAGCGATGGAACGCTCCAGGTTCGTTGTAGCGTCCAAGTGAGCAAACGTAGTAGCAGGAGCCGGGTCAGTGTAGTCATCCGCTGGTACGTAGATCGCTTGAATGGACGTTACGGAACCTTTTTTCGTGGAGGTAATACGCTCTTGCAGCTGACCCATTTCGGTAGCCAGTGTTGGCTGGTAACCTACCGCAGATGGCATACGGCCCAAGAGAGCAGAAACTTCCGAACCCGCTTGAGTAAAGCGGAAGATGTTATCAACAAAGAGAAGAACGTCGCGGCCTTCTTCATCACGGAAGTATTCCGCCATAGTCAGACCAGTCAACGCTACACGAAGACGTGCACCAGGCGGTTCGTTCATCTGACCGAATACCATCGCGGTTTTCGGCAGAACGCCTGCGTCTTTCATCTCGTGGTACAGGTCGTTACCTTCACGGGTACGCTCACCTACACCTGCGAATACGGAAATACCACCGTGCTCTTGCGCGATGTTGTTGATCAGCTCTTGAATAGTAACGGTTTTACCTACACCCGCACCACCAAACAGACCGATCTTACCACCCTTGATGTACGGAGCCAAGAGGTCAATAACTTTGATACCTGTTTCCAGGATCTCAACAGTTGTTGCTTGGTCTACGAACTCAGGAGCTTTACGGTGAATTGGGTCACGACGATCTACTTGACCGAGTTCTTGCAGGTCGATCGGCTCACCCAATACGTTGAATACGCGTCCGAGGGTTACTGCACCCACTGGAACGGAGATAGCTGCACCGGTATCAACTGCTTCCATACCACGAACCAAACCGTCAGTGGAAGACATTGCAACGGTACGAACCAAGTTATCGCCCAAATGAGTAGCAACCTCAACAGTCAAGTCGATGTCGCGCTCACCAGCGCTTTGTGCTTTATGTTGAATCTTGATCGCATTGTAAATGGCAGGCAGGTGTCCGCGGTCGAACTCGACGTCAACAACCGGACCCATTACCTGAACCACGCGTCCATTCGCCATCTTACTTCTTCCCTCCTGTAAAGCTAAATTGGGAGCTATTCGCTGCCACTAAGCCTGTGCGTTTGCACCTGCAACGATCTCGGAAATCTCTTGTGTAATGGCAGCCTGACGAGCACGGTTGTAGCTCAACGTTAAACGGTTGATCATATCCGTAGCATTGTCTGTCGCGTTGCCCATTGCAGTCATACGGGAACCTTCTTCGGAAGCTTTTGCTTCAAGAAGTGCACTGTAAACCAGTGTTTCCGCATATTTCGGCAACAGGTCCGCCAATACTTCTTCCGAGGACGGCTCATACTCGTAATTCATTGTGCGCGCATTGTTGCTCTCGGGAGCTTCCAATGGGAGCAATTGTTTTACGGTAGGTATTTGCGAAATTGCACTTTGGAACTTGTTGTAGCACAGGTACAGTTCGTCAATCTGCTCATTCTCGAACATTTGGACTGCTGCACCGGCAATTTTCTTGATATCAGCAAAGGCTGGGCTGACTGGCAGACCTGTTACTTCCTCCAAAAGCGGGTAGTTCCGTTTGCTGAAGAAGTCACGACCTTTGCGGCCAATCACAAAAATACCGTATTCATCCTTGGACTTGTGCTTCTCGTTGATGGTATTTACCACTTTACGGAGAATGTTGGCATTGTAACCCCCAGCAAGTCCACGGTCGGAAGTGATGACAATATAACCAGTCTTTTTCACCGGACGATTTTGCAACATTGGATGTTTGGAACCAGAGGTCCCACTCGCGATGCTTGCGATCACTTCTTGGATCTTGTCAGCATACGGGCGTGCCGCCTCAGCTTTATCCTGGTTACGGCGAAGCTTTGCAGCTGCCACCATTTTCATCGCTTTCGTGATTTGGCGCATATCTTTTTTACTTTTGATACTGCGTCGAATCTCACGTATTCCTTTAGCCACTCGTTTTCACCACCTTGAGGACGCATGCACGGGCAAATCGCCCGGCATGCATCTGATGTCTATCAGGTTAACGATTAGCGAGTTACCGAAAAGCCTTTTTTGAACTCTTCGATCGCTGCGTTGAATTCTTTTTCATCTGGAAGGTCTTTCGTTGTGCGGATGTGCTCCAACAGTTGCGGTTTGTTGGAATCCAAGAAAGACAACAGCTCTTTCTCAAAGCGGCGCACTTCTGCTACTGGAATGTCATCCAGGTAACCTCTTGTAGCGCTATAAATAGAAGCAACTTGCTTCTCAACAGGCATTGGATCGAACTGACCTTGTTTCATGATTTCCATCAAGCGCTCACCACGGGTCAGACGAGCTTGGGTCGCTTTGTCCAGATCGGAACCGAACTGAGCAAACGCAGCCAACTCACGGTATTGAGCCAACTCGAGCTTGAGTGGACCTGCTACCTTTTTCATCGCCTTGATTTGCGCGGAACCACCTACACGGGATACGGAAAGACCGGTGTTAACCGCTGGACGTTGACCTGCGTTGAACAAGTCTGTCTCCAGGAAGATCTGACCGTCCGTGATGGAGATCACGTTGGTTGGAATGTATGCGGAAATGTCACCCGCTTGGGTTTCGATGAATGGCAGAGCCGTAATAGAACCAGCGCCCAGATCATCAGACAGTTTCGCAGCGCGCTCCAGCAAGCGGGAGTGCAAGTAAAATACGTCACCAGGATATGCTTCGCGACCTGGAGGACGACGGAGCAAGAGGGACATTTCGCGGTATGCAGCAGCCTGTTTGGACAGGTCATCGTATACGCACAGAACGTGTCCGCCTTTGTACATGAAGTACTCACCCATTGTTACACCTGTATATGGAGCCAGGTACAACATAGGAGCTGGGTCAGACGCAGTAGCAGAAACGATGATTGTGTAATCCAGAGCCCCTGCTTTACGCAGAGTTTCTACGATGTTTGCAACGGTGGATTGCTTTTGACCGATTGCAACGTAGATACAAATCATGTCTTTACCTTTTTGGTTGATGATCGTGTCGAGCGCCACTGCTGTTTTACCAGTTTGGCGGTCACCAATGATCAACTCACGCTGTCCACGACCAACTGGAATCATCGCGTCAATCGCTTTGATACCTGTTTGGAGTGGCTCGTGTACGGATTTACGCGCCATAACGCCAGGAGCTGGGCTCTCGATTGGACGGAAACCGTCATTTGCGATAGGGCCTTGACCATCGATTGGTTGACCCAGTGGGTTAACAACGCGGCCGAGCAGCGCTTCCCCTACTGGAACTTCCATAACGCGGCCGGTACGTTTTACAGTATCGCCTTCCTTAATGTCGCGGAAAGGTCCCATAATAACGACACCCACGTTATCTTCTTCCAAGTTGAGTACCATACCCATTACGCCATTTTGGAACTCGAGAAGCTCCCCTTGCATGGCCTTTTCCAAACCGTGAACACGAGCAATACCGTCACCTACTTGGATGACTGTGCCTACATCCACAACTTCGATTTCAGATTTAAAGTTAGCGATCCGCTCTTTAATGAGGGAGCTAATCTCTTCTGGTCTGATTGCACTCACTTAATTCACCCCATTCATCCAACTTCTTAAAAGCCATCGAACTTTACGCTTTTTGCGCAAAGGTTTCCAACTTCGTTTTCAGGCTGCCATCGTACAGACGGTCGCCAATTTTGATAATAACGCCGCCGAGAATCGCTGGATCTACGACTGCTGTCATACGCAGCTTTTTATTCAGCGTTTGACCGAACTTCTCAGCCAGCTCATTTTGCTCTTCAGTAGAAAGCGGCTTTGCACTTGTCACAATCGCATCTGCAAATCCACGAGCTTCGTTCGCCAGTTGTACAAAAGAACGGTAGATATCAACCAGATCAACTTCGCGTCCGTTCTCAATCAGGACGTTCAGAAAATTAAAGGTTTCTTCCCCTACATGGCTTTTGAACAATTCGTCAGCGAGCGTAGCTTTCGCATCTGCTGCGATGTGCGGGTGCAGCATGATCTTTTTCAGATCTTCATTGCCTTCAACCGCTTCCACGATCGCACCCAGGTCAGCTTCTACCTGATCAATCTTGCTACGTTCACTCGCTACTTCAAAGAGGGCACGAGCATAACGTTTACCTACTGCGCTACTCATAGGCGATCTCCCACTTGTGCGAGAAATTTGTCAACAGTAGATTTTTGAGCTGCTTCGTCCAGTTCTTTCTCGATGATCTTGGAAGCCAAGAGCACGGACAGGCTGGTCATTTGCTCACGCAGTTCGAGTTTTGCTTTTTCCACTTCGCGTGCCAGTTCAGCGCTTGCTTCCGCTTTCATACGCTCGGATGCAGCTTGTGCTTCTGTCACGATTTTGGTTGCTTCATCAGACGCTTGCTTTGTAGCGCGGTCAATGATTGCTTTCGATTCTGCACGCGCTTCATCCAGCACGCGACGTTGCTCAGCCAGAAGAGCTTCCGCTTCAGTGCGGTTCTTCTCAGCCGAGGAGATTTGACTTTCGATATGCTGACGACGTTTTTCCATGATCCCTACGATCGGGCCCATAGCTAATTTACGAACAAGCAGCAACAACAACAAGAACACAATTGCCTGGGTTAACAGCGTTCCCCATTCCAGGGATACCGCTCCAAAGTCGAGCATTCGTTTCACTCCTTCCTGCGAAAAGAAAGATGTATCATCAAGGTTATTAATTGTCTTTGTCAAAAATATAGGCGGGTATCAAGTGCCCGCCTATTGTTACTAAATGCTCGCTGATTACAGGCGACCGAAGAGAATGAAACCGATCGCTACAGCGATGATCGGAACTGCCTCTACCAGACCAAGACCCAGGAACATGAGACCCATCAGGCTACCACGTGCTTCTGGTTGACGAGCTACGCCTTCAATTGTACGAGAGATTACCAAAGAGTTACCAATCGCTGCGCCAAGAGCAGCCAGACCAAATACGATACCAATTGCAAGAGCCAAACCTTCCATTGTTTAAAAACCTCCTTAGTGTTTAAAAGCGAAGATAAAATCGGGTAAGCACAAAATTAGTGTTCTTCATTCACCTGCTGTGACAAGTAAACCATCGCCAGCGTTGTGAAAATGAATGCCTGTACGGAACCGACGAACACTGAGTAGCCCAGCCACAGGAACAACGGAATGCTTCCGAAGATCCCAACACCAAGCAGGAAGGCAATCAAAACCTCACCCGCAAAGATGTTACCGAATAGACGCAAAGGCAGCGTCAACGGCTTGATGATGAACTCCTCCAGAATGTGAATCGGGTTCAGGAACGTATGTTTCAACCATCCGCCGAAGCTCTTCTTGATGCCCAGATAGTGAGCGTAGAGAAGAACGATGAACGCCAGAGCGAAAGTTACGCTAGGAGTCGCTGTTGGCGATTTCCACCAGCCAATGACAACGCCATGCGAGGATGGATCGGTAGAGTTCAGCTCTTCTTCAAGCTTGGCCATCTTTTGTTGCTTCATTTGTTCATTCGTGGAAGCCGTCAACATGTCTTTAACCTTTTCACTTACTTGATGGTCAGGACCGTTGTGGTGAGCCGTGTTTACGTTAAATACGAGACCCAGTTGGTTTCCAAGGAAAATGTAAAGGAACAAAGTGAGTGCCAGCGAGACAAAGCCCGCAGCCTTCTTCGGTGTGATGTAGCTTTTTGTAATGCCGGTAACGAAGTCCACAATCCATTCCATCACGTTTTGCGCGCCGCTTGGAGTTGCGGAGGTCAGGTTGCGGGTCATCCCGATACACAGCAAAAGCACCACCAGAGAGGTAACCAAAATCATGAGAATAGTGGAGATGTCAAATACCATGCCCAACCATTCAAACCGCAGAGAATAATGCATGTATTTCACCCCTTTCTTCCGCGCGAGTCTATTGCTTACGTACGTGTAAAGAAAAAATATCTACTATCTATTTAAAGGAGCGATACACAAATAGGAAACTGAGAATCTGAAAGAGGAATAAACCTATCAACACGCCACCGATTCCAAACAAATGAGGAAAACGCATTGTCAAAAAAACTGCAAAGCCTGCCACAGCCAGTCGCTGCAACATTCCAGTTCCTTTTGGCCGGACATTTGGATCAACAGCCATCTGACCAATACGCCAGGTTTTGCTGAATAGGACCGTGCCATTCACCAAACTGCAGACCATCCCAAGCAGGAGGCTTTGTAAAAAGAAACGATACGATGGCAACACCGCCCAGAGTATCGAGGCCGTTGCCATACAGAAAAAGGCATAGCGAAACGTGGATCGCATTGCCGAAGAAAACGTTTGCATGTTCCATCTCCCTAGAGGTAACCGCGAACGATGCGGTAGACGCTGTACACGCCTATTCCTAATCCCGCGAGCAGTCCAACCATCAAAAAAAGCGGATTGGTTGAGAAAAAGCCATCCAGGTATTTTCCCAGAAGGACTCCCGAAATCACGCAAACGGCCATATCGACACCGATCAGGGTGACCAACGTGATCGCTCGCCACGGATTATCCAATTTCGACACAGAGTAACATTCTCCTTTCATACATAAGGAGAGGGCTGGTGTCAAGTGCCCCTTTGCCCTCATTCATATTAACGAAGAATTATTCCCTTTGTCAACGTTCGGCTCAGTCTGTACACAAAGCGTTCACATTTTAAAATTTAAATTTTCTCGACAATTGTAGAGACCCCTTGTCCACCGCCGATGCAAAGGGTAGCTAACCCATATTTTACCCCTTCGCGCTTTTGCAATTCATGCACGAGCGTGACCAAGATTCTCGCGCCACTCGCACCAATTGGATGTCCCAAAGCAATGGCTCCGCCATTGACATTCAGCTTCTCGCGATCAAAGCCTAGTGCTTTGCCAACAGACAGCGATTGGACGGCAAAAGCTTCATTTGCTTCGATCAAGTCTATATCAGCAATCGACAGACCCGCTTTTTCCAGTACGCGTTTGGTCGCAGGAACTGGACCGTACCCCATGATGCTCGGATCAACACCTGCACTCGCATTGGCTACGATACGGGCGAGAGGCTTCACACCCAGCTCTTCTGCCTTTTCGCGTGTCATAATCAATAGAGCCGCTGCTCCATCATTGATGCCAGATGCATTCCCAGCAGTCACAGTTCCATCCTTTTTAAATGCAGGCTTCAGTTTGCCTAGTGCTTCGGCTGTCACACCAGCACGCGGGAATTCGTCTACGGCAAACAGCACCGGATCACCCTTGCGTTGCGGGATCGGAACCGGTACGATTTCTTCCTGAAAACGACCACTAGCGAGCGCTTGCTGAGCCTTTTCCTGGCTCCACGCTGAAAATTCATCCTGCTCTTCGCGTCCAATTTCGTATTTGGTGCAAAGGTTCTCCGCTGTAATGCCCATGTGGTAGTCGTTGAAAGCACACCACAGTCCGTCGCGAATCATGGAGTCTACTACTTTCTGGTCTCCCATTCGGTAGCCTGAGCGTGCACCTTCCATTAAATATGGTGCCTGGCTCATATTCTCCATCCCACCAGCCAAGACAACTTCTGCCTCACCTGCAAGGATTGACTGCACAGCCAGATGAACGGCTTTTAGACCTGAACCACAAACCTTGTTGATTGTCAGGGAGGGAACCTCATGAGCAAGGCCCGCGTGAATAGAAGCCTGGCGCGCCGGGTTTTGACCCAAGCCTGCTGACAGTACGTTCCCCATAATCACTTCATCGACCGCATCTTTGGAAACACCAGCACGCTCCAGGGCTGCTTCCAGTACAATCCCGCCCAGCTTTGTCGCGCTGACACCTGCAAGCGTTCCTTGAAAGCTACCTATAGCAGTGCGCACAGCACTCGCAATGACGATTTCTCTTTGACTCATCTTCCACACACCCCTCGAATACACAGGATAGGCAACCTTCTTAAGATTCCATCTTTTTGTGATAATTCCTGCCAAGAAATCGCTTTCTTTTCCAATTTATAAAAAAACGTCACTGCTCTTAGGAGAGCGAGTGACGGTCTGTATGATTTATAGAAGCGCTTCTGCAATTTCATCGACGATATTGTTGATGGCAATCGGGCCGTAATAGGCAATCCAAACGGTTGTGTTTACCTCGTACACCTTATTTTCCTTGGCTGCTTTTAGCCCCTTCCAAATGGAGCTGTTTTTGAATTCGTCCGTTAATGCTTGATTCGCTTTGTCCGTTACGACAAATAAGTGATCGGCATTTACCTCTGGCAGCACTTCCAGAGAAATCATCGTAGCTGTATCAGATTTATCCATCGCTGGCTTGGGAGGAGTCAGTCCCAAATCGGAATACAAGATAGCAGCCGTACGGTGTTCAACTGTGTGCAGTCGAATGGCATTATCACGTGGACGAATAAGTGCTACGGACTCACCCTTGAGCTTGGTTGCGAGCTCTGCTTTCAATTTGTTCGTTTTTTCTTGATAGTCTTTTACGATTTTCTCAGCTTCTTGTTCCTTTTCGAGAATTTTCCCGAATGTAAGCAGTGTATCCCGCCAGTCTTCGTTTCGACCAAACATGATGGTTGGAGCGATTTTGGACAGGTTATCATAGATTTTATCCTGGAACTCCGTGCAAATAATCAAGTCAGGCTCCATAGCCACGACCGCTTCCGAATTTGGCTCGTCCTTTGTCCCTAGTACATGTACATCTTTTAGCTTGTCCATGAGATACTCGGGAAACTTTGTTCCATCCCCCGTTGTAATCACACTTCCCGCAGGCAGCTCGCCCAAGGCCAGCATTTGATCTGCGTATTGCGTATCCAGCACAGCGATTCTGACTGGTTTAAAATCAAGCGTCAGCTCGCCTTTCATGTGCTTGATAGTACGCGTCTCACTTTTCTTCACTTCTTGATTCGCGCTAGGTTGCATAGTATTCGACTGTGTCGCTACCTGTTTTGAGGCGCCTGTTGCTGTACTTCCAGAATTACTAGTATTCGTACCGCCACCTGAGCAGGCTCCCAGCAGCAAGGTAAGGCTCAGCATCAGGTTCAGCGCCAGCATCGCTTTTGTGCTCTTATACATCGGTACGGCTCCTCCATCTCTTGAATGCGGATGATTTTGATTTTCATTTTCAATGTGATCATTATATTTCCACAGCTTTTGACCAGCAATGGAATATCGCGACAAGAGTGATGGACTTTGGCGACGAATTTCCGATGTCAGCGGATTTTCCTTATACATAGAAGGGGAGAAGCCTGTATATTTCTTAAAAATCCGACTGAAATAATAGCTGTCTGCATAACCTACTGATTCCGCTACCTCTTTTAGTCCCAAATTCGTTTGACGCAGTAGTTCCTGCGCTTTTTGAATGCGCACTTGGATCAAATAGTCGATAGGGCCGACCTCTAGTTGGGCTTTAAAGGTGCGTTGCAGGGATCGGGGGCTGCAGTTTAAGAGCGTGGAAAGATCCTCGAGCGTGAAAGTCTCTGCATAATGCTCCTCGATATACCTGACGGCCTGAACGACCAAATTCGGTACCGTTACCCCGATTCCTTGCGACTGCATCTGTGCCATTAGCTCACATACGAGTTGATAAAGCAAAGCCTTGGCTCGCAGCTTGTCCAGGTTGCCGTTCTGATTCCATGCTTGCTGCATACGTGATATTGCGACAAATACGTTTGCCTGATGCATGGGAGTAAAGCCGTATTGGATGTGAAAAGGTTGTGTTTTCTCCAGTAAACGTAGCAGCTCCTGCCGGCAAGGAAACGGCAAATGAGCTTTGTATAAAATCAGATAGTATTCCAGCTCATCCTTTATTTCCTCAATATCCACGTAAGTACCTTTGCCAGCATGGGTAATATAGCAATTCTTGATAGCATGCACATTCCCGTCAAGCCGAATCAGACCACTGCCTCTCACCGAAAATAGAAAGGCACTGGCCGGCAATTGGTAGGATCGCAGCTTCTCTCCGGCTCGCATGACGATATGCCGTACATCATGTAATCGGACACTTGCCTGGTTCCATAGAAAAATATGATCATCTACGTTCATTGTCCCACAGTCAACTCCTTGATAGCCCTCCCATCGTTCTTCTATTCATTCTATTTGATAACCATTCTCATTTCTATAACAAAAATTATTGAAAACACACTACATAGATGAAACTGCACGAACGTAAATAACTTCGTAGGTGACAGGGATGCCCGTCTCTCTTTTATACGTCTGCTCATAGTAACGAATCATTTCTGCAAGGAGTCTTCTGCGCCCAATACCGCTTCCTTGCTCCATACTTGCACTGGCGCCCACCGCTTTCACGGCATGCAAGAAATCCCGTACTCCCGGGTAAGTTAGCCGTTCATATTTCCTTATGATCTCTATATCCGTAAATCCTGCTTGCTCCAATTGCTCGCGCCAATCACGTGCAGAGAGAAACTCCAAGCCATGGCGTACACCCTTTTCCCCCAAAATCGCATGAGCATTCGCAAACGAATCATGCAGCTCCCAAAAAGTATCGGGTCCAAATGTTGAAAAAACCAAAGGTGCTCCAGTCTTCAGGATTCTTCCCAATCCTTTTAGCGTATGCGCTGGCTTGGCAAACCACTGAAAACACGCTCCTGAAACGATCAAATCCTTTGACTTCGCCTGTTGTTCCCAAACCCATTCTTCAGCATCGGCTTGAGAAAACGAACAACTCAGGCCGTGCTGCTCCAGATTGTTCTTCGCCTGCTCCAACATGCCTGATGCAATCTCTATTGCTTCGTAATGGGCAGCAGAAAAATGGCTGCGAATAACGCGGGTTAACCTCCCTGTCCCACAGCCAACCTCTACAATGTTTCGCACCTCGTTCTCGTTCGCTATCTCTGTAACCATTTGGCTCAAATGGTCGGCCATCTTCTTTTGCACGAGTGCGTATTTTTCGTATGAGACAGCCTTCTCACTAAATCGGCTGCTGATTGCCCTCTTTTGCAAGCTGCTCCACCATCCTCTTTAGCGATTCTCCTACAACCTCCGGAACAAATACATGCGGAGCATGACCACAGTCAGGAATTTGCACGAAATGGGCACCTGCAAGGCTACTCGCCAGTTCTTCTCCGGCTGCGAACGAACAAATAGCATCCTCCGTTCCATGAATGACGAGAGTGGGAGTAATCAGCGAAGACAGGGACGATCGGCAATCCTCTTCTTCTAAAAAGGTCAAGCCCGCAATCAACGCCTCCGTACTCCACTTCTGGCTATTCAGTCTCTCGTGCAAATCTGTTTGTTCACGCTCTCCTGGTGTTAGCATCTGTTTGACAAATCCGTCCATTACCCGCTCGCGTGCTACGGAAAGCTGCCTTTTCATCCTTTGCAAAACAACAGGATGCCACCCTTTGCGAAGGTCATGCTGTTCGCACGTAAAGCGAGCTGTGGTGCCGATCAAAACAAGTCCTGAGACCGGGTATTGGGCAGCGAGGCGTATCCCGAGCATCCCTCCCATAGACCACCCCACTACAATCAGCTCCTGCACCGCTAGAGAGCGGACTTCCTCTTCTACTCTCTCGAAGAATTGCGAGGAATCCGTGACGTCTGAATAAGTAGGACTGATGTGCTGATAGGAAGGAAACTGTGAGCGAACTGCATCCCAGCTGCAATCTGGCATTCCCCACCCGGTTAGCCACAGCATCACTTTTCTCACGATATCGTTTCTCCTTTGTGAAGCTCGTCTCTGATTTCGCTCACTTGCTCGCAAGCCCACTCCAGCTCTTCGCGCGTATGGGCAGCCATCACCGTAAAACGGATACGCGCAGTTCCTGCTGGCACAGTAGGAGGTCGAATCGCCACTGCTGCAATCCCTCGCTGCCGAAGCCTTTTGCTAAATTGGAGAGTCCATTCATTCTCCACTAACGTGAGCGGGATGATTGGCGTATCTTCTTCGTCTACGGTAAACCCGCGTGAGCGAAGCAACTGGCGAAACATGAGCGCATTCTGCCTCACTGCTTTTCTTCGCCAAGAGTCTGTTTGCACCAAAGACAACGCCGCCAGATTCGAGCCAATCACCGCAGGGGGCAGAGCTGTGGAATAGACCAGCGAGCGCGCTTTTGTCATCAAATAACGAATGATGATCTCATCTGCGCATACGTATGCCCCATAAACACCAAATGCCTTGCTGAAGGTCCCCATCAAAACATCGACTTGTCCGGCGATGCCCAGCTCGTGGCACAAGCCCTGCCCTTCTTCACCACGCACTCCCCCTGCATGGGCTTCATCAACCATCAGCATGGCATCGTAACGATCTCGCAGTTGTACCAATTCAAGAAGAGGGGCTTTATCACCGTCCATGGAGAATATGCTGTCCGTGACGATCCACTTCCGTCTTGTATCCTGGTGCTTTTTCAGCAAAAATTCCAGATGTTCCATGTCGTTATGTCTGTATCGAAAATGCTCCGCCCGACTGAGCACGATCCCATCTACAATGCTGGCGTGATTCAACCGATCACTAAAAACAGCGTCGCCTCTTCCAGCAAGCGCTGCAAGTACCCCTGTATTTGCCTGATAGCCGTTTGCAAAAACAAGCGCCCCTTCTCTCTCTTTCCACGCCGCCACTTGTTGTTCAAGCTCGTCGTACAACGCGAAGTTGCCATGGACGAGGCGAGAGGCAGTTCCTCCTGCCCCCCACTCCTCTGCCGCCATCTTGCCAGCTTCCACGATTCGTCGATCATGGGCCAAGCCCAAATAGTTGTTCGATGACAGATTTAATAATGGTTTCCCTTCGACTTGAATCCACGTGCCTGCGCGATCACCGGCTGACTCTACGGTGTTCCATTCTCTTGCCAACGATTGTTTGCGCAATGAATCGTATTCTTCTTCCAGCCATTTGTAGCGCTTCTTCATAACTGATACTGTCCTACAGCGCACACAGCTCGATTTCAAACCCGAGGTCTTCAATCATCTGATGGTCTGTCGTGATTTCTTGCCCGGGGGTCGTCAAATAGTCGCCCACGAACAACGAGTTGGCTGCATACAAGGAAAGGGGCTGCAAGGTGCGCAAATTCACTTCGCGACCACCCGCAACACGAATTTCTTTATCCGGGCAAATAAATCGGAACAAGGCGAGAACACGAAGAGCTTTCATTGCCGGGGTACGTCCTTTATCCTCCAACGGGGTTCCTTGAATCGCATTTAAAAAATTGATCGGGATGGAATCTGCGTCGAGATTGCGCAGGGCAAATGCCATTTCGACGATCTCCTCATCGCTCTCCCCCATGCCGATAATCACGCCTGCGCATGGCGACATCCCTGCTCTTTTCACGGTATCCACTGTCTGTACACGCTGATCGTACGTGTGCGTTGTCGTAATCGCTTCGTAATGGTTACGACTCGTGTTGAGATTATGGTTGTAGCGGTGAACACCTGAATCTTTTAGGCGCGTTGCTTGTTCATCGCTTAAAATCCCTAAACACGCGCAAATTTTCAATGGCATCGTCTCACGAATTTCTTTGACTGCTTCGATGACTTGGCCCAGCTCTTTTTCCGTGGGACCACGTCCTGAAGCGACAATACAGTATGTACCTGCCTTTCGATTCATGGCCTCTCGCGCACCTGCGAGCAATGTCTCCTTGTCCAGCATCGTGTACTTGGATACAGGAGCATTCGAAACAATCGACTGCGAGCAGTAACCGCAATCCTCTGGGCATAGGCCGCTCTTGGCGTTGATGATCATATTCAGTTTGACCTTTTTCCCGAAAAAGTGCTTTCTGACGCGAAAAGCTTCGTTCATAACCAGCAGCAGCTGATCATCTGGCGCTTGCAACACCTTCATAGCCTCTTCCTGCGTAAACTCTTCTTTGGCAATCGCTTTATGAGCGTATTCCTTCCAATCCAGACAGGTGCTTTGCTTCATTTTCTCGTCTCTCCTTCTTTTTATTTATGGCTCCACTGACACAACTGTCCGATGTCTACACATTCGTGGATTAGCTGTGTCAACTGCTGGCGCCCTAACGGTTGGTCGATCCATGGAAGTACGCCCCATACAGGGACTCCCCCATAGCTCTCAATCATGCTCGCGTTTGTTTTGACACTCTCATCGATAACACCCGCTGAGTTGTTTTGATTCAGAATGACACCTGCAACCTCGATCCCGAGTTCCCGTGCATACCAAACGGATAAGAGCGTATGGTTAATCGTACCGAGCCCAGCCCGAGCCACGATGAGCATTGGCAGATTCAGTCGAGCAGCAAGATCCGCCATCGTTTCGGTTGGAGTCAATGGAACAAGCAGACCACCGGCTCCTTCGACGAGGAGTGCCGGATAACGTTCCATCAGAGGGCGCCCGCAAGCGATTACTTCCTCCATAGTCAAGCTTTTCCCCTCTGCTTCCGCAGCCAGAAAAGGGGTAAGCGGTGCCTCAAAACAGAGCGGGGCTATCTCCTCACACGCGTCAGTCACTCCGCTCCACGCTCTCAAGCACATAGCGTCACTGCCCTCATCATGTGCTCGTGCTCCTGACTGGACTGGCTTCCAAACCCCTATGTCCACTCCTGTCTCACGCAACACGGATGCGATTCCGGCAGTCACAACCGTTTTGCCTACCCCTGTATCTGTTCCTGTAATGAACAATCCGGAAAAGGGGCGATCAGCCATATCAATCACTCCTCGTATCACCTGTCGTTACGTCCTGAATCGATTCCGCCAAAATCCGAATCATGTCAGCCAATTCTTCGGTTGTAGAGACAAGCGGAGGGATAAAAACGATGACGTTGCCCAACGGCCGTGTCAAAAGCCCTTTTTCTCTCGCTACCTGACAGACACGTACACCGATCCGCTCATTCCAGTGATAAGGCTCCTTGGTCTCTTTATCTCGAACCAGCTCGATTCCCGCCATCAAGCCTTTTTGCCGGATATCTCCTACATGAGGCAGGTCACGAAGTGGCTTTAGCAATTGATCCAAATCGATTGCTTTTTTTGCTACTTGTTGAACGACTCCGCGCTCCTCCATCAGCCGCAGGTTGGCGAGAGCGACTGCACAGCCGAGTGGATTTCCTGTGAACGAATGTCCATGAAAGAAGGTTTTCTGTTCCTCATAGTCGGCGAAAAAAGCATCATAAATCTGCTCGGTTACTAAGGTAGCCGCTACTGGCAAATACCCTCCCGTTAGCCCTTTCGCAACCGCCATGATGTCTGGCACGACCCCATCATGCTCACAAGCGAACATTTTGCCCGTGCGTCCAAATCCTGTCGCTACTTCGTCTGCGATCAGCAATACATCATGGGCACGCAACAGCTCCGCGATTTTTTTCAAGCAACCGTCTGGCATGATAATCATGCCGCTTGCTCCCTGCACGACAGGCTCAACGATCATCGCTGCAATCTCATGAGCTCTTTCCCGAAGCAAACTTTCCAGACTGCTCAATGTGGCCTGAACGGCTGCTTCTTCGCCGCCTTGCCGGTATGGATAAGGATATGGAATGACATGCGGAGAAAAGAGCAGTGGCTTGTAGACCTGATGGTAGAGAGGAATGGCTCCCACACTGGTAGCTCCAATCGTATCCCCGTGATAGGCATTGTTCATCGTGATAAACGAATGCTTATTGGTCTGCCCGCGATTTTGCCAGTATTGGAACGCCATTTTCAGTGAGATTTCGACCGCGGTTGCCCCGTTGTCAGAGTAAAAGACCTTGCCCAATCCTTTTGGAGCGAGGTGGATCAGCTTTTCCGCTAATAAAATGGATGGGACGTTTGCCATGCCGAGCAAGGTAGAGTGGGCAATCTGGTCGAGCTGCTCTGTGATCGCCTGATTCAGCTCGGGAACATTGTGGCCATGGACGTTCAACCACACGGAGGAAAAGCCGTCGTAATAAGCCTTGCCGTTCACATCGAACAGCTTGATCCCTTCTCCTCTCGCAATAATCAGTGGCTCCTGTGCGACGTAGTCTTTCATTTGGGTGAAGGGATGCCAAACGTATTGCTTGTTTTTGGCAGAGAGCTCTGCATAACTATTTAACAACCGAATCACAACCTTGGTTAACATATATTTGTTAACCGTTATTTTAAAATGGTTAACCTATTTTGGCAAAGCTTTTTTCTCGACTTTGAAAAATTAGCAAGATCGAAGAAGGCTCTTCTGGTTTGAGTCAACATAGTGGAGGAGAAGAAAAAGCGCAGTTCTCTTCGACTCTGACACGCCCGCAATGGGGATTCACTGTCCGTCTCCACTTCCAAAAGGGGACCGTCGAGCCAAAGCCACCCTACGGGCGGAAGGTTCTCAAGGAAGAAGTGTTCGACAAGCGTGGTCCCCTTTTGGAAGTTCCGACTAGGTAGGCGTTGTCAAGGTCTACGAGCTCTGCGCTTTTTCTTCTCACCAGCTTTGTCAGCTCATCGATATCTTCTAAAACTCAAAAAGGTCAAGCTCCTCTTCGTTAGAGGAGCTTGACCTTTTTTATTCCGATTCTATTTAACTTGATGTAGGATCCGATAAAGCGCTACGACACACACTGCTCTCGTCGTCGGTTTATTCGGCTGATAATTTCCTCCAACTGGATCAATCAGACCAAGTCCGACCATGTTGTTGATGGATGTGGTTGCCCAGGATGGCCAGGTCCCTTTATCGGAGAGCTTTTTCGTCGCTCCCTTTTTATTCACGAGACGATCGAGAATGACTGCGGCCTCTGCGCGAGTCACCGGCTGATCCGGACGGAAGGTGTTATCGTTATAACCCTTCACCAGGCCTTTGGAAACAGCAACCTGTACAGCACCTTGTGCATAGGAAGGCACCTTATCCTTAAATTTCAGCTTTGGTGAGGAAGGAAGCTCCCATTCAAAAGTGCGCGCGAGCAGGGTGACGAACTGTGCTCTTGTCAAAGAAACCTCTGGGCCGAACGTCGTCTCCGTCAAACCCTTCACGTAGCCCTTTTCCGCCATGTAGGTGATTTCTGCCTTGGCGGGATGCTTCGCGATATCTGTGAATCCTGCGCTGCTCGTACCTGCATTGTCCAAGTAGTACGGAATATACTTGCCGTAGCTATTGACTTCGTATACCCACTGACCTTGAGCATTCATGGTTCCCAGAAGCGGATCTAAAGTATTGTTCACTTGGTTTACGTACAAGAGTCCAACGCCTTTTCCAGCGAGCCATTGCTTCGGTGCCAAGGTCAACTGAATCGACGAAGTGGAAATTGCGTCCTCTTGTCCTGCTTTTAGTTCGCCCGGTTTAATCGTAAACGAATAATCAGCAGGTACATATCCTGGCATTGGCTGGGTCACGATCGACTCCACATCAATCAGCGCACTATCCAGGTAAGATGCAGTATTTGCAAAGGAATAATGGAGATCGAGCTCCGCCCCGAGGGACATGCTGCCTGGCAGTTCAGGGACAACGGCTACATCGCTTGGTTGACCTGACTGGTTGCCCAAGAGGAGCGAGAATTCGTCCATGTACAGTGTTCCTTTGTCATGTGTAATGCCATCATTGGCTTGGTCAACGACATACACACTCTTCAGTTGCAATGGATAGGCAACATTGCTCGGGAAGTAGCCTTTCACTTGCTTCCAGCCTGTCCAATTGATCTCTTTTGCCAGATCGACGTAGACTGGCTTGCCGTTTGCATCGACTACTTCTGCACGGAGCCAATGTCCGCTGTTGTCACCATTGACCCACAATCCCAATCCGAGCGGCTTGCCAGGGATGGTCACAGGTTTCGCTCCCAGAACGCCGTACGAAATCCGCATGTTATTCGCTGGTGCTCCAGAGAAGTTGTACACCAGCTTCGCTGCCTTTTTCGTGCGGAATGTCTGATCGGAGACGAGCGCGAACGAACCAGCCGAACTGATGCTGGATGGATTTGCCGCATGGTACATGCCAGCCTGATTATCGAACGTGAGCCATGGCTGCTCAAATTGTCCAACGGCAAATGGTACGGTTGTCGCCACGCCATCATACGTAATCGTCAGGTTTCCGTTACCTGGCTCATTGCTTGCTACCAGTTGCAGATTGTCGTTAATCGTCGCTACAGAAGAATCGACACTCGCTTTTACGCTAAGTGGCGTCGCTTGTACGGTTGAGCCCTTTTTCGTTTTGATTTTGACATCGAGATGAAGGGACTGTCCCGGTGCAATCGTGATCGGATTCGGGGAAACGATGATTTGCTGAACATCGTTTCCGGAAATGACTTGAATGTCTTTATTTTGCGTCACATTGCCCAATCGCGCAGTCAATGTGATCTTGCCGGAGCGAGCTGGTGTGAAGTGCTTGCCATTTACGGAGCCCGCTTCGGACTGACTAGCATCCCAACTCACATCGCCTGCATTGATCGCATACGGCAGGTAATGAACGTCATAACCTTTGGATGCGCTGAGCGGGATAGATTGTCCGATAAGCACATCTGCCGGTACATCGATTTGGAAGCCTTTCAACTCTCCAGCAGGTGCCGTGTTGTATACGGCCAGTCCAGTAGGTACGCGACGCTCAGCACCGCCGCTCGGCTTATTCGCCAGATTGGCGTGTGTCTCACCCAGCATGCGAGCTGCCATGGTCGTAGAGCCGCCACCGTCAAAGTTTACAGCCCGATAAGAGCCGAGCTCCGCCATGATTTTTGCCAGCTCGTCCAAATAAACGCCTTGGCTCGCATCGATCGTGACCATGTACAAGGTCTTCCCGTCCTGGGAAACTCCGACCGATGTGCGTGCCGTCTTGTTGATGATGGACTTGTCCGCTTGAAAGGAAGTGAGCGCTTTCCCTTGATCAACCAAAATCACATTGCCGCCTACCGCTTGCTTTAGGTTGAGTGTCTGTGGTGTCGTTTGGTACTCAACCACTGCAGTAGCGCCTACTGGGAAGTTTTGTTTGAGGAATGCTCCTGCTGCTCCATGTCCCCAAAGGACATAGCCGTTGTAAGGTATGTATACGCCAGGTTGATTCACACGAACTTCTTTGGCTACGTTGTCTACAAACAGAATCTCGACGACATCTTTGTAGCCCGGTATCGTCCCCAAGCTGGTTTTGCCAAAGGAAGGGGTATAGACGTTCAATTGGTTCTGGTGACTTTTTCGTGAATCACTCGGGTTGTACTCTTCCTTGTTGACACCCTGAATCGAATAGGTAGCGCCATTAGGAGCAGTAACCTTGCCGCCAAAGCCAAACTTGTCGACGATGGCCATCTTGTCTCCAGTCAAGCCCAGCGCGTACCAGTAGGAGACCAAGCCCATGGAAGATATGAGTTCATCGTCTTTCATGACAATACCAAACGGCGCTCCCCGCTTGGACATGTTAAAAAAATCGGCATTGATCGCTGCTACAGCTCCGGTTTCACGCGCCATTTGTGTAACCGTCTGCCTGTCTGTCAGCTTGCCTTTCGTTCCGTATACCGGTTTGACCTCAACGTAAGGATTATTCAGATCAACCTTGGTTACCATGATCGTGACTACTTGATTGGCAAATGATTTCGTATATTTCTGCAAAGTGGTCCCCTCACCAATTGGGGTTTGCCACATCATATTCAATGCACTGGTTTCCGCTCTGGCGTGTGCGACATTGGTCGCAAACGGCACAAACGGAACAAAAGCTCCCCAGGCCATGGTCGTGGCCGTGAGCAGCGTCACTATCCTTTGCGCTCTCATGTTGGTAACTCCTCTCCGTATTCCAAACTCTGTCTTTCTACCATCTAAGCCAAGCAACTAAATATTAGACGCAAAAGGTCATGGATAGTTTCGCCAATTCTCTCGATTCCCTATTAGAAAAACATACCAAATCGTCAGTCACTAAAACCAAAAAATCCCTCTACAACAAGAAACCCGCCCGGTTTTGACGAACGGTACCTGGCGGGTTTTCCTAGCTGTATGTTACTGACCTGGTTGGAAAGGCTCTGGTTGTTCAGCTCGCAAACCAAAATGATAGAGGATTGCTTCTACGATACGACGGGAAGCCTCGCCATCCCCGTACGGGTTGACAGCGTGTGCCATCGCATCGTAAGCCGATTGGTTGGTCAGCAATTCTTTTGCCATTGCATACACTTGCTCTTCGTCGGTACCCACGAGCTTCAACGTGCCTGCTTCAATCCCCTCAGGGCGTTCTGTCGTATCGCGCAGAACCAGGACTGGTACGCCAAGAGACGGCGCTTCCTCTTGTACCCCGCCGGAATCGGTCAGGATGAGATGAGCACGACGAGCAAAGTTGTGGAAATCAAGGGCATCCAATGGTTCGATCAACGAAATGCGATCGTGGTTTCCGAGAATCTCCTGCGCCACTTCTTGTACAGCAGGATTCAAGTGAACCGGATACACAACTGCAATCTCAGGATGCTCGTCAACCAGTCTTCGAACTGCACGGAAAATACGGCGCATTGGCTCGCCCAAATTTTCGCGGCGATGTGCCGTCATCAGTACCAGCTTCTGACCAGCTACGCGATCAAGCACCGGATGCGTGTAATCCTCGCGAACCGTTGTTTTCAACGCGTCAATCGCTGTGTTTCCTGTCACGTAGATGCTCTTTTCCGGCTTTGCTTCGCGACGAAGATTGTCAGCCGATCCATTGGTCGGAGAGAAGTGAAGGTCAGCCATTACACCTGTCAACTGACGGTTCATCTCTTCCGGGAACGGCGAGTACTTGTCCCATGTGCGCAAGCCCGCTTCCACGTGGCCAATCGCGACTTGATTATAAAAAGCAGCCAGACTCGCCACAAAAGTGGTTGTCGTATCCCCGTGTACGAGAACAATGTCCGGTTTTACTTCCTTCATCGTTTCATCCAGGCTCTCCAATGCGCGAGTGGTCACACCCACCAGCGTTTGGCGATCCTTCATGATGTTCAAATCAATGTCTGGTTGAATATCAAAAATGTCCAAAACCTGATCGAGCATTTGACGATGCTGAGCCGTCACGCAAACGACCGATTCAATCTGTTCGCTGTACTTGTTCAATTCATGGACAAGTGGCGCCATTTTAATCGCTTCCGGACGTGTGCCGAATACCGTCATTACTTTTACAGTTTTCATCCGTTTTTCCCTCTCCGACTACTTCGTGCCGTACAAGCGGTCACCCGCATCGCCCAAGCCTGGCACGATGTATCCATGGTCGTTTAAATATTCGTCAACAGCCGCTACGTAAATATCTACATCAGGATGTTCGTCCTGAACTAGCTTGATGCCTTCTGGAGCAGCGATGAGGCACATCAGTTTCAAGTTTTTCGCTCCACGTTTTTTCAAAGCAGTAAGAGCGGCAACAGCAGAACCACCAGTCGCCAGCATCGGGTCAGTTACAATCAACTCACGCTCAGCAACATCGGATGGCAGCTTCACATAATACTCAACAGGCTGCAGGGTTTCCGGATCGCGGTAAAGACCCACGTGTCCTACTTTGGCAGCAGGGATCAACCTCATCAGGCCATCCACCATACCAAGACCAGCACGAAGAATCGGTACCAACCCTACTTTTTTACCAGCAATTACATTCGACTGACAGGTAGCCACTGGCGTTTCGATCGTAGTTTCCTCCAACGGCATATCACGGGTAATTTCATAGCCCATTAGAGTAGTCACTTCATCTACCAGTTCGCGAAATTCCTTGGTCCCTGTATTCTTGTCACGAATATACGTAACTTTATGCTGAATCAGCGGATGGTCAAACACATATACACGGCTCATGTCATTTCCTCCGTTTCCCTATCAATACATCCTTTCTATAATAGCTGGTGAGAGTTGAGCCGTCAATTTGCCTAATCTTCGTACTTTTTGCCTTCCTTGACCCCTGGCAACAGCCGGGAAGTAAAGAAAAGCAGACCCCTATGGGAAAATTTCCACTGGGTCTGCTTCTCGTTGCCTTGCTTAGATATTCAAGCCTTCATACATCGGGAAGCGTTGGCACAAAGCTGCCACACGTTGGCGTGCTTCCTCGTGCTTCGCAGCATCCTCTGGATTTTTCAATGTCAGAGCGATAATCGCTGCTACTTCTTTCATTGCTTCCTCATCAAAACCGCGGCTTGTAACTGCTGGCGTACCCATGCGCACACCGCTTGTAACAAACGGGCTTTGTGTATCGTAAGGAATCGTATTTTTGTTCGTTGTAATGCTTACTTCGTCCAGCAGATGCTCAGCTACTTTACCAGTCAGGCCGATTTTGCTTACATCAACCAATACGAGGTGGTTATCCGTTCCGCCGGAAACAAGCGTCAGACCTTCAGCAGTCAGTGCCTCAGCAAACGCACGAGCATTCTTGATGATGCGATTTGCGTAATCCTTGAATTCTGGTTGCAGGTTTTCGCCGAAGGCAACCGCTTTTGCTGCGATGACATGCATCAACGGACCACCTTGAACGCCTGGGAATACGGATTTGTCGATGCCCTTCGCGAATTCTTCCTTGCACAAAATCAAACCGCCGCGCGGTCCACGCAGAGTCTTGTGCGTCGTAGAAGTAACAAAATGTGCATGCGGCACTGGATTTGGATGCAGACCTGCCGCAACCAGACCAGCGATGTGCGCCATGTCGACCATGAAGTACGCGCCCACTTCATCCGCGATCTCACGGAATTTAGCAAAATCAATCGTACGTGGATAGGCACTCGCCCCACAAACGATCAGTTTTGGCTTGTGCTCCAATGCTTTTGCACGAACAACTTCATAGTTGATCAGGTGAGTATCTTCATCTACACCGTAGTCAACGAAATTGTACAGAGTACCGGAGAAGTTTACTGCACTACCATGCGTCAAGTGACCACCGTGGGACAGGTTCATTCCCAATACGGTGTCGCCTGGCTGAAGAATCGTGAAGTATACTGCCATGTTCGCCTGAGCACCGGAGTGTGGTTGTACGTTTGCATGCTCAGCGCCGAAAATTTCTTTTACGCGGTCGCGCGCGATGTTTTCCACGATATCCACATACTCGCAACCACCGTAATAGCGGCGGCCTGGGTAACCTTCTGCGTATTTGTTCGTCAAAACGGTTCCCATTGCTTCCATAACTGCGCGGCTTACGAAGTTTTCAGAAGCAATCAGCTCAATCTTGTCGCGTTGTCTTCCGAGCTCCAATTGAATGGCTTCCATTACTTGTGGGTCTTGTTTACGTAAAAAATCTAGCATAGTAGTTTCTCCTCCTCTTTTACGTGCAGCTTTCATTTGGTGGTGTTTTCTCATACACGGCGCGCGGTCCGCCAATCAGCTTGGGACGTGTGCGGGCTGCCGTAACATGTGCTTGTCCAACGAGACGCAATGTCGGACGAACCGGTACTGCCACATGCTTCAGATGCATGCCGATAAGCGTATGGCCGATATCTATGCCTGCATGCGCGCGAATGTGCTCTACAACGGCTGCATCCGTGAACTGTGTAAATGCATGCGCAGCCATAGAGCCTCCAGCAGTCGGAACGGGAACAACCGAGACCTCTTCCAGTCCGTATCGCAACGCAACATCGCGCTCGACGACTAGAGCCCTGTTCAAATGTTCACAACATTGAAAGGCAACAGCAAAGCCGCGTTTCTCTACAACAGATTGGATCCCGCGATACAAAGCTTTCGCTACATCTTGGCTGCCAGCTTTTCCAATATGCTCCCCGAGCACCTCGCTGGTACTGCACCCAATCACCATAAGCTGTCCAGCTTTCAGCTCCGCCAAATCGGCTACTTCTTCGACAATTTCACTGATTTGTTTTTCGATAGCGGATAAATCCACTTACTTCACTCCCGCATGCTTCGCTTCAATTTGGGAAATCTTTTCCACACGGCGCTCGTGGCGACCACCTTGAAACTCTGTTTCCAACCAAATTTTCACGATATCAAGCGCAAGACCCGGTCCAATGACCCGCTCACCCATCGCCAACACATTGGTGTTGTTATGCTCACGGGTTGCGCGTGCAGAAAACGTATCATGCACAAGTGCACAACGGATGCCTGGAACCTTGTTGGCTGCGATCGACATGCCGATACCTGTTCCGCAAACGAGAATGCCTCGATCAAACTCCCCCGCTGCCACCTTTTCCGCTACTGGCAAAGCATAATCGGGATAATCAACCGATTCCTCGCAGGTGCAGCCGAAGTCTTCCGTTTGGATGTTCATGGAGGCCAGCAGAGTCTTGATCTCCTCTTTTAGCTTGTATCCACCGTGATCAGCAGCAAGTGCTACTTTCATCTGTCATCCCTCGCTTGTCTCATAATCTTCGTCTAGTATACATCAAAAAGTCATAAGTAAAAAGTGAACATTTTTATCAAGTCACTAAAAAATTGTTCGTACTCTCACAAAAAACAAGGCCCTGGCTATACACCAGCACCCTATTCATCCACTGATTTACGAAGAGCTGGGTCCTTGAGCATCAATGAGAGCCTTTCCAGTGACTCTTCGATTTCTTCGGCACACCTGCGATAATCCATCAGTGATCCCCCATATGGGTCAGCAATATCACTAAAGCCTTCTATCCCCACGAACTCTTGTAGGGTATGCACCTTTTCAGCGGCTGAGGGGAAATACGTCAAGATCGCGCGCTTGTGACCGTGCGTCATCGTCAAAATGACATCAGACCATTCAATCAACCCATCGTCTACCTTGCTGGCCTTGTGATCGTGGGCAATTCCTCGCTCTTCTAATACTTGTTTGGCGTGCAAGGAGGCATCCTGACCGGCAAATGCCGCCACGCCAGCTGAGCGTATTTCAAGCCCCTGTCCGTCTGTCTTCGCACGGAACATCGCTTCTGCCATTGGGCTTCGGCACGTATTTCCCGTACAGACGAAAAGTATCCGTTTCACGTATGGTTCCTCCTCTCCTGATAATTAGTCCGGTTATATCATAAATTTTAACCCAAAACCAAACAAAATAAGTCCACCTATTAATTCGCTGTATTCGCCAAGCCACCCTCCCACACTCCTGCCTAACAATAAGCCGAAGTAAGACATCGTGGCACCCATTACTCCAAACAGGGAGATGGCCAAAATTCTATTGACCTCGATCAAGCCGAACGAGAAACCGACGGTGAAAGCATCCAGGCTGACACTAAATGCGAAGAGCATAAGTCCGAACCCTTTTGTCTTCAACACACTTTTTTGATCCCCTTGAACAAAGCCATTCCATAGCATATGCAAGCCGATGATCATCAGGACCCCACCGCCAATAAACACGGCTATATCTCCAATCAAATCGGACAAGTACGCTCCAACGACAATCCCGATGATCGGCATCATAATGTGAAACAGTCCGATGGTGATACTTACTTTGATAATCTCTCGTAACCGAATGCCAACCATTCCTACGCCAATTCCTAACGAAAAGGCATCCATACTTAAGGCGAAAGCAATAATGAGCAACGTCAAAAATTGCCCCCATTGGAATAACACCTGGTCCAAGCAGCTCCCCTCCCGTCTCTTCACCTTATGCGGACAAGGGGGAGTTTAGGACAGGTTTACACGGACAAGACACGGCCTCCAGCAGCCTTTTCCAAGCGATTCATCACGGCCATACCTAACCCGTTTCGCGGGAAAGTCTCCCCAACAATATACTGCACTTCTCGATCGTCGAATTCTCGCAGCACTGCGTACAGCTGTTGGGCAACCGCCTCCAGATCCGCTTGTGATCCGACCACAAGAACGACATCTGCCGACACGTGGCTTTGCCAAAAGGGAGCTGTTTCTTCCGTTGCCAGCACACCCGTTTTTTGACCGTGTTGCTTCGCCTGTTGCAGCATGTCTTCCATTTTTGCCCGAGCTTTTTCACTCTCTCCTGATACTAGCCACATTTCGCCTTCTGGAGCGTAATGCGTATATTTCATCCCTGGAGAGCGCGGTGCCTCGGCTGCTCCCACTTGAAAAGAAGGATCGAGCTCCACATAGCCAATTACTGGTTCCATTTGCTCCCGTGTAATGCCGCCTGGGCGCAGAATCATGGGCGGGTCCTGTGTCACATCAATCACAGTAGACTCTACCCCAACACCTGTTGCCCCACCATCGACCACTCCTGCTACGCGTCCATCCAAGTCAGCCAATACATGCGCCGCAGTCGTAGGACTCGGACGTCCAGAGCGATTGGCGCTCGGAGCTGCAATCGGTACTCCCGCTTCCTTGATCAAAGCCAAGGCAATCGGATGATCAGGCATGCGAACCCCGACAGAATCCAGTCCTGCCGTTACCAGCGAAGCTACCTGATCGGTTTTTGGCAAAATCACCGTCAAGGGTCCAGGCCAAAATGCCTCCATCAGTTTTTTCCCTTTCTCCGGAACCTCACTTGCTACTGTGGACAACTGGTCCCACGCTCCAATATGTACAATCAGCGGATTATCACTGGGTCTGCCTTTTGCTGTAAATATTTTTTCCACTGCTTCATTTGATAATGCATTCGCTCCCAAGCCGTAAACCGTCTCTGTGGGAAACGCGACAACAGCCCCTTCTCGAAGAAAACGGGCTGCATCCACAATCTGTGCACAACTATGCTGATTTTCCACATCGTTATCCACAGACCAGACTTTTGTCACAAAATTCATTTCCATCGTTAAAAAATCCTTTCTCTAGCTCGTTTCTTTGTAAGGAGTGCCTTAAGTATAGATGTGCACAAAAAAGTTTTCAACAGGCTGTGGGTAACTTGTGAATAACTTTTCTGAACAGCGTGGAAAAGGGAGCCTTGTTACCTTTTTTTAACTTCCTCCGTCTTAGCCTTGTAGTAGAATGAACACGAAAACAAAACAATAACTTTCCCTTTATCGAAAGGACCGTGAATGAAATGTCATCTTTTAAATCCTTAACTTCCAGCCTGCTTGGCACAGCTGTATTGTTAACAGCCGTCGCTGCCCCAGTATTTGCAGCACCTGCTTCACCTGCAGCCTCCGCAAAACCAGCTGTGCAAGCGCCAAAGCCACAAGCAAACGGTGTCGTGTTCACACCAAAAACCATTACGGTCGATACGAAAGAATTTCAAGGTAAAGTATCCATCCCAGTGATAAGCGGGATGAAGGATAAAGCTTTTGAAGCAAAACTGAACGCTGCTCTGCTGAAAGAAGCGCAAACAGGCTTGGCGGAAGGACAAAAAGCCGGGAAAGCAGATGCGGCAGAAGCGAAAAAGCACGGATGGGAGCCACGCCCTCATGCGCTCGACATCTCTTATGAGGTATACAATGCTGGCAATCTCGTTTCTTTCTCTGTACAGACGTACATATATACAGGCGGAGCACATGGCATGACGGATGTTACGTATTACAACATCGATAATCAAACCAAATCAAAACAATTGAAGCTGGCTGATCTGTTCCAGTCCGGCCATGACTACCGTACCATTTTCAATCAAATCATTTTGCAACAAATAAAAGAAAAAACCGAGGCGGATGGCTTTAATCCTTACGATGGATTCGAAAGCATCAGAGAGGATCAAGGCTTCTCTTTTAAAGATGGCAACCTGATGATCCATTTTGGTCAATACGAAATTGCCGCCTATGCAGCGGGAATGCCAGAGTTCGCGATCCCTGCTCAGCGTTACCAAGATTTGTTGAAGTCTGAGATTCGTGAGGCTTTATTCAAAAAGTAATCGCAGCAATTCAAAACGACACCTGCACGAGCGGCGGGTGTCGTTTTTTATGTCCAGCTTAGGAGAGCCAGCCCTCGATTTTTTCCCATAAGTAAAATCTCACTTCTACTTCAGGAGCAGAGGCCGTTACTTCTTCTGCTTTTTCTACCTCTTCGGACTCTTCCACTTCTACTTTTGTTTGCTCAGCGTCCACTTTCTTAGTTTCGGAATGTAGCTCTACTTCGTTTTCTTCTAGGGGTAAGACCGCTACTTCCTCGGATACAGCTGCGGTCGTTTGCTCAGTTTCTTCAGGCTCTGGAGTTGGCTCTGCCTTTACAGCGTCGCCATTTGACATGTCAATAAAGCAGAGCGGCGGGAACAGGACACACCACCAGTTTTGACCTTTTGCCTCCCCGATTTGTACACGGACTGCTCGGTAATTACCCGCAGGGTACACATAGGAGCCGTACAGCTTCGTCGGAAAAGGGACTTCGCCGAAATCGACTACAGCTTTGTAAGAAAAACCGCGTTCCTTGATCGTCTTGTCTACCACTTGTTGAAGGACAGGCAATTGTGATTGAATCACTTGCTCTGCTTCCTCCAATGTCTCGATATCATCCGCCCACGTATTCATTTGAGCGATAATCGCATCTCTGACTTCGCGCTTTAACCATTGATCTTGGACAGAATCGCTGTTCGCAATAATGCGCAAGCGAACGGATTCCTGAGGGATCGGCCCATTATCCAACACATTGGCCGAAGTAAGCTGCCCCTCCCAGCTCATCATAAGCATAAACAGGCTAAACGCCATCAACAACATCCGTTTCATCGTTATCCGTCTCCCTCTATACTGATCTTCTCTCTTTAGCAATCAGTATGGACGGATTCACACGATTTCAAACATTCATTCCCTATGTAAAAAAGGCGAGACGAGTCAGTGCTATCGTCTCACTCCGACAACAACCCGCTCAATCCCCGCCAAGTCTGGAACAATCTCTACCTCATCCATGACACCGGATGCCCTCATCAATGCCGCTACATCCCCAGCCTGATAAATGCCTACCTCAAACGCTACGACCGCTCTATCTTTTAATAGACTCGGCAGTGCCTCACACAGGCGACGATAGCAATCCAGACCATCTTCACCGCCATCCAAAGCCAAGCGCGGTTCATGTACGCGCACTTCATCGTCCAGCTCCTCGACATCGCGGCTCGGGATATAAGGTGGATTGGACACAAGGATGTCTACCTTTTCGCCTGCTTCCAAAAGCGGCTGCACCAAATCCCCTTGTAGAAAGCGGACATCTGCCCCAAGACGCCCTGCATTTTCCCGAGCAATTGCCGTTGCCTCAGGAGACAGGTCCACCGTAGTCACACGCC
The DNA here is from genome assembly GCF_003013445.1 of Brevibacillus sp. NRRL NRS-603. Taxonomy (NCBI): domain Bacteria; kingdom Bacillati; phylum Bacillota; class Bacilli; order Caryophanales; family Paenibacillaceae; genus Brevibacillus; species Brevibacillus sp. NRRL NRS-603. The sequence continues at coordinate 266,584 of NZ_PXZN01000011.1, read as the reverse complement.
ATTGCGGTTTTTCTAGCGCGAGTGTAATGCAGATGGCTCCGCTCCCTGTGCCGATATCCACCACCGCTAGCTCTTCGCTCTCAGGCCAGAGCTTTGCTGCGGCAGCCAGCACTTGCTCCACCAGTATCTCCGTTTCCGGTCTTGGGATCAGCACCCCTGGTCGCACCGTAAAAGGACGTCCGTAAAACTCCTGTTCGCCAAACATGTATTGCAATGGCTCGTTATTCGCCCTGCGCATGCACAGTCCGTCCAGCTTCACCAATGTTTCTGCATCGATTGAATCCGTCATCGCCATTAAAAAGCGTGTCCGATCCCAGTTGAGACAATGACGAATCATTAGCTCCGCTTCGAACAAAGGATCCTTCGTCCCTTTTTCCCGCAAAAAGGAAGAAGCCCGTAATAGGGCTTCTCGAATCGTCGTGACATCAGACCAATCAAGCTGAGTGTGCATGGCTTTTCAAAAGCTCCGTTTGTTCATGCAGGATCAGGTTGTCGATCACTTCATCCAATTCGCCTTCCAATACCGATTCCAGTCGGTGCAGGGTCAGACCGATGCGGTGGTCGGTCACGCGGCTTTGTGGATAGTTGTACGTGCGGATGCGCTCGCTTCGGTCACCAGTACCCACCAAGCTTTTGCGCGTTGCATCTGCTTCCGCATTTTGTTGTTGCATGTAGAAATCATACAGACGAGCACGCAATACACGCAGCGCTTTGTCTTTGTTGGAATGCTGGGATTTCTCGTCCTGACAAGAAACCATGATCCCTGTAGGAATATGCGTTACGCGAACCGCAGACTTGGTCGTGTTAACGCTCTGACCGCCTGCACCACTGGAGCAGAACGTATCGATGCGGATATCTTTTTCGTGTACTTCCACTTCCACGTCTTCTGCTTCTGGCAGAACCAGAACAGTTGCAGTAGAAGTATGGATGCGCCCACCGGACTCAGTAGCCGGAATGCGTTGCACACGATGCGCGCCGCTTTCGAACTTCATTTTGCTATAAGCACCGCGGCCAGACAACGAGAAGACAATTTCCTTGTATCCGCCAATATCGGTTGGGCTTGCCTCCAGCACTTCAATTTTAAAAGCGTTGCGCTCCGCAAAACGCGTGTACATACGGAACAGCACCGCCGCAAACAGTGCAGCTTCATCGCCACCCGCAGCACCGCGGATTTCCACAATCACGTTTTTCTCATCGTTCGGGTCTTTTGGAAGCAACAGGATCTTCAAGCGATCTTCCAGTTGTTCCTTGCGTGCTGACAATTCGTTGAGTTCGAGCTTGACCATTTCACGCATCTCGTCATCCAGCTTCTCTTCCAGCATCGCTTTGGCGTCATCAATTTGACCCACCACTGATTTATATTCACGGTATGTCGTTACCGTCTCTTCCAACGAAGATTGTTCCTTGGACAGTTCACGCAAGCGTTTTGTATCACTAATGACGTCGGGGTCACATAGGAGATTGGTTACTTCTTCAAAACGCTCTTCGACTGCTGATAAGCGTGTAAACATTTTTATTTCACCCCATCGCAAAGAATAATAGCCTTTTGGCGCAGGCGAAGCCTTGGTAGCATGTATGTTAGATATGAATTGCGATAAAATGCTATCTACCATAAAAACGGTTATAACAGATAAATTATAGGAGGAATGGCGCAAGAAGTCAAAGTGCATTATAACTGGAAATGTTTTACCGATGCCAAACAGGCCCGGCAATGCCGAGCCTTGCTACATACGTCCTGCTCACCTGTCAGCGATGGTAACCGTCATGCGAGGTTAAGTGAAAATCGTAACGCGGGATTCTTTCCTGAAGAAGCGAAATCACCTGCTGCTCGATGGTTCGCGCTTGATTCGCAGTGATGTTATGCACAAGGTCAAGAGTAACATATGCATTGGCATCGCTGAGTGTGATGCGAGCGTTTTCCACACCTTTTACCGACATGGCCATCCTTTCCATATTGGTCACGTCGACTTGGGTATTACGTGAGTTCCAGTGGCCGATCACCATATTCGGATTTTGATTGCGTCCCATTAACGGGTCACGATCCGCAGCAACAGGCGCACGGCCTTGAAGTGTATTGCCGCTTTGATCCCCTCTGATCTTCATATTGTGCTGTGTATTTCTCACATCCGTACTATAGCCCTGTTGCCTAGCCGTATTTCCCCCGCATCCCACAGTGAGGACAGTCGTAAGTACAACCAAGCCCAGAACAACACGCGAGCTGCGCAAAAGCCAATTAGGCTGTGTCCGCATGAAAAAGCCACCTCCTGTTTTGCTTAGTCTGCGCATCGCCTCTTGGGCTCATGCACGGGACAAACAGGGGGTGGCTATGCTTTTGTTATTCGGCAACTGGAGGGGTATAGTAATGCTTGCGACAGACGCTGCTGTATGTATCATTCCCAGCAATCTCAATCGTCTCCCCGGAGTAGACGGGTTGTCCATTTTTGAACTTGAGAATATGCGTTGCCTTTTTATTGCAATATACACAAACCGTTTTAATTTCTTCTACTTTATCAGCCTCGCATAGAAGGGCGGCGCTGCCAGGGAAGAGCTCATTCTTGAAGTTTTTCAACAAGCCATAGACGATTACGGGGATTCCCAGCTTGTCTACGATCCTGACGAGCTGATCCACATGGTGGCGACTGATGAACTGAGCCTCGTCAACCAACACGCAATGCGGCTTGACTGACTCTGCCTCTACGATTTGATACAGGTCCGTCTCTTCGCTAATCGGAATCGCTTCTCGGCTAATCCCAACACGCGAAGCCACTTTTCCCACGCCATAGCGATCATCAACTGCTGGAGTAAACACTACTACTTTTTTCCCCGATTGCTCGTAGTTGTGGGCAACGGTCAATAATTGAATGGATTTGGAAGCATTCATTGCTCCATACCGAAAATATAGTTGTGCCACGTCTCTGTCTCCCTTTGCCTAAAAGTTGTTACTCAGTCTTTGCATGGCGTTCTTTTGCCTCCTGAAACAAGGCCATGGCCAGCTTTCTTCTTTGTGCATGGTCCACACAAGGAAGCGGGTAGTCGAAGCCAATCCTGCACTCTGCTTGCTCTTGGATATGCTCCGGCATGTCCCACGGTTTATGAATATATTGTAGAGGTACTTCACGCAGTACGGGAAGATATTTTTTGACGAAAACGCCGTCCGGATCAAACTTTTCCCCTTGTGTGACAGGATTAAAAATCCGAAAATAAGGTTGCGCATCGGTACCAGTCGAAGCACTCCACTGCCATCCCCCAATGTTTGCCGCTTCATCGAAATCGATCAAGTGCTGTGCGAAATAGGCCATTCCCCAACGCCAATCCACAAGTAAATCCTTTGTCAAAAAGGAAGCAGTAATCATCCGCAGCCGATTGTGCATCCATCCCGTCTCATTCAACTGCTTCATAGCAGCGTCCACAATCGGGTAGCCCGTCTCGCCATGACACCAGCGAGCAAACAGGTCCTTCCTGTTCTCCCAAGCGACCTCTTCAAATTGCGGCAGGTAGGCATGGTTAGTCGTGTGTGGATGGAAATAAAGCACCTGCTGATAAAATTCTCTCCAAATGAGTTCCGTAAGAAAAGCTTCGATCGAGGCAACCTGCTCACCCCGCGCATCAGCAAGCACTTCCTGTACGCTATGATACACCGTTCGTATAGACAGAGCACCTGCGTTTAGGGCAAAAGACAGCCGGGAGGTCGCATTCACTCCTGGCATGTCGCGTTGTTCTTTATACGTATAAATGTCACCATCTAAAAATTGCTGCAATCGTTTACGTGCTGTTCGCTCCCCGAACTGCTCCATTTCCCACTCAGAGCCGATCGGTCGTTTTCGTCCAAACGCTTCCACAGTAGGGACTGACTCACTCTCCAACTCCTTCAACCGATCAAATAGATTCCATCTTGTCGGCTGAAGGAGTGGCCGGTCTTTGGGGAGCATCTGCCAAACGCAGCGATAAGGTGTAAAAACCGCATACGGTGTCCGCTGCTTCGTCATAATTTCCCCGGGCTCATGCAATACCAAATCCTTGCATGTATGTACAAATACGCCTTGACTGCTCAACACTTCTGACACGAGCTCGTCTCGCTTGCGAGCCTCTGGCGTATAATCCCGATTGAAAAACAGCTTATTTGCACCCGTCCCTTCCACTAATTGGCAGAGCACTTGATGTGGGTTGCCGTGGCGAATCAAGAGGCGCCCTCCCAGTTGAGCCAAAGCTTCATCGAGTGCAGCTATCGCAGAAAAATGTGCATGCAGTCGCTTATCCCCTACAGCCGCAGAACGACAAAGCGAATCCTCCACTATATAAACAGGAATAATCGGATCACCTGTAAACGTAGCTGCGTGCAAAGCAGCATGGTCGTGCAAGCGCAGATCCCGACGGAACCAGACTATGGCAGTCATCGTTTGTCCTCCCGAAAAAATCAGTTCCAGAAAAAGACAAAACCAGGCAGATTGCTCTACCTGGTTGTTCCCATACATTCTGATTAGGACAGATTGTATTTGCGTTTGAAACGGTCTACACGGCCGCCTGCATCAACGAATTTTTGTTTTCCTGTGAAGAAAGGATGGCAGTTGGAGCAGATCTCCACTTTCAACGCTTGTTTCACGGAACCGGATTCAAATTCGTTACCGCATGCGCAGCTAACTGTTACTACGTTGTACTTAGGATGAATGTCTTGTTTCATCTTATCTACACCTCTTTCCGCCCTGAATCGTTTGCCGAAACAGAGTTATATAAACACATAACAGATAGTAGCATGAAACACTGCCGAAATGCAACTGGTTGGCCGATTACGCCATGTTTTTCCTGCGCTGGAGTTGATCTGGAGGAATATGTGTAAACGAACCGATTACGACATCTGGCAGCTCCTGCTGATAAATCTCGATGGCTTGCTTCATGCCGAATACTTCGCCCTGCGCTTTTGGAATCATCGCCAAGTAGCTCTCTGGATCGATATTCAGATTCCGCAACTGAATCAGTTTAATGCCTGTTCTGCGGATGAACTCGATCATCGCTTCCATTTCCTCTTCGCGGTCAAACACACCAGGGAAGCACAAATAGTTAATGGACGTATACACACCCTTGGATGCGGCGTACTCAGCAGAACGCGCTACATTTTCCAACGTGTAGTTGCGCGGGCGGTAGTATGCATGATAGTGTTCGTCAATCGCACTGATAATACTCACGCGCATCAGATCAAGCCCTGCATCGACAATGCCTTTGATATGATCCGTCAAGCCCGCATTCGTATTGATGTTGATAAAGCCCATATCTGTCGTTTCCCGTACACGACGCATAGCAGGAACAATGATGGAAGCCATCGTAGAAGGCTCACCCTCACAACCCTGTCCGAAGCTGATGATGCTCTCCGGTGTCTTCAAGTGGTGCAGCATCACTTCCACCAGCTCGTCCTCTGTCGGCTTGAAGTTCATCCGCGTCTGTGGAGAAGGGAATCCACTGTCATCTGGTTGCTCGGAAATACAGCCGTAGCAACCGGCATTACAGGTATAGGAAACAGGCAAGCTGCCTTCCCAGCGGTTGAAAAAGTTATTGGAGGCCGTCAAGCATTCGTACTCCAACGCACAGTGGGACAAGTGGTTCAAAATGCGGTTTTGCGGAAACGTCTCCAACGTCTTTGCCACTCGCTGCCGCAGTTCATCCATCGGGAAGTTCAACGGGTCCCATTTGTAAATATCGTCACTCTCCCGTCCCGTTACCCAGAAACGGTTATCCTTCCAAACGACTGCGGAGTAGCCAAACAAAGGCAGCTTGCTTTCCTTGTTCGTTTTCACGTAGCCTGGCAGCAAGAGCCTCGTAATTCCTTGCGGCACAAGTGCACCTACTGCTGTACAGCCATCCAACTTGACCATTTCACCTGTGTCAGGGTCCATTCCGATCGGCTCGGTGTCCGGCAAACTGACCAGCGTCGATCCTTCCGGGAGCGGGATCAGTTCTTCTTCCAGAATTTCTGTCAATATATCTCCGTTACGAGCCACTGCAAAAAGACCTGGGTGGTCGTATACATTGCCTTTTTCATCTGCGTAAACTAAATACATGGGAAAATCGCCTCGCTTCTTTGCTTTGCCCATTGTATCGCATTAAAAAAGCAATGTAAATTGTATAGGGTTACCTGCCAAGATAGGGAAGTGGATTGATCGGCACATCATCCTGTCGCACTTCAAAGTGCAAATGATAGCCCGTAGAGTTACCCGTCTGCCCCATGTATCCCAATATCTCACCCGCTTCTACGGTTTGACCTGGTGACACCAGCAATAGACGCATATGGGCATAAAAGGTTTGCAAGCCATCTCCATGATCAATTACGACCATCCGCCCGTACCCTGACCGATTGGCGCCAGCCTCCACAACCACTCCTGCCCTTGCTGCCAAAATCGGGGTCTTTGATTCCTGTTCATTCCACAAATCCACACCCTTGTGTGTCTTTCCCCAACGGGCTCCAAATCCGCTTGTAATCGTAGCTTCTCTAACAGGCCAATTTAGACCGCCGCGAATCCTCGTGATGACTTGCCGACTTGCTGCTTGAACGGCACTTCGCTTCTGCTCCGGATCATTGCCCAACATCGGATTGCCTTTAGAGATAGGGACATACACGACCTGTCCTACATACAGGTTGTCCGACAGCCATTTTAGCAGCGGGTTTCGTTCGATTAACGATTCCCGACTCACACCGTACCGCCTTGCTATGTAATCGAGTGTTTCTCCCCGTTTCACCATATGTCCGACTTCGTCACGCTTGATGATTAGCTTCATGCCCACACTTACCAGATGGGGATTCGTAATGCTATTAGCCTCTACCAAATTTTTTAAAGAAAGACCATAGCGCTGGGCAATCCCAGATAGCGTATCTCCTTGCCGAACAGCGTACACCACTGAATTTCCTTTCGTTGCTGGTGCAGGTGAAGTCAGACTGGCATAGGGATTAAACGCTTGAAATAGTGCTTGCTCCACGACTGCTTTTTTCGCTTCCATCTGTGACTCTACCGGAGCGCTAACTTGCACGTACTCCACGAAGCATCTCCTCCTTCTTTTCCAGCTCCCTTCCTAACGGTATGCCAACGCCACAAAAAAAATGACGGTGAGTCATCATGAACTCACCGTCGTGCTAGCTGCCTTCCCTCTGCCCTGTTGCTTAGACTCAAGGGTTTGCAAAAATTCTTCGTTTGTTTTTGTATCTGCCAACTTTTTAATAAAGGAGTCTACAAACTCATTTGTTTCATTCATGTTCTTCCGGATCATCCACAGTTTATCCAGCTCTTCTTTGGTGAGCAGAAGCTCTTCGCGGCGCGTACCCGAACGGCGGATATCGATCGCCGGAAAAATTCTGCGCTCCGCCAGCTTGCGATCCAAGTGAAGCTCCATATTTCCGGTCCCTTTGAACTCCTCGTAGATCACATCGTCCATACGAGAGCCGGTCTCAACCAAAGCAGTTGCCAAAATGGTCAAGCTGCCGCCCTCTTCAATATTCCGCGCTGAACCAAAAAAGCGCTTCGGACGATGGAAGGCTGCCGGATCAATACCACCGGACAACGTTCGACCACTTGGAGGAATAACCAAGTTGTAAGCACGAGCGAGACGCGTAATGGAATCCAGCAGGATCACCACGTCTTTTTTGTGCTCAACCAGTCGCTTTGCACGCTCCAAGACAAGCTCAGCAACTTTGATGTGATTCTCAGGCAACTCGTCAAAAGTCGAGGCAACTACCTCTCCTTTGACAGATCGCTGCATATCCGTCACCTCTTCCGGACGCTCATCAATGAGCAAGACAAACAAGTGGATATCCGGGCGGCTTTCGGTAATGCTGTTGGCAATTTCTTTGATCAGCATGGTTTTCCCCGCTTTTGGCGGAGCCACAATCAATCCACGCTGACCCAGTCCAACAGGAGAGAGAAGATCCATCAGGCGAGTGGAAACACGTGCAGGGGCTGTCTCCAGTACGAGCTTGGTTTGAGGATACAACGGTGTCAATGCGGGGAAATGAAGACGCTCAGCGGCTGTCTCAGGGTCTTCTCCGTTCACAGCCTCTACTTGAAGGAGTCCAAAATAACGTTCATTCTCCTTCGGTGGTCTTGCTTTTCCTGATACCACATCCCCCATCCGCAGATCAAAACGGCGAATCTGCGACTGGGAGATGTAGATATCTTCTGAGCTGGGGAGATAGTTAATGGGGCGGAGGAAGCCATATCCCTCCGGCAATATTTCGAGAACCCCCTCCATAAACATGAGACCATCCCGCTCCGCTCGCGCCCGAAGAATCGCGAAAATCAATTCCTTCTTCTTCAGCTGGGAGTAGTACGGAATATGGTATTCCTTGGCCAACTTATAGAGGTCGGTCAGCTTCTTTTCTTCTAGTTCAGAAAGTAACATACATCCACCACTCTTTATTTACTCTTAAAAAAGCCTAGCTCAACAAATACATGCGAAAATTATTTCTTACAAACCGTTCAGCGGCTTGCGTTCTAAGCGGTGGTTCCCTTCAATGAAACGTACCGTTCCGGTTTTTGCACGCATAACAACGGAATTGGTCGTCGCACGAGTTCCCTGGAAGCGAACCCCTTTGAGCAACTCGCCATCCGTTACACCTGTCGCTGCAAAAATGGCGTCATCACCTTTTACCAAATCATCCATGAACAGTACTTGATGAGGATTCGTCAATCCCATTTTGACACAGCGTTTAATCTCGTCTTCATTTTGTGGCAAGAGCTTGCCCTGAATTTCTCCCCCGAGGCATTTCAAGGCAACCGCTGCCAGAACACCTTCAGGCGCTCCTCCAGAACCGAACAAAATGTCTACACCTGTATCCGGGAAAGCGGTATTAATCGCAGCGGCTACGTCTCCGTCAGAGATGAGGCGAATACGCGCGCCTGCCTCACGAATTTCGTGGATCACCTTAGAGTGACGATCACGGTCAAGTACAATAGCGACCAAATCGCTGATATCTTTCCCTTGTGCCTGCGCTACCGCCTTCAGGTTATCGCGAACCGGTGCGTTGATATCGACCTTGCCGACTGCTTTAGGCCCTACTGCCATTTTCTCCATATACATGTCAGGAGCATGCAACAAATTTCCCCGGTCTGCAATAGCAATGACCGAAATCGCTCCCCACGTGCCTTTTGCGAGGATATTTGTTCCCTCTAAAGGGTCTACAGCCACATCGACTGCCGGAGCCACTCCCTGGCCCAGACGCTCACCGATGTACAGCATTGGCGCCTCGTCCATTTCGCCCTCGCCAATTACTACAACGCCATCCATCGGCACTTTCATAAATTCATTGCGCATTGCGGTCGTTGCCGCATCGTCAGCCTCATCTTTTTTTCCGAGACCCATCCAACTGGCAGAAGCTAAAGCAGCGGCTTCAGTCACACGTACCAGTTCAAGTGTTAAACTGCGTTCCATTCTGGAAGACTCCTCTCCTGGTGATTGGTTAACGCTGGTGGTTTTCCATGCTCTGCAGGCCTATCCGAGTAATATCGGCCCCCAAGGCTTGCAACTTGCCCACCAAGTTTTCGTAGCCACGATCTATATGTTCGAGTCCTTCTAATTCTGTCGTGCCGTTCGTTGCCAATCCGGCAATGAACAAAGCTGCTCCCGCACGCAAATCTGAAGCTACCACCTTGGCACCATTCAGTTTGCTTCCGCCTTCGATGACAGCGGATCTTCCTTCAATCTTCAAGGAAGCCCCCATACGGCGCAGTTCATCTACATGTCGAAAACGCGAGCTGTAAATATTGTCCGTCACGATGCTTGAGCCTTTGGCAAGAGTCAGCAAGGTTGTGATCGGCTGCTGGAGATCCGTTGGAAAACCCGGATACGGACTCGTTTTCACATCGATTGATCGATAAGAATCATGTCCGATGACTTGAATACTGTCATCCTGCTCTACCACTTGCGCACCGATTTCGCGCAGCTTGGCCGTTACAGACTCCAAATGCTTCGGAATAACATTCTCTACCATCACATTGCCGTTCGTAGCCGCTGCCGCAATCATGTACGTCCCCGCTTCGATCCGATCGGGAATAATCGTATGACGGCATCCGCGCAATCGTTCTACGCCTTGAATGCGAATCATGTCCGTTCCGGCACCTTTGATGTTTGCTCCCATATTGTTGAGCAAGGTTGCTACATCGACAATTTCAGGCTCACGGGCAGCGTTTTCAATAATGGTCACACCGTCTGCTTTGGCAGCAGCCAGCATGATGTTAATGGTCGCACCAACACTGACCAGATCGAGATAAATTCGCGCACCCTGCAAACGTCCATTTTGGGCACGGATAGTCATGACGCCATTTTTGTTCTCCACTTCGGCGCCCATCGCTTCAAAACCTTTGATATGCAAATCTACTGGACGCGGGCCCAAATCACAGCCACCTGGCAAGCCAACCTGCGCTTCACCGAACTTGGCGAGCAAGGCTCCCCACAAATAGTACGAGGCACGAAGCTTTTTGATGCGACCATTTGGCATGAGCATCAGCCTCATACTGCGTCCGTCTATTTCCATCCAATCTTCTTCGAACAGCACGTCAGCTCCCATTTCCTGCAAGAGCTCGTGATAAATACCTACATCCTGAATACGGGGGAGATTCTCAATAACAACGGGTCCATCTGCCAGCAACGCTGCTGGTATGAGTGCGACTGCGCTGTTTTTTGCTCCGCTGATGGTCACCGTCCCCGCGAGCGGTTTTCCACCGTTGATGATCAGCTTATCCATGCTTTGCTCTCCTCAGGCGTAATCGGGAAAGAAGCACCTTCCCCAATGGAAAAGGTGCTTGGACTTTCAACACGTGTCCTTATTTTTGCATGCTTGCCCAGTCAGCGAGGAATTTCTCCAAGCCACTGTCTGTCAGTGGATGGGCAATGAGTTGTTTAAAGACTTTCGCTGGAATGGTAGCGAAATGAGAACCACGGCGGGCTGCCTCCGTTACGTGAACAGGGTGGCGCACAGATGCCGCAATGATTTCGGTGTCGATACCGTGAACTGAAAAGATTTCTGCAATATCTTCGATCAATTGCATGCCATCTTGACCAATATCATCCAAGCGTCCCAAGAACGGAGACACGAAGCTCGCACCTGCGCGCGCAGCCAAAAGTGCCTGGTTCGCGGAGAACACCAGTGTTACGTTTGTTCTGATTTTGCGTTTGGCAAAATACTTGGTTGCCTTCAAACCTTCTGCGGTCATTGGCAGCTTGATGACGATGTTTTTCGAGAGAGCAGCGAGCTTCTCTCCCTCTTCGATCATGCCTTTTGCATCTGTACTGATGACCTCGGCACTGATCGGACCATCAACAATATCGAGAATTTCTTTCAGGGTCTCTACAAAATCGCGTCCTTCTTTGGCAACCAGAGACGGATTTGTCGTTACGCCCGCCAGAACTCCCCATTCGTGAATTTCGCGGATTTCTTCAACGTTTGCTGTATCAATCAAAAAACGCATGGTTATCCTCCCAGTTACGCGCGGTTGCTGCTTCCGAACAAGCGCATTTTTCCTTTGACTACTTCCTTGATCGCATCGCGAGCAGGGCCCAGGTATTTGCGTGGGTCGATCTCATTCGGCTTGGCAGCCAGCACTTTGCGAACTGTTTCCGTGCATGCGACTTGGCTTTCTGTATTTACATTGATTTTTCCTACGCCCAAACGGATGGATTCAATAATCGCTTCGTCTGGTACGCCGGAACCACCGTGAAGAACGATCGGCGCTCCAATGTTGCTCGCTACTTTTTCGATAATGTCGTAGCGAATTTTTGGAACTCCTTTGTACATACCGTGTGCTGTACCTACAGCAATCGCTACGTAGTCTACTTTTGTTTCTTCCCAGAAGCGGATTGCTTCCTCAGGATTTGCAAGAGTGGCATCTTCCTCGTCAACAGACAAGTCGTCCTCCACCCCGCCGATGGTACCGAGTTCACCTTCTACCGATACGCCAACAGCGTGAGCAGCCTCTACAACCTGTTTGGTCAGGCGAAGGTTATCTTCAAACGAATGATGGGAACCATCGAACATAACAGAAGAGAACCCAGCACGAATGCACTTCATTACCATGTCGAAATTGCTACCATGGTCAAGATGCAAAGCAACAGGAACTCCTGCGCGCTCAGCAGCAACTTTTGCAATCGCTACTGTATAATCGATCCCCATATATTTCAGTGCACCCTCAGAAACACCAAAGATCACAGGCGATTTTTCTTCCATCGCAGCTTCTGTAATCGCTTGAGTAAACTCCAGATTGTTCAGGTTAAATTGTCCGACGGCGTATTTATGCTTTTTGACGTCTTCGGTAAAAGCGGTCATAGGTACCAGTGGCATTTTGTAAATCCTCCTCTAGCAGACTTCAGTCATGTGGCTTATTATACCACAGACAAGCATTTGTTAACAGGGACGCTTGTACCCTGACCTTTGCAGTCTGTTCCTAACAAGCTAACTGCTGATGTACTGCCATTCGTAGTTCATCGATATCAAACGGCTTTGTAAAATGAGTCAATGCTCCCAGTTGTGTTGCTTCTTTGATCATGTCCAGCTCTCCGTAAGCTGTCATCATGATGACTTTGATTTCCTGATTGATCTTCTTGATGTGTTTCAAGATCTCAATACCATCCATCCCAGGGATCTTCATGTCGAGGATAACCAAATCTGGTGATTCTTTTTCCACGATTTCCAATGCCATTTTCCCGTTTGCTGCCTGAAAGGTCTTGTACCCTTCTTTTCCCAGCACCTCATACAGTAAAATGCGAATCCCATACTGGTCATCCACAACCAGTACCTTTTTATCTTGTTTGTCGAACATTCTGATTCCCCCCTGACGAATGCGTTTTCTTAATTATTATGGGTTCGCCTAAAATCAGGAAACTCCTTCACGTTTTTTGCTGAACGTCAACTTAAAATTTCCCATAGGCTTCATTTCGAGTATAATGGGAAAAACTATTTCCCCTACACACAAGGAGCCAGATACTCACTATGGATGCTCTGTGGCTGATTTGCTTGTTAACATTTATTATCCATACGACAGAGACACTTACCTACGGAATCCGTTTTGCAGGGGTACAAACGGGCAGGATCGCTGTAGCGATGTCTTTGGTCGGGATCGTATTGCTCCTCTCCCGTACTTCCAACCTGATTCAAGGACCCTTCACTGGGGGATTGATGGATCAAGCTGCAATCGAGCACTTTGATCCTAGCACACAATTGCACGTGATTATTGCATCATCCTCGCTGGGAACCTTGGCAGCTATTGTACTGTTTCCCACTTTTGTTCAAATATCAAAACGAATGATCTCGCACTTGGAGATAGCGGGCTCGATTCCGCAAATGATTCGTACGGCAGTTACTGTCGAAACCATCCGACGTGTCCACCATCACGTCCGCATACCTAGCTGGCAAGCCATTTCCCGGTTTCGAATCAAAGGCGTTCCCAAACGATTACTGTTATTAAATGCATTGGGGACAGCGATCTACACAAGCAGCGTACTGTCCGTGTTGTACGCGACATTGCTAGCCCCGGATTACAAAGCAACCGTTTTGATGTCTTCTGGATTAATCAACGGTTTTGCCACGATTTTCATGACGATTTTGGTAGACCCGCAAATTGCCCTTTTGACTGAAAAAGCAATGCAAGGGAAAACCACGCAGCAATCAATTCGTGACATGTACCTGTGGCTGATGATCTCACGTTTCATCGGAACGATTTTGGCCCAATTCCTGCTCATTCCAGCCGCCTACTGGGTAGCCTGGCTATCGCCCTTGTTTCATTAATCTGCTTATAAAAGCACAAGACGCACCTGCGACCATACATCGCGGGTGCGTCTTTCTATTTATCGACCTATGTTATTTGTTCAGGTTCAAGGAAGCCTTCACGAAGTCACGGAACAGTGGCTGTGGACGGTTCGGACGAGATGTGAACTCTGGATGGAACTGTGTCGCTACGTACCATGGATGCTCTGGAACTTCCACGATTTCAACCAGACGACCATCTGGAGTTGTACCCGCAAAACGCAAGCCCATTTGAGCCAATTGATCACGATATTCGTTGTTCACTTCATAGCGATGACGATGACGTTCATAAACCAGGGTGCTTCCGTAAGCAGCCTCAGTCAGCGTGCCTTCTTCCACTTTGGTTGGACCGAGACCCAGACGCATGGTACCGCCCTTGTCCTCGATATCTTTTTGCTCTGGCAAGAGGTCAATAACCGGATACGCTGTATTCGGGTTGATCTCGGAGCTGTTTGCACCGTCCATACCCGCTACGTGGCGAGCGAATTCGATCACAGCGATTTGCATACCCAGGCAAATTCCGAGGAATGGCACTTTATTTTCACGAGCATAGCGCGTAGCGATGATTTTACCTTCGATACCACGATCGCCAAAGCCGCCTGGTACGAGGATACCATTTACATCACCGAGCAGTTCGCCAACATTCTCCGGCGTAACTTCTTCCGCGTGCACCCATTTGATTTCTACCTTGGAGTCGTTCGCATAGCCACCATGGTACAGCGCTTCTGCTACGGACAAGTAAGCATCATGCAATTCTACATATTTACCAACAATTGCAATGGTAGTCGTTTTCGACAGGTTTTTGATTTTCGATACGAGCGATTTCCACTCTGTCATATCCGCATCCTGGCAAGTCAGACCCAAGTGGCGGCATACGTAATCGTCCAATCCTTGTGCTTGCAATTGCAGTGGTACATCGTAGAGGCTATCAGCGTCTACACATTCCACTACCGCGTTTTTATCGATATCACAGAACAGAGCCAGCTTGTCTTTCATTTCTTGCGTCATCGGTTGCTCGGTACGTGTCACGATTACATTTGGTTGAATACCCAAGCTGCGCAGTTCTTTCACGCTGTGTTGCGTAGGCTTGGTTTTCATTTCACCTGCTGCCTTGATGTATGGTACCAGGGTTACGTGAATGTACATGACGTTTTCGCGACCGATGTCACTTTTGATCTGGCGGATGGATTCAAGGAATGGCAAGCTCTCGATATCCCCAACTGTTCCACCGATCTCGGTAATCACTACATCTGCCCCGGTTTCGCGACCTGCACGGAAAATGCGATCTTTGATTTCGTTCGTGATGTGTGGAATAACTTGAACGGTTCCTCCCAAATAGTCGCCACGGCGTTCTTTGGCGATGACAGTCGAGTAAATTCTACCAGTCGTCATATTGGAGTTAGCGCTCAGGTTGATATCGATAAAGCGCTCATAGTGGCCCAAGTCCAGATCTGTTTCCGCACCATCGTCCGTTACGAAAACTTCCCCGTGTTGATACGGACTCATCGTTCCCGGGTCAACGTTGATGTATGGGTCACACTTCTGGATGGTTACCTTAAGACCCCTATTTTTCAAGAGTCGGCCCAGAGAAGCCGCTGTAATACCTTTTCCCAACGAGGATACAACCCCGCCTGTCACAAAAATATACTTCGTCATCGTTAACGTCCCCTCTTTCCCTCACCCTTATGTTGTCATAAAAAACGTATGAAGACGGCTCCAAAAAAAAAGAAAAACAAAAGCGAGTCCTATCCCGTAAAGAAATGGGGTAGGGGCACTTTTGTTTTATAGTTTCCCATATTTGATCCTTCTTCATGTGAAGCCCAAGGAGTATTTTATCTGTCCCTTAGGCGGAAGTCAAGGACCTATTTCTCGTCTTCGTCGTCGAGCTCTTCGTCAGATTCCTCTTCCGCAAGCTCTTCGTCCTCTTCAAACATCTCATCATCTTCGTCTTCGAGTTCTTCCTCGTCAATCTCTCCATCGATTTCTTCTTCATCGATTTCAGAATCCTCGTCGACGAATTCCTCTTCGTCCTCAAAGATGACAACATCGTCGTCCTCGTATTCTTCGACACCTTCGTCTTCGGAATCGTAATCGTCGAAGTCGTCCTCCAAAACGATTTTCTTCTTCTTCGTTCCGCCACCCTCTTGGGTCTCCTCCACGGTGTCGGTTGGGTACCAGCGTTTCAATCCCCATACATTGTCACCGAGGCAAACGAACCGGCCATCAATGTTAATTTCTGTGTATACTTGCGCGATGATTGCCATGAGTTGTTCATCAGTCAGCTTGCGCACTGCAACCAGTTCATTCATCAGCTCGCGGAAGTTGTAAGTGCGGTTAGTTTGACGCAAAATTTCATACGCAATGTCAACTAACGCCATCTCACTCAGTTTC
This sequence comes from Brevibacillus sp. NRRL NRS-603, assembly GCF_003013445.1. Lineage (NCBI taxonomy): Bacteria > Bacillati > Bacillota > Bacilli > Caryophanales > Paenibacillaceae > Brevibacillus > Brevibacillus sp. NRRL NRS-603. Next base: position 250,419 of record NZ_PXZN01000011.1, on the reverse strand, counting down.
TCGGAATCAATATGAGCAAACAATTGACTCACTCAGGGCACGTCCTTTCCATATGAAAACGATTGATTTGAATACTGACCCGGTGCCCTGTTCGGGGGACGCAGGCTTGTATAAGTCATTCATAAATGATATCGATTTCTTCGATTGTACATCGTACAACATAAGAAGGCTATCATACAGTATTCCTTATTTTAGACGAAAATGCAAGGCTTTCAAACAGGGCTGACTAATTCTTGTCGACACAAAAACCAAAGACATCCCTCGGCAATCGCTACCGAGGGATTTGTCTTACATATTTCTGCGGTATTGGCCGCCCACTTCATACAGGGCAGCACTGATTTGTCCAAGCGATGCTACCTTTACCGTCTCCATCAGCTCGGCAAAGATGTTCTCTCCCGCCATAGCCACTTCCTGCAGGCGCCGCAGTGCAGCCGCAGACACATCCTTGTGGCGCTCCTGGAATGCACGGAGATTTATGATTTGCTGTTCTTTTTCCTCTTCGGTCGCGCGAGCCAATTCAATTTCGTAATCGTCCTCAGACGCATTCGGATTGATAAACGTGTTTACCCCAATAATTGGCAGCTCGCCCGTATGCTTTTTCATTTCGTAATACATGGACTCGTCTTGAATTTTGCCGCGCTGGTATTGAGTCTCCATCGCCCCTAGCACGCCTCCGCGAGAACTGATCCGCTCGAACTCTTGCATAACTGCCTCTTCTACCAGGTCTGTCAGCTCATCGATGATGAATGCCCCTTGAAGCGGGTTCTCATTTTTCGCGAGTCCCATTTCCTTGTTGATGATCATCTGAATCGCCATCGCCCGTCGCACAGAGTTCTCTGTCGGGGTTGTAATCGCTTCGTCATATGCATTCGTATGGAGAGAATTACAGTTGTCGTAAATGGCAATCAAGGCCTGCAAGGTCGTTCTGATGTCGTTGAAATCCATCTCCTGCGCATGCAAGGAACGACCGGATGTCTGGATGTGGTACTTCAGCTTTTGGCTGCGTTCATTGGCACCATAACGATTTTTCATCACGGTTGCCCAAATCCGGCGAGCCACACGTCCAATCACGGTGTATTCCGGATCGAGACCATTGGAGAAGAAGAAGGACAGGTTCGGCGCAAAGTCATCGATGTTCATCCCCCGGCTCAAATAGTACTCGACATAGGTAAATCCGTTTGACAGTGTAAACGCAAGCTGCGTAATCGGATTCGCCCCTGCCTCCGCAATATGATAGCCGGAAATGGACACAGAGTAGTAGTTCCGCACTTTATGGTCGATAAAATACTGCTGGATATCCCCCATCATCCGCAAGGCAAATTCTGTCGAGAAGATACACGTGTTTTGCCCCTGATCCTCTTTCAAAATATCTGCCTGAACGGTTCCGCGAACAGTCGACAACGTGTACGCTCTGATTTGCTTCGCCTCGTCTTCGGTAGGCTGGCGCCCTTCTTTTTGGACAAAAGCATCCAGCTGTTGCTCAATCGCCGTATTCATGAACATGGCCAAAATCATAGGCGCAGGACCGTTGATTGTCATAGATACAGAGGTGCTAGGTGCACAAAGGTCAAAGCCGGCATACAGCTTTTTCATGTCATCCAAGGTGCAAATGCTGACCCCACTCGTACCGATTTTCCCGTAAATATCCGGGCGGTAGTCAGGGTCCTCACCATACAGCGTAACCGAGTCAAAAGCCGTACTGAGTCGCTTCGCTTCATCATTTTGAGACAGGAAGTGAAAGCGTCTGTTCGTCCGCTCTGGAGTGCCTTCGCCTGCAAATTGTCGCTTGGGATCTTCTCCCTCCCGTTTAAACGGAAATACTCCTGCGGTATACGGGAATTCCCCTGGGACATTTTCTTTTAACGACCACTTTAAAATTTCGCCCCAATCTTCGTAATCAGGGACAGCTACTTTTGAAATGCGCGTACCCGACAACGATACGCTGAAAAGCTGGGTAACCAATTCCTTGTCGCGAATTTTCGTGACGAATTGATCCTTTCGATACGCTTCCTTGAGCTTGGGCCAATTTTCGAGGATGCGTCTGCACTCCGGATGCAGCTTTTCTTCAAAGAGAACGATTTGTTTATCGAGCACCGCTGCCAGCTCGGCAGCCGCAGAATCTCCCGAGGCCAGAACTGTTTCCTTCGCGCCCTGCAACTGATACAGCTTGCGTGCAATCGCTGACTGTTCTTCTGTATAGACACGATATTGACGAACGGTGTTCGCAATTTCCTGTAGATAATTGATTCTCTCTGTCGGAATCAACGAAGTTTTATGAATTTTTACAGGGGTCGTATCCAAATTCTCCACAGACCAGTCAACGCCAGTCTTTTCTACAATTCGATGCATCAAGGCAGCAAACAACACATTCGTTCCCGGATCGTTAAATTGACTCGCAATCGTACCATACACAGGAACCTTCTCGTCCGGCAGCTCAAAAAGCTGATGATTGCGTCGATATTGCTTTCGAACCTCGCGAAGAGCGTCCTCTGAACCTTTGCGCTCAAATTTGTTGATCGCGATCACATCGGCGAAGTCGAGCATATCAATCTTTTCCAGCTGAGATGGCGCCCCGAATTCACTGGTCATAACGTACATGGAGACGTCACACACTTCTGTGACCTGCGCATCCCCCTGACCAATCCCGCTCGTTTCCACAATAATCAGATCAAAATGGGCAGAACGCGTTACTTGAATTGCGTCTTTTAATGCGGCAGACAGCTCCATGCCTGATTTGCGGGTGGCGAGACTGCGCATGTAAACGCGCGGTGTCGAATTGGCATTCATGCGAATGCGGTCACCAAGTAACGCTCCACCTGATTTTTGCTTGGATGGATCGACAGACAAGATCGCAACCGTCTTCTCGGGATAAACGCGAATAAATCGACGAACAAGCTCATCGGTTAATGAGCTTTTTCCTGCTCCACCCGTACCAGTAATCCCTAATACCGGTATGGTTGAATCGGCCTCCACTAAACTTTCACGGAGAGGTTCTGTCCATTCGGGCTGGTCCACTGCATACTCCGCAACAGAAATAAGCCGGGCAATCGCCTGATGGTTTTGCTCGCGCAAGCCCGCTACTTCTTCCTCTAGCTGCTTGACGGTTGGGAAGTCGCTACGTCTGATCATGTCGTTGATCATGCCCTGCAAGCCCAATCGTCTGCCGTCATCTGGCGAGTAAATCTTACAGACTCCGTACTCTTCCAATTCCCGAATCTCGCGTGGAACGATAACGCCGCCACCGCCACCAAAAACACGGATATGCTCTGCTCCCCGCTCGCGTAATAGATCAATTACGTATTTGAAATACTCCACATGACCGCCTTGGTACGAACTGATGGCAATCCCTTGCACATCCTCCTGGACAGCGGCTGTTACAATATCGTCAACAGAGCGGTTATGTCCGAGATGGATAACCTCTACTCCCGACGATTGTAAAATACGGCGCATGATATTAATCGAGGCATCGTGACCATCATACAGACTGGCTGCGGTCACAAAGCGAACCTTGTTTTGCGGACGATACACTTCTGTTTCCATCGTTCCACTCTCCTTTTTATAAGTTTAAAAAGGAGGAAAAACAGGGCCAAGCAGATCAAGGCGCGGTAGACGCGAAGTATGCTTGGCACCCTATGTTTTCCAGACTTTTTAAACTCTCTTCTTAATCGGAGACACTGATTTCGCGAAGCAACAGGGCAATTTGCTTCTCTGTGTACTCCTCAATGGTATAGTGCTTTTTCAATGCCCAGCGGCGGAAGACCCACATTTCGCCCAGAACCATGATATTGTCCGCCATCAGCTTGACGTTCTTTTCGTCAATGCGCAGCGAACCATCGGCAATCCCTTTTTCCAGGATTTCGACGAAAATATGCGAAATGGCTTCTTCACGTCCCAATACGTAGCGTAGTGTTTCTTTCGGCAATGATTTGGCTTCCTGATAAATAAGCAAAACACGGTCGCTCATCTGATCCATCACGCGGATCAGGCTCTTTAGTGCTATCTTTAAAGTTTTCAAGCCAGTTCCATTGAAGTTGATCGCTTCACGCAAGCGCGTCTCCATCTCCGCATGAATGGCATCGCAAACAAGATAGAGCACGTCTTCTTTTGACTCGATATATTCGTACAACGTGCCAATACTAAATCCAGAGGCCCGGGCAATCTCCCTTGTCGTCGTTTTATGAAATCCTTTATTAATAAAGAGATGAACGGCAGCCTCAATAATCTGCTCTCGTCTTCTCTCGATCAGTTTTGGGTCCTTTACTAGGGACGGTATCGTTTTTCTCTTGTCAGACACTCCAAATCCACCTTTCCAACCGACTGAGCGTTTGGTCAGACGCCTCATAGAAAAGAAGGCGCAAACACTCTACTTTTGTATCATCGCAGATCATTATACGCGAGTAAGAGCTCAAAGCCAAACTTTTCTTTTCTATGTGTCTAATCGTGTTGGAAGACGAGACAGCTTCCTACTCTTTTAGCAGGAAATTGCTGATCACGACACGTTGGATTTCATTTGTTCCTTCATAGATTTGTGTAATTTTGGCATCACGCATGAAGCGCTCCACAGGATACTCCCGCGTGTAGCCGTAACCCCCGAAAACTTGAACAGCCTCGGTTGTCACTTCCATTGCGGTATCGCCTGCAAATACTTTGGACATCGCAGATGCTTTGCCATATGGTAGACCTTGATCCTCCAGCCACGCTGCTTGGTAAGTGAGCAAACGGGATGCCTCAATCTTGGTTGCCATGTCTGCCAGCTTGAACTGGATTGCCTGCAAGGAAGCGATTGGTTTGCCGAACTGATTGCGCTCTTTGGCATAATTCCGTGCATGCTCGTACGCACCTTGTGCAATTCCCAATGCTTGAGCAGCGATACCGTTTCTTCCACCGTCCAATGTCATCATTGCAATCTTGAAGCCTTGGCCTTCTTCGCCCAGTCTATTTTCTACCGGCACGCGTACCTCTTCAAAATTGACCGCAAGTGTTGGCGAGGAACGGATACCCAGCTTTTTCTCCTTTTTCCCCATCGTGAAGCCATCCATGCCTTTTTCAACGATAAAAGCCGTGATGCCTTTGTGCTTCAGCTCTGGTTGAGTGACCGCAAATACGATGTAGATTTCAGCCTCGCCTGCATTGGTAATGAAAATTTTGGTGCCATTTAAAATGTAGTGATCGCCATCGCGAACGGCTGTCGTGCGCATTCCAGCAGAATCAGAGCCAGATCCCGCCTCGGTCAAACAGTACGCTCCCATCTTCTTGCCTTCTGCTAATGGACGCAAAAACTTTTGCTTTTGCTCCTCTGTCCCAAATTTATAAATCGGCCAGCTCGCCAAGGAAACATGGGCGGACAGTGTTACCCCGATGGAGGCATCGACACGGGAGAGTTCTTCCACTGCAATGACGTAGCTCAGGTAGTCTGCACCTGCTCCGCCGTATTGTTCTGGCCAAGGAATGCCTGTCAGTCCAAGCTCAGCCATTTGCTCAAAAATGGAACGATCAAAGCACTCTTCTTCGTCGCGCTCGGCTGCTGTCGGAGCTACTTGATTCTCTGCAAAGTCGCGAATCATTTTGCGCATCATGTCATGTTCTTCCGTCAGTTGGAAATTCATATGGCTCACTCCCCCATGTGCTGTTCATTTTTCTATCAATCAGCAAGCAAATGCTTGGCGATAACAATTCGCTGAATTTCGTTGGTGCCCTCATAGATTTGCGTTACTTTCGCATCCCGGAATAGTCGCTCAACCGGATATTCTCTGGTGTAGCCATAGCCGCCAAAGATTTGTACGGCTTCTGTGGCGAGCTCCATCGCAGAGTCGGTGGCAAAGCGCTTTGCCATCGAGGCTTCCATTCCACAAGCAATTCCTTGACTGCGCAGCCACGCCGCTCGGTATACCAGCAATCGGGCTACTTCTGCTTTTGTCGCCATGTCAGCCAGCTTGAAAGCGATGGCTTGCTGCTTGGCAATCGGTTGTCCAAACTGCTTGCGTTCCCGCGCGTACTCTGTCGCGTACTGGACTGCGGCCTCACAAATACCAAGGGCTTGTGCAGCAATCCCGATACGACCGGAATCCAGATTCGCCATCGCGATACAGAAGCCTTCCCCTTCCTGCCCCAGCAGGTTGGCAGCCGGTACACGCGCATTGTCGAATACGAGCTCTGTCGTATAGGAACCGTGAAGTCCCATTTTCTTTTCTTTTTTCCCTACCGTGAAGCCCGGTGTATCCTTTTCTACGATAAAGGCCGATATTCCCTTGGTTCCTTTCGTAGAGTCAGTAACGGCAAACGCGATGTACGTATCTGCCTCCCCGCCGTTCGTGATGAATACCTTGTTTCCGTTCAGGAGGTACTCATCGCCTTTTTTCACGGCTGTGGTACGGATACTGCTCGCATCAGAACCTGCATGCGGCTCGGTCAAGGCAAAAGCCCCGAGGTATTCGCCACTCGCAAGCTTGGTCACGTATTTGCGTTTTTGCTCCTCGGTACCGAAGTAGAGAATCGGGTTTGTCCCGACGGAGGTATGCACGGACAAAATGACGCCTACAGTCGCACTCACCTTGGAAATCTCGTGAATGGCCAAAATGTAGGAAATAAAGTCCGCTCCTGCTCCTCCCCACTCTTCGGCGATCGGAATGCCCATGAGCCCCATTTCGCCCATCTTTTTGAGAATCTGACGCGGGAACTGATCCGTCTCTTCCATCACCGGGACGAAAGGTGCGATCTCTTTCTGGGCAAAGTCTCGCACCATCCGGCGCATCATTTCTTGCTCTTCGTTCAATCGGAAATCCATGTCCGTCCTACCTTTCTGCGAAAATCTTCGGTTAGCTATACACGTAGAAACCACGACCGGATTTTTTGCCTAGCCATCCTGCTTTGACGTACTTGCGCAGCAATGGGCATGGGCGGTATTTCGAATCACCGAACCCTTCGTGCAGTACCTCCATAATGTAGAGGCAAGTGTCCAGCCCGATGAAATCAGCCAGCTGAAGCGGCCCCATCGGATGGTTCATGCCCAGCTTCATGACTTCATCGATCGCTTCCGGTGTTGCAACTCCTTCGTATACACAATAAATCGCTTCATTCAACATCGGCATCAGTACCCGATTGGACACAAACCCAGGGAAGTCGTTGACGCTCACGGGCACCTTGCTCATTTGCTTCGACAAATCTTCTGTCAGCTGATAGACCTCATCGGATGTTTGCAGCCCGCGGATGATCTCAACCAGCTTCATCACCGGAACGGGGTTCATGAAATGCATCCCGATTACTTTTTCCGGCCGCTTCGTAACTGCTGCGATCTCAGTAATCGGCAGCGAGGATGTATTGCTCGCGAGCACCGTATGCGGCGGACATACCTCGTCCAGCTTGGAAAAAATTTGCGTTTTGACCGCCATGTTTTCTGTCACCGCTTCTACCACAAAATCTGCTTCAGACGCATCTGCCAGATCAGTAGAAAGTGTCAGACGCCCGAGAATCGCTTCCTTTTCTGCTTCGCTGAGCTTGCCTTTTTCCACGTTGCGCGACAAGTTTTTCGTAATCGTGGCCAGACCGCGCTCCACAAATGCTTGCTGGACGTCGTTCAGATAAACGCGAAAGCCAGCCTGCGCCGCTACTTGGGCAATCCCGCTGCCCATCTGTCCTGCCCCGATGACCATAATCGTTTGTACGTTCATGTAAAAAGGCCTCCCTTACTCTACTTTAATCAAGATGGCGTCACCCTGTGCGGCACCACTGCAAATTGCCGCGATCCCTAAGCCGCCGCCTCGTCTTTTTAATTCATAGGCGAGGTGCATAATAATCCGAGCACCGCTCGCGCCAATCGGGTGTCCGAACGCAATCGCTCCCCCGTTTACATTCACTTTCTCTGCGTCCCATCCAACGATTTTGCCACTGGTCAAAATCACCGCGGCAAATGCTTCGTTTACCTCAAATAGATCGATCTCCGAAAGCGAGACACCTGTCTTTTCCAAGAGCTTATTGATCGCAAGCCCCGGAGTTGTCGCGATATAAGGTGCCTCTGCGCCGACCGCGGCGTGTCCCAGTATCGTCGCAAGCGGCTTGATGCCCAGCTGTTGTGCTTTCGCGTCTGACATCAGCACCATTGCTGCCGCTCCGTCGTTGATTCCCGGTGCATTGCCTGCCGTGATTGTTCCGTCCTTTTTGTACACGGGTGGCAGCTTCGCCAATCCTTCCTCGGTGGTATCCGGACGTGGTCCTTCATCGACGGTTACTTGCAACGGCTCCCCTTTTCTTTGCGGAATGGAAACCGAGACAAGCTCGTCGGCAAAAAGTCCTTTTTCCATCGCTTGTGCGGCTCGCTGCTGGCTGCGCAGTGCCCACGCATCTTGCTCTTCTCGCGAAATCCCGTTCTCTTCCGCCACATTGCTGCCGTGAACAGCCATCGCCACTTGATGAAACGGGCAAGTGAGGCCGTCGTACATCATGAGATCACGTACGGTCGAATCTCCCATCCGCATTCCGTTACGTGCATCTGGCAATGCATACGGTGCGTTGCTCATGCTCTCCATGCCGCCAGCGACGATGATTTCTCCGTCCCCTGCCCGAATGATCTGGTCCCCCATCGTCACTGCACGCATCCCGGACGCGCATACTTTGTTGATCGTCTCACTCGCTACATTCCACGGCAAACCAGCTTTGCGAGCTGCCTGGCGTGAGGGCACCTGACCCGCACCTGCCTGCAAGACCATACCCATGATCACTTCGTCCACCTGATCGCCGGAAATGCCAGCGCGCTCAACCGCTTCCTTGATCACAATTGAGCCGAGCTCTACTGCCGATAGCGCTTTCAATGATCCACCTAACTTACCAAAAGGGGTACGCGCTGCCCCTACAATGACTGTTTTCATCGAATGCCCTCCATTCGGATGATGTTTCACATCAATAAAAACTAAATCGATCGAGCGTTCGTTCATTTTGCATACTTTTATTTTGCCGTCTTCCGTACGAATAGTCAATCAATAATGAAAAAAAGAACAGCCTGACTTTTGTGAGAGCCAGGCTGTTGGTTTTACTGCTACGGTCTCCATCTTACTTTCCAGATACCCTGGTCGTCTTGCCGCATGATAAATCCCGTTGTCTCGTGGCTTTTATTCTTGTACTCAGTCCAGACAATGGTTTCGTCGTCAGTATGTTCCACCCAAATTTTGCTTCCCATCTCAATCATTTTTTTATTACCTCTCCATATACTTCGTTCTCTAACCGGATCTTTCTTCACTCCTTCCAAATATTGCTCCAATGTCGGCTTATTCACGCCTTCATCCACGATACGCAAGGCGTACTGCATTTCGAGCTGTCCATCTTGCACTGCTCTTACATAAAGCTTCACAATGTCAGTCGGGGACAGCCCACGCAATAGCTCATCCTTTTTTTCATACATGTAATTGTAATAACGATCCTCTTCTTCTGACTTTAAATCGAATATGGACGTAGTCCGAGGTGTTTGTATGCCATCCTGGGGAACGTCTACGACATCCTCAGTAACGGTACCGTTACTGTTCAGTTTAAAAAGATAGACCTTTTTGCCTTGGACATAGCTTATCGTATACCAATAAAGCTTTTTATCCTTCCATCCAACTAACATCGCCAAGCCCACGTCTCTTTTTAGCAGAGCCTCCGTATCGATCATTGTCCACTCTTTTTGCTGATATCCTTCTTTTGCGAGAATCGAATAGCCCCAGTACTCTTCTGTGCCATCGTCCCCGCTACCGCCATAATTGTCTACAACTGTGTAAGGGAACGAAATCTTGGCTTTGATTTGGTCTTGTGTCATCCCAACACGCAAGACATCGATGATCTCATCTACCGTTCCCATAATCACCTGATCATCAGAAGCTGGGTGAGCCTTTGGATCAGGCTTTTGATGGGTCCCTGGCTCGGCAGACGTTCCCTTCGGCGTATGTGTACTCGTCGTGCTTTCCTTTTGCAGTATATAAGGGGTAAACCCGATGACAAGCGCAACCGCAACAAGTGCTGCACTTACAGGGTAGATGAAACGAAACCTTTTTTTGCCCTTCTTCTCGATATTCATATAAATCCGCTCCTCCAAGTCAATCGTATCGTCCATTCCGCGCAACAGTGTCCGGTCAGCCGTTTCCTTGAATTCCGCCAGCAACTTATCCAGGTTCATTCGATCCCCTCCTTTTCCAGCAGCACTTTGAGCTTTTGACGTGCCCGGTGCATTTTCGTATAAATCGCTCCGGCAGTCGTGTCCAAAATGACCGCGATCTCCTCAACGGACAACTCCTCGTAGTAGTGCAGGACAATCAACTGACGATAGCTATGCGGCAGCTTCATGACGAGATGGGCAAAACGAGCGCGAAGGTCATTTTGCAAAACGGCCGACTCTGCTCCCTCGACTACCTCTATGTCCACTTCCGATTTGAAAAACAGGTGGCGGAACGACCACGAGCGTAGATGCTTTTTCGCTTCGTTGACGGCAATTCTATACACCCATGTTTGCATCGAGCTCTCTTGGCGGAATTTCCCCAAATTTTTGTAAGCTAACAGGAACACTTCCTGGGTAATATCCTCAGCAAGACTGCGGTCCTTGACCATCAAATACACGAGTCGCAGCACCTTTTTCAAATAGTGCCGGATCAATTCATCAAATAATGCTTCCTTTGTTTTGGTTAAGCTTTTCTCTGTAAGCTCCAGCTTCCTCACTCCCTTCCCACTCTTTTTGATTCAGCTGGCTCCATTATCTTACAGTTTTTTGCAAAAAAAATAATGCGCAAGCCTCGTGCTTGATCAGCACCGAGACTTGCGCATGGTATAAACCTAGATGGCGTCTGCGAGAATTTCCGCGACGTCGCGTGTTTTAACGTGATCTTCCTGCTCTTTGGTCTTGATTCCGTCGTTCATCATCGTCAGGCAGTATGGGCATGCACTCGCGATTTCCGTCGGGTTGACCTCCAGAGCTTGCTCCGTACGTGTGACGTTGACACGAGAGCCCTCATGTTCCTCCATCCACATCAAGCCGCCTCCCGCTCCGCAGCACATACTGTCGCAGCCGCTGCGCTTCATTTCGACTACCTCTACGCCAGGAATAGCTTCGAGAATCACGCGTGGCTTGTCGTAAATTTCGTTGTAGCGGCCCAAGTAGCAGGAATCGTGGTAAGTGATGCGCTCTTTGACTTCCTTCGTTGGCTTCAATCTGCCTTCCTTCACCCACTCCGCCAACAGCTCAGAGTGGTGGTACACCTCTGCATTCAATCCAAACTCCGGATATTCATTCTTAAACGTATTGAACGCATGCGGGTCGCAGGTGACGATTTTTTTGACTTCATACGCTTCAAACAAGGCGATATTTTCTTGGGCGAGCTGCTGGAACAAGAATTCGTTACCAATACGGCGAGCCGTGTCCCCGGAGTTCTTTTCCTCATTGCCCAGAATGGCGAACTTCACGCCAGCTTCGTGCATGAGCTTCACAAATGCCTGCGAAATTTTTTGGCTGCGCAAGTCAAACGATCCCATCGAGCCTACCCAGAACAAGTACTCGAATTCCTCGACCTGCTTCACCGTTGGCACCTCGTACTCACCGTTCAGACCTTCAATCCATTTCGTCCGGTCTTTGCGGTTGATTCCCCACGGATTGCCCTGACGCTCGATATTGTTCAAGGCACGCTGCGCTTCTGCTGGCATGCTTCCTTCTGTCATAACCAAATAGCGGCGCATATCGATGATTTTATCGACGTGCTCGTTCATTACCGGGCATTGGTCTTCACAGTTGCGACAGGTCGTACAAGCCCACAGCTCCTGCTCGGTAATAACATCACCGATCAAGCTTTTCTCATAGACTGGGGTTGCTCCTTCTGCTGTCGCCGCTACTTCAGATGCTTGGAACGCAATCTGGTTGGCAGTCGTCTGCGAAAAAGCGAAGCTCGGCATCCATGGCGTACGCGATGTTACCGAAGCACCTTTTTCGGTCAAATGGTCGCGCATTTTCGTAATCAGATCCATCGGGGAGAGCATTTTTCCCGTTCCTGAGGCCGGGCACATATTCGTGCAGCGTCCGCACTCCACACAAGCGTACAGGTCAATGAGCTGCGTTTGTGTAAAATCCTCGATTTTGCCGACACCGAATTCCTCCTGTGTCTCGTCCTCGAAGTTAATGCTGGTCAGCTTACCTGGCGGGTCCAGCTTCTTGAACCACACGTTGACTGGCGCAAACAGCAAATGCGCATGCTTGGACTGCGGCACATAGACCGCGAAGCCGAGCAAGATAATCAAATGCAGCCACCAAAAAACGTAAAAGCCTACCGCTGCACCCGTTGTCCCTACCCCAATCGCAGAGAATACGATCGCGAAAACAGAAGAGATCGGAGCGAACGCCGATGGCTCATGTCCGAGCCAAATTTGTTCAAAAGCAAGCGAGAGCAATACAGTCGCCATCAGGGAGGAAATCAGCAGGAGAACAATCCCTGATTTGAAGCCGCGCTTCAGACGCTTGAGCTTTTCGATATAGCGGCGGTAAAAGGCGTAGCCGACCGCAGCCAAAATGAGAAACGTGGTAATCTCCTGCATGACAGAGAAGTATTTGTGAGCGCTCCCAAAAGGAAGCTCGTAGCCTTTCGAAAGCCCTTTGATAATCAGCTCGATGGCCCCGAATTGCAGGGTGATAAAGCCGTAAAACATCACAACGTGCATCACGCCACTCTTTTTGTCCTTCAGCAGCTTCTTGTGGAAAATGACGTTGTCCAGCATCAGATTGATGCGTGCCCCAAAGTCATTTTTCACATCCGGCTTTTTCCCCAGCTTGATAAACAAGTATCTGCTGTACACGACATGCCCAGCTAAATACAGCCCGTAAGCAAGAACCAGGAAAAAGGCGATCAGATTAATGAGTGCCAGCATGTTTTCTACTCCCCTCTATTGCGAGTTTTTCTTTAGACGTGGAAATCGTTTTTTCTATCTTATCAGAATCATGGAAATAAATGAATGAGTATTCAGTCAGTCTGTTTATTTTTTTCGAAAAATGAAACGATACTGAGCGACCGCTCATATTGGGTATAACTCGATCTTAACACACAAGTTGCGAATCATCCATCCTCTTCGAAGAGTTGGAAATATTCTTACGAAAAAAAGAAACAGCTACCTTCATACGGGTAGCTGTTGATCCTGCTTATTTTCCTGAAGCTTCCTTCGTCTCGGCAGTTGTTTGCTCTTTCTTGGCCTTTTGCTCCGAACGTACATCTGCGAGTGACTTGACCTTGGTTGCTTTGATTCGCTTGTTGCGCGGCAGATCAGTCGGCTCCAGATTGTCCACCTCGTCTTGCATGAGTGCTGCGATACCAACTGCTTTTCCTTTTGCAGCCACGCAGTATTCGCAGTTTTCTTCATCATGCTCATGGTATTGCTTCGGCTCTGGATAGGACGTGATAACGCCTTCAAAGTTGCGCAGGACGACTTTATCGGACGCTTGCGAAATGATGTAGTTAGGGCTGACTGGAATTTTACCGCCGCCGTGTGGAGCGTCTACTACAAAGGTCGGAACTGCATAGCCGGAAGTATGGCCGCGCAGGTGCTCAATGATTTCGATCCCTTTGCTGACAGGCGCGCGGAAGTGTCCGATTCCCTCTGACAAGTCGCATTGATAGATGTAATACGGGCGAACGCGGATTTTCACCAGGTCCTGCACCAGCTTTTTCATCGTGTTCGCACAATCGTTGATACCGGCCAAAATAACTGCCTGGTTGCCGAGCGGAACACCAGCATTGGCGAGCATTTCGCAAGCCTGCTTTGCTTCCGGTGTAATTTCTTTTGGATGATTGAAGTGTGTATTGAGCCAAACCGGATGGTATTTTTTCAGGATATTGCACAGGTTTTCGGTAATGCGCTGCGGGAATACAACGGGTGCACGCGTACCGATCCGAATAATTTCAACATGCGGGATATCGCGCAGGCTGCTGATGATGTACTCCAGTACACGGTCATTGATCAACAGACCGTCTCCACCGGAGAGCAGTACATCGCGGACTTCTGGTCTTGAGCGAATGTAATCGATACAGGCATCCAGCTGTTTCTTTGGCACACCCATGCCGATCTGGCCAGAAAAGCGACGACGCGTACAGTAACGGCAATACATGGAGCATTGATTCGTTACGAGGAAAAGCACGCGATCTGGATAACGATGCGTCAGACCAGGTACAGGAGAATCGGTATCCTCGTGGAGTGGGTCTTCCATGTCGTATTTGGTACGAACCATCTCAGAGGACAAAGGTACAGACTGCATGCGAACCGGATCGCTTGGATCGTCTGGATCCATTAGATGAGCATAGTACGGTGTAATGTTGAGTGGAATGGTTTGCGTAGAAATGCGTACGCCCTCTTCCTCTTCCGGTGTCAGATTGATTACCTGCTTCAAATCATCGACCGTCTTGATGGTATGCGTAAGCTGCCACATCCAGTCATTCCATTGCTCGTCCGTGACATCCTTCCAAAGTTCTATCGAACGCCAATCGCGTTTTGTCGCTACTGTCATGTGCATCCCGTCTCCTCTCGTCTTATGGTGAACCTCTTCGTTTCACTCAACCAACAAGAGATGCAAGTGCCATGCCAACAAATCAAAAGATTTAGAAAATAAGGAATAGAGCGTTTTGTAAGCGTTTCTCGTCCGCTTGATCCTTCCTGAGTCTGCCGAATTTTCGGCACTCAACAGGGAGGGATCATCCGCTGCGCGAGCTTGTATTGCAGCGTCTGTCTCGGGATGCCCAAGAGCTTGGCGGCGCGAAGTACATTGCCGTCCGTTTGCTGCATCGCATCTTTAATCACCTTTTCCTCTACCTCACGCAAAATTTCTGGCAGCGTACAGCCTTCCTTTGATAGGAGTTGAGCCGAAATTGGCGCTTCTTTTTTCTCAGACTGCGAGCGTTCCAGCATATGAGCCGGAAGATGATCCAACAAAATGATGTCCGACTCCACCATATTCATAGCTGCTTCTATGACATGCTCCAATTCACGGACATTCCCCGGCCAATCATACGCAGCAAACAAATTAGCCACTTCACTGCTGATTCCACGCACATTCATACCGAAGATCCGGTTGAACTTTTGCAAGAAATGTTCGATCAGCATATCCACATCTTCTCTGCGCTCGCGCAATGGCGGCAGTTCAAAAGAGACGACGTTGATCCGGTAGTATAGGTCTGCTCGCATGACTCCTCCCTCCACGAGTGACTGCGGTGCTTCGTTGACTGCGGCGATTACCCGTACGTCTACTTTGGTCGATTGGCTCCCGCCGATTCGTCTGATCTGCCCATCCTGGAGGACTCGCAGCAGCTTTGCTTGCAGATCGAGCGGCATGCTGTTCAGTTCATCCAGAAATAACGTACCACCGTCCGCCAGCTCGAATAACCCTGGCCGATCATCGGCTCCCGTGAAGCTTCCTTTTGTTGTGCCAAACAGCAAGCTTTCGAGCAGCGCGGCCGGCAGCGCGGCACAGTTTTGCGCGATGAATGGCTTACTGCTGCGGACAGACGCGTGATGAATAGATTGGACAAACAGTTCTTTTCCCGTCCCAGTTTCGCCGTATATTAACACGGGAGAAGTTGTCCGGGCAGCTTTTCGAGCGCGTTCTTTGAGGCGTTTCATTTTTTCACTCATCGTCAAAATGTCTTCGAAATGGAAAGTCGTTTCATCTACCGAGCGTTTTGTCCGTTTCGGCTTGCTAATCTTGGCCTGAAGATCGACTAAGCGCTCCGACAGTTCTTTTAGCTTGCCGATATCCTTCGCCACCTCGACTGCCCCGACTAATCGTGTGCCTACTCTCACTGGAAGTGTCGTGTTGATTGTCTCCACACGCATTCCCTTCCAGTTCTTATATGTCTGTGTCTGGTTGTAAATTGATTCGCCACTATCGATGACACGAAGCAGGGTACTCGACTGTCGATCAAGCGAAGGAAAAACCTCCAACAATGGCTTCCCCAACACCTCTTCTGAGGTCAGCCCATCGAGCTTGGCTGCGACGTGATTGTAGAAAATCGTAATGCCATTTGCGTCCACAACGTGAATTCCTTCATCGATAGCACCCAAGATCGCCTGCAACATTTCTACCGTATCTGACAACGGCATTCTGGCTTTCACTCCTTCCTTCCATCCATGCTGCCAAAAAATCATCACTTCGCCGAATATTCGGCACTTTTACGCATTTATCGGTTACGCCCTACCTGAATGGCAAGCATTGCGGTATACAGTAAATGTCCCAATATCCAGATGAGGAACGCTGTCATACTCATCGGGGATTGACTCAACACACTAAATGGGAAAAACGCAACAGAAAAACCAAGCATCCAGTAGAGCAAGTATCGTACCGATCGGGCTTTTCGTTCCCGCGGGTAAAAGTGCATGAGAAAAAAGGCGACGATCACACTAATCAGCAGATGAATCAATAGTTCTACAATAGAGGGCAGGTTTTCCATACCCGGTACATAGCTGACATCAATTAAAACAGGAAAGGTATTGGTATCAAACAAACCATCTCCAAGCGCTAAAAAAGCAGCAAGACCCAGACCGGCTATTAGTCCATTTGCGAGTACAAACATGCTGTATCCCCCTCTCACTTCAGCCGCAAGTACTCCTATTGTACGTGCAAAAAACCGCCCTTGCAAAGGGCGGCTTATTTTCCTAGCTCTATTTTCAGCTCATGCTCACCAGCGTACTGCTCATTCATCCATAGCTGGTACGCGATTTCTACCTGTACAGGAACCTCTGCTTCGTAGCGAATTCGCAGCTTGTTCGTATGCGTCTCCATTGCAAACGGACCATAAGGACTTTGATAGGTAGAATGGGTACTGGCGCCTTTTTCGAATTGCTGCCTGGTTGAAACTCCGCCCTGACGAACCAGCGTAATGGACGTATCTGTCAGCTTCAGTGTCGTGCTTACTTCGCCTACGCCCTCCATCTGCTCTTTGTAGGTCAAGTACCACGCGGATGCTTTTTGTACGCGCTTGCCCTCATAGCTGTGAGTCGTTTCTTCCCAGTTGCCTTCGACATGATGCCGTGCCGTCAATTTCACTTGTATGTCTTGCATGCTGCTTCCACACTCCACTTTCTTTCGCTTCCCATTTATCCCTACATTCTACCCTTCATCGCTCTTCTGTGGCAACCGCCGCCTCCGCTTTGGCATCCGCCAGCAGGTATCTCATGGTAGCAGCAATCCCGAGCGCCGCAAGCAACAGCAGACCCGCCAACACCAAGTACCCGACTCCTGCCCCCGTGTAATCGATCATAGTCGTAAACAAACCGATCAGGACCAAACGCATCATCATGCCGATTGAGTTGAAAAAGCTCATCACCCGCCCCATCTGATGCTTCGGCACAACTGTCATATAAAGCGATTGCCGAATCAAGCGCACAGAAGCGTTACTCCACCCGTAAAACGTGTACGCCGCAATCAGCGCCCAGCCATACGGCAAAGCAATCATGACGACAATGGCTATCGCGAACAGCAACGTATTGCCGATCATGGCTGCCAGCTGCCCCATCTTACGAACCACGATCGCAACGAGTAAACCTGCTGCCACGGCACCCAGTGCATACGTGACCTCTCCTAGTGAATAAACCGAGACACCCTCCTGCAGCGTTTGGCTTATGTAAACAGGCTTCAATAAGTTCGTAGCCATCACAGCAATGAAGGGCATGAGTGCGGATACCCCAAACAGAAGGAATCCTTTCTTTTGCTGAATGTACCGCCAGCTTTCCATCAGCTGCTCCGTCCAAGCGACGCCCTGGTTTTGCTTCGCTTCTTTTTCCAGCGTGAAGGTATACGTCATGGTAGACAGCAAGGTAAAGGCGAACAAGTACGTAATCGCATTGAAAATAATCACCACATGCAGCCCGTAGGAGCTAAGCAAAATCCCCGCAAACGCACCTGCAAGAACGGATGCAGTCTGTCCTTCGATCTCGAGCAGACTGTTGATGCTGTTGTAATGCTTGGGCTCAAACGTCTCCTGAACCAGTGCGGACTGCGTCGGATAATGAATTTGGTACATAAAAGTCGTCGTCAAATAGATCACAATCAGCATCCACTCGGTGTACTCTCCGAAAAAGCCCCAGATCGCGAGCATGCCAAGCACGCTAAACCCAATCAGATTTTCGACCAGCAGCATTTTTTTGCGGGAATAGCGATCAATGAGCGTCCCGATATACGGCCCAATGAAAAACATCAATACCGCAGAAGTAAACATCGTGGAGCCCAAAAGTTGAGCAGAGCCTGTCGTTTCCACTAGGAACCAGGCAATCCCGATCATCGTCATACCTTGCCCAAAGCCGGAGAACAGATTGGAAAAGAACAGCTTTCGAAATGGTGCGTAGGCAAATACTTCTCTCATGCAGACAACTCCTTTGTAATAAGAAAACCTCCGTCGACTTTTCAATCATTTCACTATTATGATTGTACTGACAATTTTATACTTTGTAAACTAAAATGTTTATTAATTTAGTTCAATCTCTATCACTAATAGGAAAAGCCCCCGGTTCTTTTTCAAAACCGGAGGCTTATTTACGCAGATATCTTATTTTACAAAGCTCAAGAGCAGCTCACGAACGATTTTGGATGCCGCGATTTGCGTCATTTCACTATGGTCATATACAGGAGCAACCTCCACCAAGTCACAACCGATGACATTCGCACCGTTGTTTGCCATGAAGTGAATGGTATCGAGCAGCTCACGAGACGTAATGCCGCCTGCTTCTGTTGTACCTGTTCCTGGGGCGTGCGCAGGGTCCAAAACATCGATGTCAATCGACAGGTAGATCGGACGGTTGCCGATGGTAGGCAGCACTTGCTTCACTGGCTCCAGTACATCGTATTTGTACAGGTGCATGTTTTCTTTTGCCCACTCAAACTCGTCCTTCATCCCGCTGCGGATTCCGAAAGAGTATACATTTTTACCACCGATCAGGTTGCATACCTTTTTGATCGGGGTGGAGTGGGAGTATTCGTATCCCTCGTAGTTGTCGCGCAGGTCTGTATGCGCGTCAAAGTGGAATACAACCATGTCCTTGTACTTTTCATAAACCGCTTGGAATACTGGCCAGGAAACCAAGTGCTCTCCGCCCAGACCCAATGGGAATTTGCCATCTGCCAATAATTTTGCCACGAATGTACGGATCGCATCCAGGCTACCTTCCACGTTTCCAAAAGGAAGAGGAATATCGCCGGCATCAAAGTATTTGATGTCTTCCAAGAGCCTGTCCAAGTACGGGCTGTACTCTTCCAGTCCGATAGAAACCTCACGAATACGTGCAGGGCCAAAACGAGATCCCGGACGGAAGCTCACTGTCCAGTCCATCGGCATACCGTAAATAACCGCTTGGCTTTCTTCGTAATTCCCGTGACTACGGATAAAGACATTTCCAGAGTATGCTTCGTCAAAACGCATAGGTGTAGTTCTCCCCCGATTAGTCGCGGGTCAGCTCAGCCACAAAGTTAGGCAGTTTGAAAGCAGCGTGGTGAACTTCCGCATTGTAGTATTTGGTGCCCAGGTCTTTGATTTTCGCTGGATCTACTTCCAACGGATCGTGTTGCTTGGAAGCGATGGTGAAGCTCCACAGTCCGGATGGATAAGTAGGGATGCTGCAAGTGTAGAGACGAGTAACCGGGAAGATCGATTTCAGGTCTTTGAATACGCGCTTGATCAGATCACGGTTGAACCAAGGAGATTCCGTTTGAGCAACCATGATACCGTCTGGTTTCAATGCATCGTGAATGCCTTGATAGAAACCTTTTTCGAACAGACCTACAGCAGGACCAACTGGCTCTGTAGAGTCGACCATGATCACATCGTACTCACCTTTGTGGTCATGGATATGTTTAATACCATCGATGACTTGTACATCTACACGCGGATTACCTGTCAATGCACTCGCAATCTCAGGGAAATATTTTTTGCAAGACTCAATGACGCCACCGTCGATTTCAGCCAGAACTGCTTTTTCTACAGACGCGTGCTTTACGATTTCACGAATAGCACCGCCATCGCCGCCGCCTACAACCAGAACCTTTTTCGGGTTTGGATGCGTATTCAGCGCGATATGAGAAATCATTTCATGGTAGACAAACTCATCGACATCGGTAGTCATAACCATGCCGTCGAGCACTAACATGCGACCAAACTGCTTCGTATTAATTACGTCGATTTGTTGAAACTCGGATTTCTCACTGTATAGGGTTTCTGTAATTTTCGTTGTTATCCCGTGATTTTCCGTCTGTTTTTCGGTGTACCACAATTCCATGTTCATGGCTATGTAACCTCCTTCAATTAACCGCATGAAAATACAATATAACAAGAAAATTATAGTAGCTGTCTTCCAAATTGCAAGATATTTTTCTAGCAAGGAAAGTTTAACCAGCTTGCAAGCGACACATACTACTAGTAACGTAGTATGTCCTATTTTATTGATTCAACCGCAGAAAGGAGGAGAAGCACACATGGAAGTCATTCGCGAAGCCCCATTGCTGCGCTATTTGCGTTGGGCTAAGAAATTTGTAAAATTTACCATTCTCAGCCTATTATGTTTCTCTTTTGCCATCTTGCTGCTCATTTTGTACTTACGCTCACAACCACTCCCGGAAACGTTTGTGAAGCAAACCACGACGATTTACGCTTCCAATGGAGAGATTTTGGATACGATGCACCGTGGCGAGAACCGGATTTCTGTGCCACTTGCAGAGATTTCACCCGCATTGCTTGATGCAACCATCGCGATCGAGGACCGTTCGTTCCGCGAGCATTTTGGCTTTGATTGGAAACGATTGGCCATGGCCGCTTATGTCGATGTCATTAATATGGACATGCGTCAGGGTGCCAGCACGATCACCCAACAATTGGCAAGAAATTTGTACCTCAGCTTGGACAAGACATGGGAGCGAAAAATCAAAGAAGCCCTTCTTGCGATTCAGCTAGAACTGAATTACAGCAAGGATGAAATATTAGAAATGTACGTGAATCAGATTTATTACGGTCATTCAGCCTATGGTGTACAAGCCGCTGCCCAAACCTATTTCGGCAAGGACGCCAAAGATTTGACGGTTGCAGAGAGCGCCATGCTGGCTGGCATTCCCAAGGGTCCTACTTATTATTCACCATTTGTCGATTTAGAACGTGCCAAAGCCAGACAAAAGCTCATTTTGAATGCGATGGAGCGCGACAATCTGCTGACATCGAAGGAAGTAGAGCAAGCCTACGCGGAACCAATCAAGCTGAAACAGCGAGCAAACGAGAATGTAACCGAGCCAGCTCCTTATTTCCGCGATTACATCGCTACTTTGGTAAAAAGCAAATATGGCATTGACGAAGAAAAATTTATTCATGGCGGTCTGAAAATCCATACAACCCTTGATCCAGTCGTACAAAAAAAGGCCGAGGATATAGTCGCCTCCGTTTTACCGAAGAATAATCCGAATTTGCAGGTGGCCCTTGTCGCCATGGACCCTGCTACTGGCTATATCAAAGCAATGGTAGGTGGACGTGACTACAAGGTGAGCCAGTACAATCGCGTGCTTAGCAAGCGGCAGCCCGGTTCCTCCTTCAAGCCGATCATGTATTTGTCAGCCTTGCAAAACGGCTATACACCGCTCACGTTGATGAAAAGCGAACCGACCGTTTTTACCTACGATAACAATAAGCAGTACATTCCCGGCAATTTTGGCGGAAAATATGCAAACGCACTGATCAATATGCGTGAAGCAATCAAAACCTCCGACAACATTTACGCCGTCAAGACCATTGATTTTCTCGGGCCGGAAAAAGTGGTTGATCAGGCAAAGCAATTAGGTATCACCAGCTCGATGCAAGCCGTTCCCTCTCTGGCACTAGGAACTTCACCTGTCTCTCCCTTGGAGTTAAACGCAGCTTATGCAGCAATCGTCAACAAGGGACAAGCAGTGAAGCCGATTGCAATTACCTCCATCGAGGACAGCGAGGGCAACATTTTGGTCGAAGAAAAACCAGAGAAAACACAGGTAGCCGATCCTGTCGCGTCTGCTCTCTTAGTGAATATGATGCAAAGCGTATTCGAACAAGGCGGTACAGGATATCGCGTAGCTGGCGAAATGAACCGACCGGTAGCAGGAAAAACAGGATCAACGGATTATGACGCCTGGCTGAGCGGATTCACTCCTCAGCTGGTTTCGACCGTATGGGTAGGTTACGACAAAAATCAAACGGTCGATGATGTAAAGGAAGGCTATCTGTCCAAAAAAATCTGGGCTCAGTTCATGGAAAGTGCGCTGAAAGGTCAGCCCCCTGCACTCTTTGACATGCCAGCTGGTGTTGTTTCTGTCTATATCGACCCCGCTTCTGGAAAACTGGCGACCGAGCATTGTCCGAATCCACAGCTCTTTTATTTCGCAAGCGGAACAGAGCCTCAAGATTACTGCACGGATCACATCCCGACAAATGAGACACCGACACCTTTAAAGCCGCCAGATTCTTCGACCTTTTGGCAGCGCATGGGCAGTTGGTGGAAACCGAATCAATAAAGAAAAAAGGACGTTTCTCTTATCGAGTACGTCCTTTTTGTGTGTGCCTATTAACCTAACGGGCTCTGATTGTCCCCGCCGCCTACGACTCCATCTCCATCGGCAAAAACATGGTCGTTGACGATCGTAATCAGACCAGCATGATCAAGCTGTTCCAATACTTCAAACAAGCTGTCCCTTTTTCCGGCAGGGAGCTTGCGCACAAAGTTGTTTATCTCGGTCGGAGTCACGTGTGTGCGGAAATGGACGCCACCGTGCCTCACAAAATGATCATGCGATTGTTCATTACCACGGAGATCTTCTTCCAATGGGTACCGCCCCTTCCGTCAAACAGTTTGGTTCAATCCCCATTAGTGTTCCGCGATTTCCCAAAAACTATGATGAACGATGACAATTATATAAGACAAACAGGGAAAGAGTGACGGCTCTTTCCCTGTTTGTTGACCAAGTGTACATGTACACAATATGGAAATAAGTTTACCTGACTTCAATTGTCTGAACAATTGATTTCACGATTTGTTCACAGACCGTTCACGATTTTCCAACTTTAGGACAAACTTTGCTTTAATTCCTCGGTGGAATTCTCATACATAGCCGCGTTATTTTCAATCAAAAGCTTTTTCAGAGCGGCTTTTTCCTTCTCGGATAGATCGGACAGCATAATACGTCTCTTCATAGAGTAATCCATGCGATTCACGTGATCTGCCAAAATTTTGTAGCCCCGACGCGCTTCCCGATCGATTTCCATGTAGCACGCAGTTGCCCCTGCATAGTAAGGACCAGCTTCATTGCGATCGACTGTTACCCAAACGAGCCAATAAGGCTTTCCATTTGGTACTTCTTCTTTATTTGTCGTCCATTTGATGCCCTTTTCTACAGAACTTTTGGCATGCAAGGCACCCATGTCAATGTACGCTTCGTCCCCATCGATAATGACAGAAGACACAGCATTCAAGTCGAGTACACCTTGACCAAAACCTCCGTGTACATCGGTTTTTCCACTCATGATGGTAAAGCCGCCTTTTTTATTATCAAAAATATCCATTTAAATAACCTCCAGACAATCATTCTCCTTCCTGTTATTCTACTCGAAAAACGTGCGATGACGCAATTTGCCTATGTGCCCAGTTATTTATCCATAGGTTTTTGGGTGTTTCGTTTTTTGTTTACGAGCTGGATGATTTTTTCGATGCCCCACATAATCAGGATCGTTACGACGGCTGTATGCACCGCCATGGCAACCTTCATGACTAACAGTTCGCCTAACATCGTGTCAGAGGGAACAATAAACAGGTAGTACACAAAGCTGATAAAAAGAACACTTAGAAAGATCAACCAGCCTCGAAAGCCTAGCGTGAAGCGAATGAAGGCAGCGATGAGCAAACCGATCAAAGGCCCCGCAAACATCAATGAGAATACGAAAGGACCGAGTATGAACCAGACAATCCAATTATCATCCATTGTCTTACATCCTTTGCTTTTGATGACTACACATCATTGGAATCCGTAGATTCTTCTACCTCAGCCAGTCCACGCTCATCAAGCACGTAACGTCTGCCTGTTTCTTTGTAACGCTCCGAATCATCTGAAGAGAAGCGTTTAATCAGAAAGCGCGCCGGTTCCTCTCCCTCTACAGCTACAGGCGGCTGGAATTCCAAGTCTTCACCATCTCGAACATGGATGACAACGATTCGATCGTGATATTCAATAGACAGGTCTTCCCGTACTTCTTTTTTATTGGCGTCGAGTGTAAAGGTCTGGCCGGATTTGTGTATCGTCACTTCAGGAAAGCTCTTGTCATCTTGTGCAATGATGTAATACAGGTAGTCCGAATTTTGAGCCGGAGCATTGCGCAACCCTGGTTGTAATTCCTCATCTCCCTGTAGCAATCTCGTTACTTGGTCGATGACTTCTGGTATGGTCGGCAGTTTGGCGTGTTCGCCTTTCACGTAGTATCGTTTTTTCATATCCTTCTGGGCGTAATTGGCACTCATATAGGGAACGGTACCATCCCCAACGCCAGGATCGAGAATCGGAGACCATTCATTATAAAAAGAATCATAAAAGTAACCGAGCAGTGTTACTTGGCCTGTACCCACGATGGAATACTGTGGAACATTGATCGTTTTGTTATCCCACTTTTCATGCATCGTGCCGCCATGTTTGACGAGCGGCGCATAGTCGAGGCGAATATTTTTGTCCTTTAAAAATTCATCATAGGTGTAGTACTGAATGTTACTCCTTTTCAGGAAGCCAACCGTTTCAAAATATTTTTTAGAGGGCAGCAGTTCGTAAACGGCAGGTGCATAAGAGGAGATCACTTTCCCTGTCTCCTCATCCAGCCAAGGAATCGAAAAATTGTATCCGTGCTTAAGAGCCTGATATGCCCGTGGAGAGCCAAGGAATGGTGTGCCCATATACACGACACGATTCACTTTGCGCTGGTAAGACACATTGGATAGAAGTGTTTCTTTTACCAAGAGCCCACCCATGCTATGTGCCACCAAATGCACCTGATTTGCCCCACTTGCCTTCAGTGCAGCGTCGATTTTCTCTTTTAGAAGTTTGGCATTTTTGGTGCTGCTGTACCGCCAATCGTACGGCAGTGCAAATAAGGTACGGTGCTTTTTATATCCCGCCTTCTCCAGTTCCTTCACCATGCTGTAATACTGTTCGGTAAGTTCTTTTAAAAACGGTGCATAGGAAAGATACTCGATGGCGTAAAAATCATCTTTTTCTGGATGGATCGTCGCATCACGTACGACTGGCTGTACATCTACACTATTTGGCTTGATCGGCTCCAAAGAAAGTAGCCGGCGGTGTTTGGGATCATTAATACCAATGAGACTATCGCCAAGTCCCAACCATATTTCCGACCTCTTTCCATTCTGCTCCACTTCCAAGCGCGATCCACCCACTCCTGGGATTAAGATAACCGGAATTGTTCTGTCTCCTATATAAAGACTGTACGAGTTAGCGGTAAATCCCGAGCGTTTGCTGGCCATGACCTTGACTTTGTAGGTTCCAGGATAGGCATTGAAGGTAATATGTTCATCCGAGTTCTTCGCTTTCTCGGATCTGGCAACTACTTTTCCAGCCTCGTCGAGCAGAAATACGTCCATATCCATTCCAACAGGGATATCCTTGAGGGAGACCTCCACAGTAGAGGAGAGCGTAAAGGATATGCTGTAAAAATCCACATCTGTCTTTGAATGAAGATTTCCTACGATATTTCGTTTATATGCATCCAGCTCGTAGGCCTTTTCCATTGTGTCGTTCGGCTCGTATTCATCTGCCTTGCCCCCTCCTTGATCCGCGGAGAAATCAGCTCGCAAGCGGTAGTAGTAATCTTTCGAAAACGAGCCCTGCTTTCCAACGACCTTGATGTAGTACCATTTGTCTTTTTCCAGTGCCAGTCCCTCGATTAATTCAGGCTCATTTCCATGCCGCTCTGAACGGGCAAGCTCCTGTTCCTCCTCATCATACACATAGAAATCGTAATCTTCGTTTGCCGGAATATCTGTGAGGGATATACTCATCTGCCCATTTGTTGTTCCTCTGATTTTCCAAAAATCAATATCATCCTTGCTGCTAATCTTTCCATGGCTGTCCTTTCCATCAAATAGCCAGTCCGATTTGCTGCCCAAGGTATCATTCGGTTCTACCTCAAAGCGAGCTTCTCTATTGCGCAGTTCCGCTTCTCCTGGCTTATTCTCGCCTGAAAAATGCGCATAAAATTCCTCTGCCAGCCGCGAAAGCTCTTCATCGGTGGCATCCTGCTCCTGTTTTTGTTCTGCCTCTTCTGGCGGGGCTTCGTTTGGGTCTTCGATCTCTCGCTCGACCAACTCTAACGGCTCTTTCTGATCGGCAGCCATTTCATCCCAAGGCGCCTTTTTCATTTTTATTTTTTCTACGGTCGGCTCTATGTGTTCAGGCAACGATAGCTCCCAGCTACGTAACGGCTCCTCTGAATCATCTATGAACATCTTGATCTGGATAGGGCTACCATCCATAGGCATTACAGCGAGGGAAATCTGAGACTCCTCATGAAAAGAACGAGTTTTGCTGTCGCTATCCTGATTAACAGACAGCTCTACTTTATCCGGAGCACCCGATAATTGTGCCTGAAAACGCACCTCTCCCTCGTCGATCCATGCCCACGCCTCCTCTACGAATATCTCCCGTTCTTTTGCCCAGCCCTGTTCCACTGTATTTCCCAAGCATAAAGCGAATAGGAGAAGTACACATAGCAAGCGCCGCGTGATTATTCCCACAAAAATCCCCCTCATCCTTTTTCTAGCTTTACTGTAGAAAAAGAAAGAGAGGGGGTGCAAATATTTTTACTGAGTCGTATGGTTGCGGATTCCTTGTCGTTCCCATGCATTTGCAATGATACGAAAGGGTAGCTGATAATCTTTAAGTTCGTGCCCTTGCCCTAAAGCTTTATTTTGATAGGGAAAGCCCTTGTTCACGTCAAAACGAAAGGAAACGGAGTAATAGACTGCGTAGCTCGCATCCTTTTGGAAGCCATGCTGTTTATCCCCCATCAAAGGCGTATCTACTCCCACTTCACGAGCTCCTAGCTTGGAAGCGGAATAGGAGGGTCCTCTCCAGAGCTGGGGAGTCGCTTGTTGCAAGGCTAACAACGACTGTAACGGCGTTTGGCGCAAGCCAGTTTCTGAAATCCACGCCCGGGCAGATGTCACGACAGGAAACTGGTTGCTCACAGGATGACGGTGTCGATCCTGCAACTCCACTTGTGTCAAGATGCGCTCTCCCGCGTAGTAATCATTTGGCTGGCTGTTTATATACCGATCCCTGGCATGATACGCTGTCCATTCGGCTGTATGGCGAATAGAGCCTGTTGCATTTGGCTCAAATACTTCAAAGGAGCGCTCTCCCCCTTTTACCGTAATGGTGTAGCGTCCTTTCATCGTTTTGGATATGTTCTGTGGTTCACACTCCTCTTCATCTTCGTCGTTCACAGCACAGCTCTCGTAGGACAGTTCAAAATCGATCTGATAATCCATCACGATGACAAAGCCGTTGATTTCTGCTTTATACTTTTGCGATTGGAGCACTTGGCGCCAAGTCGTCTGCGTGGGGACAGTGGTTCCTGTGTATACGACCTCTGTGCCTGTAGATGCACTGCTTACCTGCCATTGCATCGGCGCTCCGGGGCCTGTCAGCTTCAGATCAAGCTGTGGTGGTGTATAAACCGCCATGCTCTTGGCATTCGAAATCCACCCCGGATTCGCAATGACAGTGACGTTTTTGGTATTGTCCCCGCTGACTGAACTCTCCAATTGTGCTTTGAATTCCGCTATCTTCTGATTGATCTCCTGTTCTGTTTTTTGGAAGCCTTCGTTTATTTTCGACTGATCAATGATCACGCGAATCGTAGCAGGCTCACGTTCCCACACGCCATCTGCATGCAGCGGCAGTTTTTGTAGCTGTCGACCATCACTGTCATAAATCTCTAAACCAATTTCACCGCCATCAAAATCGCCTCCACCACCAGGCGGTTCAGGAACTTCTCCACCGACAATTTTCACTGGCCAGACCGCACGATTGTCCGTCCAGATCGTCTCGTTTTCCGGCATGGATTTCGCAGGGTTGATATGGGCAATAAAATCCTCGGATTTTTGCGGATACTTCGTCGGAACCGTAATCTTACGCACCTCACCCGGCTTGAATTCATTCACGTCCAAGCGTGTTTCCTTTTCTGAGCTCGCCCAGCGAACAGCCAATTTCGTATCATGCGTTAATTTCCCGGCATTCTTCACGTTGAATGTAATCGTCGCGTCGGTTCCAGAGGCTTGAGGGCTCTTCGGATCAATTTGAAAGCTCGATTTCACAATAAGCAAATTCTCTCCTTCCGGTTTTGGAGCGCCTTTGCCGATTTGCACAAAAAAATGACCGTCGCAGCCGTCACTCTGGGTTGAATAAAATTGCACCTTGTACAGCCCTTCTAAAAGAAGCCCATTTTCGTCCTTCGGGAAATACACCCAGTGGCTATTTGTGGAGGTGTTTGAACTATCGAGTGCCTTTCCGTTTCGCTTTCTTTCCCAGGAGCCTGACGCGGGATCAAACCATCTCATCGAAAAGTGACTATCATCCGACAAAAACATCCGAAACCGATACTTGTCTGGAATCCCATCTGCTGCTATTTCAATGGTTTCACCACGTTGAATATCCTTGCTCCACTTTTGGTTGTTTCGATCGATTTCTACTGACGCTAGAATATCCCAGCATTTTTGGTCAGATTCAATGGTGAATCGCACCTCACCAGTGCAGCCCGTTTCGGACTCGAACAGCAGCACGATTTCATCGCCAACATCTACATTTGCCGGCAACATGAGCCTGAATGACTCGTCCGCAGCAAGCTTGTCGGTTAACGCTGTTTTTCCTTCGGGACTCTTCCAATACCAAGTGCCAGATACCTTTGAAGAAAACGATAGATTGGTATCGTATTGATCTCCAGCCTCCGTAAAGTACTTGATGTATACAGGGTCTTTTAATGTAAATCCTGAGCTGACTGATCCATTCATGCTTTCCCCTTCAGGAGAAAATGGCAGAGGTGGTTCGCTATGTACCAAAAATGAAACCTTTTTTTGATCAACGATGGAGCAGGAAGCATCTTTTACGACGATCGTTATTTCCCAATTGCATTCAGGTCGTTCTCTCCACTTTGTCCCATCAAAGTTTAGCTTCAGTTTGTACGTTTTTCCTCGCTCGAATGGAAAATGGTACGGGTTATGAACATTTTCGTATGGAAGCTTTAAACTGGAGGAGTCATAGGGTCCCCATCTGCCATTGTCATTTTCCTTGACTGGCAAGGTATAGATTTTTCCGTTTGGAAGGGATACATCCCACTTGAGCGATGCCTCCGAGCTATCTCCGTATTTGGTTGTGTATTTGGCTCGGAACGTAAGCGTATCGAACGGCATAATCTCAATGGTTTGGCCGTTTCTGACTGAGGACGCCGCCAGCGTAACGATGGGGCATGAGTCTTCACCATCTGGCGACTCCACTCTAAAATATTTCTCCCAGCACTCTGTTCCATCATCACTGATGTAGACGACCTTTACCCGTCCAGAGCTACCGATGCTTCCTGTTCCGACTTTCCTGTTGCCATTCGCTCCAGGCTTCATGTCATAACCATTCATTGTGAATTTACCTGGTTTATTGGCATAGAGAGTGATATCGGCATTTTTTTCGACAGCGATATCAGAACCACCGCTTGCAACAGAATTGTGGTCTTTAATATCCTTGTCGCCAACGACTTGAATGTTCAGTTTGGTTTTTGTTGATCCGATTGAACAGGCTGGACCTGGGTCAGGCTTTTCGGGATCAGGTTTTTCCGGCGGGGTTACATCACCCACTGTGAATTGTGCCGTGTAAGGTGTCGAAACGTTTATGCTGCTTGATCCTTGGCGGCTTCTTTGATGCAGGTCAGTGATAGTTAGTGATACTTCATACACGCCTGGCTCGGTAGGCTTATATTCGGTATTTTTATAGCTCCACTTGTAGCCTGGGGGACTGCTTGTCTCGTTTACCGTGGGAACGGCTGTGCTTGGATCGTTGAATTTTTGATTAGACAAGATGCTCTTGTATCCACGTCCTGTTGTCTTGTTGACCACGCTTAAAGACCATACAAAAATGCCGCGGTCATAGTAAGAAAAGTCCGTGGCATTTGCATGAATCTCAACTGTTTCGTTGAGGTTGTATTTGGTTTTGTTGGTGGTTATGCTGCCGCTGGGTTGTGGGGTGGTTCGGAAGTGGCCTACAGAGATGTACCCGCCTTTGCCGTCTGGGACGAGGTTGTCTCCTTTGGTGTAGCCTGCGCCGCCTGAGGCGGTGGCTAGTTCTGCGAGGTTGTAGGCTTGGTAGGGTACGAAATTTGGCACCTCATTACTGGAGACAGTTTTACTATACACATTGGCAGTTCCACCGAGGATATAGTTTGAATTTCCACCGAACTTATTTATCCAGTAAGCCGCTTCGCTGTCATCTACAAAATACCATCCTCGGTCTGCTTTTTTGTGTATATCCGCAAAACCTAGAACCTTATTACTATCTATTATTCTATCTACTTCGATTTGAGAAACAGTTGCACCAAGTTGTCCGTCTATACCTGCGATCTGAAGAACATAGAATTCTCCTTTTGGCGCTAGCTCTTTATTTGAATCTACAGTTGCCACTTTAATCTTATGATAATTTGGTGAAGCATTTGCAAAGTTCGAATGAGTAGTTAAGAAACTAAACAAAAGACAAAAGACAAGCACAGAAATAGTGAATTTTCTGTGCCTTGTTAGAAAGATCTGCATTCATTCCCCACCCTTTTTGCTTTATTGATGAAATTTTCGGGTGTTATTTATTTGCTCTAGATTAGGTAGTTTTGTATACCAGTATATTCCTGCATCAGTTGAGTCATTAGTGTTAATTACACTGAAAGTCAAAGAACTTATATTAGTTAATGGAAAGTTAAAAGATTCGTTGTTTAAGAATCCTTCTAACTCATCTTGTTTCGTAATAAACATTGCTTTAATCATAAAATCACTATCACCCTTAGGCACCTTCCCACTAATCTTCCCATTCACAACCTTCAAGCTCTTATGAAACTCATCCGCATACTTCGCCCCTTGCTCAAGCTGCCACTTATCCTTCCACAAATAACGCAAAATCTCGGCCGCTTCCCCTCTTGTCACAGGCAAATCCTCACGAAATTTAGGCTGACCACTAGGTGCTGGCTTCATCCATCCCCACGTGATAAGAGCCCCGGTATTGGTTAAATTCGGATTTTTCTCACCCCGAATCGGCTTCCATGCGGCATACACCAGCGCTGCCGTTTCTTCCTTCGTCATCAGTCTGTTCGGATCAATCTTGACCCCCGCCAATATCCCCGCCTTCTGCGCCTTCTCATAGCTCATCTTCGCCCAGTGCCCTTCCGGGAGCTGTGGTACTGGTGCTACCTCCATCAATCCACGAATGGCTACTAAACTCGCGATGAACTGCCCTTGCGTGATTTGACTATTCGGATAAAAGTTCCCCTTGCTATCCAGCCATAAGTATTTCTTCTGTACACCGAAATCAATGGCTGCCTTTGCTGTATGGGAAGCGTAATCCTTCGCTGGCGCAGCAGCTTGTACGGCAGGACTGTCCGCTTCTCCAGTAAACCCTGCCATTGCAAGGATAATTGCTAGTAGGTATGACATCATTGCACGCTTGTTCATGGAATGACCCCCTCTTTACCGGATATTTTACCTATATTATCCATTTTTAGAAAGAGTCTGATTTAGGTTCCTTTGCAAAAAGCTTCGCAACGTATTCTCGGGTACCGCCCCTTCCAGCTTGTCGACCACCTTACCTTGTTCGACGACAAAAACAGTGGGGGTTGCCTCTGCCCCGAGGCGCGACGCTTCTTCCAGCTCTTTCTGCTCATGGATATCCAGTCGTTGGATCATTTCCGGTGGATACTCCTTCACGACTCTCTCAAATATCGGGCCGAACTCCGTACAATACACGCAGCTATCACTATAGACGTACACCACTCTTACTTCATGTGCACTGGCTGTACCCCACGCACTTATACCAACGGCAAGCATAACAACACCGAGCGCGATCCACAGCCACCATTGCTTGCTTCTACTCACGTCCATCTCCCTTTCGCTAAGCAAAATGTTTCATACTTATGCACTTGTCAAAGAACGATGCCCGTATTATGCAGCCCAGAGCTGAGACAAAAAAAGCCAGCCCCATTGGACTGGCTGACATGCATAAAAAAAAGACGTACCACAACTCTTGCAAGTTCGTACGCCGTGCTTGTCCTTGTATGTTGTTCCTTATTGCATAAGTGAACTGTCGCCGTCTTCCTTCATCAGCGCACGCAGCTCTTCAATAAACGCCTGCCCTTTTTGAATCTCTTCCTCCGTGTAGCGCTGCTTGCTCTTAAACGTAAAGATTTTGCCCTTCATTTCCTCATAAGGCAGGTGGCTGAAATACAGAATCGTAGAAACCAGCTCGAGAAAACGGGAATTTTCCTCGTTCATGCGCAAAATTGCGCGTTCTCCACTACCGAAGTCAACCTCATGAAACTTGAGAAAATCATGACCGGTTTCGTTCAAAGAGTAACGATACATATGAATAGCACCTTTACTCTCCATTTGCTCATCCAGAAGTCCCATGTTGCACAGCTCATCTACTCTGAGCGTCAGTTCTTCCGAATATGGACCGTACATGTGAAACTCGTAGCGCTCATCGAAATCCATCTCCAGATGTTTTCCTATGTACACCATCTTTTGCAATTTTTTTCGCCCGCTCACTTCGCCGACTATCTCAATCAGGCGTATGATCTTGGCGTGACGATTAAGCATCCTCCATCACTCCCAGACGTTCTCGAATCTTACGGGAGAGATCCCCCGGCAAGTCCATGACTTTATCCAATGGAAAGTACAGCTTGTAATCAAAGCGCCGCTTTCCGCTAATGGCCTGTACAATTTCTGACTTCTGTGACAGCTCGACAAGTTCGCCTGAAGGCATTTGGAGCATAATCGGAATGCGCTCCTCTTCTTCTCCGGCACGGTAAAAATCATACGGAAGATCGGAGGTTGTGTCTACCTCCAAATAATACATCGGATCAATTCCGGCAGATTGAAATAGTTCTTTTAGTTCAGACAGCAAGCGGAAATCCCTCGGATTATATTCGACGTATTTAAAGAGATTCCTGTCCAAAAAACGGGCGCACAAATCTTTCAACACAGGGTCTTGCTCTCTGCGCCAGAGCTGCATATAGAAAAGAATAATGGACTCATCAAGCGCCAAATAGTCAGCGAGCTCTACCTTTTCCTGCAAGAAAGGCAAGAGCATAACAGGCTCCTGCATGAACGGATAGCCTTGGGAGAACAAGAGCTTCGCCCGTTGAAAAATTTTGCACAAGATTACTTCCGCACTTCG
Organism: Brevibacillus sp. NRRL NRS-603; assembly: GCF_003013445.1. NCBI lineage: Bacteria > Bacillati > Bacillota > Bacilli > Caryophanales > Paenibacillaceae > Brevibacillus > Brevibacillus sp. NRRL NRS-603. The sequence goes on along the minus strand of NZ_PXZN01000011.1, from coordinate 216,968 downwards.
TGTCACGGGATGGAAATAGACCTGCCAGTACATTTGATAGCGAGACATGATGTAGTCTTCGACAGCATGCATCCCGCTGAATTTAAAGACAATGCCATCCTCCTGCGGCCGCATGACACGCAAGATACGCTCAATCTCGAAATTGCCGTAATTGACGCCCGTATAGTAGGCATCACGCAGCAGGTAATCCATCCGATCGGCATCCAGCTGGCTGGAGATGAGGCTTACGATCAGTTTATTGTCATATGTCTTATTAATCACTTCTGCCAATTTCTTCGGGAAGCTATCATCAAACCGACGAAGTATGCGGTTTATTTGCGTATCTCCAAGCAAAATAGCGCGCGTCCAATCCTCGTGGTGATACTTGAACACCTTTTCAAACGAATGGGAAAACGGACCGTGGCCCACATCGTGGAGCAAAGCCGCACATAGACACAGCAGCTTTTCCTCGTACGTCAACTGAATACGGCCTTCGAACGTCTCCAAAATTCTGCGCATCAGTTCGTACACGCCAAGCGAGTGGTTAAAGCGGCTATGCTCTCCACCGTGAAACGTAAAAAAGCTGGTGCCCAGTTGCTTGACTCTGCGCAAACGTTGGAATTCTGCCGAGTTGATCAAATCCCAAATGAATTTGTCCCGCACGTGGACGTAGCGGTGAACAGGGTCTTTGAATACCTTTTCTTCATGAAGAAGCTGGGGCTGTTGCATCCTGGACACTCCCTTCCTGTACTGCTTTCTATCTATTACTGACAGTGAATTTTGATTCTATCATATCATACGTCCGATACCATTTCTTGCTTAATCAAACTCTTACAAAAATCTGAAGAATGCCATTTCCATCTGGACCGAGTAAAAAGCATGTAGGATTATATAGAAAAAAATGGTTGGATTGAGAGGTTTTCGTAAGTGTGGACAAATACATTTCGCTACATGACCAAAAACCCGCTTTTACTCCTTTTATTGATGATGATGCTCTTTCTACCCCTGTTCGCCTCCTGGGGACAATTTCTCTCCTCAGGTTTTTTAGGACAAACTGTTTCCGTATCTCTGCTATTTTGGCCGAAAACCGATTGGAAGGTCGCAGTCCCGCTTCCTGGCTGGCTCATTTTTGCTGTTATCTCGCTGATTTACGCTTGCGGAATCTTATGGCTTGTACGAAAGAAAAAATTAGGACAAGCATTTCTGTTCATCCTTGTCGGTCTCTTATTGGCAAAAGCGGCTGGAGCCGCCTTTCAGGCGATTAGCGGATGGTATAGCACGCAGCCGATCGGTGCACAGTCACTCGCTGGCAAAGCGAATCTGCTTGTGTTTGCCACCTGGCATAATCCTTTGTGGGAGGAGCTCGTCTTTCGAGGCATTCCGTTTCTCTTGCTAACACTCATCTATCGAAGGAACACAGACCTGCCCGCTGGTGCGAGGTGGATGTATCTACTCATTCCTTCGATGATTTTCGCCTACTATCACGTACCTGGGCATGGTCTAGGAGCTCTTTTTGAGTCGTTTCTCATTGGTGTTTTGTGGGCATGGGCAGCACTTCGCTGGGGATTGTTAGCTCCGATCGTCCTGCACATTTATGCAGACGCGATGATCATCCCTTCTCTCCCCAAAATGAAAAACATGCCTTTGGAGGAGATTCCCTGGCTGGTCAACCAAAGCATGCTGCTACAGTCGATTTGGGCTTTATGTGTACTCGTTTTTCTCATACTGGTCCTTGCTCTTTTCATTATCGGCTGGCGAAAAGCAAGAAACGCTTACTAAAAAACAGCGACAAACTCCCGAAAGAAATGAATCGGAGAGTTTGCCGCTGTTGCATGCCTTATAATGTCTCTGCCTCAGGCCCATACAAATCCGGGCGCTTCGCGGCTTTTTTCGCCAGCTTTTTGATCTTGTGCTGCGTCAGAACCGTATAAAAGGACGGTACGACGATCAAGGTCAAAAGTGTCGAGAACGCCAAGCCGGAAATAATGGTGACCGCAAGCGGTTTGAACAAAACGTCACCCGAAATAGCTAGCGGCATCATACCTGCAATGGCTGTAAGCGAGGTCAATAGAATTGGTCGCAGTCGTGCCTCACACGCAGAAATAACCGCCTGCTTCAGCTCCATGCCTGTATGACGTGCCTCCTCGATGAACTCGATCAAAACGATCCCGTTACGCACCACGATACCCGCCAACGCAATAATCCCCATCATTGTCATAAAGCCAAGTGGTGTCTGGGTCACGAACAAGCCGATCAAGCTCCCCGATACAGCGAGGTAAATCGTACTGGTAACCAGTACAGGTATCGTCAAGGAATAGAATTGCATCGCGATCAAAATCAGGATCAGGAAAACGACAAGAATTGAGAGTTTCCCCATGTCGATAAAAATATCAGTCTGCTCGGAAGTCTCGCCGCCAATCTCATAGCGGTATCCTTCAGGCAAGGACATGCTATCGAGCATTGGCTTGATCTCTGCCATTACTTCTGTCGCCGTTCTCCCTTTCAGATCACTGGTAACTGTCACGCTCCGCGACAAATCGCGATGCGGGATCGTCTGTGTACTGAAAGTCGGTTTTACTTCCGCGAGCTGTGACAATGGAATCAGCTCTCCACGCGCATTGGCGATGCTGAGTCGTTGGAACAGCAATGCAGGGTCTTCCCCGCCTTTTTGCAAGAACAGCTTCATATCTATCAGGTCTGAGCCCGTATCAAACTCACTGACGGTAATGCCTTCGCTCACCAGACGCAATGTCGTGGACAAGTCGGTGTAGTTGACGAGCTTTTGCTCCATCAGCTCTTTATTGACGACAAATTCCAAGGTGTAGCGTTCTACCCCAAAATCGTCTTGGACATTGTACGTTCCCTCTAATCCGGCAACTTTTTCTTTTGCTTGTGCAGAAAGAGAGCGCAGCGTCTCAATATCCTCTCCATACAAACGAATCACAACTGGTTTTCCGACCGGGGGACCTGCCTCCAGCTGTTTCAGAAGGATACTCGCTTCCGGATACAGCTTTTTGAATTCCTCCGCCCATGGCTCCAGCAGGTTCTCGAGATGGGTCTCTTTTTCATTATAACGAACCACTAGCTGTCCGACGGTAATGCCGCTTCCGGCAGCTGTATCTCCACCGAACATTTTCGGTGCACTGCCTCCCGCGTATGCAGATACTGACTCGATGCCAGGCTGCTTCAACACCCAGTCTGCCGTCCCACGCACCACTCGGTCTGTTTCTTCCAGACTGTTGCCCACAGGGAGACGGATATCGATGAGAAACTGCGGGCGATCATCGTTCGGGAACAATTCCACCGGAGTGAGCGGTATCAATCCATATGCTGCCGTTCCAATCAACACGCCAATCATTCCTGCCAAAAGCGGACGCTTCAAAATTTTCGGCATGAACTTGCTCGCGTACCACTTGGTCAGCTGCAACAATTGTTTCCCCAACAGTCCAGCGGGCTTGCGATACCCTTCGACGCCGGCCTTTCTACGTTGCTCATACCATTGGCGAAAGATCGGGATGATCGTCAGCGACATGACCATCGACGCCAGCATCGTCATCGAAATAATGACGGGAACCGGACGAATGAACTGTCCGACGTTTCCACTAAGAAACATCAAAGGAGCAAACGACGCAATCGTAGCCAGCGTAGCGGTCGTGATCGAAATCGATACTTCCTTGGCACCATTAACCGCTGCAGCTATCGGTTTTTCCCCCAGGACAGACAGTCGACGCTCGATATTGTCATTGACCACCACGGCGTCATCGACCAAGATCCCGAGCACAATGATCAAGGAAACGATCGAGATCATGTTGAGAGAAATCCCGAGAGCTGGCAGGAACATAAGCCCCACAGCTAAGGAAATCGGGATCGCCATCGCTACTACCAACGATGTGATCAGGTTCAATCCGAGCGCACATACAACCAAAACTGCGATGATGGCAATCATCATTTCCCGGGTCAGGTCGCTAAAAAGCTCATCCACGCGTTCATTTTGACTGTAGATCGAGTGTCTCTCAGCCCCTGCCGGAAGTGTTTTATCCAGAGTCACCATCATCTCGTCTACGCGCTTCTGCAAGGACGGCACATCACTTCCCGTCTCTGCATTGACGCTGATCGTGATCGAAGGCTTTCCATTGAAATACGAGGTTGTTTTCACTGTCTCCGTCGTCATTTTGACCGATCCGATGTCCTTCAGATAGATCGGGAAGCCCTCTTTTGAACGAGAGATAATGACCTTGTTCAGTTCTTCGACATCTGTATTTTCCGCCAGCTTGAGCTGGTAGGTCCGTTTTTCTGTGGTCAGGTCGCCAAGCGGGATTTTTTCATTTTCCTTTTTGACAGCCATCATTACCTGACTCCACGTGATCCCGTACTGGCTCAGCTTTTGCGTATCAACCTCGATGTGGACTTCCTGCTCCGGTAGACCTTCCACCAGTACATCCGCTACGTTTGGAATGGTGCGCAGCTGTTCCTTCCACGATTTCAGCATGGTACGCATGCTGTACAATTCCTCACGCGTGTCAGCGGTGACCGCAAACGATTGGACAAACGTACGGTTCAAATCATCATTGATGATTGGTTGTTTCGCATCGGCTGGCAGATCAGCCTCTGCGTCCTTTACCTTCTTCCGCAATTCATCCCATTTTTGCTTCGGGTCTACGTCACTCTTTGCTTCCACCATGATAAAAGATACTCCGAGGGAAGATGAGGATGATATATAGTTAAGTCCCTGCAATTCATTGATTTTTTCTTCCAGCTTTTTCGTAACAGCCTGCTCGACCTTTTCCGGCGAAGCTCCTGGATATACCGTCGTGATCGTCGCCATGTTCACGATAATATCCGGCATCTCTTGCTTGGGCAGCTGAAAAAAGCTGAGGGAGCCTACAAGTACAATCATGCTGAAAAAAAGGAGCGTAATTTTGCGCTTTTGTACGATGTACTTGATCACGGTTGTGTACCTCCTGCCGCCTCGATTGGGTCACCGTCAAACAAACGGTCCACCCCTTTGACGATCAGTTGGTCTCCTTCCTTTAGTCCGCTCTTGATCTCGAGCTTGTCACTTACAATCTGCCCGATGGCTACGCTTGTTTTGACAGCCTTGCCGCCTGCATTGACGAAGACATGCGCGTCATCTTTTCCTCTGCTGATGACGGCTTCTACTGGTACGTAGACACCTTCCTGCCCCGTTACCGTTTTGGTCGCTTTCACCACCTGACCAGCAAACCAGTCACGAGCTTGGTTGGCGATTTGGACCTCTACGCCAATCGTTCCGGTATTTTGGTTCGTGGCAGGAAATATTTTTGCCACTTTGCCATCCCGTTTTTGTCCATACAGGTCTAAGGAGATCGTCTCGCCTACTTTCCATGCAGAAATCTCACGGTCAGGAACGGGCAATACGACTTTTAATGTGTCGATGTTGCCGACTTGATAAACAGGGGTACCTGAACCGACCAAATTGCCCGCAGACGAGAGCTTGGCGATGATCGTCCCGTTAATCGGTGAACGAAGCTGCGTTTTGGCAAGTGTATTGGCTGCCACTTCTTTGGCGATAACCGTCTGATTGTATACAGCCTGCGTTAACTGTTTGTCTTCCACACGAGCCCCTTGCGTAACCAGTGAATAAGACTGCTGTGCATTTTGCAAATCCTTTTGTGCAATCGTCAGTCCATTTTGTGCACTTTCATACTCGCTTTTGGAAATGGCGTTTTGCTGGTAGAGCTTTTCAATCCGATTGAAATCATCCTGCATCTTTTGTAGTCCTACTGTTGCCTTCTCCACAAGCAAACGCGCCTGCGTCACTTCTTGCTCTCTCGCGCCATTGTTTACCTTGCTAAGATTTGCCGCACTCTGCTGCACGGCAGCGCTGGAAGAAGCAACCTGGAGCGAGTAATCTGTTGCGTTCACACGGGCAAGCACATCTCCCGCTTTGACCGTGTCTCCTTCTTTTCGGTTCATCTCCACAATACGACCGCCTACTTCAAAAGAGACGAGTGCTTCCTCCAAAGGAGCCAGCGTACCAGACAACTCTGTAACGGTAACAGCCTGCTCCTTCTTCACTGGTGCAACAACGACATGCTTCACTTCCTTCTGGGGTGCCGAAGCAGGCTGTTGTTCGCTGCAAGCCGTTGTTGCCAATAGTCCGATCATCATTACAGGTACAAGCCATCTTCTCTTCATGACTTCCTCCGCCCCTATGTAGCTATGCTGTTTATTTGAGTCCTCTGATGCCTTGTAGCAAGATTTCAGAAGCATTTTCAAAAAGCTCTTCTTCTACCATTTCGAGATCGAGATTGACCCGATACTTCGCCATAAAGGCGTAGAAGAAAGTGGAGACGAACATAAGAGCTGCCGTGAACGGGTCCGCCTTTGGCAAATGCCCTTGTTCCTGAAACGCTAGGAGCTTATTGGACAATACCTTGACTGCGGTCATTGGCAGGCTGCTGAACATCTGCACGACTTCCGGGTGGTTATCCGCTTCAATCATGCAGATCATGAAAATTTCTTTGCGCTCGACCAATAAGCCGTAATACGTACGTGCGTAGCTGACCAGCATTCCCTTGAGATCAGCAAACTCGCCTTGCAACCCTTGCTCCAGCTGCTCCCGGACATCCATGATTTCTTTCAGGAGCTCTGTCAAGATGCCTACCTTGTTCTTGAAGTGACGAAATACCGTCACCTCATTAACCCCTGCAAGCTCAGAAATCTTGCGTGTAGTCGCTCCCTTGTATCCCTTCTGTGCCATTAGCTGACGTGCGGCCAATAAAATTCGCTCACGGGTTTCCTGTTCCTCTTCGCCTCTCCCCCCCAGCTTCTGTTCTATATCTGGGTGATCCATAACGCACCTCCGTACCAAGCAAGTAATTACTTGCATTTATTTTTTTCCAAACTCATTATATAAAGAGACTGCATGCATGTAAATACTTGCATGCAGTTTGGAATGTTCATTTTTCCTTGTCAGCCTTATCGTTGTGTCAGCGTCTTAATCTGTGAGCTCGGGTCCTGCTTGCATTCTGTGCTGTATTCGACCAGGTCAATTTCGCAGTCTGGCCCAATCTCGATCTTGTTGCCGCGAACGACCTTGGCCTTTGTGTTTTCCAGATAGATCTCGTCACCTTCAATCGTCTCTACGGACAAGGTATTGTTGAGAAAATGCTTCAACAGCTTGCCCAAAGTGCTATACCCAGTTCGGCGCACCTCGATATGCTCTCCGCCCATTTCTTTTGCCTCGCAGCTACCATGCAGAATTACCTCAATTCGCCCTGCATTCAGAAGCCCCCCGATATTAAACGCACCGTTTGCCCGGAACACTTCGGCTTCACAATCCCCTGCTGTTTTCAATGATCCGTGAATCTTTACATCCTCTCCTGCCATATTGCCCTGTACTTTGACATTGCCACCGACTTTTAGACTCGTAAAATTCAAATCATCCGCAACATCAAGCTGACCGTATACAGATAACTTATCCATTTTCACTTTGCCTTTAATCGACGCGTTGCCTTCTACTCTTGCCGAAGAACCAATGAGATCTCCCGTGATACTGACATGTCCCGCACAATGAAGCGACTCGCACTCTACGTCGCCATTAATCTTGCCGTAACCTTGCACATCTACTTTGTTGTACACGCCACCCGTAGCATTCACTGCCCCATGAAAGATCAAATCTAGCTTGTTCTTATTCTCGTTCTGCATGGTATGGTCTCCCCCTACAAATATTTTCCTTTTAATTCCTCGATGCAATTGGCTAGATCGAGCCGCTTCACTACCTTTACACCGCTATCAAAATACATTTCCGTAGAGCCAGACACCAACACGAACGTGGAAATCCCCATCTTGCGCATAAAGATCAGCTCACAAGGCTTCCCTTCGAATTTGGGATAGTGGCTAGCCAGTACCTGCAGCAATCCGCCGCCTTCATCTACACTCAAGTCTCCTGCGGCCAAAAGCTTTTCTAACACATAGGCGTATAATGCCTGCTGGAAGGTAAAGGTCCGTAAGCTCCCGAGAAAAACGTTAAACACTTCTAAAGAAGTAGTCGAAACAATGTTTCGTGCCAATAATTCATCTGCGGTCAACGAAATTTCACTCATACTTGGCGAAAACATGTCCGCCAGTTCATCCAGCGATAAGTCGTCTTTCATGTTCAGGATTTTGTCGATACGAGCCAAAATCTGTTCCCGCGGGAAAAAGGTTTCTTGCCCTGTAAAAGTTGCTCGGCGAATGAACCACTCCTCCGGAATCAAGTTCTTTCGTTTCCATCGGTACAATTGTCCGTACGAAATGCCAGTAAGCTCCAGCAGGTCCTTCTTCGAGATTACATTTGTTTCCAAGTGAAGCACCTCCAAAAACAATGTAACATAACACTGTTACGTTATTCAACTACAGATTGTTTGACACTCGGAGAACTTTTGCACATAAAAAAGGACTTCTGTCATAGAAGTCCTTCTGTCCGTTCTTATGAAAACTCTGCTTGCATCAAGCGTTTCATATCTAATGGTATCGGTGCCTCGACCACAATCTCTTTTTCGAGAAGCGGATGTAAAAAGGATAATTTCGAAGCATGCAGAGCCTGTCGGCGTAACAAACCTCTCGCTCCCCCGTACATCGTATCGCCAGCAAGCGGGTGTCCAAGGTGGGCAAAGTGAACGCGAATTTGATGGGTACGACCCGTTTCCAGCCAGACACGAGCGAGCGTCATTCCCTCAGAAGTCTGTTCTACCTCGTAGTGCGTGATGGCAGGATCGCCACTCTCCACGACACGGCGCTTCGTAGGATGACGCGCATCTCGGCCGATTGGCGCATCAATCGTTCCAGCTCCCTCTGATAGCACCCCACTGGCAACCGCAAGATACTCGCGGTGAATGCCCCCTTCGCGCAGCAGCCTGTCAGCCAATTGATGACCATAGCTGCTCTTGGCTACGAGAATAGCTCCTGATGTATCTTTATCCAACCGATGCACAGGATGTACGCTCGTCTGCTCACCACGTGCCGCCAGTACGGCAGCGAGTGCATGTACCAATGTGTCAGTCTCCTGTTTAATCGGGTGCACCATCATGCCTGCCGGTTTGTTTGCAATCAAAAGATGATCGTCTTCGTACAAAATTTCGATAGAGGGCATAGGTGTGATCGGTCCCTCAGGCTTCGTAGCGTGCTGGGGCTGCCTAGGCGCTTGCTCTTGTCTCTCGATGACACGAACAGCGATTGTATCCCCTGCCTTTACTTGTCTTTGCAGGAAGGGCTGCTTGCGATTGAGCAAAATCCCTTTACTTCTCGTCAGCCGCTGCATCATACGACCCGACACGTTAAGCTTTTGCCGGACGATTTGTTCCACGTTCATTCCCGTGTCTTGTTCACTGACGATGTATTCGATCCAATCTTTGCGGCTCACGTCTAATCCCTCTGTTCCATGCTTTTTTCTTATTGTAGCAAAAGGATGCCAGAGATGCTCGTCTGTACTGCTCAAAGACGGTTGTCCTCCAACTGTTGTGGTCGGGGGAAGCCCTGCCACATGTCTTCCAGTCGCCTGTATCCTCTCTTCGTTCGGGCGGTCTCCTTCCAGACATGTGACAGTGCTTGTACAGCTTGTGATTACTTCTTGCTTTTAGAGCGTTTTGTTTGTTACTCAGAGGAGTTCTAGTATTTCATGTAGGTAACCAAAAACAACGTAGGAAGAAGCGTATTTCCAGTCCAAGCGCCTCTGGAGCCCAACTCAGCGTAGGAAAAAATGACGGGGGTTTTCAGCTTCACTCATGGAAATTCTTCCTCGAAACTTCAACATTTGAAGCGCTCCCGCCATTTATTTCGGAGCGAACAGTCAATCCCCCTTGCGGGGCGTAGGCCGAAGCGTAGACTGGAAATGCGCTTCTTCCCTCACCGATAGCTACGTTAAAAAACAAAAAAGCCACCATGCTAAGCATGATGGCCCTGTTGTACCGACTTACCCTTTTAAATTTTCTGGATTGAGTCCTTGCAGCTCTGGCAAAACGAACAAACCGTCTTTGCGAATCAGCACATCATCAAACCAGATTTCTCCCCCGCCGTACTCGGGACGCTGGATGTTTACCATATCCCAGTGAATTTGGCTGCGGTTGCCGTTATCTGCGGTGTCGTATGCACGACCTGGTGTGAAGTGGAAGCTGCCGGCAATTTTCTCATCGAACAAGATATCATTCATTGGATGCAGGATGTACGGATGTACGCCAATCGCAAATTCCCCAATATAGCGCGCACCTTCGTCCGTATCGAAAATTTGGTTGAGTCTTTCAGTGTTGTTAGAAGTCGCCTCGACGATTTTTCCGTCTACAAACTTCAGACATACATTTTCGAATTTCGTGCCCATGTAGCTTGTTGCGGTGTTGTACGTAATGGTTCCATTCACGGAGTCGCGCACAGGTGCTGTAAAAATCTCACCGTCTGGAATATTGCGCAGCCCGGAGCAGATGACACTCGGAATATCCTTGATCGAGAATTGAAGATCCGTTCCCGGTCCAACCAGACGCACCTTGTCCGTGCGATCCATCAATTGCTGCAAAGGCAAAAAGGCTTCGTGCATCTTTTTATAGTCAACGGAGCATACGTCAAAATAAAAATCTTCAAAAGCGACGGTAGACATGTTGGCATTTTGCGCCAAAGCCGTGGTCGGGTAGTTGAGCAGTGTCCAGCGTACATTGTTGGTTAGGTAATCATGCAATTCTTGCATCGCACTTTGATGCGCACGACGACGCTCTACCGGAACATCGGCCATCTCACTGTCGTTGGATGGACCATTGATGACGATATATGTATCCAAATCTTTGTACATTGGCTCTTCCCATTTCGCCAAATGAGTCGCACGCTCTGCACTTGCACCGAGCATCAGCTCACGTTGGATAGACGGGTCAATAATCCGTACGAACGGATAAGCTCCCAAGTCGTACGCCTGCCTAACCAATTCCTTCGCCAAATCGTGACCCTCGCCACGAACTTCAATCAGCAAGCTTTCTTTTTCCTTCAGGCGTACAGAATGGCTCAGCAAATTTGTAGCCAGCTTGACGATGCGTGCATCCCGCATGCGATATCCCCCACATTCCTAGCATGATTTGGTTGTTGTAAAAAATATTTTACCGAATGAAAGCCCCTTTTTCAATTATCGATGTTCTTGGTACTATTCGAAAAAAACTAAAAAATTATCTTGCATAAATTCGACTCTTTCGAGTATTCTAATCAACAAGAGTTTACCTATGTAAAAAATTTGAAAGACGGGAGTGCTGAGTTCATGGTGTTTTCTGTAGTTATCTTCGCTTAGGTGGGGCCTCTCTTAAGGGGCACTGCCTCTTACAACCCTATCAAAAGCTAGAAGCTGCAGGATGCCTGAACCGCTTCCGTCTTTTTCCCGATATGAATTGCGGGCCATGTTCTCGGGTGAACAGTCGGTTTACTGTACCTAAAACCATAGGTAGGTAACCGTCTCTCTTTTGTACTCCGTTGAACTGGTTATTTCCCGCCACCCTTGTATCGTTTGATAAAGCGCAAGCGGAAGAGCAGTGTCTCTACCCCGTTTGTGCTTTTTTACGTGGAATTTTTCCAAGAAGAGAATCGAGGTCAGGCACCTGCCGAAATGAATGGAGGAATTCGTGTCATGATTTGGCGTTCGTGGGATCTTAATTTGAAGGTACGTCTCTTTGGAGAATTGATTACACACACCTTCTTTTGGATGTACTTTCCGTTTATGGCGATTTACTTTAGCGATACGTTCGGGAAGGATGTAGCGGGTCTTCTGTTGATGGTGCCGCCGCTGCTCGGGATGCTGTCCAATCTGTTTGGCGGATATCTGGCTGACCGGGTAGGGCGCAGATTCACCATGCTGCTCTCGCTCTGTACATCGACGGTGATGTTCGCGCTGTTTGCGTTCTCTCCGTCTCCTTGGATCGACTATATTGCCTTCATCGGGATCGGGATCGCCGGGGCTCTCTACTGGCCTGCCAGCTCCGCCATGGTGGCTGATTTGACCACAGAAGAAGATCGCAGAATTGTCTTTGCCACCTTTTACACAGCAATGAACATCGGGGTGGTAGCGGGTCCCGTATTGGGTTCTGTCTTTTTTGTTCATTATCGCCCGCAGCTGTTGATGTTCTGTACCATCGTTGAGTTGCTTTTTGCGATTACCGTCTTTTTTCTGATCAAAGAAACGCTGCCTAAACACGTTCGTCAGGAGAAGGCAAAGGAGCGTTTTTCCCTGATTCAGCAATTCAACAGTTACGCCATTATTTTCCGAGACAAAGCATTTGCCCTGTACATTGGGGCAGGGATTTTGATCGCTATTGGGTTCATGCAGTTGGATATTTACATGGCGTTGTATGTCAAAGAGCATGTTATGCAGCAACCATTATTCTCGTGGGGCAATTGGACTTATTCTATTGGGGGAACCAGCGCATTTGGCTGGCTCATGGCCTTAAATGGTTTTTTGGTGGTTCTGTTTACACTGCCAGTCACACGCTGGTTCGAAAACTGGAGTGATCGCAACAGCCTCCTCATCTCCTCCATCCTATTCGGTGTCGGTCTATTCTTGATGGCCTTTACGACGAATATTTGGCTCCTGTTCGGCTGTATGGCGATTTTGACATTCGGCGAGCTGATGCGCACACCAGTGGCCCAGAGCTTCATCAGTAAATACTCGCCGGAGGACGCACGCGGTCAGTACATGGGAGCTTCTTCACTCCAGTTCTCGATTGGTCGCTTCATCGCTCCCCTGACGATCGGTCTATCCCAATGGCTCGCTCCTGTTGGCGTATTCGGTGTCATCCTGGGCTTAACCTTAGTCAGTGCTTATCTGTATATCATTTTGTTCCGCATGATCGGTGCCAAAGAAGCTAGCAAAAGTAGCTAGAGTAGAGCATGTCCGTTCTACCAAATCCCTTCCTCTCATATAAATGGGTCATAGATAGCTTGACCAGGAGGGGATCGTCATGAACCAGCCGAATGCCTTTGCTACCTTTAAAGAACACAGAGGAGTCGTCTACCGGGCTTCTACCTATCTTCAATGGGGACCGAATTCAGAGGGTCATCATTCTCTAGGGAGCTGTCTTTTACTGAATCCTGGCAGCGCAAAGCTCTTTCGTGAAAGACCTGCATCCCACCACAGTGTTATGGGTCAAACCACGATAGATCCCACGATGCGGCAATTGATCCGGCTAGTAGAGAAGATTCATGGAAAGCGGCCATTGGCAGGGAGATTTTATATTTACAACCTTTTTTCCGTACAAAACACCGCTGCCGTAAGTGCCATCTCTCATTTTGAGCAATTGATTAAAGAGAAAGAGACGACGCTTGAGGCTCAGCTCGTATCTACGAAGGAACTGCAAAAGCATCCGTGGCTCCTGCTCGGTTGGGGGCTTTCCCACCACCATTCGTGGCAGCATTTTTCTTCGCTCAAGAAACTGTGGAAACAACGGATCGCAGCAGCAGGAATACCGACTTTTGGCAAGCCCTGCCCCAAAGGAATCGATTACTACCATCCAAGTCCCCCTCTATATGCGACGAAAGAAATGATCGTGGAGGAACTGGTGGAGATCTATAGAAAAACGATTGGGCGAGAGTCTGCCTATCCGCATTAGAAAAAAAGAGTCTGTCTCCCCTCAAAGCGGGAAACAGACTCTTTTCCATTCACTACGGCATCTCGCTGCCCTCGAAAAATTCTGTTCTGTCAAAACGACCGCGCATCCATTTGTACGTGTCATCATAGATGGCGCGTTTGACAGGGTCCGTGCTCTTGACAGACTCTAGCAATGTCTTGGAGCCGAAGTAGTAAGCGTGTACGTTGTTTTTATCCATCCCCAGCTTGTGGGTGGCAACTAGCTGATTGTAATAGGTCTGATAGAACTTCGGATCGTTGTACATCTTCCAGTCGCCTTCGATCTCGATGTCCATGTTGTACTTGTTGACGACCTCCAGTACCCCTTGAATACGGTCAATTCCTACCGGCTTGTCGCTGTAATAGCTCGGCTGCAGGAAAGCCTTATCGAAATAAAGGGATTTCCACTCAGACACTCCCGGTGAACCGAAATACGGAATCCAATAGTAGCGCAACGCCTCGTCATGCACCATGCTTCCCATGTCGCGAATCAGCTGGCGCTCTTTCGGCGCGCTATCCTCCACCAGCTCATGGAACCAATAGATTCCTTCCAGCTTCAGATAGGCGTACCCTTCCTTGTTCCAGCGCTTCATGAGCTCCTGGAAGTACCATTCCAACGCAGCTTTGCGGTTCTGATACGCTTGCTCTTCCCCGATTCCCGCAGGGTTGAAGGAGAGGGATGGTTTTTTTTCATCCAGCTGACCAAAATTGGTCTGACTAGCATTCGGATATGGCAGAGCCAACACGACATTTTCCTGCGTTGGTGTTGAATACAGCGTTCCGCGCAGGCGATTGTACTCCCGCATTGCCTGGTTGAGAGCGTCGAGCTGCTTGTTCGAGCCGAACAAATCATTCATGTATTTTGTCCAGCTTTCCTTCGTAGCAGGAATGGTCTGATACGGCAGGAACAGAATCGTGTCAAACATCTGGTCACGCATATAACCATCTACAGTGCGGTAGCCAACCATCGGGAGGAAATCCTCTTTGGTCCATGTCCCGAGTTCGCCATGCTCTCCGGTATAAGCGAGCAGCATATTTTCCACACGACGTCCTGCTTGTTTGGCTTCTTCCAGCTTCGCCGGGTTTGGTGGCGGCAGCAAAACAGCGCCATTGTTCCACTCGCTATCGGATTTCGCCCATACCTCCAGCTGACGAGCGAACGTAAATACTTTCACCGGGAAGGATACCCGGACATAGCGGGTGTTGACGTCCGGCAAGGTCACGCTCAATGTGCGCGTTACGAGCTTGTCCTCTTTGGCCGAAACATCGTGAACGGCTCTTCCCGCATACGACCACACTTTTCCGTCGCGAGATACCTCGACTTCCATGTATTCTGGCATCGTGATGCCCGAGGTCTTCTGCTGCTTAAACGTCAGCGCAACTCTCTCCAATGGTTTCGCCTCGTCGAGCTCAACGGTCACCTTGCGCCCAAACTGACGATGGTATCCCGTCCAGTCTTCTGTTGGCGTAACAAGTCCACCTACAGGACCCGGATACTGCTTCTCCAGCTCTTGGAAATACGAGTCTGGCGCTCCAAAAGTAGTCACTGATGTATAACTGCCGGGCCCGATATTGACCAGTTCTTCCTTCTTTGCTGGCTCCTTCGCTTCTTCCTTTGGATTAGCAGGCTTCGTTGCATCCGTTTCTGTTGTTCCTTTGTCTGCGTCTGGCTTTTCTCCCTCTACTGGCGCCTTGCTTTCATCGACTTTCGTTGCCGAGTCAGTAGAGGAAGTCACCGGTGCAGTCTTTGATGTGTCCTCTGCCTTTTCGCCAGCTGGCTTACCAGCATCCTTGATCTCAACCGGAATTGTTGTCGTTTGGTAGCCGACTGTCACCGTGAGATTTCCTTTTCCTGCTGTAGGACCAGCAACAAAGGTTCCGTCAGCCAAAATGGTTCCCAGCTCAGGACGATCAAAAGCGAAAATAGGTGTAAATGGCAGCTCATCTCCGCTAATACTGCTTACCTTCAAGCGTTGGCTCGTGCCAGCAGCCAAACTCAGCCGCTCTACATCTACCTTGTATTTCACCTGCTCTGCTTGCTGGTAGCGTGCATCCAAGACACGCTCAGCGATCACAGCTGCCTCCGCACGCGTGACGGTTCCTGTCGGATTAAACTTGCCGCCTGCACCTTGCATCCAACGCTGATTCGTCACTTCTTCCACAGCTGTTTTGGCGTAGTCTGCGATTTCCTCTTCATCGCTGTAAGTAACAGGAGTCTGACCTGCCACTTTTATCACAGATCCCTCTTTCATCAAGCGAGACAGCATGACAGCTAGCTCTTGTCGTGTAAGCGGGTCTAGAGCACCCATGGTGTGCTCACTTCTGCCGTTCATCACACCCACCTCAGTGAGCCCATAAACGTACGGTGCATAAGGACTTTCCAATGGTACATCCTCAAAAGCGGCATCCTCGATTTCTGTTGGTTGGAGACCGATTACTTTTGTCAAAAGCACCGCAATATCCTGTCGAGAAATCGTGTTTTGCGGGTTGAAGCGGTTTTCTCCCTGACCACTGATCATATGAAGGGCTGCAAGTCTGTTTACGGCTTTACTAGCGTAGCTGTTGCCCAAATCCGCAAACCCCGTATGCGCTTCTTCTTGTTTTTTGAACTGATCTTCCAGCTTTTTAGTCTCTTCTGCTGGCTTCCCACTCTCCACCGCCGGTTTCTCTGGCTCTGTCGCAGCATGAGTCAGCGGTGTGCTTTGGACCAGTAATGTAGTCGCTGCCAATAGCGCAGCCAGCATTCTGCTCCCGAATTGTTTCTTGCTCATTGCATTTTCTCCTCCAATTATGCCCATGCCCCATCTTTATGTTTATTCGGTCGGGGTAACCATTGGTCCGCGCGGCGGTCTAGGTCCGAAAAACTGATAGTAATCTACTTTGATATTTCCGTTGTAGAGCTTGCGCTTTTTGCTTGCTGTACGACCAAAGTGCTCCTCAAACTGTTCGTCGGACGTAATAATGTAGAAAGACCACGTATCCATGGCAGCAAAGGTTTTCCCCATTTCGCCATACATCTTGGCAACCTGCTTCCATTCTCCCAAGCGCTCCCCATAAGGTGGGTTGCAAATCAAGTAGCCGTACTTGCGCTTGGTTCGCACATCCCGCACATCCATGCGCTGAAAATGAATCAGGTCATCTACACCAGCCTCCGTCGCGTTGCGGCGGGCAATTTTCAGGATCTCATCATCCATATCCGTCCCGATAATCTCCAGCTTTTGATCATAGCGCGCCAAATCATGGGTCTCTGCGCGAGCTTCACGCCAAGCTGTTTTCGGAATGACAGGCCACGTCTCAGAAACGAATTCCCGGTTCATCCCCGGAGCAATGTTTTGTCCGATCAACGCCGCCTCAATCGGAAGTGTACCCGATCCACAGAATGGGTCCATGAATACCCGATCAGGCTTCCAACGAGACAGCATAATCATCGCCGCAGCCATGGTTTCCTTCAGTGGCGCTTGTCCGATCAATTCCCGGTACCCGCGCTTGTGCAGGCCCGGTCCTGACGTATCAATCGTCAGCGTCGCCACATCTTTGAGAAGTGCCACCTCGATCTTGTACAGCGGCCCTTGCTCATCGAACCACTCGCGCTTGTAGGTCTTTTTCAGACTTTCTACCACTGCTTTTTTCACGATCGCTTGGCAATCTGGCACACTGAACAAGGTAGATTTGACCGATTTTCCTTCCACAGGAAACGTCCCGTCCTCTGTGATCCAATCGGCCCACGGGAGTGCCTTTGTCTTTTCAAACAGCTCGTCAAACGTAGTCGCTTTGAACTCCCCTATCTTTAGACGCACGCGGTCGGCAGTTCGTAACCACAAATTTGTGCGGGGAATCGCAGAAATATCTGCGGTGAACGTTACCTTGCCGTTTTCCACCTGTACCGGACCGTATCCGAGCGCCTTTACCTCTTCTGCTACTACTGATTCCAAACCAAAAGTCGCCGTAGCGATTAATTCTACTTTTTGCATATGTAATCTCCTGTCCGTCCATTAATCCTTCGGGTCATGCCCTCATCCTACTACCTTACATATTATATTACCCCATTTCCTAATAGCGTTGGTAATCTTGTCTAAATTCAAAAGACCCATCACCGAAAAACAGTGACAGGTGCGGCATGCGAATCATCCATATGGGAAATCCTACGAAAAACTTTGCGTACGGGAGGGAGTCAGCGTGCCAGAATTACCTGAGATGGAGACCTATCGCCGACTGTTGCAGGAGAAAATCGAAGGCGAAACGATTACAGCCACACACGTTCAGCGGGAAAAAACGATTAATCTGCCGCCTGCGGAATTTGCTCGTCTTTTGCAAAATAATCGCCTGACACTCGTCGACAGACGCGGCAAGCATCTTCTCTTCCATCTGGAAAGTGGACATGTCCTGCTGCTTCATCTGATGCTCGGTGGTTTTCTATACCTGGGCTCTGCCGAAGACAAGCTGAAGAGAACCGCCCAAGTGACTCTTGCCTTTGGAGAGCGCATTTTATATTTTCACGGCCTCCGTTTGGGCTATCTGCATTTACTCACGAACGTTCAGATCGACGAAAGGCTGGCTCCGCTTGGACCCGAGCCATTGGACTCGTTGTTTACCCTTACCCGATTTACGGAGCTGCTCGCTGACAAACGAGGTGTTCTCAAAACAGCATTAGTCAATCAGCATTGGCTGGCGGGCATCGGCAACTGCTATGCGGACGAAATCTGCTTTCATGCCGCCATCCTGCCTACCCGGACGATCCCGACACTTTCCCTCGAGGAACAAAAACGACTGTATCATTCTATGCAAACCGTGCTCAAAGAAGCGATTCGATTCGGCGGTTACATGCAGCCGCTTTTTCAAGGCGATTCCCTGACAGGCGGCTTCGATGAGCGTTGTCAGGTGTATGATCGCGGCGGAGAGCCTTGCCCGCGCTGTGGACAGCCTATTGAAAAGAGCGAGCTCTCCTCCCGCAAAGTATTCGCCTGCACGAACTGCCAGCATTGACAGACGCCTTTACTCCCTAAACGACAGGGGTCTGTGCAGCTTCCATCTGCTTGATCATAAACACCTGCTCTGTCTCGGAAGCACTGAATCCTGCCGCTTGCAGTATATCAACAAGCAAGGTATCAGCCGCACGCAAATTAAATGTAGACCGGCGGCAATCGTGTGTAAGCGGCCCATACACATGCGCGAGTGCGGTTTTCAAAATGTCTGGTGCATTAGGATGCTCTGGCTGCGCTACACATTGACGCAGCACGATCCCACTTACTTTGCCTTCTTCGTTTACCGCACACTTGTACATCGCATAGCCGACCGCCTGCCCCTCTCTGTCTTCTACGAGCACAGCCTGCGCATCTCGCAAGTTCAGCCAGTAATTTTGCCAAGGGACATCGGTCACGTAAAACGGCAGCATGGCGGCTTCCTGGGCCAAAATCCGCCGAACCCGATAATCAGCCTGTACATTTGTCTGAAAGGCATTCTCCTCCAGTGGTCCACTCTGCTGTAAAAACAACAGACGATCTACAACGTCATAGCCTTTTTGCTCATACAAGGCAATCGCTTTGGTATTTTGGCTCAATGCCTCCAAGGTAGCTACTTCCACCCCAGCTTCTCTGTACAGATCCAATGTCGCCTCAATCAGTTGCTTCCCTACTCCTTGTCGACGATATTTTGTGGCGACACCCGTACCACCATTCCACGCGACTTTTTTCCCTGCAACGGTCCTCATCCCGCTGGCCACTAAGCCAATCGGCTCTGTGCCGTCAAAAGCAACCACAGACAGGGACAGCACGTAGCCCTCGCCCCCCAGTCGCTGGACAAGCATTTCTTCTGTCATCGTAAACTCGATAAAATAGCCTTCAAATCCTCGGTTCCACGCTTTGGTCACTTCTGCAAAGGTACAGTCGCTCATCCGTTTGATGGTAATCATGGTATCACCTTCCTGGTCTTTGATAAAATTATTTTAATCGATAAAATCTAAAAATTCAATCATCTACAAACGCTTTCTCCAGCTTTGTCACCCACACGCCTAACATGGTAAAATTAAAAAATCACTTTCTCGGGAGGTTCCTATGCGCAAACAGCTTACGGTCGGCTCGCTCATTCCTGGACGATCTAACGTACAGATGTCGACTCCAGCTCCCGTTCCCGTGCATACGCATACGTCGTTGAAGAAAACAGATAGGAGCCCGGCTCGCCCCCAAACAGAGCAGAAGCTCGTACAGGTGAAACAACACTCTCAAACGATGCCAGTCCGGTATACTCCCTCCGAGACACTATTGCAAGCTGCGCTCACGCAAGATCAACCTATCGCTTACAAATGCCAACAAGGGCATTGCGGCAAGTGCAGTGTACAGATCGTAGCTGGTGCATCATTACTCGACACCCCAAGCGGACAGGAAAAAGCAAAGCTGGGAGAAAAACTCGCTACAGGCTATCGCCTCGCTTGTCAAAGCACATTTCGTTCTTCGATTCCTACATAGAGGATATTTTTAATAGAAAAAAGGTGGCCGTAGCATGAATCCTACACGCATCCTACTATTCGCTGGAGGCAATCTGGGCAACTGGGCGATCCAAGAGATACGCGAAAATGATTGGCTCGTCGGTGTTGACAGAGGTGCCTTGTTCCTCGTTCGCAACGGTCTTGTGCCAAAATTGTCGATCGGTGACTTTGATTCAGTCAGTTCCGAGGAAATGGCAGAAATTGAACACCACAGTATGCACGTCTCCTCCTGCGATCCCGTCATGAAAGATTTGACCGATACAGAGATGGCCCTTACTTGGGCAATCGAGCAACAGCCCGAGGAAATTGTGCTGCTCGGTGTGCTTGGCTCTCGTTTTGACCATATGCTGGCAAACGTACACTTGCTGAACAAAGCGTTGCAGACGGGCACCAACTGCCGCATCCTCGATGAGACCAATGAAATCCGTCTGATTGACCGCCAGAGTACGATAGAGCAGGATCATTTTGATCATATCTCCCTGCTGCCCTTTACACCAGAAGTCACAGGGATTACCTTAACCGGATTCCTCTATCCGTTGAAGGACGCAACCTTGCGAATTGGTGACACGCTTGGCATCAGCAATCTGCTAACGGAACAGACTGGAACAATCACGATTCAAACAGGCAAGCTGCTCGTCGTCAAAAGCAAAGACTAATCTCTAGAAAAAAAAGGATCTCCCTTGCATGATGCAAAACAATGGAGATCCTTTTCCTTTTACCTGCACAAATAAAGACTACTCTTCTTCTACATGCATCGGCAACTGCCAATCAATCTCTTGAAGCCCGTGCGAACGCAAAAACTCATTGGTCCGCGAAAAAGGACGGCTGCCAAAAAAGCCGCGATTCGCCGAAAATGGGCTCGGATGCGGGGAGGCGATGACGAAATGCTTGCTTCGATCAATGAATGCCGCCTTCTCCTGCGCATGCTTACCCCACAGGATGAAAACGAGTGGAGTCTCCCGTTCATTCAACAAATGAATAATGCGATCCGTAAACGTCTCCCACCCAATGTCCTTATGCGAATTCGGAGTGCCCTGACGAACCGTCAGAACGGTGTTCAGCATCATGACGCCTTGCTTCGCCCAATGGTTCAGATAACCATGCTGGGGAATTTCAAAACCGACATCGCTTTTCAGCTCTTTGTAAATGTTGACCAGAGACGGCGGCGGCTTGATTCCCGGCCTGACCGAAAAGCTCAATCCATGTGCTTGTCCCGGTCCGTGATACGGGTCCTGCCCCAAAATCACAACCTTTGCATTCTGATATTCAGTCAGGTGCAGCGCTGTGAATATATGATACATATCTGGGTAGATTGTCTGCGTCTGATACTCTTCCTTCAACGTTTGACGAAGCTTTACATAATAGGGCTTCTCAAATTCATCGGCCAATACGGGGGCCCAGTCATTTTGCAATATGGTAGCCATGTTCCTCACCTTGTCCGCTGTTTTTTTCTACCTTACCACAAACCTTCCAATCACTGAACCACTGATTCGAGAACTAGGACTATTCTGATTTAGTCCTATCTTTCTCATGATTCCTAGTCTTTGTTTCCTAGTACCCTCGTTTGATAGCTTTTCTCCTATGATCTTTGACATAATGATGGCTGGGAAGATTTAGAGAAAAGAGAAAGGGAGAGGGTTTCACATCATGAAATGGGACATCAAGTCATTTTTGGGGGGCATTGTTGTAGGTTCGGTGCTCTTTTCCGGAATTGCCATCGCAGCACCTGCTTTTCCAGACGCGGAAGAAGGAATGAAAACACCGTTCACCTACTACTTTGACGGCTTGCCGAAATCACCAAACAGCGACGTACAAGGCATCATGTACAAAAACTCTGTCTATGTGCCAATCCGCTTCGTAGCAGAGAACCTAAACAAACCGGTCATTTACGACGCGAGAACCAAATCGATTTTCATCGGTAAAATTCCATCAGCAAAAATGTACTCCAAAATGGAAGCGATCGAGCTGGTGAAAAAGAAATTCGCTGGCAAACTCTCGCCGACACATGTAGTCGAGTACGCTCACGACGACGAAAAAGGACACTATGTCATTCAAGTGTACCAAACGGTCGTGAACAACTTCCAATCTGGCGACAGCTACACCAGTACGTATGGCTGGTTCGTAGTGAACCCGAACACCGGGGAAATTAAGTCGTTGTTATAATTTCTTCTGCACTTATTTATTCGTACGAAAAAGACAGCGGACTAGGGACCCGCTAGCACCGGAGGATATCCTTCCGGTGCCTTTTTGTTTTCATGGGAAAATTTAGATTGATTACCACTTGTCCTATGTGATACGATCTCTCTACAGCCATTTAATAAACATTTTTATTTACTAATTATTTTATATAAGGAGTGAACTTGTTTATGTCTATCTTACCAAACTGGGCGAGTTTATACCTTCAACGTCTACAGCTAGACCGCAAGTCCCCTAGCCTCTCTTATCTCAGCCAGCTCTGCCGTGCGCATCTGCAGACTTTCCCTTATGAAAATGTAAGCAAGCTGCTTTTCTTCCGTGCTGGAAAACATGCTATACCTTCCCCGGAAGAATATGTACAAAACGCAATCAGTCTTCACTTCGGCGGCACATGCATAACAAATAATCACAGCTTTCTCGCACTGCTTCGTGCACTTGGATTTTCCGGTAATCTGGTCCTGCCAGGCGGAGGGCATGCTGCTATCCTGATCGATGGTCCCGATACTGGAGAAACACCTGTCTATGTAGATACAGGCGCTACTGCTCCTATCTTTGAGCCGATTCATTTTCTGGAGAGCGGGAACCACGCCAGAGGTTTTGGCACTGTTTCGATGGATTTAACCAAAAGTCCCGATCATCCTGAACACTATCGCTTTACGCGGTATGAAAACGGAAAAGTGGCAATTCCTCCGTGGGATTTTCATCCGAATGAACGAAAAGAACTGTCCGACTTGACGGAAGTCATCCGCTCCTCGTTTTTACCAGACGCCTTCTTTTTGAATCGACTTCACATTCATCGTTTTCAGCTGGAGCAAGATCGCTTTGTGGTACTCAAAAACAATACCCTCCAGCTCGGCTATTCGGATGGCACAAACCAGATAACAGCCCTCCACACTGTCTCTGATATAGAAGCTGCCGTAGCCGATGAAATGCAACTGCCACTTCTCCCTGTTCGCGAAGCGGTAGAAATCCTGCTCGAACGCGGTATTGATATTTTCGCTGCCCCCAAGAAAGAAGAAGTTCCACTTGAAAACGAAGCTCTCGTGCTCAAAGAAAATTCAGCATTAGACTGACTTGTTTAAAATACAATCGGCAGCCTTGGACGAGAAAATAAAGTCCTAGACTGCCTCAGTTCATTATCACATGAGTTTTAATATTACTATCGAATCAAACATCTTTGTCTTTGATAGTATTGGTACTCAGTTATTAAATAGTAATATTAAATGAATAGCCGCTAGGATTCCCATTGGATAAATAATTGTTCTGGAAAATGTATTTTTAAATCCATTACGGGGGTGCTTTTCAAAAAATAGGTGCAGGATTGCATGTATGATAAAAAATAAATCTAGGACCCAAAAAGTAACTGTCTGATATTTACTAAAAAGTAAATAGAGTATTATTGTGTAAAGTGGAAGGTGAATAAATGTGAATACTTTATAAGCTTTAGAATCCTCCATATCCTTTAGCACGATAAACAATCTCCACTCAGAACGTCTTATCGCATCCATTTCGTGCAATAGAAATAAAGATAAGTTTATCAAGAATAACACAAGCAAGAGATCAGGCATTTAAAAACCCCCCTACAATTTTATTACTCTATGTTACAACCATGTCTAACACATTATTTCACAGTCTACATCTCAATCGCCCTGCCATTTGCTAATATCTGGTTGACAATGATAATATTTCTCAATAATATGAAAAAGTAAGAAAATGGGATATAAGGAGTGTCGCACTTCATGATGATGGAGATAAAAACATACGTAGTCCAGGAAGGGCATTCTGACAAAATCGTACAAGGCTTTAGCGAGCCTGGTGCAGTTGAGAAGGCTCCTGGCTTTGTAGATTTGAGCGTGCTGGTACAGAAGCCACGCAAAGGTGAAGAAGAAGTGGTCGTCATGATCCGTTGGGAATCAAAAGAGGCGTGGAAGCAGTGGGAGCTGAGTGATGTTCATCTGGCAGGTCACCGCCAAGCGCGTGAAGAGGAAACCCCTGAGTGGTACATTAGCGGCAAAACCGCCCATTACGAGCTGAAAGCGAAAAAAGAACCGCAGCCTTCGTAAATACAAACAAACCAGCCCGGACCTCGGAAAACTCCGATCAATCCAGACTGGTTTTTTATTTTCCACTATCCTTTTTCCAATCCGTACTTTTCCATCTTCCGGTACAAGGTCGACAAGCTGATTTGCAGCTCATTGGCAATCGCGGCTTTGTCCTGTCCATACTTGCCTGCGTTCAAATAGCGCTGGAGAATGGAGCGTTCGTATTCTGCCACCAGCTTTTCCAGTCCCAAATCGCTGCTTACTGTCGTCGGCTCATCCTCGAACAGCAAATACTCAGGAAGCTCCTCGTTGCCGATGACTTGCCCTTCTGCCATGTTGACCATATACTCGACGGCATTTTCGAGCTGACGAATATTCCCCGGCCATTCGTATGCTTGTAGTCGTTGGACGAGTTGAGCTTCGAGCTCCAGTCTGCCTTTTTGCAGCAACGTCCCGTACCGATACAGGAAGTGCTGCAAGTAAAGCGCGATATCCTCCGTACGTTCACGCAACGGCTTTAACCGCAGGGGGATGACGTTGAGTCGATAATACAAATCCTCGCGAAACGTCCCTTCCCTGACCATGCTCTCCAAATCTCTGTGTGTGGCCGCAATGACACGCACATCGACACCCAGCGTTTTAACGCCGCCTACCCGATCTACTGTTTTTTCCTGAAGGACGCGCAGCAGCTTGGGCTGGAGGGACAACGGAATATCGCCTACTTCATCCAGAAAAATCGTTCCCTTGTGGGCCAATTCAAATTTCCCCGGCTTCCCTTCGCGTCTGGAGCCTGTGAATGCGCCGCCTTCGTACCCGAACAATTCGCTTTCTAGCAAGGTCTCAGGAATCGCCGCGCAATTGACTGCCACAAACGGCTGTCTGCTGCGCGCACTCTCGCAGTGAATGGCTTTGGCCAACAGCTCCTTGCCTGTTCCGCTCTCTCCCCGGATCAAAACAGTGGAAATGCTGTTCGTCACTTTTTTCGCTTTGGCAATCACATCACGCAAGCCTGTTTCTGCACCAATCAGTTGGGCAAAATACACCGGATGAACCGAAGCCTGCGGCATTTCCTCTTGAATGTTGCAGCTCTTCTCCCGTTCTGCATCCAGCTCTAGCAGCTTGTGCTCTATCAAGGAGCTCGTGTGCTGCAAAAACGGCATCCATTTTTCCGAATGGTGCAGCATTTTTTCCTTTTGTTCAGGGGAAAAGCCGATAATTCCGATGACCCCTACTGTCTTCTCCCGTTTGTGCACCGGAAATCCAATCGTCGCCAGCTCCCGGCATTGCTGCAAAAACTTGCAATTGCCACACTCCGACTCGTTCTTTTTCATGTCAAAAATCATTCCCGGCTGTCCGGTTTGCAGGATCATGCGGAAAAACGATCCCTCCGGCGCAGGCAATCCAATCAGATCCTGATAGTAGCCGGTTCCGCTCACACGTATCCCTTGTTCATCCAGGATAGTGACATCGAGTCCCAGTACCTTGGAAATATTGTCGGCGTACGATTGAATGAATTCCTCGATCCGGGAAAACTCTGTCATGCCCAATCCTCCAATTTCACGTTCCTTTAACCCCTGCTCGCCGCCATTGGCAGACTAGCCAGCGCCTGCTCCAAATCTGCGATGATATCCTCCACATCCTCCAAGCCAGTCGATAAGCGAATCAGACCGTCCGTAATGTTGAACTTGATCCGCTCAGAGGCAGGAATCGAGGAATGCGTCATCGAGGCAGGGTGCTGTACCAGTGTCTCGGGATCTCCTAAACTAAACGATATCATAGCCAAGTGCAGAGCGTTAATGAAAGATTTGGCTGCCTCGTAGCCGCCCTTTACTTCGAAGGAAACAATCCCGCCCATTCCAGCCATTTGCCGTTTAGCCAGCTCATGCTGCGGATGAGAAGGCAGACCAGGATAGTAGACGTGTGAGATTGCCGGGTGCTGCGCCAAAAACTCCGCCACTGCCTGTGCGTTTTGCCCATGCTGTCTGACGCGCAAGCCGAGTGTCTTCAGCCCACGCAGGATTAAGAACGCATCCCAAGCATTCAAATTTTGTCCCAAGTCCCCCATAACGTTTTTGCGCATGAATTGGATATGCTCCTGCTTCCCGACGATGAAGCCCGCGATGACATCGCCATGTCCGTTCAAATATTTGGTGGCGCTATGCACGACGACATCCGCCCCCAGCTCAAGCGGCCGCTGCAAATACGGCGTTAAGAAGGTGTTGTCGACGATTACCACAATGCCAAATGCGTGCGCCAAACGTGACAACGCCGAGATATCTAAAACAGTCAGGCACGGGTTCGATGGCGTTTCGATGTACAGGACTTTTGTGTTTGGCAAAAATGCTCTCTCGACTGCCTGCAAATCGGTGCAATCGACAAAGTCCGTCGCAATGCCATAACGCGGGGCCATGGTCGTAAGAAACTTATAGCTCCCACCGTACACATCCCGCGTACACACCACATGATCCCCCTGCTTCAAAAAGGCAAGCAAAGCCCCCGAAATGGCAGCCATCCCACTGCTTACGCCCAAGGCAGCTTCTCCATTTTCCAATGCGGCGATTTTTTGCTCTAAAGTGGTGATGGTAGGGTTGCCATATCTTCCGTAGTACGTTCCTTCCCGCTCGCCCGCTACGCATGCCGCTGCGGAGTCTGCATCTGGAAAGGCGTAGGCCACGGCAGGCACCACTGCGGATACGACTGCTCCTGTTTTTTGGCAAGGCGTTTGTGCGGTATGAATAATGGAGGTGTCCATCTTCCACTTGTTTGTCGTCATTGATTGTCTCTCCCTTTGGTTTGTGCTGTTACCAAATGCTATAGCAAGGAGCATGCCAAGGTGAGAAACCGCATCATTTCAAGGCTTTATGCTGTTTTGCGCTCATAGACATTCGCAAATATGAAAATCAACTTTTTCAGATGCACGCGAAAAAGCCGTTAGTTGCCCCAACGGCTTTTCGCATAGTTGCAATTATGTTTTGCAGGATTAGAAAAGCAGCTTATACGAGCATGCCGCCCCCGCTTTTCCTGTACTTCAAAATGCCCTCTGCTGCTCGATAGGAGAGAGCACCCATCGTTCCTGTCGGATTGTAGCCGCTATTATGCGCAAAGGAGGAAGCCCCGACGACAAATACGTTTTCCGCATCCCACATCTGCAAATAGTTGTTGACTGCCGAAGTGTCAGGTGAAGCACCCATGATGACACCGCCTGTATTATGGGTCGATTGGTATGGTGTGATATCGTAGGGGCCGAGCTTGCGGTTGATTTCTAGCTTCTCGTTCGCTCCCATTTCTTTTACAATTTCCGCGCACTTATCTGCGCAAAAAGCCGCCAGCTCTCTGTCCTGATCGACGAAATCATATGTAATGCGGATCAACGGATCACCAAACGCGTCCTTGTACGTAGGGTCCAGATCAAGGAAATGCTGTCGAAATGGCATCGAAGCCCCTTGGGCGCCTACCGATATGAAGCGATTCGTATATTTAACCGACGCAGCCTTGAACTCCTTGCCCCAGCTAGGCGTCCCCGGCGGTACCTTGTTCGTGCCGATTGGTCGGTAGCCGGTTTGTGTGACAGAGATATTCGCCCCATGGATAAATTTCAGATCGGAGTGATCGAAGTTATCACCGTTGTAGTCATCCAAACACATTCCCAACGATCCTGCGCCAGCATAATTGTTAAACTCCCTGTCGTCGAAGAAGCCGACTGCGCCTCCTCTCATGACCTGGTAGGCGTAGTTTTTACCGATCACGCCTTTTCCCGTTGCTGGATCATACGGTCTACCCAGCTTGGACATGAGCAAGATGCGCGTGTTGTTGAATACATAGCTGGTCATCACCACAATATCAGCGGGCTGTTCGAATTCCTCCCCTGTCGTGACATCCGTATACAAGACACCTGTCGCCTTGTTCCCTGTATGTAATATTCTGCGGACATGGGAATGCGTGCGAATTTCAAACTTCCCTGTCTTCTTGGCTACCGGAATCACCGTCACCACTGGATCGGCTTTTGCTCCGTACTCACAGCCAAACCTTTCACAGAAGCCGCAATATTGACAAGCCGCCCGTGCCACCCCGTCTGGATTGGTATACGCTTGCGAGAGATTTGCTGAGGGAAGGATGTATGGATGCAGGTTTTTCTTTTTCGCCGCATCCGCAAATAATTGCATGCTTGGTGTAGTACGCATCGGAGGGATCGGATACGGACTGGAGCGTTTTCCCCCCAACGGATTCTCCTCGCCTGCGATTCCCGCCATCTTTTCAAACTTATCGAAGTACGGCTCCAGTTGATCGTACGTAATGCCCCAATCCTGGATCGTCATCCCCTCTGGAATTTTCTTTGCGCCATACCTTTCAATCGTCTTGCTGCGGATTTCAAAATCATACGGCAGGAAGCGGAAGGTCTGTCCGTTCCAGTGGACACCAGCTCCGCCCAGTCCTGTCCCGAGCAAAAAGGAACCGTATGACCGCATGGGAAGCGCGCGAACGTTCATTTTACTGCGGAACGTGATCGTTTCCTTGGACAAATCTTGCATCAGCTCGTAACGAAGAGCGTAACGCAATTCGTCGTGTACCATGAAGTAGTCTTCGGTTTTGCGCTCCTTGCCTCGCTCTAGCCCTACTACTGTCAGACCTTGCTTGGTTAGCTCAGAAGCAATAATGCCTCCACCCCAGCCCACCCCCACGATCACGACGTCAACCTTGGGCAACTTTTTGGCCATATGTACCGTCCTCCCTCAATGTTGATGATCCCGCAAGCTTAAGGGAGCCATCTTCACAAACTCAGGCTTATCGATCAGCTGTGTATACGTCATCTGATTACCTGGGAAATTCTTCATTTTCCAGCCATCCATATTTTTATTTCCTCCGTACAGAGGGTCTGCATAAACGCCTTCGATCGTACTGGCCCGCAGCATATTGAAAAAAGTGCTCGCTGAAATGGTCGTCAGTTTTACTTCATCGGTTTCAAAAGCCTTTAAGACAGCGTCCTGCTGTTCCGGCGGGAGTTCATAAAACCGTTTTCCATGGGTACTGTTACTGTAGTTGTTCATCTCTTGAAGACCGATATCGAATATTTCCCTTCGTTTCAACCTGCCTTGATAGCCCTGTGTAATCTCACCCGGATAAAAGGGCGCTTGCATGTATTCTCGAGCATTAAAGCCCCAATCACCCGCTAGCTGGTGGTCAATGAAATAAGCTGCACCAAGTGCCTTCGCCCCCGGACCCAGCTCATCCTCAGGAAAAATACGCTCACAAGCGGCATCCACCACCTTGAATTGCTCAGGCGTAAAAAACATGAGCGCCTGATTGTAATCGGCGGAAGGGGGCGGTGCTGCTCCCGGTTGCGGCGGAGCTTCCGGTCTGCGGAGCAAGCTCCCTGCCACTCCCCCTACGACCAAACTGCCGAGCACCAGCCCGGAGTTTTTCAAAAAGTTCCTTCGGGATACTGGCCGCTCATTCGTGTTGTTTGCTTCTGCCAAAATGACCACCTCCAGTGATTTCCTCCCTTTGTTTTGTGCATTTTTTCCAAAAGATAATCGTGGTTAACAAAAATTTTTCCAGCATGCTCCACTCATAACTTCATGCAGAGAACAAAGGATAATCTTATCTAAGCAGGAAGACTTGGAGGGATCGTGATGAAGCACTTCCATACATGGGTAGGAACCGCAGGATTAGGAGCTGTCCTTCTTTTGACAGCCTGTGTGAATCAAGCGGCCCCGGCTCCGACACCACAACCGCCAGCACGTACTCAGTCATTGACACCAAATCCAGATGACGCAACGGTTATTCCCAGCGTGGACCGCGACAAAAAATTCACAACAAATTCGCAAGGCCATACGTATAGCGGGATGGGCAATGCCCTATACAGCTCCATGGGCAGCTCACACCTGCACACCGGAGGTCCTTCTACAAAGCTGGAAGCCCAACTGAAGGCAGCGGGCGTACACGGCGTCCAGGCGTTGATTGTGAATGATGCCATCTACTTGGCCCCTTCTACTGCCAATGCCCAATCGATCAATCAAATGGACCCGATGCAGTCTCATCTCATCAGCAATTACTCCGGTAGCTCCAGTCGCGGGCATGATCCTTCCCATACAAAATCGGGGAGCGGAACGGCAGGGACATTGGGTACGAGCGATCATCAGAACACATTCGCACAAGCTCGCACCCAAATCGAGCGTATCTACGGAACGGATACACCTGTGAAGGTCGTGAACTCGAAAAAAGGCATCAAAGCGCTAGAAACGGTGAAAAAGCACATGAGGGAGCAAAAAAATCAGCAAGCCATGGCAGAACAGTTGAACGTGCTCATTCGTGAAGCGAAGCGGTAAACAAAGAAAAAGGGACAAGCCAACTCGCTTGTCCCTTCCCTTATTTCGATAAAAAATCATGGATTTCGTTCACGATCTCTTGCGGATGCGTCACCATCAGCAAATGCTGTGCTTTCGGTATCATTTTCACCTTGGCCTGCTTCACCATTCCCTGATAGGTAGCAACTGCCTGACGATGAAACTGCTGCTCTTCTTTTGACAACAAGCCGTCATCAGCCAGTAGTAAAAGCACGGGGCATGTCAGCTGTTGGAACAGTTCCGGTTGGCAATGAACGCTGTACTCTTGGAAATAGGCCGAGAACGCCTCCCTCGGCAAACGGTAACCGTAGCTTCCGTCTTCCTTTTTCACAAGCTCCTCTTGCATCCAGCCCTCTGGCATCACTCTCGTACCATACCGCTCTGCGAATTGCCTTTCTGCTTCCTCTACGGAAGAAAACCGCGTGGTAGCCAGCCTCTCGACAACCTTCTCCCTATTGAACCCGGGCACTTCTCCCAAGGAATAGTAGCCTCCATCCAGCAATATGAGCGAAGCTACGCGCTTGGGCTCGCGAATCGCTAGCATCTGGGCAGGCACAGCAGAAAAGGACGCTGCAACAATCGTTACTTGTTCGAGCTGTTCTTTCTCCATGAGTTGAATCAAATCTGTTACGATCCCCTCAAACGAAAAGGAACCCTGGCTCACAGAATTCCCGTGACCGCGGATATCTACCGCAATCACCCGATATTCCTCTGCCAATGCTGACAAGATGGGCGCAAACAGCAGCTTGGTGTTGCGAATGCCATGCAAAAGCAGCAGGGCAGGTGCATCTGGCTTTCCTGTGACGCCGTACTCCAGCGTGCCCCCTTCTACCTGCAATCGATTGACCTGCGAGAACAATGCTTCGTTCATTTTGCTTGCCTCCTTACTAAATACGCCCCGGAATCAGCACGCCAATATGATCGGGATGTAACCTGGCGATATAAAATAGTGCGGCGACGATACATGCACCAGCCATTAGTGTGATTATTTCCGTCTTTTTCCACCGTTTGCTGCGGTAAAACCGATGCTGACTGTTACGCATGCGAAAGCCTTTGGCATCCAGTGCATTCGCGATCAGTTGCACACGCTTGAGTGAGTTGAAGATGAGCGGTACGAGTAAATAGCTGTACTTCCTGATGCGTTCCGGAACATTCCCTTCGCTTGTCGACATCCCTCGTACCATCTGCGCTTCTCGAATGATCGCCAAATCATTTTTGACGAGGGGGATAAAACGAAAAATAAGTGAGAGCAAATAGCTGACCGAAAACGGAACGCCAATCCCACGAAGTCCCATCGCTATTTCTCTGGGGGAAGTTGTAAACACATAGTACATCGACAATAACGCGACATTTGCCAGTCGTAGTCCCATTCCCAATGCCCATAAGACACCGACATCCGTAATTTGCACGGGATAGTGGATCACCGGAATCGTGCTGCTCCAGTACGGAGTGCCTGCATTGGTAAATGGCAGCCACGTAATCACAGCAAAGCACGAACCGATTCCACCAACCAATACATACGCCTTCATCATGGAGCGCTCCCAGCCTAGCTTGGCAATCAGCGCGATGTTTATCGCCAACAGAATGATAAGCGCGCGGGGGTCCTGGAATAAAAAAGGGAGCAGGCCCAGCAAAACGAATACAAGCAGCGCGTAGCTCGGATGGGCATTCCTCATCTTACTTCCCCTCCCCCAGCAGCTGTTTTTTCATCGCTGTCAGCGTGAGTGGAATCGGATTATGGACATCCACTGCTTTCCCGAAACGATACATGGCAGGTGCTTCTACTTGGGCAGCAGCTAATACTTGCGGCTGTGAAAATACGTGCTGTGGGTCCCCGTCACATAGCAGCTTTCCTTTATGCATAACGATCACTCGCTGGGCGTACTCCGCCACCAGACGCATATCATGCGTGATGACGATAATGGTATGGCCTTCCGCGTGCAACTGCCGCACCAGCTCCATCATTTCTTGCATGCCACGATAATCGAGACCCGTCGTAGGTTCGTCCAGCACGATCACTTGCGGCTTCATCGCCAAAATCGAAGCCACCGCGATTTTTTGCCGCGTGCCTTTGCTCGAAAAATGGGGCTCTTCTTCGCCTTTGTCGGATAACCCCACTGCTGCCAACGCCTCCGCGACAGCTTGCTCTATTTTTTCAGGCGGCCAGCCCATGTTTTTGGGCCCGAATGCTACCTCCGCCTTTATGGTCGAATGAAAGATTTGATGATCAGGATTTTGATAGCAATATGCCACGATTCTCGATAGTTGGGCAACATTCATCGTCTTGGTATCGAGACCATTCACTTTGACGGCACCCTGCGTCGGCTTGTACAGGCCGTTACAATGCTTGGCCAACGTCGTTTTACCAGAACCATTTCCCCCGATGATGGCGACGAATTCTCCCTGTATTAGTTGGAGCGAAACGCCGTGCAGCACCGGCTTTTCCTTTTCATAGCCATACCAGACCTCATCGAATTCAATAACGACACTCACAGGCTTCCCTCCTGAACGAGCTGTCCTTCCTTGTAGTGGAGTGCCAGCTCTTCAACAGTCAAAGGCACACCAGTAGTGGATGCCGAAATGGCGCCTTCCTGGCATAGCATGTGATAGAGTCGGATGACATCCGGGACCAATATGCCATGCTCGTCCAACACGTCCACTTGGGCAAAAAATTGGCGAGTCGGCTGGTCCAATACGATTTTCCCCTCGGCAATCAGAATCATTCGGTCGCAAAAAGCCGCGAGCTCTTCCGTCGCATGGGACGATACCACAATCGTCATTTCTTTTTCCTGCTTCAGCCGTGAAAGAAGCGAGAAAACCTCCCGCGCTCCCACCGGGTCCAGCTCGGAAGTAGGCTCATCCAAAATGAGCACCTGCGGATTGTGGGAGAGAGCGGATGCAATCGCAACCCTCTGCTTTTCTCCCCCCGACAGCTCAAGAGGCGAACGATTCGCAAAGCCGTTCAAGCCGATCAGATCGAGTACATCTGCCATTCGTCGCTCTATTCGCTCGTCCGACCACCCGGCATTCTCAAGGGAGAAAGCAAGCTCCTCTTCGACGGTCAGCCCGATGAACTGGGTTTCTGGGTCCTGAAAGACGATGCCTTGCTCACTTTTGGACTCGACACTCCCCACGAACTGTCCACCGTAGTTAGACGGAATCAGACCTGACATCGTCAATAGCAGTGTCGTTTTCCCTGCGGCAGCAGGCCCGACAACGCCGACCACTTCCCCTGGATAAAGCGCCAGATGAATGTCCGCTAGCGCAGGCATTGCTCCCTCTTCATAGTGCCAATAGACTCCGTTTACTCGCAGCAATGGTTCTGTTTTCACCTTGCAATCCTGCTTTCATTTCCGAGGTAGTTGAATTCCTGCAAGGGACGGCCTCGGTATAGTCCAGAGCGCTTCACGAATGGGTACAACAGCTTCAAGAGGATTGGCCCCAGAATCGCCGTTGAAATAGCTTGGTTCAAGAACACGGTTGGGATGTACCAGACCGCCACTTCTTTTGGTGTCAGACCCAGCGCCACGTTAATCAAAATCGCGGAGGCTACCACAATCGAGCTGATTATGACAACAAACACGATATATTGAAGGACGCTCCGCTTTGTTTTCAGTGCAGGGTGACTCACAGCAAGCAACCCGATAAAGCCCCCCATAAAATTAGAAAAGAAACCGACCGCGATCGCATGAGGCGGGGCGCTTCCGGTTAACAAATCACTGACCATATTTCCAAAGGCAAGGCCTATGCATCCCGGCAAGCCGAATAACATGCCAAATACGGGCTGAAGGGCATTGGCTGGACGGATCGGTACAGAAGGAATAAGCTTGATATTGGCAAGCATAATAATGGCAACAGCGTAGAGCGCGGCAGTGACGACAATCAGGACGTAATCTACTGTCGTCCATTTCCGCCGGAACAGAGTCGAAAGCATCAGAATAAACCCTCCTCGTGTCAAACGTTAATGTTTGGAATATTCCTCTAGCCAGTTTACTCTCTCTTTACTTGATCGTCTAGAAGAGGGTGGGTAATACACTTCTTTGTTCTGGCTGTAGTGGTGGGGAGGAAACAGGAGAAAACGCTCAGCTTCTAGGGCCACCCCCTGGGGGATTGACCGCACGACTCCATGCAAAAAGCGAAACCGCGTCCAAAGTGGTCCAATCAGGATGTGTTTCAGAGGTGGACGCTTAAAGGCGTGTTTCGCTTTTTGCATTCCGTCTCGGTCGGTGTCCCTAAGATCTTCGCTTATTTCCCCTGTTTCCTCTGCGAGCTGATTGTTTTCCCCCTGCTTTAATTGGGGTGAATCTGGAGGATAAAGACAAAAAAGAGAGAGAATCATTGTTCTCTCCCTCCTGAATTCACTTTCAAATATTATTTAAATCCCACGTTAGAAGAAGTGCATTTCCAGTCCAAGCGCCTCTGGAGCCCAGCCTAGCTTCGGAATAAATGGCGGGGAATTTAAGCTTCACTTATGAATAACTTCCTCGAAACTTCTACGTTTGAAGCGCTCCCGCCATTTATTCCGGAGCGGACAGTCAATCCCCCTTGCGGGGCGTAGGCCGAAGCGCAGACTGGAAATGCACTTCTTCCCCACTACAGCTACTGCTCCTCAAACCTCACCATTTCCAAGTTGGTTTTCTTGACTTTCACCAAATACAACAAATAGATCAGGCCGACAAAGGTCCAGAGCAAGCCGAGCATCATGGACGTTGCTTCCAGGTTGACCCACAGAAACGCGATGAACGCGGTCCCGATGAGTGGAGACAGCACGAAGCCCCACCAATCCTTGACATGCTTGTTCTTTTGTTTGCGGAAATAGTACGCCATTACGCTGATGTTCACAAAGCTAAAGGCGATCAGGGCACCGAAGTTAATAAAGGAAGTTGCCGTTAATAAATCCAAATACAGAGCGAACAGCATCAACGCTCCGACCAGTAAGACGTTAAATAAAGGCGTTCTCAGCTTTGGATGTACATAACCGAACCAGCTTCGCGGCAAAAATCCATCTCGTCCCATTGCGTACAACAAGCGGGTTACGCTCGTGACAGATACGAGCCCGGATGCCAGTGTCGAAGACAACGCTGCCGCCAAAAACACCATTTGAAAGATCGTCCCACCGATAAACAAAGCAATCTCCGCAGAGGCAGCTTCTGGATCAGACAATACCGAAACATCAGGAAATAATGATTGCATGAAATAAGATGCCGTAATAAACAACGCTCCTCCTGCGAGTGCTACGAGCATAATCCCGCGGGGAATCGTCTTTTTCGCATCGACGGTTTCCTCCGTTAGCGTGGTTACTGCATCAAAGCCAAGGAAGGAAAAGCAAAGAATCGACGCACCGGAAAGCAGTGCAATGACAGACATATCCGGTGACAGAAATGGACGCAGATTGAATACTTGACCAAGTCCGTCACCTTGCATTAGACCACGGATTGCCAATCCCGCAAACAACACGACGACCACGACTTGAAACAGCACCAAAATCGAGTTGACGGATGCAGTCACCGTCACCCGAAATACGTTTAACCCCGTCACCAAAACAATGAAGCCAATAATCCACCACGCTGTCGACACATCAGGAAACACAGATGATAGGTAAACCCCAGTCAACAAAGCGTTAATCATCGGTAAAAACAAATAATCCAGCAATGACGCCCAGCCTACCAAAAATCCTGCAAAGGGATGGATCGTTTGTTGTGTATACGTGTACGCGGTCCCTGCTGTAGGGAATAGCCGTACCATCTTTCCGTAGCTTGCCGCCGTAAACAGGATCGCAAGAAGTGTGACTGCATAAGCAGCAGGAACGTGCCCCCCCGTTTCTCCAGAAACAATGCCAAAGGTGTCAAAAACGGCCATCGGGGCCATGTAGCCCAGTCCAATTACGACAATATGCCGCAACTTCAAACTACGTGTTAGTTCTGCTCTCCCGTTCACTGCCTGTCCCCCTTTATGTAACAGAATAATTATACACGCTGATTTATAATGACGAAAGATAAAAGCGCCGCTGCACACGGGTTCTCCATGCACAGCAGCGCTTGATTTATATGGTATTTCTTATGCTTTTGGCAGTTCAAAGGAACTCTTCAACGATACAATCCGGTTGAATACGAGCTTATCCTCTGTCGTATGCTTCGGATCGACATTGAAATAGCCATGACGGAAAAATTGATACTTGTCTTGTGGCTTGGTTTCTTTCATATTTGGCTCCACATAGCCTTGCAGCACTTCCAACGAATTCGGGTTAACGTTGTCGAGGAACGTGCCCTCTGCGTCTTCATCATCCATAATCAATGGCTCATACAAACGGAATTCAGCAGGAATGGCATTGGTCGCATCCACCCAGTGAATTGTACCTTTTACCTTACGACCTGTAAAACCGCTGCCGCTCTTCGTCTCAGGATCATACGTGCAATGGATCTCGATCACGTTGCCGTCTGCATCCTTCACAACGTCATTGCATTTAATGAAGTACGCGTGCTTCAGACGCACTTCATTTCCCGGGAACAGGCGGAAGTACTTGCTCGGCGGGTTTTCCATGAAGTCGTCCTGCTCAATGTAGATTTCGCGGGAGAACGGAATTTGACGATTGCCCATCTCTGGGTTCTCTGGATTAATCTCCGCTTCGAGCATCTCGACTTGTCCTTCCGGATAGTTCGTGATGACGACCTTCAACGGATTCAAAACAGCCATCGTACGTGGTGCCTTTAGCTTCAGGTCTTCACGGATGAAATACTCCAGCATTTTCTCGTCAACGGTGCTGTTCGCGCGCGCTACCCCTACCTCACGAGCGAATGTACGAATCGCTTCCGGTGTATAGCCGCGACGACGGAAGCCTGCGATGGTTGGCATGCGCGGGTCATCCCAGCCGTCTACTACATTCTCATCGACAAGCTGTTTCAGCTTCCGTTTACTCATAACGGTGTTCGTCAGGTTCAAGCGAGCAAATTCGTACTGGTGCGGTACCTTCTCCATTTCGCACTCGCGTACTACCCAGTCGTACAACGGGCGATGATCTTCGAATTCCAGTGAGCACAAGGAGTGTGTCACGCCCTCAATAGCATCCTCCAACGGATGAGCGAAGTCGTACATCGGATAAATACACCATTTGTCGCCCGTGTTGTGATGCGTTGCATGGGAGATCCGATAGAGAACCGGATCACGCATGTTGAAGTTCTGAGAAGCCATGTCGATTTTCGCACGCAGCACCTTTTCCCCGTCCTTGAATTCACCTTGGCGCATACGTGCAAACAGGTCCAGGTTTTCCTCCACAGACCGATTGCGGAACGGACTATCTGTGCCTGGCTCTGTCCACGTTCCACGCATTTTACGCATTTCTTCTGGAGACAGATCGTCTACGTAAGCCAGACCTTTTTTAATCAAAAGCACCGCACGGTTGTACATCTCTTCAAAGTAATCAGATGCAAAAAACAACCCGTCCCATTCGAAGCCAAGCCATTGAACGTCCCTTTTGATGGCCTCTACGTATTCGATGTCTTCCTTCACCGGGTTGGTATCGTCAAAACGCAGGTTGGCCTTGCCAGAGAATTCTCGAGCCAGCTCAAAATTGAGGCAGATCGCTTTTGCATGTCCAATATGAAGATACCCGTTCGGTTCTGGGGGAAAGCGGGTAATGATTTCCTTTACTTTGCCCTCTTGCAAGTCATCAATCATGATATTGCGGATAAAATTGGATGCCGCTACCTTGTTTTCCAATGAAATCAACCTTTCACTTCACCTTTACATTCCATAATACTGATTCTCTACCCAGAGTTCAACAAAATCGGGTCGTTGACCGACCCGCTCACGTCTCCCATTGCTGCCTCGTTTGCCATTGTGACCTGCAATACAGGTGAATGACAGAATCAATGGCTAAGCGCTGCTCCGTGATCCCACGAATCGTTTCGAGATGCTTCGGGGAAATCAGATGCAGCAAAGGCTGTTCAACATGATTGAAGCGTTGGAATGCTTCCGCTGCAATACGATCCCACCGCGGGTAATACCGAAGCAAGTCATCGGGCATTACGCGGGATCGG
The DNA here is from genome assembly GCF_003013445.1 of Brevibacillus sp. NRRL NRS-603. Classification (NCBI taxonomy): domain Bacteria; kingdom Bacillati; phylum Bacillota; class Bacilli; order Caryophanales; family Paenibacillaceae; genus Brevibacillus; species Brevibacillus sp. NRRL NRS-603. Next base: position 178,284 of record NZ_PXZN01000011.1, on the reverse strand, counting down.
TCCGTGTCGGACTCGGGCAAACAATCGAAAGGTTCATCCAAATTTAACGTTCCATAATCATCTGTCAGCTCTTCTCCCGGAAAAATATCCCGTGCAGCCAATTCCATATCATACATGGTCGGCACACAATTCGCATGAAAGCTGTGGTTCACGTACCTTGCCTTATCCCAACAAAGAATGTACCTTCCGAGCTGGTTCTTAAACGAATATTTTTGTACGTCCTGTTTTCGTAATGAGTCAAGTCTTTCCACAAACGCAGGGTCCAATACCTGGTCCAAATCATCCTGTGCCCATACAATCGTTCCTTTTGGGATAAACCTTGTCGCAAACACACCGTACCCGATCTCATCGTTGATATAGCGCAATTCTGTATCGGGATGCATCATGGTCTTTGTTTCACTCCTTGGCGAATGTGCCTTTTTATCATCATAAGCAGTTTTGCCCCAGGAGGTGTGTGAATGTCTGCGAAAAACAACCATCCCCATGCTATTCCTGGCTATTTTTCCGGATTAAAAATTTTTTCTTATTTACCACAAATGGTAAATAGTCTATATTATTGGCAAACGGAGTTTTAGGAACATTTTCCCACAACGATAGAATCAGTATTGTGTCATTTTATGCTTCACCCATTGATATCGAAACGGCATACCCGGGGAAATCCGGCGACGCAAAGCTACAGGGGCTACCTCCGCAACAGCGGACACGCTTGCCAGCTACCGAAGTATTGATGTAGGACGAGACCAATGATCCTATATCATTGGTCTTTTTTTGCGCTCACAATGTCTATTTTTGTCTACTTTTGTATGTTTGTGTATTTTTAACTTTTAAAGGAGGTGAGGCAACAGCGGATAGCCGGTTTAATGAATCATTATATTATTCATCATGAAGGAGGTTTCATAGGAATGTCATTCTGGAAGAAACTCTCGACCGTCGCGCTGACTGCTGTCATCGGGGTATCAACATTCTCTGGAGCACAAGCTGCTAACCGTCCAACATCGATGTCACCGAACGCAATGGTGACGACTCCTCACTATCTGGCTACGGCTGCGGCCCTGAAGACTTTGGAAGACGGTGGAAATGCAGTAGATGCTGCTATTACAGCCGCTTCCACCTTAGCTGTTGTCTATCCCCATTACACAACCATTGGCGGAGATAACTTCTGGCTCATCTACAATGCCAAAACAAAAGAGCTGAAGGCGCTGAACGGCAGTGGTCGCGCAGGCGAAAAGGCAACCATCGACTATTACAAAGGCAAGGGCTACGAAAAAATCCCGTCCCGCGGTTATGAATCAGCAAACACTGTCCCTGGTGTGGTCTCCGGCTGGTGGGAGGCGTACAACTACGCACACAAAAAAATGGGAAACAGCAAGCTTCAATGGAGCAGACTGCTGGAGCCTGCCATTGGATACGCCGAGAACGGATATCCAGTCTCTCCCAACCAAGTATATTGGACGAAATACGCGACAGATCCAACTGACAATGACTTGAAGAATCTTCAACGTTTTGATGGATTCCGTAAAACATTCCTGAAGCCCAACGGCGATCCTTATGCAGCAGGGGAAATTCTCAAACAAAAGGACCTTGCCAATACTTTGCGAATCATTGCAAAAAAAGGCGCTGACGGTTTTTATAAAGGAGAAGTTGCTAAAAAAATCGTAGCAGACATGCAAGCCAACGGCGGATTGCTCACGTTGAAAGATTTTGAGAAGCACACCTCCACTTGGGCAGATCCAATTACGGTAGACTACCGAGGATACAAAGCGTATAACGTTCCACCGAACTCTCAAGGCATGGCATCACTCTCTATTCTTAATGTTTTGAATAACTTTGACCTCAAGAGCATGGGTGAAGGAACACCCGATTACTATCACACGATTGTAGAAGCAACCAAACAAGCTTTTGCTGACCGCGACAAATGGCTAACTGACCCTGCCTTTGTGGATATCCCTGTGGATGAGCTGTTGTCCAAGCAGCACGGGAAAGATTTAGCTGCGCGCATTGATATGAAGCAAGCCGCCAAATCTGTAGAACCACTTGATCCAAAAGGCGATACAACCTGGTTCGGGATCGTCGACAAAGATGGAAATGCCGTGTCCATCATTCAAAGTCACTATTTTGACTGGGGTTCCGGCATCGTAGCGAAAGATACAGGCGTCCTTTTGCAAAACCGCGGAAGCTATTTCTCTTTGGATCCCAAACACATCAATCATTTGGAACCAGGAAAACGTACCTTCCACACAATTAACCCGGCTATGCTCTTTAAAGGGGACAAGCCTTATCTTCTCTACGGAACACAAGGGGGAGAAGGACAGCCGCAAACGCAAGCCGCTCTCGTCACGCGTATCGTCGACTTTGGTTTCAGCGTGCAAGACGCAATCGAAGCGCCAAGATGGCTGCATGGACGCAACTGGGGATCTGCTTCCAACAATCTCAAGGTGGAAAGCCGCATCCCTCAAGAAGTCCTGGACGAGTTAATAAAACGTGGGCATCCAGTCGAAAAGCTGGAAGCAGCCTATACCGACGCGATGGGACAGTCCGGCGCAATCCTGATTGACCCGCAAACCAATGTAAAATTTGGCGGTGCTGACCCTCGCGGTGAAGGCGCAGCAATGGGATACTAATATTTTGTCAGACTGCTGAGTAAATCTCAGCAGTCTACCTGTTTCTATTTTGCAATCACGGATTAGGAGTGGAAAAACCTATGTTTTTGTTCAACAAGCTTAGGAACAAAATGATCCTTTGGTTTCTCGTCGTGGCTGTCATTCCACTTACTGCCGTTTCTTTGTTTATCACGAACAGCTTTTCATCCATTCTGATTGATAAACAAAAATCATCCTATGTTGACCTTACTTCCAGTACAGCCATAGCTATGGATCAATATCTGGACCGGCGTATGACAGAAATTCAGATTTTAGCCCGCACCTCGGATATTCAATCCGATGATGCAGCGGCAAAAAACGAATTTATCCGCAAGTTTACCGAGGAAATGAAACTGTATGACGGAAATACGTTTATCGCAAGCGATGGAAAAGTAACGGCTGATACGTTCCCGAAAAGCGTTGGAATCAATCTTGGCGAGCGCCAATTCTTCAAAGACGGTATGCAGGACAAGCCCAGCTTCTCCGATGTTCTTGTTGCGAAGACAACCGGCAATCGCTCTATCATCGTCGCTTCCCCTGTAAAAACGAAAAACAATGAGAAGCTCGGTGTCTTGACCGGGCTCGTCAATGTAGATGACTTCACAGCAACATTTCTCAAGGATTTGAAAGTTGGAAACGATGGTTATCCGATTCTCGTTGATAACAAGGATCAAATTCAGTACCATCCTACCCAGGATCTGATCGGAAAGCCGCTTGAGGAATCCGCTCTGCCGCAACCATTGATGGAAATCCTGAAATCAGGAAAAACGGAAAAGGGCTCATACAGCTACTCGGACAATGGCAAGGAATACGTTGTCACCTATTCCCCCATTCCCAAGACCAACTTTGGTTTGTATCTGCATATCCCTGTCGAATCCATAACGTCTGCGGTTTCATCCGTTACCACCATGGTTAGGATCATTGTCATCGTTGTTGTTGCTGTCGTGACCGCAATCGCATACGCTGTTTCCCGACAAATCTCACGCCCTATTGCGGCAGTTGCCTCTGTGGCTAACCGCATTTCCGAGGGTGAACTGACTGTACAGCCCTTGCAAATTCGAACCAAGGATGAGGTTGGACAGCTATCCCAATCAGTAAACACAATGGTGCTCAACCTGCGAACGATTATTCAACAAGTTAATGATACAGCTTCAGACCTCGCTTCTTCAGCAGAGGAATTGTCAGTCAACGCCGACCATACGAGCAAGGCTACCGAGCAAATCGCCATAACGATTCAGGAAGTAGCTTACGGTGCGGAAAAGCAAGTGAAGAGTGTAGAGGAAAGTGTCACCGCAATTCAAGGTGTATCGACAGGAGCTCAACAGGTTGCCACAAATGCACAGCAAGCTGCCGAATCAGCTTTGGGCGCTTCCCAAATTGCAGTGGAAGGCAATCAAGCCCTTCAGGTCGTTATCAGCCAGATGCAATCGATCGAGAACACTGTCGGCAACATTGCCGATATCGTCAAACGATTAGGAAACAGCTCGCAGGAAATCGGACAAATCGTACAAGTCATCACCGCCATTGCTGAACAAACAAATCTGTTAGCGCTTAACGCAGCGATTGAAGCGGCGAGAGCTGGTGAACAGGGGCGCGGATTCGCCGTTGTAGCAGACGAAGTGCGCAAATTGGCTGAGCAGTCCGCGCAATCCGCGCAACAGATCAAACTGTTGATTACGACGATTCAGCTCGAATCAAACCAGGCTGTCCTTTCGATGGAACAGGGCACCAAAGAGGTCGCCACTGGACTTACTGTCGTTAACAATGCAGGCAAGTCCTTCGAACAGATCCAAGATGCTGTCACGCAAGTAGCAAGCCAAATTCAAGAAGTAAAGGCTTATTCTGAGCAAATGTCTTTTGGCACCAAACAGGTAGTAGAATTGGTCAGTGTCATTGAAGAAGTAGCGGAGAATTCTGCTGACGGAACACAAAGCGTGTCGGCCGCCACAGAAGAACAGCTGGCAGCTATGGAAGAAGTCAGTTCATCAGCTACTTCTTTGGCAAGAATAGCCGAAGAACTGCAATCTCATGTAAGCAAATTCAAGATATAGTCCAAACAGCAAAAAAGGAAAGCCGCCTTGCATGTTGCCCGGCGGCTCTTTCCTGTTTGCGCTTATACAAACTCCCACATCCGGTCAGGATGGTTGGTGCAAATTTGAACCTGAGGATGCCACGAAATGACTTCGCGGATATGCTTCGGATCATCTAGCGTCCATGCAATGACTTTGAAGCCTTTTTCAATCGCGGCTACTGTTAGCTCACGATTCAGAAACGGATATCCCATGGAGAGGATCGTAGCACCCGCTGCCTCCATCTGTTCCAGCATGAGTACAGGGCGACCATATACAATCAGGCCTGTCTGCACTTCTTGATCGAGCGTGCGAACGTGACGGATCAAATCATGGTCAAATGAAGTCAGGTACACCTCTTGCTTCATTCCATGCTTTTCTACAAGCGCGAGCACCTTTTCTGCGATACCAGGATACATGTCACTTGTTGCTTTCAGCTCAATATTTAGCGTGCAGCGACCTTTTACTGCGATCAACACTTCCTCCAGTGTAGGGATGCGCTCGCCCACAAACTTGTCGTCAAACCAGCTCCCTGCATCCAGCTCACGCAGCTCTGCCAAAGTATGGTCCATGACCAGACCGCGGCCATTGGTCGTGCGTTCCAGCGTAAAGTCATGAATCAGCACCGGAACACCGTCACGGGTCAGTTGAACATCAATTTCCATTGCTTTGATAGCTGGCTCTGCCAAAGCCAGTCGAATCGCTGTCATTGTATTCTCCGGGGCTTTGCCTGACCACCCGCGATGTGCCATACAAATGTTCATTTCGCCAGCTCCTCTATCATTTCTTTCTATTATTTTTTCAAAAGCTTGCTGCCTTTTTCCGTTGCCGCCTGCATCGCTTCATCTACTGTCGCTTGGCCAAGCATCGCACGCTGCAGTTCTTTTTGAATCACATCCTGCAATTCCTTGTAGCCTGGAGCCATTGGACGAGGATAGCCGTATTGCAGCTGATCTACCGCAACCTTGAAGTTTGGTTCTTTTTCATAGAATGCCTTCATTTCAGCAGAATCGATAGCTTCTGTCGTGACAGGCATATAACCGGAAGCGATGGACCACGGAACCGTTTGCTCGGTATCGGTCATCCACTTCATGAATTCCCACGCCGCTTTTTTCTCTGCATCGGTCGACTTCGCCAGCATCACGAGATTCGCGCCGCCTGTTGGCGTACCAAACGTTTTATTGGCTGGCAGGAAGGCTGCACCCATGTCAAATTTGGCATTTTTCTTCAATTCCGTCAAGGAGCCTGTCGAGGTGAAAATCATGCCCACTTTTTGATTCAGGAAGTCTTGCTCCGCTACATCCCACGCATTGTAGTTCTCTCCTGGAGGGTTTTTCATGATACCTTCCCTCACCATTTTGGACCAGAGCTCAAGCGGTGCTTTTCCCGCTTCGTTGTTGATCGTCAGCTCCTTGCCGTTCTCGCTCAGGATGTTGCCCCCACCTTGGAAAACAAGCGCTTCGTAGAACCAGATATCAACAGGCGTCGAGAAGCCGTACCGGGTAATTTTGTCTCCCTCTTTTTTGCTCAGCTTTTGCGAGAAGCTAACGAGCTCATCCCATGTTTTCGGACCGTTTGAATCAAGTCCTGCTTCTTTTAACATATCACGGTTGATGTACAGCAGTGGAGTGGAGCGGTTAAATGGCACTGCGTACAGTTTGTCATTCCAATAAGAGTTTTTCATGAGACCTGGAATGTACTTCTTTTCATCCCCTTGCGAGTAGGGAGTCAGATCTTCCAAAACCTTTGCATCCGCAAATGCTGCGATCGAAGCGATCTCGACCATCGTGACATCTGGATTGTTGCCCGCTGCTACAGATGCCAGTACTTTGGAGTGGTTCTCTTGATACGCACCTTGGTAGGCTGGTTTTACGACAATATCTTTATGTGTTTCATTGAATTTTTTGACCATATCCTCAATTGTTTTCCCACGAACGCCACCCAACGCATACCAGAAATCAATTTCGACAGGGCCGCTGGATGCTGTAGACGCTGCTGGCTGAGAAGTGCTGCCAGTACTAGCAGACTGTTCTTTTCCAGATGATCCGCACCCAGCCAACACTCCTGACAAACCGATAGTCAATGCACATAGAATCGTTCCAGTCTTTTTCATGGAAAACATGGTTTGATTTCCTCCCTAAGAGCTATCTTTTATTATTTGGATTGATAGATGAACGCTTTGATAATATGCCGTTGTGCCACGAAGAAAATCACGAGAATCGGTAGAATGAGGATCATGTTGCCCGCCATCATGACGTTCCACAAGGTTCCGCCGTCGGACATGTGCAAGCTCGATATTCCGATCGGCAAGGTGCGCACCTCGTCACTATTGGTCATAATCAGCGGCCAGAAATAGTCGTTCCAGTGATAAATAAAGCTAAACAGTCCAAAAGTGACTAGCACTGGCTTTGCCATCGGCACCATGATCGTCCACATGATCTTCCATTCGGACGCGTTATCCAGACGTGCTGCCTCGATCACTTCATCGGGCACCTGCATGAATGCTTGTCTGAGCAGGAAGATTCCGAAAGCACTGGCTGCGTACGGCAGGATGAGCGACCACAGCGTGTTGACGAGTCCCCAACCGCTCAGTTGCACGTAGATCGGCAAAAAGATGACTTGTCCAGGAATCATCAAGACAATCAAGACAAGACCAAACAACAGATTGCGACCGGGAAACTTGTAGCGCGCAAAAGCGTAAGCCGCAGGCACCGCCGTCAAAAATTGCAGGATCAAAATCCCTACCGCAACCAGAATGCTGTTCCACGTATACATAAGGAACGGACCTGATTCCCAGGCTTGGGCGAAGTTGCTCCACTCCCACGTCTCAGGCAAAAGCGTAGGGGGAAATTGCCGGACCTCTGGCATCGTTTTGAAAGCCGTCGATGCCATCCACAGAAACGGGAACACAAACAGGAAAGCCACGATCAAAAGACCAATCCATTCTACGGTCTTGCGTGAAGCCAAAACCACTCGATACATGCTGCTCCTCCTTTCACGACGAGTTCATCAACGATAATGCACGCGCTTGGACATCACCAGGAAATGTACAGCTGTTAAAATCCCTACCAGTATCAGCAAAATGACAGAGGCAGCCGAAGCAATCCCGCCATTGTAGAAGTCCATGCCCTGCTCGTAAATGTAGTAGACAAGCATGTTCGTACTATTGATTGGACCGCCCTGCGTCATAATGGCAATCGTGTCGAACGCTTGAAAGGATGAGATCGTATTGATAATCAGCAAAAAGAAAATCGTCGGCGACAGCATCGGTATCGTAATCTGTCTCAGCGTCCGCCACCACGGCGATTGATCGAGAGCTGCTGCCTCGTATATATCGCCTGGGATACTTTGCAATCCTGCGATGAAAATGAGCGTGTTATAGCCGACACCTTTCCAAATGCTGACAATAATCAGTGACAGCAGGGAGCTTTTCGGGTCAGTCAGCCACGTATACGCAGGCAGTCCGACCGCTTCCAGTCCTGCGTTCAACAGGCCAAACTGCGGGTCCATCAGCCACATCCACAGCATCGAGACAGATACCAGCGAAATGATGTGAGGACTGAAAACAGTCGCCTGAATAATGCCGTACACCTTTGCCTTTTTGTTCAGCCATAGGGCGAGCAGGAAAGATAGCGTCAAGCCGATCCCCACTGTCGCAATGGTAAAGACCGCGGTATTTCCCAATACTTGATGAAAATCTCCGTCCTTCATCAAGTCCTGATAGTTTTGCAAGCCTACCCATTCCATTTGCTCCAAATTGATCAATGACCAGTCCTGAAAGCTCAAATAAATGATCGAGCCAATCGGGTAAAAGAAGAACAGGACGAAGCAAATCAATGCGGGTGCCAGATACAAGTACGGACGCAGCCGGGATGCGAGGTCAGACCATGCAAATGCCTGTGAACGCACTTCTGTTTTCGACTGGCTTACACCCGGCAACTCCTGTACAGTTGCCGCTTTTCGCATCAGCTATCCCCTCCTGCGCGTGTCGATACAGGCACTCGTCCACTCATGCGACCCACTCGTTTTCCGCTCCCTTTTTCGAACACATACATGTACTCCCACGGCACAGTGACCGTGACCGAGGAGCCGACCTGCATCGCGACCTCCGAGTCCGCTTTGACGATGACCCTGCCTTTTTCCGTCTCCACGTGAAGGAGCGTGTCCGAGCCTAGAATTTCCCTGGATACGACCTGACCTCGTGCGTTCCACATCTCCTCGCTCGTGATGGCAGAGACAGCAGCAGGCAACAACACTGCTTTTTCCGGGCGGAATCCCCATACGTGCTCTCTCTTGTCCTCCGCAGAAACAATGTTCATCGGCGGGGAACCGATAAATTGGGCAACAAACAGATTTTCCGGCTCCTGATACAAATCCATCGGGGTCGCTACTTGCATAATGTGTCCGTCATTCATGACGACGATCTGATCGCCCATGGTCATCGCCTCGACCTGATCATGCGTCACGTAGATGAAGGTGCTGCCGAGCTGCTTATGTAGGCTCGTCAATTCCACACGCATCTGATTTCGCAGCTTCGCATCGAGATTGGAGAGCGGTTCGTCCATCAGGAAGACCTTTGGCTTTTTCACCATGGCCCGCGCGAGTGCAACACGTTGCCTTTGACCACCGGAGAGCTGAGAAGGCTTGCGCTTGAGGTAATCGGATAGTCCGACGATTTCCGCGATCTCCTCTACCAGCACCTGACATTCCTTTTTCGACGTTCCGCGGTTTCTCAAGCCATAGGCGATATTGTCGTACACGTTCATTGTTGGGTATAGGGCGTAATTCTGAAAAACCATCGCAATATCACGCTTGCCAGGTGGCAATTGGTTCACCGTTTGATCACCGATTATGATTTTGCCGTCCGTCACTGTTTCCAAGCCAGCGATCATCCTGAGTGTGGTTGATTTCCCACAGCCGGACGGACCTACCAGAACCGTAAAGGAGCCGTCTGGAATGACCAAATCCAATCCTTTGACCACGCTTTGATTCTGAAAGGCTTTCGTTACCTGCTCCAATACCACACGTGCCATCTGTTTTTATTTCCCTCCTTGTGCCTTTGCGGCCAGCATCTCCGTAACAAATGTTTCGAAATCGGCGTAGCGGTAATCCGGAGAAGCGTAGGGCCATTTCTCTTGTCCGTACCACTCCAGCACGACAGATTGCACACCCGCTCCTACCGCAGCCAGTACATCATAGCGACTGTCGCCGATCATCATGGCTTGCTCGGGATTTTTGCCTAGCGCTCCCAGCGCTTTTTGTACAGGCTCAGCCGACGGCTTGCCTCGTGATACATCATCGACCGTGACGATTGCCTCAAACAGATGCTCAATCCCTGCCATCTCCAGACCAGCCAATGTAAATTCCCGTTGCTTGTTCGTGACAATCGCCATCGTAAAGCCCGCCGCCTTCAGCTTTTCCAACCCTTCGCGAACAAACGGAAACAGCTTGACATGTTCTTCATGATGCTCCCGTACATACGCGAAGTATCTCGTCAGCACTTCCTTTTTGTCAGGGACGCCTGCTGCTGTAGCAACTGCCGCTAAAAAGTCATCAAACGATTCTCCAAAACGCGCAAGAAGCTCCTCCCTGCTAAAATGTCCCGGTGCGTACTGCTCAGCCGTAAAAGCAACGGCATCCACGACCGCATCCCGACTGTCCAGCAAGGTCCCGTCCAAATCAAATAACAACGCTTGAATCAAGGTTCTTACACTCCTTCCACAGCAGGGGACTTCCGACTGAAACAGCTGTCGCTCCATGCTTTAATACTTCCTCCATCTGTTCTTGCTTGCGAATCAGCCCGCCAGAAATGATCGGGGTATCGATCACATTACGAAATTCTTCGATAAACTCCGGCAGCAAACCAGGCATCAGCTCAACAGCGTCAGGCTGTGTATCTTGCAGAGAAGTTAGGCCTGATTTAATCGAATCGCTATCTACCAAAAACAAGCGCTGAATCGTCAGCAGGCCTTGCTTTTTCGCCAGCTTGACCAGTGTGTTGCGCGTAGTGACGATCCCGTCTGGCTTGACGTAGTGCCCCAAAAATGCAATGCCTTCCCGGTCATGACTGATTCCGCCAATCCGCTCCAAATGAAGAAATACAGGGATATTTTTCGACTTAAAATAATCTACGTAGCCTTTAATCACACCAATGTTGCCAATCGAGAGTACCGCAGCACTCAAATTTGCCTCTGCCGCTTTTTCCAGGTGCTTCGCTTCTTTTACGGAAGCGATTAGCTTGTACTGTGCCAGTCTTGCACGAAACTGTTCCCGGTTCATCGCTTACGCCTCCTTATGCCCAAGACAAAAAACCCTGCGACATGACAATGCCAAAGAACTCTCTATGAAAGTGCTTGGAAAGGCTGTCGGGGGTTTCTCCATGGCTCCAACCGAAGGGATGTGTTCACTTGTCACTTTGAATGGTACTGTACGAGCGTTAAGGAAGCTTAAAGGGAATGTTAATTATCGGAAAAGATGTGGTTTACAATCAGTAGATGAAGAAGCTGTAGTGGAGGAGTGGAAAGGGTCGTTTTCTCTAAATCCGGCAAGGTACTTATCAACCGCTAACACATCATAGAAAAAGGAGATGGCTTGCTTTCTGAATATGGCTATTTTCAACGTTTCAAATCTTTCGTGATCCGGTTCCCAGTTAGCCCCTGTACGTTAGTTTAACGGCCCCAGTCTAAAATTTTGTTATCTCTGTACAATCGTGACCGTTAAAGACTGACCCACCCGTCCAACTATACAGTCGTGTGCTTGTGCATTCATGGCTCGACTTATGATAAAGTGGTTTTGAAGAAAAAAGGAGGATGGCATGTATGCAAAATCAAATGGGTTCTGACGCTTTGCCGCCAAAAACCTGTACAATTGATCGTTTAATTACCGTGAAGCCGGATATCGAGAAAGTATTGTCGGGACAAAAAACCGCGACCCGGCGCAATGGACGCTACGCAGATGTTGGTGAAATCATGACCCTCGAAGGCCACGAATTTGTAATAGACAAGGTTTATTCACAGTCGCTCGGGGAATTGACCGATGAAAATGCCAAGCAAGAGGGATATTCAAATGTAGAGGAATATAAGCAATCCATTCTATCATCTCATCCTGGGATGCCTTGGCTGCCGCAAATGCGAGTGTGGGTCCATGAATTTAGCCCGGGCAAGAAAAAATAACGGTGGGCATTTTATTATATAAGGCGATTCTTTATCTACATATTCTCAGTGCCATGATGTCCATTGGACCGTTTTTCGTTCTGCTACCCATGATGAAAAGATTGCGAGAGGCTGACCTCACCAAACAACAAGCCTATCTGGATACTTTCAGGTCTACCACACGTTTGGCGAAGCATGCCGGTCATGTTTTGGTCATATCCGGGGTATTGCTAGTCATGGGTGGGAATTGGTCATGGAAGTCGTCTTGGATCGTGATGACCGTATTGATCCTGGTAAGCTCCTTGTATTTCCTGGCACGCGCATTTTCGCCGAAGATACGGAAGTTTAATGAAACTGACCAGGACAAGGATAAATTGGTGCAGTCGCTTACTCGTTCGATCTGGATCTATTTGTTTCTTTTGCTGACCATGTTATGGTTCATGGTTGTGAAGCCTGAGGTATGGTAGAGATGATAAAAATAAAACACCCAGAACTACAATCAGTTCCGGGTGTTCCTATAAATGAATTTACGAAACCGCAATAACCGCACCCAGTGCGATCAACGCTTCTGCTTCAATGGCTTTTGCCATCACATCGGTGTGCGGGTTATACGATTCGAGTAGGTCTGCATCTGCATACCCGTCGATCGCCAAAATCGAGCCTGCCTTTATTCCGCGAAGCGCCGCAATCACGAACAGGGCGGTGTTTTCCATTTCGACTGCCAAAACGCCAGCTTTTTGGTACAGCTTGTGAGGGAACTCCAACACCCCACTGTAAAAGACATCGAGTGTCAGTGTGATTCCTTCGACTACCTTCAAGTCTGATGCGTTTGCTCCCGCTGCTTGTACGAGCGCATCTACGACATGACGATTGGCAACAGCCGGGAAGCCCGCTGGAACCAACTGACTGGTCAAGCCGTCTTGGCGAACCGCTGCGGAGCTGATGACGAGGCTGCCTGTCTCGATTTCCTTTTGATATGACCCGGCAGTTCCTACACGAATGATGACCTGAACGCCGCCCTTCGCCAGCTCCTCGAAGCATACAGCTGCTCCCGGTGCGCCTACCCCATGGCTCACTACCGCTACCTCTACGCCTTTCCATGTACCCGCATAGCTGTGATACTCGCGGTTTTCCCCGATTTGACGCTGATCGTCGAGCTTCGATGCAATCAAGGCGGCGCGTTTTGGATCACCGCACACAATGACGCGCTTTGGGAGTTGTTCTGGATCTACCTTTAGATTCGTCAACATCTCAATCGAACTCCTTTTTCTCCCACTCATCTTCTGGGATCGGCAGCGCTTCACCGGAGAACCGCTCTTCGCGGAACGGGTCTGCGATCAAGTGAAAACCATTTTGCTCCCAGAAGCCGGGCCTGTTTTCTGTCATAAATTCAATTCCTCTGATCCACTTCACGCTTTTCCAAAAATACAGATGAGGAACGACCAGGCGAAGCGGCCAGCCGTGCTTGTCCGTCAGTCGCTCTCCATCAAAGGAGTGAGCCAACAGCACATCATCACGCTCCAGATCAGCAAGCGGCACATTGGCGGTATAGTCATGATCACCGTGCAGCATGACGAAGTTCGCCTGCGGAGTCACGCCAATCGCCTGTAAAAAATCACGAAAGCGCACGCCCGTAAACACATTGTCAAAACGGGACCAGCGCGTCACGCAGTGAATGTCGCTCGTCACTGTCACCTGCGGCATCGCCATGATCTCTTTATAGGAGAGCGTCACTTCCTGGTCTACCTCACCGAAAACGCGCAGTGTCCATTCGTTCATGTCATACACTGGCACGTCTCCCTCATGCAGAATGGGAAAACGCTCTGTCAGGATTTGTCCTGGCGGAAGTCGTTTGGCGAGTCCCGGTCCCACTGGGGCGGGTACTTTCATTCTTTTGATCCGATCTGCCTTGTTCATATCGCATTTCCCCCTGTCTACGCTGTATGGCCTGTGTTTAACGGGTGCTCTGCTGATTGTCGCTACCGATCTGACTCTTATTCTTCAAAAAGAACATCGCCGCAATCGTCAGCACGTATGGCAGCATGGCCGTAAATTGAGTCGGAAGCGAAAAGCCCTGCAAACGAATACTAAGCGCATCCATCAACCCGAACAAAAGGCTCGAAGCCAAAATACCGAGTGGATGCGACTGCCCCATCATCATCGCTACCAATGCGATAAAGCCCCGGCCAGCCGTCATGCCTTCTGTAAACATCGTGACTTGCCCCAGGGAAAGCTGTGCCCCTGCAATCCCGCACAATGCGCCACTCATCACAATCGCCAGCACCTGAAGCCCGGTCACCTTCAGACCGAGACTGCGCGCCGCAACGGGATTCAGACCAACTGCGAGGACGCGGAAGCCCGTAACCGTCCGATAAAAGAACACATACAACAAAATCGCAACCAAAAACGCAACGTACACGAGCGGCGAATGACCAGAGACAATGCCTCCGATCACCGGAATATCGTGAATGAAAGGAATCTCGACGGTGGGCAAGCCAGCCATATCCTTATCATAAAACGCCCCTTTGACACCGAAGATCGCCCGCAGTGCAAATGTCGTCAACCCCAGCGCGAGAAAGTTAATCGCCACACCAACGACGATTTCATTCGCCCTAAGCTTGATCGTCATGTACGCGAATAAGAGCGAAAAGACAATGCTGACCAGCGCTGCAATCAAAACGGCCAAAAAGAGATTCCCGGTAAAATGATTGCCGACAATCGCGGAAAAGGCACCGACCAGTACCAATCCCTCCAAGCCAACATTAAAAATTCCGACACGTGCGCAGAGCGCTCCACCTAAAGCTGCCAGCAAGATCGGCGTGACCATCCGAATGGTAGAACTGAGAAGGGACCAATCAAAGAGCTCCATGCGATTCCCCTCCTTTTGCCTTCCGCTTTTTCCACCAGTCGTAGCTGAGCTTGGCGGAGATGAACAATATCAATACGGCTTGTATAACACTTGCCAGCTCCAGCGGCACATCCGTATTGCGTTCTACACCCATGGCACCTGTCTGAAAAGCAGCAAGCAGGATCGAGGTCACAATGATGCCAAGTGGGTGCGAGTTCGCAAGCAGAGCTGCCATCAGGCCCGTCCAGGCGAAGCCCGGTACAGTCAGCGCCCCGTCCACAAAACGATAGTGCGCCCCCATTACCTCGACGGTTCCCGCCAAGCCAGCCAGTCCACCACTGGCAAACATCCCGGTCAGCATCACCCTAATGCGGTTAATTCCTCCGTATTGAGCAAACAGCGAGTTTTGGCCCAGCATCTTCACTTCATAGCCAAAAGGCGTAAAGCGAAGTACCCAGAACAACAGCAGCGCTGCAACGATCGCAAACAAAAAACCTGCATGGACACTCATCCCGGCAAACAGCTTTGGAAGCCACGCACTTTTCTCCAGCATGACAGTCTGTGCCAGTGCCGCAGAACCCGAGCGATCCCGGAATGGCTCTGTCACGAGATAGCTCGCAAACAATACCGCGATGTAGTTGAAGAGCAACGTAGAGATGAGCAACGGAATGCGAAAGCGTGCTTCCATAAAGCCTGGCAACAACGCCCAGAACCCGCCAACCGCCATTCCTGCGAAAATGCCCGCCACAATTTTGATCATTCCCGGTGCTGGCAAATAGATCGCGACTAACGCAGCACTGACGGCACCCAGCACCATTTGCCCTTCCGCCCCCAGGTTGAATACCCCTGCCCGAAATGCGAGGGAAAGCCCCAAGGCAATCAGCATGATAGGTGTGGCTCTCGCTAATGTAGATGTAAAGAAATAAAAACTGCCAAAGGCCCCTTTCCACATTTCCTGATAGGTGCCCAAAATCGATTCGCCAACTGCAGCAATGACCAGCGCCCCGGTCAACAAACCGATGACGACAGCCAAGAACGGCTGAACCAATGACTTAGATAGCTCTTTGATTGCTGCCATGAATGCTTCCTCCCGCCATGATCACGCTGATTTTTTCTTCGGTTGCCTCCAGGCGTGATAGCTCTCCAGCGATTCGCCCTTTATACATGACCAAAATCCTGTCAGACAAGGCGAGAATTTCGGACAACTCGGACGAGACAAGCAAGATCCCGTCTCCCTGATTGCGCTTTTCGATCAGCGCCTGATGGATGTACTCCATGGCACCGATATCCACCCCTCGCGTAGGCTCAGCCGCAATCAAAAACGGGGTTTCATGTCCCAGCTCCCTTGCGACGATCAGCTTTTGCAAATTTCCACCTGACAGATTCCCTGCCAGCTCCTGCAATTGTCGGGAGCCTGTCTTGATGGCAAACTGCTCCACCCAGCCTTTTACGACTTGGCGGAATTTCTCCCGTAAAACGACGCCGCGGCGGTTGTAGGCAGGCTTTCGCTGATAGCCCATCAACGCATTTTCCTCGACGCTTGAGAGTTTGGCCGCTCCCCACAGGTAGCGATCCTCCGGAATATGCGCCAAGCCAGCATCCCGAATGGTGGCTACTGATTTGTTCGTCACGTCCTTGCCGCCCAACCGCACCGTACCCTCCTGTGCAATTCGTAAACCGCTGATGGCTTGCAGCAGCTCAGATTGTCCATTCCCAGACACACCTGCGATTCCTACGATTTCCCCGTGGTGCACGGTAAAGCTGACTTGATCGAGCAGTGTCTGCTTTTCTCGAATGGTGAGATTCTCCACCTGCAACAAGGGAGCTTTATCCAGAGGAACTCGCTCAGCTAGCTCCTGCAATTCACGTCCAACCATCAATCTGGCTAAATCGTCCGCATTTGTCTCATTCCGCGAAACCGTTCCCGTCACTTTGCCCCCGCGCAATACCGTAATACGATCGGCTACCTCCATGACTTCCTGCAACTTATGTGTAATCAAAATGACGCTCTTGCCGCTCTCTGCCAGGTTTCGAATCGTTTGCAGCAGGTCGCGTACCTCCAGCGGGGTAAGGACAGCGGTCGGCTCGTCCAACACGATAATATCCGCTCCCTGGTACAGGACCTTCAGAATTTCGACCCGTTGCTGTTCCCCAATCGAGCAATTCGCTACCTTGGCCTGCGGATGAATCGGAATGCGATACTGCTCACTCAACGCCCGTACCTTGTCCTCCGCGTCCTTTCTTTTGAAAAAACCCGCTTGCTTCGGCTCGTATCCGATCACGATATTTTCAGTCACACTGAATTCACCGAAGAGCATAAAATGCTGATGAACCATCCCGATTCCATTTCGAATTGCATCCTCTGGTCCGCGAAAAACAACTGGCTTGCCATTTAACACGATCTCTCCCGACGTCGGCTGCTCCATCCCGTACAGCATCCGCATCAGTGTCGTTTTGCCCGCTCCATTTTCCCCGACAATCGCATGGACTTCTCCTGCTGCCAGTGAGAACGACACCTTGTCGTTGGCGGTAAAATCTCCGTACTTCTTGGTCATGCCCCTCATTTCCAAGCGATCGGTCATTCCCACTCCCTCATTTCTGTACGTCCTTTTATGAAAATGGAAGACCGACTACACAGCCGTAGTCGGTCACATCCATCACTGTGCACAAGCTTTTTGACGTGCGTGTTTAGAATTTATCTGGTACTTGGCGAGTTCCCGCTACAATCTCATCGCTGATCGCTTTCACTTTATCGACAACTTCTTGTCCAATAAAAGCGTTCAGTGGCGTTTTGCTTTCGTGCGTGACATAAGTTACGCCAACACCTTTTTCCTTCAAGCCGTACGCTACAACACCTGGTTTGAACGTTCCTTCTACAAAGGTCTTCACGGTTTCATAAGCTGCCGCATCAGTCCCTTTCAATTGGGACAGAACAATATGCTCTGGATCAATCGTCGTACGGTCAACATCCTGACCTGCTGTGAAGAAGCCTTTTTCCTTCGCCGCTTCGAAAACGCCGAGGTCGCCTACTGCTGCTGCACCGTTAATGAAGTCGGCGCCTTTGGAAGCTTGGAGCAAAGCCAACTCCTTCGCTTTTGCCGGGTCAGTGAAGCTTCCCACATAGTTGACCATCAGTTCTGCTTTTGGATTTGTCGCTTTCAAGCCCTCTTCGAAGCCAACTGTCCATTTTTTCAACTGCGGAATATCAAGAGCGACAACCATACCTACTTTGTTCGTTTTCGTTGCCAAACCTGCTGCAGCTCCCACCAGGTAAGCCGCTTCCTGCTCGCGGAAGGTAACACTGCGTACGTTTGGCAAATCCACTACGGTATCAATAATCGCAAAATTACGGTCAGGATTTTCGGTAGCTACTTTTTTCAATGCATCCTCTGATGTAAAGGAAGAAGTGATGATCAAATCATAATTTTCTGCAACAGCCACACGCAGATTTTCCTCAATCGCTCCGTGATCGGTAGATTCGATCGTTTTCACGTCTGCACCCAGCTCTTGTGCAGCTTTCTTCGCACCCTCATCCATTTGTTGGAAGAACGGATTCACACCGATTTTCTCAGGCAAAATCAAGGCAATTCGTTTTTTTGCCGCGCCCTCTTGTCCTGCTGCTTGTCCTCCTGGCTGATCTGCAGGTGCGCTTGTGCCAGTCGAACACCCTGTTGCCAATACTGCGAATGTCGTTAATGCCAGCAATAATTTCTTCATGATGTATCTCTCCCTATCCGAACTTTACGTTTTTCTTTATCCTATTAGGTAATGTACGGCTTTTTACCTATATTTTCAATACTATTTACGAATATTCTCTTATAAAATTATTTTATCGTTCGTCTATTACCTCCTCCCCTTTTACAAATACAACAAAAAAACTCTCCCCGGAGGAAGAGTTTGCGTACGAAGCCGTTCTCTTCCTCATCTGTCAAAACCATGGTACAGGTTTTGCAGGAATTGGCACCTTTCTGTTCATGCATAGACATGATCAGTGGTTGCCGGGCATCATCGGGCCAGTCCCTCCGCCGCTCTTGATAAGGTAGGTGAATATATTTAGTTACAATGGAATTCATTCTAGCAGAACGGTTCAAAAATGCAATTCTTTTTTCTCAATTCCAAACACTTCTATTTCGATGCCGAATCAGCTTTCAGAACTACTTCGTGATCAAAAGACGACTTTTTAAACAACCTCTAATTTACGTGAAAGGTTTGCTGGAGGCGATGCGACAAGGTATTCAGCTCGCCCAGCTCTTCCGTAATCTCACGCACTTTTTGATGCTGGTTTTCTGCTGTCGCAAACAACTCTTCTAAGTTGGCTACGGATTCCTCGGTTACGGCTGTAATCGTCGACATCTCGATGGCAACTTCACCGGAACGCACTTTTACCCGGTCCATGCTGGAGCTTACTTGATCAGCTGCTTCCAGGAAGGCCATCATTCCGGCACGCACGGCTTCGATGGAGGCCACTGTTTTTACGGCCAGCTCTTGGCCTTTTGCAACAGACACTTCCCCATTGCTCATATGCTGCACCGCATTCTCACTTTCCTGGTGGAGAGACTTGAGAATGTCGGTAATTTCCTGCGTAGCTGTCGCGCTTTGTTCTGCCAGCTTGCGTACTTCATCCGCTACAACAGCAAATCCCCGTCCATGCTCGCCTGCACGAGCAGATTCAATCGCCGCATTCAGTGCCAAGAGATTCGTTTGTGTCGCGATCTGATTAATAGCGCCGACAATTTCCTCTACGCGATTCGCCTGCCGATTGAGCTGGTGAATCGTAGAGGCTGCTACATTGACTGCCTGCACAATTTGCTCCATCTGCGAGGACAGCTCGTTCATCATCTGAACGCTCTCTGTCAGACGACGGTTGTTTTGTTGCGATTCTGTTTTCATTGCGTTGGTCTGTGTAGTGACTGCCTCGATTTCCTGATCGATGGATTGAACCTCTTCTTCGATCTTTACCGTAGAATTCGCCTGCGATTCCATACCGACGGCGACTTCCTTGAAGGCTACCATCATTTCATCTGTATTGCGCTTCGTACCTTCCGCATGCTCATGTACATGATCGCTTGTACGATCCAATTGCTCCGTCATTTCCTGGATGTTCAAAAGCATTTCTCCCAGACGGCGCTCCTTCTCTTCTGCTTCCTGCCTTGCGTCGTGCGCTTTTTGCAGGGAGGCTTGTCCGGCGAGACACAGATACGTTACGGCTCCCATCATCATGAGAATCGTGACAATACGCATAAGCAAATTGAGCTCCGAAAAATCACCATCGAAGATTTGGTAGGTTCCTGTGTAGAACCCGATAACTGTGACAATGATTTGGGTAATTCCCGCTGTTACGACCAGCTTCCAATCCAAATAGGCTGCCAAAAAGCCCATGACGATAAAAGTGAGGAAGGTGATCTCCTTGTAATCGGTAAAGTGATCGAATGAAATCGCATAAAACATGAGTCCAATTGCCACCAGGTAACGAATCAGAATACTATCTTTGCGAATGAAATAATACGGCGAAACAATTAAAGTGACCAGCAATCCCAAGGACGTCACTTTCCAAAAGTTCACATCCACTTGGTAGGCAATGAGTCCCGCCATCCACAAATGATTCCATAGGATAAAAATCATAAAGCCTTCTTTGTCAGTCAAGGTATTGCGAATCAATTGAATCATAATTGCCCCCCTTTTCCTTTTACTTATGTATCGGATTCTTTCCCCATTATATAGCCAAACCTTTTCCAAATTTGTGAAAAAAGTAAGAACAGCCATAAACAATTTCGAATAGGCTATTACACAACCCACACGTACAGGAGGCAAACGAAAAAAAGTGGAACTTAATCAATTGCCAGCTACTGTGCTCACACGGACGATTAGCCGTCCGAACACCACGATTTACTATCCGCAATTGGCAGGATTAGCCAACCAGCAAGCGGAAAAAGATATCAACCGGGCGATTTATCAAACGGTTCAAGGCTTAATTCACGAGCAACAACGGGTTCAGGTACCGGGAAATACAGAAATGCAAGGAAGCTACGAGATCAAGACAAACGAACGCGGTATTTTCAGCGTCGTGTTGAGCAACTACGCCTACACACCGCAAATGGCTCACGGCATGACCTTTCTCGGGTCGATCACCGCTGATATCCAAACAGGCAAGCTGTATACGCTGCGTGAATTATTCAAGCCAGGAAGCGATTACGTCAGGGTGATTTCCGAAAACATCAAGCGTCAAATCAAAGAAAGAAGCATCCCTACACTCAATGGCTTTACTTCGATTAAGCCCGATCAAGATTATTACCTCGCCGACAAAGCACTGGTCATCTACTTCCAGTTGTACGAAATTACGCCTTACTACGTCGGTTTCCCCATGTTCCCCATTTCGGTCTATGAGCTGGAGCCGCTCATCAATGAAAAAGGACCACTGAGCATCTTGTCCGCAGATTAATGCACTGTATCGCCATATTTTTCAGCCAGGTGAGTGTCTTCTTCCATGACACTCGCCTGATTCTATTTGTGTCAGAAAATCCATTATTTCGCCATCGAATAAACGTTTACTTATATGCCCGAAACTGCTAGTATGTTAGTGTACATATTTACTTAAGCAATAAAGTGTACGATATATCGGACCAGCTTTCCTGGAGGTATATACTCATGCAATATTATGGACATCGAATTAGCCAAACCGCAAGAATATTCAGTAAAACATTGAATGTGACTATGGCTCCCATGGGATTATACAGCTCGCAATGGGGTATTATCCTTTGCTTGCACTATCGTGAATCGCTCACCCAGGTTCAATTGAGCAACTACCTGAATGTTGAAGCGCCGACGATTACCCGGACACTCACCCGCTTGGAAGAGATGGGCTGGATTATTCGCTCGGAGGGGGATGACAAGCGTGAGCGCTATGTGTCCTTGTCTCCGCAAGCAATCGAACGGTTCCCGGAATGGCTGGAGGCTGCCAAAGAGCAAGAAGAGCTGGCACTCCGCGGCCTTGACGAAGCAGAGCTTGCTATCTTTAACCGCGTATTGAAGAAAATGAACGATAATTTACAGCCTTCGTAACAAGTAAAATGACTTCGCCCAAAAACAGTTTGGTGAAGTCATTTTTTATTAGCCATTTTTCCTTGTGCTATGGATGATGGTGTTGAGCTCTTGTTCCAATTGAATCAGTTCAAGCTGTATCTGTTGCTTTTGCAATTGTTTTTTCTGTTGCACCACCTGTTTTTTCAAATCATTTGATTCTTTGTCATTTGCTTCGTTCGATGTAGAAGTATCCGGGTCCGGTTCCACCTGACCAGTCGAGCCAATAGCAGCAAGGAAGGCACCGAGAACTGCGATCCACCCGCCTACCGCTACCAGCTCATTCGCCAGATTTTTGTCGATCATCCTTCTTCCCTCCGTTTTTGGATGGCTTCTCCTGCAAATTCTTCTTTATATCTTGAACACTGTCGCGTAGTTGGGCAATTTGCTCTTCAATTCGTTTAAATTGCTTATCTTCATCGTCGTCATTGCCATTTTTGTTCTTCCCATTGACTTGCTTGTTTAATTGAATGAGGGGCTGTATCAACTTTTCATTGTCGCAGGCAGGCTTTTGACTTAATCTGGTTGTTTTATCAATGGCGAGTATGACAAAACCAATGGAAATAATCCAAAGTGCAATTACAGCGGTATCGTCATCATCACAAAAAAACATAGATACCTCCATGCCAATAAAAAGTCGTGGTTTGATTATTGGCCCTTCTATACCATACGCTTCTGCCTAATTCCTCGTGACATCGGGATCATCACTTTCCTGATGTTGTTCTGTCATGAAAAAAGGCTCCCCGCCAAGCACCAGCGTGCCCGGCAAGAAGCCTATTTGTTAAGAGCGCATTCGTTATTGCATGCGTTTCGCGATATTGCGAGCCATCCAGACCCCAGCAGCTCCGGCCTGTGCCAGACCACGTGTAATTCCGGCACCATCCCCGCCACAGAACAATCCCTTGATTTCTGTTTCGAATTCCTCAGTCAGTTTTGGACGAGCCGAGTAGAATTTCGCTTCCACCCCGTAGAATAAGGTATGCTCGGAAGCAATTCCCGGCGTTACCTTGTCCAGCGCTTCCACCATCTCGATCAAACTTTTCATCGTATTGTAAGGCAACACGAGTCCCAAGTCACCCGGTACTGCTTCCTTCAGAGTAGGCTCCAGGAAGCCTTCCTTAATACGCGACTCTGTAGAACGGCGACCGCGCAAAATATCGCCGTACTTTTGCACGATGACTCCACCGTTAGACAGATCATTCGCCCGCTTGCAAATTTCTCTCGCGTACTCATTCGGCTTGTCAAACGGCTCTGTAAACGTATGAGATACCAAGAGCGCAAAGTTCGTATTCATCGAGCCCAGCGCTGGGTCTTTGTAAGAGTGCCCGTTTGCCGCCATCACTCCACTGTGGTTTTCCACGACTACGTGACCGGATGGATTGCTGCAAAACGTCCGTACACGCGTTCCGACAGATGTATTGAAAATGAATTTTCCCTCGTACAGGTGCTCATTGATTTCGCGCATGACGACATCGGACGTTTCCACACGTACGCCTACGTCAACTTGATTGTTGTACATTTTCAGGCGGCGCTTTTTCAGGATATCCGTCAACCATGCGGAGCCATCGCGTCCTGGTCCGATTACCACGTAATCAGCTTCATACTCTTGTCCGTTTTTCAAGATCACACCTTTTACCTGATGTCCATCTGCTTCTTTCACCGTAACGATGTCCTCAACCTCTGTCTTGAACATCATGTCGATATGCTTCTTCAAATGCTCGAAGATCGACTGGAGAATCTCCAGGTTTTGCTCCGTTCCCAAGTGACGCACCTGCGCCCGCAACAGCTTGAGTCCAGCTGCATAGCCGCGCTGCTCGATGCTCTTGATCGTCTCAGTGGTCGGGTCCGTAATCGATTGGGTAGCCCCATGCTCCAAATTGATTTCATCTACGTATTTGATCAGCCCAAGTACAGTGGAAGGGCTGAGATAGTCTGTCATCCAACCGCCAAATTCGGTGGTGATGTTAAATTTGCCATCGCTATAGGCGCCTGCTCCACCAAAACCACTGGTAATCGAACAGGCCGGCAAACAGCCTGCGAATTCTTTTTTTCCTGCTGGCGGCGGGCAGAGCTTGATCTTTTCCTCCAAGATCGGACAGCGTCTGCTATAGATGTCATGCCCTTTATCAATCAACAGCACCTTGGCATTCGGTGCTTTTCGCATTATCTCGTAGCATGTAAAAATCCCTGCTGGTCCTGCTCCTACAACGATCACATCATACTTATTCATGTCGTTCCCTCCCCGAAAAAATGAAAAAAATTCCCGGCCGACGAATAGGGTATACCAAAACTGCCCTATTCGTAGCCGGGAATTTACGGTTCCCTGTAGAGACCCTCAAACCATATTTCTGAGGATATACGAATACAAATTACTATTTCATTCGTCAAGCCTGTGTTGTTCTTCACAACAATATGTATAGTAGCTTATAAGCTGAATCAAGTCAACCAAAAACAGTCCGTTTATTCGTCTTTTAAAGTTAATTTTATTGTTAACATGCCTTTACAATCAACAATTACCACAAAACACGAACATTTAAAAACGAACATTCGCGTTTTCTGTACATGACGCTCATCTGCTCAGGAAGGAATCGATTACAAATGGGTAGAATAGAGGGAATTTTAAGAAATATTTCACGTGATCTTTATTTCTCTTAAAAAAGGATGAGGCCTGTACATGCGGGATTATCGCTATTATCAGTCTGCCTTTGCCGGTGTTCCCAAGCCGTTTGCTTTCGTCGATCTGGATCTACTGGAGGAAAATGCGGAGCAAATCAGTTTGCAAAGCAATGGAAAACCCGTTCGAATCGCGAGCAAGTCGATTCGAAGCGTTGCCATTCTCAAACATGTATTGCAGTTGGACGATTGCTTTCGTGGTCTCATGTGCTATTCCGCTCCTGAGGTGCTTCACCTGTGCGAGGCAGGCTTCGATGACCTGCTGCTTGGCTATCCGCTCTGGGAAAAAAGCTGGCTTTTGTCAATCGCCTCTGAGATTAAGAACGGACGCTCCATTACTTTGATGATCGACTCTCTCCCTCATGCCGAACAGCTCGAACAAATCGCCCGGGAAACAGGAACCAGACTGCCGGTCTGTCTCGATATCGACATGTCGTCTGATGTGTTGGGGCTGCATTTCGGCGTCTGGCGCTCTCCACTTCGCTCTCTCGAGGCGTCCCTCTCCCTTGCCAAGCGCGTTGCTTCCTCCGATCATCTCTACCTAGATGGTGTCATGGGGTACGAAGCTCAAATTGCTGGCGTTGGTGACCGATACCCTCGTCAATTCCTGAAAAACAGCATCATTCGTCTCCTCAAGCAATATTCCGTGAAAGAAGTGGCTGCTCGACGCGCCACACTGGTGCACGCCATTCGTGAGCTAGGCATTTCCCTTCGCTTCGTAAACGGTGGTGGAACGGGCAGCTTGCACTTGACCGGTAAAGAAGACGCCGTCACAGAGGTTACAGCAGGCTCCGGTTTTTTTTCGCCTGGGCTCTTTGACTACTTTCAAGATTTTCGGTTTCATCCTGCTGCCGGATTTGCCCTGGAGATTATCCGCAAGCCCACAGAGCGTATCTACACATGTGCCGGCGGGGGCTACATCGCCTCTGGTTCTGCTGGGCGCGACAGACTACCCAAGCCCTACTTGCCAGCGGGAGCAAAGCTATTCCCCAACGAAGGAGCAGGTGAAGTACAGACACCGATCCACTATCAAGGCATGGAAACGCTGGAACTGGGAGACCCGATCTTTTTTCGCCACGCCAAAGCAGGAGAGCTCTGCGAGCGTTTTACCCGGCTGTATTGCATCTCTGGCGGGAAAATCATTGAGGAAGTGACCACCTATCGGGGGGATGGATTATGCTCACTGTAAAGAAGCACGCGAATCACTGGACCAATTGGACAGGAAATGTACAAAGCCAGCCGAAGCAAGTCGCGATGCCAGAGTCCGTGGATGAGGTCGTGCAGCTTGTCCTTGCTTGCAAGAAGGCAGGTACACGGATTCGAGTCGTCGGCTCCGGTCATTCCTTCACGCGGCTCGTCCAGACAGAAGACTGCTTGCTATCCCTGGATCATCTCCAAGGAATCGTCAGTGTAAACCCTGCCGATGATACCGTTGAAGTCTGGGCAGGCACCAAGCTCAAGACACTCGGTCACCTCCTGCATCAAGCGGGCTACTCTCAAGAAAACCTCGGAGATATTAACGCCCAGTCCATTGCAGGGGCCGTCAGCACCGGGACACATGGCACAGGCATTCATTTTGGCAGCATCTCCACACAAGTCGTCGGGCTGACAGTCGTCACCGCAGCAGGGGACGTTTTGGAAGTATCCGAGCAGGTCCGGCCGGAGCTGTTCAAAGCTATGCAAGTCTCTCTTGGTCTCTTGGGCATCATCGTACGCGTCAAGCTGCGTGTCCTCCCAGCCTACCGCCTGCGCTACCAAAGTCGTCGCATGCAGGTGGAGGAGTGCCTGTCCTCCATGGAGACATTTAAAACCGAGCATCGGCATTTCGAATTTTTTATCTTCCCCTATTCGGACACCGTTCAGGTGAAATTCATGAACGAGACCAGCGATCCCCCCAGCGGCAATCAGCGATGGAGCTATTTGAAAAAAATGGTGGTGGAAAACGGGCTGTTTTGGCTTTTGTCGGAGAGCTGCCGATTGCGCCCTTCTCTCACCAAAAGCGTCAGCAGACTGTCCGCTCAAAGCGTTCCCTCTGTCCATGAGAGCGGCTACAGCCATCAGCTTTTCGCCACCCCTCGCCTTGTTCGTTTTTACGAAATGGAATACTGCTTACCCGCTGAGCATATGGGTGATGCCATACGGGAGCTGCGTCAGGCGATTGAGCAGGAACGCTTTGCCGTTCATTTTCCGCTGGAATGCCGGTACGTCAAAAAGGACGACATCTGGCTCAGTCCCGCCTATGAGCGTGATAGTGCCTTCATTGCCGTCCACATGTACAAGGGCATGCCCTACGAAGCGTACTTTACCCGAATGGAGGAGATTTTCGCCCGATATGGCGGACGTCCACACTGGGGGAAAATGCACACCATGACCGCCGAGCAGCTCCATCAGGTCTATCCTCGCTTGCCCGATTTCCTCGCCATTCGCTCTGAGCTCGACCCTGACGGCTTGTTCGTGAACCCGTATTTAGCCGAGCTGTTCGGAATATCCTGAAACACTACCTACACATAAAAAATGCCCCGACCACATTACCGGGTCTGTTGACAAAATCCGCAGGAACAAGGCTGAAGATAATACCCTTGGAATATCTATACAAAAAAAGACACCATATTCACCTTTTATGGACATGGCAGATGATAGTCCAGGTGGGCGTCTTAGAGCGGCATGGACAGCAAAACAGATGTACTTGGTCGATCTTGCCGGTGCCAAAGGACTGTGTACAAGATCAATTGGAATAGCAGAAGCTAATAAACAAAAGTTTCACCTCCGAGACTAAGGTTGCTTTTCCGGGGAACGTATTAAAAAGGACGTATGTTTCACGGGTACACTAAAAGAGGATTTGCAATGCAATTAGGAGTGTCTGAACGCACACTCTTCGACCGGGAACATGAGCGCAAGATTCCACCCGCGAAATCTTTAAATGACGTTTCGAAGTTTTTGTGTATATTAATCAAGGAATAGAAACAGGCCGATTCATTTTTACAAAAAATTTTTATTCGGACAGGTAGCATAGAAACACCTACCTGCAGCGTGCCTGATTCCGTGAGCAATACCCAGTTCAGTTTAATATTACATTTGGAACGGCCTTAGACTTATCGCCTTTTTCCACAGGCTTCTGTAAATACTAAATAATCCAACAACTTGCCAGTCGTAAATACAGCACAGTTCTTCTATGCATAGCTCGGGTAATTCTGGTAACCAGTACCTGTTTCATAAGAAAAATCTACATCTGTACTTAGCACTGTCTTGGATCAATTAATTTTTCATTTAACCTATAAGGTTGGTGTTGAAAGTCCCTACAAAAAATGAAACCAAGGTATTCAAGACTTTTAAGCTATTATTTTTTACAATTTATGTAACAATCACACTTATTTTCTCGTCTTCATTGAGTGTATGTTAGTTTTTTAAATTTCTATACAGGAAGGAGAATACTACCTTGAAAAAAAAGATGCTTCTGTTATTCGTGGCTGTAGTTGTTGTGTTTGGAGTTTTTTATACCATGGATAAGATGACGTATACCTCTTTTCAAGAAATTGCAATTAATCAACTAAAACAAGGAGATGCCATTAATATAGAAATCAAGCGGTACTCTGATGATGCCCGAATATCCATAACGGATAAAAACAACACAGATAAAATATTGAAGGCTTTCGCAGGTATGGAACTAAAAAAAGTGAGCGAGACAAAGCCAAGCGGAGCATACGCATTTAGAATATATGTAAATAACTTAGAAAAAGTCGGATTGGAAGTCCTTCAAGATAAAAACTACGTATGGATAACTCAAAATAATAAGGGAGTAGTCTATAAAATAGTTAATGACTTTGATCCAATAAAAACAATTGAACATGAGAACCTAAATTGGAAATCTCCTAATTAAGTAAATATAAAAATGGCTGTTCACAAATCGTAGACCCTCTAACACTATGAAATCAAAAACATGGATTATTTAAAGGCTTTAAATAAAAAAAAGGGTGCCTCTAAGTCGGAAAATCGACTTTTGAGACACCCCCTCCTTTTTAGTCGACCGGTATCCAACCGGAACCGTTATGAACTCGCAAGATGATACCTTTGCCTGTAATAAATCGAATAGTTTCACCATTTACATTATATTCAATAAACGGAAGTTCAATTTCCATTCGATTAAAACGAGGGTTATCAACTAAATAGTCCTCCATGTACCCAAGTTCCCAATAACCTGCCTTAACCATAGACTCTAGCGCATCTTTTGCACTAGGTGTGATACTTGCTACGATACCCGTAACACCTGCTACCACTCCTGCTGGAGTACTCGCGACAAATACTAGTCCTAAGACGGAAGCAACTGCACCCAAAGCTGTCAACAATTTGGTATCACTTGGTTTAACAAGACCTTTATCGTAAACTTCTCGTTGTGCACGTTCAATCTTTCGAAGCTGATCTAAGTTGACAGTTAATTTAGCCGCATATTCTCTTGCTCTCATGTCTCATCTTCCTCCAAAATTTTATTCCAAGCTTATTTCCCGCGCGGTTATTCACTTGGTACTAATTAAAGTGAATCGAAGATGAAAAATAACAACCCGAACTCAAAAAAATTATTCTTTTCTTATCAATGAGCGATTTTTTGTGCTATAGGTTTTGACGGCTCTAATCATCCGAAATACTATCTCTTGACGCATGTCTTCACGTACACCTATATCAGTGAATTTCAACGACTTCCGAATCTTTGGCTCAAATCTTTCTATTATCTCTACCATTGCACTATCATCATTATTTTGTGCTCGCTTTACCAGTGTTAACAGGCTCATGTCCCCCGCCTCCCTCTAGCTGTTTTCTGAGTTTCAGTAACGCTCGTTTCTTTGTTTTAGATACGGCTTGCTGGCTAACGACTAACAGGCTGGCAGCTTCCGCTTCTTTTAGATTCCTCAAGTATAGAAGTGTAAGCATCTCCTGTTCCTTTTCTGTGAGGGTTTGAACAGCATCCAATATTCGTTTGTCTGCTAATACATCCTTCCAATCAAAATTGTCCTCCCGCTCACTTTTATCAGAGTCACTAACAAGACTGTCTATCACCCTTTCAATTTCGTCTGTAGGCTGGCATGCGTTGCTAGTCCTTTTATTACGTACAGCCAACTCGATAGCTGTAAAACGGATGAGCGAGGAGATAAACTTAGTAAATCGGACTTCATCGTAGAATTCCAGAAATCTACTCTCCAATTCATCGTTCCTCTGCGTATCGTCCAGCGAATTAAGCACTCGTTGATATAGTTGTTGATTGTCTTCTTGAGCTAGAAATGCATCCAGCAACCTCTGATTAGCTACGTCTGTAAGTTTGATATCTAAATCTCTCCTCACCATTAGGATTATATGTTCGTATTTCAGGCAAAAAAATAGACGTGCCATATTACACAGCACGTCCCGAACCACTCTATCCATTTTACCAAATAGCCTATTTTTCCCACTCAATATTCCTGTAATGTAAACTTTTGTAAGTAAATGTAATTTTGGATACTCATGCTTTACAATCAAAAAAATTATCCCAAAAATAAAAAGCCCCCCCAATTGGATCTGTTAACAAAGTCTTACTCATAGGGACCGTGTAGAATTAAGTTCTATGCGGTTTTCTTTTTGGGAGAGATATAACATGATGGGAGTAGAAGATTATGTACAGAAAGACCATTTGCTTCAGGTCGAACAACAAGAGAGGGATTCGAAATACAATCGAACACTGTCTCTTTTCGGCGTTGGCCCAAAATATAAAACGAATGATGAAAGTCCTGGCAGCATAAGATACCCGCGAGTTCACATACGCTATGAATACAAAATGGGTTAGGGACAAAAATCCCTAACCCATTTTGTCAACAGCCACATCATTCATGGCAGGGGCATTTTTCTATGGAGTAAGACGGCTTAGCCTTGCGTTGGGAGATTCGGTTTATGCGCCTTTTTGCGTCCATAGCGCACATAATAGAAGGTATAGAACAGCACGAGTGCACCAATTCCGTAGAAGAGTCCAATTCGCTGTGTCGGGTCAAACGCCGGGAAGATAAGAATGAACGTGCAAAGAGCCAGACACAGGAGCGGCATCACCGGGTAAAACGGTGCTACGAACTGTAAATCCTCTATTTTTCCACCCTCACGCAAGTATTGACGGCGGAAATTAAATTGAGAGAGAGCAATCCCCATCCACGTGAAGGTGACCGCAATACCAGATACAGACATGAGCAGCACGTATACCGTATCCGCTGCAACCACGCTGGTTAACAGGGACAGAAGCGAGAACGCCAGCGTCGCCAAGAGTGCGTTCAAAGGTACTTTACGCTTGGTCAATTTCCCAAAAACAGGGTGTGCCATATTGCTATGGGAAAGGGACCACAACAAGCGAGTGGCTGCGTACAAGCATGAGTTGCCGACAGACAACAGAGCCGTCAAGATGACGAAGTTCATGATATCCGCTGCAAAAGGAATCCCCACTGCATCAAACACCGTCACAAACGGACTCTCCAAGAGTCCCAGCTCACTTGAGGGAAAGAGGGCGGACAAGATCGTGACCGACGCTACATAGAACACGAGAATACGAAACACAACGTTGCGAATCGCCCGCGGAATGGTCTTTTGCGGGTTTTCTGCTTCACCGGCTGCGATTCCAATCAGTTCAGAGCCTTGATAAGAGAATACAACGTTCATCATCGTCACAAAGACGATCGCAATGCCAAACGGGAATAGTCCCCCATCTGCTGAAAAGTTGGAGAGAAAAGGAGCCGCTCTCCCTTCCATACTGACAATACCGAATATAGCACCTAGTCCGACAATAATAAACATAAGGACAGCCAATACTTTAATTCCGGCAAACCAGTACTCCGTTTCGGCAAACCCTTTTGTCGTCAACGCATTGAAGGTAAAGAGCAAAACGATAAAGAGCGCGCACCATATCCAGATCGGCGTATCCGGGAACCACCGTTGCATGACCATGCCCGCGGCAGTAAACTCTACCCCGGCCGTTGTAGCTGACCCTAGCCAATACATCCATCCCAGTGTAAACCCGCTCGCCGGACCAATATACTGGCTGGCGTAGGCTTGGAAAGAGCCTGTTACTGGCATTTTTACAGACAGCTCTCCCAGACACGTCATGACCAGGTACAGCAAAATCCCGCCGACGATATAGGCGACAAGTGCTCCGCCAGGCCCAGCCTGATTGATCGTGAAGCCAGCGTTGAGGAAAAGCCCTGTCCCGATGACACCGCCTAACGACAGCATAAACAAGTGGCGACTTTTCATCGAGCGTTGCAGCTGTGTGTCTCTTTCATTCCCAGTGTTCATATGCTTCCTCTCTTTCACCTGCTTTTTAAGAGGTCTATCAGGAGTGTATAAACGAAGAGAGAGCTGCCTGCGCTAGAAACGCAGGGACAGGCAGCTCAATCCTCCGTCTTGTTTCTGGAATTCAGACATTTCCAGCTCAATCACGTTGTAGCCAGCGTCAGTGATTTGCTTTTTCGTGCTCTCAAAGCCTTTTGGAATAATCACGTAGTCGTTGATATGGATGCAGTTCGCAGAGTACTCGACTTCTTTTTCCACGACCAGGTGCTTGTATTGGCTAAATACTTCAGAATCAATGAACTCCCCAGCCAGAACCAGCAAGTCATTGCCAAGGTAGGCGATTCCTGTTTTCAGGTGGAAAAACTCTTTCAACGGTACAATGGTGACTTCATATCCGTATTTCGAGAGAGTCTCGCGGAACTGGATGGCTCCTTCTTCATTGGTGCGTGTCGACAGACCGACATAGAAATGGTTGTCTACCTGCATGACGTCTCCACCATCGAGGAAGCCAGGGGCTTGAATATACTCAATCGTGTCATAAAAACGAGGAAGCACCAATTTCATATCCTCAATTTCACCATTGCGGCTTTCTGCACCGGGATTGGTAATGACGGCGCACTTTTCCGTGAGGACAGCTGTATCTTCTACAAACGTAGAATCCGGGTAACGCTCGTCCGCTTCCAGAACGGTTACATCCAGACCTGTCTGTTTCAGCGCTTCTACATAAGCGGCATGCTGTTTAAGAGCAAGTTCAAAATCAGGTGTACCCAAATCAGAAGTCGTCAAACCATTTACATAACTCTTTCCCGGTTTTCTTACAATCGCACGTGAAAATTTCATGATGATAGATCTCCCTTCTGTTTTCGAATCTTGCCTTTGTGTCCAACAGTGGGCGACAAAGAAACGAGCATGTAAACGCTTCCGCATCGACTGCTTTTGCTTGTTCTCGCCACCACGTTGCATTCATTCTTCTCTGAGCACGAACTCAGAAATATTCCGCATTGTGGAATCACTTCTGCAATACAAAATTACACTCTTAATGTAAAATAGTTTCAAATTTTTTGTCAATGGAATTTTATCTAGTCTAAATTATATTGATTCCGCTGAAAAATTCTGATAGATTGAGGTCATATTAAGCTGGCGTGACTTTCAACGAGGGGTCACTATGCAACAAAGCCAGGAGGTAACCCACGTTGGTACAATCGATTGACCGGGCGATGAGCATCATCTCCGTCCTGGTATCAGATCCAAACAAGCAGCATTGGTCCATCTCGGAAATTGCTGAGCAAACGGACTTGCCGCTGAGTACGGTACACCGTTTAATCAGCAGCCTCATCAAGCATGGACTCATCCTACAGGTTCCTGAGAGCAAGCAGTACAAGGTCGGCTATACGTGGATGGAAATCGGACTGCGCATCCTGGACAAGATGGATATGCGCGCTGTCGCCCGAACTGTTATGGAGCGATTGGCAGCAGATGTACGAGAAACAGTCTATCTGAACATTCCACAGGGCTCTCATGCCATCGTACTCGAACGAGTGGAAGGTCCCATGTCTGTCAGAAGCATGGATAATCTGGGCGAGCGTATTCCACTGCATATCGGTGCGGCAAACAAAACGATTCTCGCCAGCATGAATCCGACCGAAGCAGAGCAAATCGTGACCGATCTAATCCCGGATGCAGAAAAACGCCGCGAGCTGTTAGAACGACTGCCAGAAATCAGACAAAACGGCTACGCAGTCAGCTACGGTGAGAAAACCGAGGGCACCGCATCCATTGCCGCTCCTATCTTCGGTGTTAATCAAAAGGTCGTAGGCGCTTTGAGTATCGGCGTGCCGAGCTATCGGATCAACGAGCAGCTCTTGTCCTCACTCATTGAACAAGCCCAACAAAGTGCCAAAGAAATTTCCCACAAAATCGGTGCCTTGCCTTAATTTTTTTGCCCACTAATCGGAAACAGTTTTCACTATACGGAAAACGGAGGCGTTTTTTATGCAAAAATGGCAAACAAAAGAGCAGCTCGTTGATCTCTTGTGCAATTTGGTAAGCATCCCTAGCATTACAGGATCAGCTGCTGAGAAGGACTTGCCTGGCTACGTCGTCGATCAGCTGCGCACCCTGCCTTATTATCAAGCCAATCCCGATCATGTGCGTGCGAATCCGACTGGAGACGGGCGCCATTTTGTCACTGCTCTGGTTAAAAAAGCAGGGGTACGGGACACCGTCATTCTCGTCAGCCATTTTGATGTGGTCGACGTTGAGGATTACGGCGCCTGGATGAAGCATGCTTTTGATCCGAAGACCCTCACTCCTCTCTTCCAGCAAAACCAAGCAGATATGCCAGCAGACGTT
The DNA here is from genome assembly GCF_003013445.1 of Brevibacillus sp. NRRL NRS-603. Taxonomy (NCBI): domain Bacteria; kingdom Bacillati; phylum Bacillota; class Bacilli; order Caryophanales; family Paenibacillaceae; genus Brevibacillus; species Brevibacillus sp. NRRL NRS-603. Next base: position 144,182 of record NZ_PXZN01000011.1, on the reverse strand, counting down.
CAACAGGATATTCGCACCGGCAACTGGCTGTTTGGCCGTGGCACCATGGATATGAAATGCGGACTGACACTGCACATGTCGATGATTGAGCAAGCGATTGCTGGAGAGTTCGACGGCAACGTTTTGCTTCTGACCGTCCCTGACGAAGAGGTGAATTCTGTCGGGATGCGGGCAGCAGTCCCAGCGCTGTTGAAAATCGCCGAAGAGTTCGACCTGAGCTACACGACCGTACTCAACTCCGAGCCGATGTTTACCCGCTACCCAGGGGATACGAATACGTACTTGTACACAGGCTCTATCGGAAAAGTGCTGCCTGGCTTTCTCTGCTATGGCAAAGAAACTCATGTCGGCGAGCCTTTTGCCGGGTTAAACGGCAATTACATGGCCTCGCAAATAACATGTGAGCTCGAGCTGAACACATCCTTTTGCGAGGTCGTTGAGGGGGAAGCATCTCCTCCACCGACGAACCTGATTCAAAAGGATTTGAAAAAAGAGTACTCTGTGCAAATTCCGCACCGCGCCGTGACGCTGTTCAACCTGTTCCTGCTGGAAAAACAGATGGAGGATGTCGTAGAACCTCTGCTGGAATCGGCAAGAAATGTCGCAGAGCGCATGAAGCAAAACTACCTCAAGCACGCGAGCCAGTTTGCCAACTTCGCGCCTTTTAGCCCGCGTGATCTGTCCATTTCCGTCATGACCTACGAAGAACTGTATGCCTATGCGAAGAAAACGTACGGGGAAGAAAAACTGCGCCAGCTGGAAGCAGATGTGATCGCCAACCGCGGCGACAAGGACGACCGCGACACCACGATTGAGCTGGTGGATCAATTAGCGATTCTGTGCAAAGAACTGTCTCCGATGATGATCTTGTTCTTCGCACCACCGTTTTACCCGGCAGTCAGCTCGCGCAATCATACTCTGATCCAACAAACGATGGAAGAAATGAAAGCATACGCGAGAGATCAGCACCAGGTCAATTTGGTCAAACAAAACTACTTTGGCGGTATCTCTGACTTAAGCTACGTCGGACTCCAATATCCGGCGGCATCCATGAAGCCATTGGTAGCGAACATGCCTTTGTGGGACAACGGCTACTCCATTCCGCTTCAGGAGCTCGAGGCTTTTGATGTACCTGTCATGAACCTCGGTCCAGTCGGACGTGACGCCCATCAGTGGACAGAGCGTCTGGACGTCGACTATGCTTTCGATACATTAAAAGACATGCTGCCTCGTTGCATCCAGTCTCTTTTGCAAAATGGGAAAGCATTGAAGGAATAGCAAAGAGAAAAGGTTCCTGTACCGACAGATTACTGTCGCGCGGGAGCCTTTTTCCTTATAATGAAGAAAAACTATTTCAAGGGAGGGTTACGCATGGAATTTCAAGCGAAAGAAAATGGCTTTGTCACTCAACTGTCCTACGGTGAGCTGCACGTGTCGGGTGATGAACAGTATGGCTTTCGCCCCTACCAGCTCCTGGTCTCTTCCATCGCTGTTTGCAGTGGCGGTGTTCTGCGAAAAGTATTGGACAAGATGAGAATGCCGTGCACGGATATGAAAGTAACAGCAGATGTTCAGCGGAATGAGGCAGAGGCAAATCGGGTTGAAAAAATTCACCTCCACTTCATCATTACGGGAGAAAATATGAAACAAGAAAAAGTGCAAAAAGCCATTGAAGCCGCGAGCAAAAACTGTCCGATGGTCCAATCTGTCAAGGGAAGCATCGTCGTAACCGAGTCCTTCGAATTGGTATCTAACAAGTGACCGGGAGCATCGCTTACCGTCAATACTTGACGGAGATGGGTGTTACATTCGGAACCGCATAAAAAGTGAATAGGAAAGGACCTGCCAGCCCGTACTTGTTTACATAGGCTAACAGGTCCTCTTTTGCTTTCCAGGCCAGCTTTTATAAAAGTGGAGACAATAGGCGCGCCAACGATTCCAGCAAGCGCAAACGCAGTGGTCGATTCACATACTCTCCCAATGTCATTTCCCGGCAATCAGCCAGATCGGAGACAAACAGTTCCTCCAGCTCCTTTGCCATCTGCGAATCGTACAGAAACGCATTCGTCTCGAAATTCAGCTTGAAGCTGCGAATATCGACATTGGCCGTTCCCACAGACGACAACTGGGTATCCACCACAATGGCTTTGGCGTGCATGAAGCCTTTTTCGTAGAGGAAGCAGCGCACACCGCTCTTTAACAAATCGCCGAGATAAGAGTGAGTCGCCCAGAATACTAACAAATGATCTGGCCTTCCCGGAACCATCACCCGCACATCTACCCCGGACATTGCTGCCATTTTTAGTGCCGTCAGCATACTTTCATCAGGAACGAAATAAGGTGTCTGCAAGTAAATCTTCTTCCGTGCCTTGTAAATCATCTTTAAAAAGGCATGCTTGATTTGCTCTTTTTCCGAGTTTGGCCCGCTCGATACGATCTGAACCCCGATCGTTCCTTCTGCTTCATGAAGCTCCGGAAAATAGGCGAGTGACTCATTCATTCTTTTCGGTGCGGACAAATTCCAGTCCAGGAAAAAGCGTGCTTGCAGCATGTACACCGCTCTTCCCTCTATCAGCAAATGGGTGTCACGCCAATACCCCAGCTTCTTATCCTTGCCCAAGTATTCATCCCCGATGTTGAAGCCTCCGATATAGCCAATCTTGCCATCAATAATCGTCAGCTTCCGATGATTCCTGAAGTTGACCCGAAAATTTAGGAACGGAATCTTCGCCGGGAAAAAGGAGGCGACTTCTCCCCCTGCATCTACCAGCGGACGCAAAAAGCTGGATGAGACACCAGAGGAACCTACCGCATCATAAAGCAAACGAACCTCGACGCCCTCCTGTGCCTTCTTCGTCAACAGTTGAATGAGCTGTTTCCCTAAATCATCGTCATTCAAAATATAGTAAAGCAAATGTATATGCTCGCGTGCTTCCTCCATCTGTTTGAACATGAGCTTGAATAGACTATGGCCTTCCTTAAAAACCTGAATGGTATTATCCTGCGTATAATACGCTCCATCACTTACCACGTTCATGAAAATCATGTCGCGGTGTCTCTCCATCTCAGGGTCGTTCACTTGTAGTTCACCATGGGCAAGCAACTGCTTTTGTCTATCAACCGCAGCTCGAAAATGGGAAAACTCCCCTTCCTTGAGCCGATACAGCTTTTTCTTGCTTAGCTTATGTCCAAAAATCAGATAAATAATAAACCCGATGCCCGGCAAAAACAGCAAAACCATCAACCAGGCCCAGGTTGCCGCAATGTTTCGCCTCTCCATGAAAATAAGAACGGCAGCCAAAATCAGGTTACCTATTGTTATTATCGCAAATATCTTTTCAGACAATGCCATCACACCACATCCACCTCTAGGATTCCTCCCGTATTACAACATTAACTATTGGGATTCATCCTTCCTATCCATCTAGTTTATCCTATGTTGCCAATAGTTTTCCGTTCTTCATGATACATTTGTCGTCCAAATATACATCCGGCTCTTTGACAACCAGATCGATATGTACCCCCGCGACAATCGTCCCGCCAAACGTGTTGTTGCTGCCAAAGGCTACGTGAATCGTTCCGTACACCTTCTCGTCCTCCAGCACAACTCCCGTAATACGCGCCTTGTCATTCGTTCCGATTCCGAATTCACCCAGCATCCGCCCGTCTTGGTCCCCAAGCATTTGCAGGAGGCGTTCAGCCGATGTTCCTTCTGCTTCTGTGATCCGACCATTTTGGACCGTCAGCAGCAAGGGCGAATCAATTTTTCCGATACCAGCGATAGAACCATCGACCAGGATTTGTCCTTCTGCTGTCCCTTCCAGTGGAGCGATATACGCTTCCCCGGAAGGCAAGTTGCCCGATTCTCCAGGATTGACGTACATGCCAGTACTCGGCACCCCATTGCGATCTGCGATGGAAAACGTCAGTGACTTGCCCGCTTTTTCGATTCGCACGGTACTTGCTCGGGTCAGCATCTCGGTCACGCGCTCGGTTAGTGCTTTTACTTGTGTATAGTCAGCGGAAATCGCTCCCGCAAGGAACATGTCTTCCGTAATAGCTGGCATGGTAGCCAGTCTCGTGCCATTTGCTGCTGCTTCTTTGCGTGCTTTTGTATGCGTCAAGGAGTGCTGGGTCACACACACCACCACATCTGCGCTCTTCATCGCCGCTGCAACAGCCGCAGGAGGCTCTTGACCGGACTTCTCCCGCTCCTGCATGACCATCAGCATTGCTTCTGCCCCGAGCTGTTTTCCTGCTTCCCAGAGTGCCTCCCCGATGTCCCGCTTCCGTTCGTCGGCCACCACCAAAAATGTCTCATTCGCTTGCAAAGCCAAGCAATTCATCAAAATGGCTTTGCTGGATTCTATCAATGTCATGCCGCATCATCCTTCTCATCTATTTATGCTTAGATTATATCCACTTTTTTCTTGCAAACTCTTCTGTCTTCGCTAGATCGAATCGTTAGTCCTGCCCTTATCCTGTTTATCGGAATCTTCTTGCTTTTACTGTTAAATTTAGTATGATTAGAATACAAATGAAAACGCTTAAGACAATGAGGTCTTCTACCCGCGCTTTATCAATAGGCGCGGGGAAGACCTTTTTCTTTTGAAAAAATGATAGCGTTTTCATTTGGGGGATCGAGAAAAAAAGAAGGGGATGACAACCATGTCACACAGAAAAGCACAACCCAAAACGTGGTGGCTGACCATGCTGATGATCGTCGCTCTGCTCGCGATGCAGATGCCAGCATTGGCCAAGGACACCAACGTGCAGATGCTCGACAAGGGGAAATGGGCACCTGCGACTTATCAAGCCGTCCACGAATTGATTGAGAAAAACGGCATCAAGAGTGCCTCCTACAATGCCAAAAAGAAGCCGTATGCCGTTTTTGACTGGGACAATACGAGCATCATGCATGACACAGAGGAAGCGCTGTTTGTCTATCAGATCAACCATTTGGCTTACAAGCTCACACCAGAAGAATTCGGGAAGGTCATTCGCACGAATGTACCAGAAGGACCGTTTTCCGATTCGTATAAAAATGTCGACGGCAAGCCTGTCACACTCGATGCCATCGCGACTGATCTCGTAGCCGACTACACGTACTTATATCAAAATTATCAAGGTCTTAAAGGAACGAAGTCGCTGGAGGAAGTGACCGCAACAGAGCAATTCGCAGATTTTAAAGCCAAGCTGTTTTTCTTGTATGAAGCGATCAACGATACGCACAGCAACACGATTGGCTATCCGTGGGTCCTCTACCTCTTCACGAACATGACGGTGGAAGAAGTGCAACAGTTGGCGGAAGCATCCAATGATCTGGGCCTGGGCATGGCGATTGAAAAAGTAACCTGGACGAGCCCGAAATCGTTGGCAGGCAAAGCGGGCGTGGTGAAAGCCTCCCATACAACAGGTCTGCGCCTCACTTCCGAAGTCGCAAACCTGATGAACACGCTGCGTGCTAATGGCATCGACGTGTATGTCGTGAGTGCTTCCTTGGAGGATGTTGTTCGTGTTTTCGCTACACTCCCGAAATATGGCTACAATCTCCCTTCGGAGAACATCATCGGTATGCGTCTGAAAACAGAAGCCGGACGGATCACGAATGTGTACCAGCCTGACTACCCAATTACAGTAGCCCACGGCAAGACGGAAGTGATCCAGGATGTATTGGTGAAAAAGTATGGTCATGGTCCTATCTTCATCGCGGGCGATAGCAACGGTGATTTCGAGATGATGACTGAACTCGACAGCGTACAGCTCGTGCTCGTCGTGAACCGCGTCAAGGGCGGCAAAATTGGGCAACAAATTACCAAAGGTGCCGAACAGATGGGCAAAGCAAACCCTACGGTAGTCCTGCAAGGACGTGACGAGAACACAGGCATGTGGAATCCGAGCGAAGCCACGATCCGACTTGGGCAGAAAGAGCCGCAGTTGGTCGCGAAATAAACAGGAAAAACCGCCCCGTACAAAGGGCGGTTTTATCTTTATGGATGGGTAACTGGAATTCGCCACTCTAGCGGATATTTTTTCTGAACAGCATCCAGTCGTAGCGTTATCTTCTCCGGGAGCTTGGTTATTTCGTATCCTTCCGAGTTTCTGCTGTCCTCCAGCAGAAATTTGTACGTGACTCGCTCGCGTCCTGACTGGTCAACGGGTCCCGTGGATTGAGAACTCCTTCTAGCTTCGTAGGTGGTCCCCTGCCCGTCTTGCGCTACCCACCAAGGCAAATAAATATCGGAAATATCTTTGGATAGTACCTCGACTTCCATTTCTATTTGCTGTTTTTCCGAATATTTATCTTTTGCCAGCTGGACGCCTTTCACCGTGAAGATATCTTCTCCTACTTGTTTGATTACGGGCTTCTTGTTCAACTCATCTGGCTTGAAGGTGACACTCATATCATACGGTATTGCCTTGTGAAAGCTGTTTATGACAAGCGTCTTTGCTTTGCCTTTTGGCAACGGATCGTCGTCCATGATCCAGCGGAAATGCCCATAGCGATCAATGGAATGAGATCTTTCTTTGCGCCTTTCCTTCCCCTTGCTGCCATCTGCCCCCTCGTAGTAATATCCCAGCATATATTGCTGATACGGAAGAAATGGAGCATAATCAGGGTTCGTCGTCTTTCCGGTTAGCTTTTTTGCTTCTTGTTCCAATTGTTTTTTGGACGCCTCTGTCCATTGTGTTTCCAACTCAATTCGGGTGGTCGTTGGCGTGTTGACGATCTGATGTAAGGTCATCTTCAATCCATGCTTCGTCACTTGCGTTTGATTGACAGGCAGCACAGTAGTTGCAGCCGTTGTTTTTGCCATCGTGATCGGAACTTGCAGCTTCCAGTTTCCTTTTATATCGCCTATTTCATCAAAATGCATCGACAACGTTTTCGGAAGGGGCTCTTGTCCTTTTTCCCCAAGGATAAACCGGATGAATCCGACATTTTCTTCAAAGGCTGTTCCCCACTTGTCAGAAATGACCGTCCCTTTGGCATCCAACAATTCAACTCCATTGAATTGAGAGTTACTTGCTGTCTTCCATTCAGGCCCGAGCTCCTTGCCATCCGACTGTTTAATCATTAAAGCTACCATTACCTGCGCCGGATCAGCAATGATTTCCTTTACCTCCAAGGTAATCCCCTGATCCGTAACAGAAAGATTCGATGTTTCGGAGAAGCCTTGTCTCGCCGCCTGTTGCAGTCCTTCGTCATTGAACACACCTTGTGCAAAGATCGATTTGACATAGGCCGCAAATGTTGGGGACACTTGCATGGTTCCGAGCAGCCCGAGTACGACAGCGGAAGCGATGCCGATGGAAGCCCATTTTTTGCTACGGAAAACTGATCGTCTTCTCACTTGCACTTCGGGATACTTGCCTGGCATTTGAAAATTCGGTGTCTCGACAGCTCCCGCTACTTTCATCAGCGTCTCTCTGATTTGCCGCTCCTCGTTAGTCATGAGTCATTGCCCCTTCCCGCAAAAAATCAGATCGTTTGCATTCCTTGTCCAATTGCTGCGCAATCAGCTTCCTCGCCTTATGCATGCGCGATTTGACCGTCCCCTCAAAGGAGCCCGTAATTTTGGCGATCTCCGACACGCTGAAGCCCTCGTAATAGTAAAGAATAATGACCGCGCGATGCTCCGCCTTCATGCTGCGAATCGCCTGCCATATTTGCCGCTGCTCCTCTCGCTGGATCACGTTGTCCAACGGCGTCAGCGCTTCTTCCGGAATCATCTCCTCATACTCCACCACAGGCTTCTGCTTGCGTACCAGATTCAGAGCCCGAAACGTAATGATCCGGTATAGCCAATTGCGAAACGCCATTCCCCGTTTTTTATCGAGTCGGTCTATGTGCTGATACGCTTCGATGAGCCCTTCCTGAACGGCGTCCTGCGCCAGATGCTTGTCATGAATGATCAAGTACGCTGTCCGGTATGCCATCGCCAGATAGGGCTTGACCAATTGTTCAAAAGCTTCAGGCTCGTTCTCTTGGCATTTGGCAATCAACTCCCACTCATCCACAGCGTTCCCTCCCTTCGTTTTCTCTACTGTATATTCACGAGAACGCGGAGTTTGGTTCACGTTACTTAGGAGAAAAATATGAAACATGGAAAAACCCGTCCCCTTAACAAAAAGTATGCTCCGCTATGCCATTACAACGAAAATAGGGAGCACCTTGGCTCCCGGCTTCCTTTGTAATTATCCGTTATCTTCTTTTTCTATCTACTTCGTAATGATCTTGCGGTTGAGAGAACCTTTGGGGGGCTAATTGGGAGAGGATGCAATGAGTTGTTCAACTTCGTTTCTAAGTTCAGAAATATCCTGCCCTGAATAACTTTCCTGAAGGAAATAAAGATCACCATGCTGATCTATTGTCTCTGGAGAAACTTGTGAAACCATGGTGTTCTCGCTATTAATTTTAATCTTTCCTTGAACGGACCCTACTATGTTATAGACGTCATCGTCATCTTCTGTTAAGAAAACAAAATATGTATTTCCTTCTTTCATAGGAATACTTCCTTCAAGCCCTACCATTATTATTCTAGGATCACCAAGATCATCATTCAATTCAAATCCTGGCTTTCCTGAGAAATATTTGGTTACCTCTCTTTCATCGAATTCCCCTCCAGTTTCCAGTACAGATACTGTATCATCTATCTCTACATCACCTTTATAGACTTTCGTTAATCTTAATTCAGAGACTGTATATACACTAAGGGATTCATATTCAGGGTGATATACTTGAGAAATAACCTCAGCTTCGGCAATGATATCTGCATTTTCAGCCAGACCCCCCACGTTAGTGAATGTCTCCCTAAACGATGCTTCACCAGTAACGATTCTATAATTTGAATCACTGGAATAAAGGAAAGGCTGTTTTTTCAAGTCACCTATAAAGTAAACAGCAAGTCCTGCAATTGTTATAAAACCAATAGTAGCCAGTGCTATTTTTTTCGTAGATTTAAAATTATTAATGCTAATCGTTAGTGCTCCCCTTTCAATCAAATAATAAATTAGTAGTAGGGGTCATGGCTAACTAGAAGCAACTTCGAGATTATTTTTGCAACTCGTATTCCCATGACCCATTGTTATACTTGATTTTGAAAGACAAGGCTTCCCCATCTTGTCTAATGAACGCAAAATAGCCTTCTTTTAATGTCTCATCCAAAAGAATAGTCGGTATGGAATCGCCGAGCTTAGCGTACTGTTGCATAATTTCGTCATGTATGCTGATAAACGGACCAACTACATCCTCTTCATACTTTTCTCTCATTGTTTCTATAAGTGTTGTTCTGTTAGTAAATTCATTGAACACCCATTTCTTGCCGTTCTCATCAGTTATAGTAGCCATATTCTCCAATGTTTGATCCTTCACTTCGATTCCCATAGCATGAATTGCCTTCATGTGATTACCTTTTATATACGACTCTACGTCTTCACTAGCGTATAGACTACTACCTACGAAGACAACGCCGACTAAAAAAAGACTAGAAAGAATTACAATTCTTTTTTTCATACTGTTACCTCCTACGTGTTTATATTCAGGCCAATCGGCTTCGGAAACTCGTTCAGAGATTGCTGTTGTACTATCTTGTATTTTCAATTTCTACTTTCCATTGATCATTTTCTTTAACAACTGGAAGAGTTATATCTTCCGAAACATGTTTGTTCGAATAATGAAACGTAACACTCATTTTTTCATCTTCAATCTTTTCTACCGATACGGAATCCATATCTATATCCATCTTTTGAGTACCAAAACTTTCGTACACTTTCTGTTTGTCTTTATCATTATCAAAGCGCTCATCAATTGTGTATTCAACCATAGTTGGAGTGTCACCGTTCTCAAGAGCTTCCAAATAGATTTGAACCGTTTCCTTTACTTCATTTTCCTCATTAACCGAAGCGTAAGTGTTGGAAGTCCAAATACCGCCAGTAACCACAACAGCCCCAAGCAGAAGGATTGCAGCAACTTTAGCAGACTTTTTCATGCTCTTACCTCCCAATCAATCAATGTGTTTATCTGTATATAATTACATGTTTTACCAATTCGATAAATGGTACTAAAGAACCACTGACACCGAAAGCCGTTTACACCGCTTATCCGTCTTCCACTGATAGGGTGAGGTATTCCGATTTCTTCTTTCGTGAAAGGTAATTTCCTTCGCTTAAGGGGCATGGGGTCTGCTCACGAAAAAAATAAGATATGAACCGAACCTTTTTCCGCTAAAGAGGCAATATAGTGTGTAAGCTGCTTATTCAGCGAACAAATAGAACAATCCGATTCTCATTATTTACAACAAAAAAGGAGCGAAGTAATTATGAAAAAACGATTAATTGGTGGAATTGTTGCTACTGCGATTTTGATTCCAGTTGCAGCATTTGCGGCTTCTGGCGTGATTGACATGCCTACAAGAACACCGATGACTTCTGAACAAGTCAAGGTGGATGAGGTTGGCAAATCAACGCTTGAGAAGCTGTATCTCGCATATCCTGAAACAAAATCGTTTGAGATTATCGATGCAAGCAACGTTCAAGGTGATGTATCCAAAGGGAACAATGTAATCAACGTGAAGCAAACAAGTATCGTACTACAGGAAAAAGGAGGAACCGGCAAAAAGATTACCCTCCATACAAACGGTAGTACGGATGAGATTGAACACGTGATTCAAGAGAATTGGGAGCCTAAGGAGAAGTCACTCATTACTTTAACCGATCAGGAAATCAAGGCGAAGGTATCTGATCTTATTGATAAAATGTATGGCAACGTCGAAACGTACGAGGTTGCTATCGAGCAAATGGAGAATCCAAATCAAAAAACATGGATGTTGAATTACACCAATGAGATGTTCGATGAACCGGTCTTCCAGGTTTTTGTTCAGGACAATACCATTAGTCTTACTAAGATCGTAGGTATTCCTACAGCTGATACACCTTCTGATACACCTTCAAACATTAAAGTAGAGGGCCTATTCTCTATAAATGGTAAGCCTGATTATAGTGCTGACAACTTTTTAAACGATGAAAAACTGTTTGCTTTACTAAAAATCAGCCCGACAGAATTAAAACAAGAATTAGCAAAAGGTAAAACTGTTGTGGAGATTGCAGCATCTAAAAATGTCACGAAACAACAAGTGATTGATGTGATTGCAGAAACACAGGCTAGAGGACAACTTCAAGGTGATGGAGTAGCGATCACCGAAAAAGCACTGAAAGAAATGATGAAAGCAGTTGAACCAAAAGTCGTACACATAATTGAACACAAAACGGAAACGGAATGGTAGAAAATCAGAGTCAACTGGGTTACACAAGTAAAAGAGAAGAGGCGGGGGAACCGTCTCTTTTTTTTATGGACTAATTTTTCAGACAGGTGGTTCTTAGCTTGATGGGCATGAGGATGTACCCCTAGACTATTAAATCTCTGGCTGCATTATGTTTAAGGAGAGGAATCAGGTTATCATATTATTCGATTCATAGTATTTAGCGGGATCATTTGATGGATGGCGACTTCATCCCAAGTGAAGTATTGAGGGGGGATCGTAGTTAGTTCGTAGTATTTTATAAAATCCCTTCTACAATTATTTTCGCGAGCACCATGTCAGCAGGCTGGTTTGATACCCTAAGACGAAGGAGTTAGTTAGTCAGGCAGAAAAATACATTCCAGTCTCAAGGGTAGAAGATACTTTCGAGCGTGGGGAATCTGTTCACACTTTCGTTTGATCAAAGTATGGTACATAAGAAACTAAAATAAAAAATACAAGATCAATGCGAACACATACAATTGCCATACTTTCATTTTGAATTTGATACATACCTTTTCCAATACACCCGATAAGTATTCACAACATTTAAGTAATAGCCAAAAAACCCCCATACCAACGACTATGGCGAAATCGAGTGGGCTGAGTCTGCTCTCGATGAAGTTATATACTTTCGTGATATGAAGGAAAATCACAAAAACGAGGAATGAATAGTATTGCATTGAACCCCCCATGTAATTACAACGAAAATAGGGAGCACCTAAGCCCCCGATTTCCATTGTAATATCAGTTATCTTCTCTTCCTGTTTACTTCATAAAATTGGACATCAAGAGATCTTGTCTCTTATATCAATCCGTCGTCTTCATACCGATTTTCTTCTGCCGCGTAGAACAATACGAATTCAAGCGTAGCTCCGATCTCATGCAAAAATGAGATGACATTTTCTTTTGCAGTGATCGCAGGCTCTTGCCGATTTCTGACATGAGCGTACACGACGATTTCATATGACAGGTTTTGTTCTTCCTTCTGACTGATAAGTGACTCTTTTTCCTCTTTCAACGTGTTTATCATTGCCAGCAGTAATTCCTCTGTATCATCTGTTTCTTCCTCTAACGTTTCGAGATACCATACTGCCCCATCCGACGTCTGTTCCCCTTGTATCCAAGATGAGTGTGGGGAAACTTGAAGAAGTTGTGGGTTCAAATTCGGTTGCGTGTCAGCTCCTTTGACCAGGAAGGCTACCCTGATACTTGTACCTTGGGGAGCTTTGAGTTCCAAGTTTGGAGGCAGATCGTCAGGATAGATGATGATGTTTATCATCGCCACTCCTCCGATCTCACTCATAAATTGGATCGTTTCTTGTGTCAGCTTCATTCGAGGGATTTGTCTCTCGTACGCATAGATGAAGAATTCGATTCCATAGATGAGATTATGTTCTTGTTTTAAATCTTTTAAAATTTTTTGTTTCCCGTCTAGCATACGAAGGAGCGGGAGAAGCTGGTTGTTGATATCGAGTGAGGCCTCATATGATGTTGAAATTTCCCAACTCGTATCAGGAGCAGGTATTTTCCCTTGAGTTAATTCCCCTTTTTTTCTTGTCGATGTTGGGATCAGACACAGCTCTTCTGATAATATCTGGGTATCAAACTGATCTTCTGCCAAACACCAAAATTCTGCACTTATACATGTTTCTTCATTGTCATGGGTGGCTAGTGTCACATCCATAATCACCATCACCTCCGTTTTAAGTCTAATGTTCAGGTATATTTCTACTCAAAGGGAACATGTCAGCGGCATCGATAATGTCAAAAAACAACTGTATCCATTCATTCCTTCCTTGTTTCTTTTTTCCTAACCAAAGATAGTCATCATATTTGTCTTCATATATATCATAATGGGAGATATTAGCACCCTTCGGCACATTAGCCTTCTTCAATTTGTGAGCATCCACATTGTTTTTCTTCAAGTATTTGTCATCTAACTTTACCGGGCTGGCAGGTTTGGGATCGCATTCTGCAGTTGGTTGAACATTATTCCATGCAGTGTCTTTATTATCCTGCATCATCATGTTGGAAGGAGCTATTGCGCAGATCCTAGCATCTGCCACCTGTGGCGTACTCGCAAAAATTGTTACAACTAGAACTAATAATAGAAAGCGTGTGAGCCGATTTAATGTTGAGATCATAACTTTTCCAACTCCTATTTTCTTATTTTTTTGACACTTCCTCTGAAAGTCTTTCGATGTTCACCATGCCGATCACACCTCAAATTCCAACCGCCTTATCAGTTGTTACTATCAGTGACGACAACCCTTTGAGGTAACACATTCACAACTTTCTTACTTGAAATGGACAATTCGCAAAGCTTGTTTTTGGGTCCTTGCTTATCTGCTAGTCAGTTTCGTTACCTCGCATTTGACAAACCTGACAGTCGGTAATTTTCTCCAAATCCAAACAGGAATTTTACTATCTCCTTAAATGTACTGATCCAACTGCTGGCTTAATTCCAAGACTTCAGCATCCAACAAATCACGCTTCTCTAAATACAATTGCACCATTTGTCCGCGCGATTGTTGCACAATGTTTTTCAAATGATCAATATCGTGATAGGTTACTCCTTCTCGCTCTAGAGGTAACGTGATACATTTACTTATAGGAGCTTTAACTGCTCCTCCTGCGGGCGTTCCTTTAACCTGTCGAAGGGGTGGAACGCCCTTTTTAAATGCAATTGCTGCTATAAGACTCACTACTTCCTTTACCACCAGATTATTCACTTGGTTTTAGTGACACCCGTGTCTCCTCTTTTTATAGATTGTTCTTAGTTTTCTATTGCTTTATGGAACATCATTATCCACGCCTCCTTGTTTTTATATTTATTACATAATTAACCATAAATTGTTATGCAGGTTTTTACTGACTGCAAAAAACGGAATAAAAAAACATCCTGCCAGAGGATGTTTCATCAATCTACAATATATTTACTATGACCTAATGGGATGCTAGCCATCTAACTCGTTTTCATTACCTATTCGCTTATTCAAATTTCCCAACCATCCAAACAGTGCTATGCAAGTAAGAGTCTCGTCATGTCGATTCATCAAAATCCGGAAGATAGCGAATGGAACCTGATAGAGTGACTCCAGTAATTCTACACGAGTTATAAAGATTGATCATTGGGATTAATATATTATTGACTGGCATAGGGGACTGGAGGATGAGCCATTCTTCATCTCTCTATAAAAAGACCTGATAATGAAAGAGTGGAGAGGTATATAACTACCAAGATTATCTTACAATCTTAATTATCTTAACAATGTTCAAGTATATTCCTAAGATTAATAATGGCAATAACACAAAGCTAATGTTCTCAAAGGCATTGTAATATAGGGTATAAAAAATAAAGATTAACCCAATGAAAGTATTTAAGAGATACAGCAACGCTGCACGCTTATTCCATTTTATAAATAAAACACTAAAGAAGAGAGCAATAAATAAAGTAACGAAAAATATTATGTAATAATTCATTCCGTTATCTCCTCTTTTTAAGATATTCTTGGATATCTCTAAAGTTCATGCAATATCGCGAATTTAGCCCCCTTTATTTTTACAACTAATTACATAATTTACCACAAAAGATTATGCCGTTTTTTACAGACTAAAAAAATGGAATAAAAAAGCATCCTGGCAGGATGTTTCTTCGAAATTGTACGATTTATTCACAATGACTTAACAGGATGCTAGCCACCTAACTCGTTTTGGTTCCCTATTCGCTTATTCAAATTTCCTAACCATCCAAACAGGGTTATGTATGTAAGAGCCTCGTCATGTCGATTTAACAAATCCGCTAGAGAAAGACAATATATCGTTTCTTCAATTCCTCTCTCTATCCGCCCTTTACCGAACTCATAAATAGCCATCTGATATCGAAACCGAAGATGTCGATCCAATCCAATTGCTTCTGTAAATTGATCGAAACTAGCAATTCGGGAAGCAAAGCGCTCTAAAATCTCATCCACGCAAAAATGGTAGGTGTTAGCGGATTTCATAATGGCATTTAAACCAGCAAGAACTTCATTGGTGGGAAGACTATCGAGATAGTCTGCATACTCTTCAATGATGCTAGTATTGCCAGACAACACCTCCAAAGTGTAGGAGTTCGCCTTTGCCCATACTTTGAATCTTTCTACCTCTTTACGTCCGGCTTCATCTAGTAATTCAAACCATCCTAAATCAGCGTAAACCTGCACATACTGCTTCGCCTCTTCATACAGTCCTTGCATTTCCAGTGTTGCACCTTTATATAAATGTCCCATTCCGTAATAATAGACAAGTGGGCGCTCTGGTTTCAGGGTTTCCCCTTTTTTGTTTCTCTTCAACCTGTCCAATTCATGCATGTGAACAGTTTCCGCAAGAAGCCGTAACTCGTCACCGTACTCCCCTGATTTGTTCCACTTTTGCAAAGCATAGCAAACCCGCGCTAATTGGAATAAAGCATCGAGTTGGTAGTTTTCAGGAAGCCGATTGCGATATGGAGAAAACCGAATCACACTCTCCCAATTTTCTTCTGAATTTGTCCCAAGTACAGCACGAAATAACCGATACTGACTCATCACAAAGTGGTCAGAAAAGCTATCTTTCTCATTCTCAATTACATACTCATAAAAGGGTACCGATTCTTTCAGTTGCCCTTTCTCATATAGCTGCTCTGCAAGGGCAAACAGAATCAAGATGTTTTTTGGATTCTCCATCATTTGGGGGACAGTAGCTTCTATGCAATCCTTTCTCCCAACCTCCACGCATCGAATCAAGTATGGTATTAATCTGGGGCGCGATATTCTCCCCTCTGATATACATTCTTCCGGGTATAATTCATACAACCAACCCGGATCGTGACCAAACACCTTGGCTAGCGTGTCTAACTGACTAATGGTGATGGCACGTGGAGGATTTCCATTTAGAATCTCGCTCAAGCTTCCGGGGTTAATGCCAGTTAATTCACCCAGCTTGCTTAATGTGTAGCCATGCTTTTTCCGATTTTGTTCGATTTCTGACCGCAGCGACCGATACAATGTCCCTTGCGCCCCCTATATAGCATAATTCCCTTGTTTTTTATTTTATGAATTTTAAAGGAACTAGCAGTTTCTAATATCCAAATAGAAAAATATCCTCTAATTCGGATATTTTTAGCCTAACATATATCACTCTGCCTATTTTGTTGCTTATCCACTAACGACTTTGATACCCACACCCATAATTTGAACAAACTGCTATAATTGTTATAGTCTTTAGTAATATCAGATAAGGAGAGACACTGAAACGTTTCATTAAGCCCCTCTGCATACTTCTCTTTTTCTAGCAAGTATTTCGCCATTTCATTCCGAAACTGGATATGTTCACTCATGCCGATAGCGTCTATGCGCCCCTTCAAACTATCTATATTTTCTGCAAACTTATCAAATATTGAGTCGATGGAAAAACCATGTTCATTGGCCGCTTTCACAATCGTTACTAAACCGGAAAGTATTTCTTTCGGATGATCATCCAGGAATTGAATATACTCAGGGATAACGTCACCATCCCCCATCAGGATATTCAATGTGTATAAATTGGCGGTTGCCCATGTTCGAAATTTCTGAACCTCGATTTGTCCAACTTCATCCAAGAGTTCAAACCAGCTTAAATCAGCATATCCTTCAACATATCGCTTCGCTTCTACATACAACTCTTGTTTTTCTAATGCTATACTTTTAATAAGAAATGATTGTCCATAGTACACAACCAGATGACGTTCTGTTGCTAACATTTCACTCGGTATGTTGTTTTTTCGCCTCCGCAACTCATCCGCATAGACAATTGTAGACAATTCTCTTAATTCATCTGAATAATGCTCCATTTGCCTCCACTTATGCAGCGTATAACAAACATTGGCCAATTGCAGAAGAGCATCCAACTGGATATATTCCGGTAAGCGCCTTCGATACGGATCAAATCGAATAACTGCTTTCCAATTTTCTTCAAAATTCGTTCCTTGTACAACTATTCGAAAAAGCCTGTACTGACTCATCACAAAGTGGTCAGAAAAGCTATCTTTCTCATTCTCAATGACATATTCATAAAAGGACACCGATTCTTTCAGTTGCCCTTTCTCATATAGCTGTTCTGCAATTGCAAACAGAATTGAGATATTTTTCGGATTCTCCAGCAATATGGGAACGGCAGCCTCTATGCAATCTTTTCTCCCAACCTCCACGCATCGAGTCAAATAAGGAATTAATCGTGGGCGCGATATTCTCTGCTCCGATAAACATTCTTCTGTATACAATTCATATAACCAACCCTGCTCACGTCCAAATACCTCAGCGAACGCATCTAATTGCCCTATGGTCATAGCCCTCGGGGGATTTCCATTTAATATCTCACTCAAACTACCGGGGTTAATGCCCGTTAATTCACCCAGTTTGCTTAATGTATAACCGTGCTTTCTCCGACATTGTTCGATTTCTGACCGCAGTGACTGATACAATGTCCCTTGCAGCCCTACCATATAGGTTCATCCCTTCGCTTTATTTCACAATTTTTTTGAAATACACTACTTTACCTTCCTAGCGTTTCGTCATCAAGTTCATAACTTTTTGACCTAGGAGTCAGCAGATATTCGGACAATGACTTAACGGAAGGGTTTTTGGGGGCCTTGAAGTGTTAGAAGAATGACCTTATCTTTACTTTTCCGTTTTCAATCTGTTTTGTGCAATGACAATATATTTATCTAATTGTTGGCTTACAGCCAATACCTTATCATGTGAGAGACCATACTTTCCTGCCAATTCCATCATTTCCTGTCGTAACTGTTCAATTCTATTATCCAACTCTAAGTGGCAACCGATTTCCTTTACCATGCCCCGGATCGTACACTTACTTTTAGGGGCTGATGCTGTTCCTCTTTTGGGGGAGTTTCCAGGGTGAAAAGAAACATCCCTATCTAAAAAATTTGCGATAGCAGTAATGTCCAACGCCCCCTCTCTTTTACAATTTATTACATATATTTACTATACAGGGATGTGCAGAAATTCACCGATTAAGAAAAATTGAATAGAAAAAAACATCCCATCAGGGGGATGTTTTCTAGGGTCTGCTATATATTTAACCGCCTATTCCATTACCATATTGAATGACTACTCCATCATTAGATATCTTTGCTGGTTCACTTTCAACATTGACACCCGGAGGCACGTGAAATTTTAGCCATTCTACCTTGATTAGACATCGCTTTGTCTGTTAAGTTTCCCTACCCTTGAGTGCCATGTTGGTAGGCCTTGGCCGTAATTTTGTCATAATGATCCGGCGTATTAAGTATACCCCCAAAAAGTCCAAACGTAATAAAAAATGCCAGGATAAAAACTTTCATCCTTCCATCCCCTCCCTCTACTTACTAATCGTTTTCAAACATTTGTTTGAATATTGGATTGAGACCTAACCATCAGTACCATGCTCTAACATAACAATACTGATGTTAGATCGCTTTTCTATAAGTGGAGAACCCATAAATAAAGAATGGACTCAGCCTTTAGGCAAGGTGGAAATGCGTATTACTTTTTAATAATTTTAGAAAATCAAGTCAGCCTTCTTTCTACCTGTAACAATTGCTTTATATTGTTCCACTTGTGTTGTGGATGCATACTGCCGATACTCTTCAAATAATGTAACACATTTAAGAGTATCCTCATATCGGCTCATCAAATCAGCTAAGGTAAGGCAACATAAGGTTTCTTCAATCCCTTTCTCTATCCTCCCTTTACCGAATTCATAAATGGCTGTCTGATACTGAAACTGAAGATGTCGGTCTAACCCAATTGCATCTGTAAATTGACCAAAACTGGCAATATGTGAGGAAAACCGCTCCACTACCTTATCCACACAAAAACGGTAGATATTAGCTGATTTCATAATGGAAATCAAACCAGCAAGTATTTCAATCGTGGGAAGACTTTCGAGATAGTCTGCATACTCCTCAATGATATTTGCATTGCCAGACAATACCTCCAAGGTGTATAGGTTAGCCTTTGCCCAAATCCTGAATCTTTCAACCTCTTGGTGTCCAGCTTCATCAAGCAGTTCAAACCATCCTAAATCAGCGTATCCTTGTACATACGGTTTGGCTTGTACATACAGTCCTTGCATTTCCAAAGCCGCACCTTTAAATAAATACCCCATACCGTAGTAATAAACGAGAGGACGCTCTACTTCCGGGAGTTCACTCTTCTTGTTTCTTTTCAACCTATCCAACTCATGTATGTAAATCG
Organism: Brevibacillus sp. NRRL NRS-603; assembly: GCF_003013445.1. Classification (NCBI taxonomy): domain Bacteria; kingdom Bacillati; phylum Bacillota; class Bacilli; order Caryophanales; family Paenibacillaceae; genus Brevibacillus; species Brevibacillus sp. NRRL NRS-603. The sequence goes on along the minus strand of NZ_PXZN01000011.1, from coordinate 124,621 downwards.
TTTCTGCAAGAAACCGTAATTCATCTGCATACTGCTCTGATTTCTTCCATTTCTGCAAAGCGAAACAAACCCGTGCTAATTGAAATAAAGCATCCAGCTGATAGTTTTCAGGAAGCCGATTCCGATAAGGGGAAAACCGAATAACTGCCTCCCCATTTTCTTCTGAATTGGTTCCGAGTGCAGCCCGAAACAATCGATACTGACTCATTACGAATTGGTCAGAATGTCCATCCTTCTCGCTATCAACGACAGCCTGATAAAAAGGCACGGACTCTTTTTGTTTTCCGCTTTCATATAGCTGTTCCGCCACTAAAAAGAGGGTCGAAATATTTTTAGGGTTGTCCAACAATTTAGGAACAACATCGTCTATGCAATCTTTCCGCCCAACCTCCGCGCATCGAACTAAATATGGTATCAACCGAGGGCGCGATATTCGCCCCTCTGATATGCATTCTTCCGTATACAATTCGTACAACCAACCTGGCTCGCGACCAAACACCGCCGCTAGCGCATCTAATTGACCAATGGTCATAGCCCGCGGTGGATTTCCGTTCAGAATCTCGCTTAAACTCCCATGGTTGATGCCCGTCAATTCACCTAATTTACTCAAGGTATAGCCGCACTCTCTACGGTGTCTTTCAATCTCTGACCGCAGCGACCAGTGCATCGTCCCTTGCAGCCCCCCCATAAAGAACCAACCCCTACTTTTTTCCTTTATTTTACAATAAAATATATTTTTTTGAAAGATTTTTCTTTACAATTCTTAACATTCCAGTAATCTAGTTCGTCACTCTTCGCACAATTCCTCCAATGTCTTGCGAATACAGCCTCGTAGGAAGAAGCGGATTTCCAGTCCTAGCGCCTCTGGAGCCCTACCCAGCTCCGAAATAAATAGCGGGGGTTTTCAGCTTCAACCTCTGAAAAAACATCCTCGAAACTCTACTTTTGAAGCGCTCCCGCTATTTATTTCGGAGCGAACAGTACCCGCCCTCAGCAGGGCGTAGGCTGAAGCGTAGACTGGAAATCCGCTTCTTCCCTCCACTACGGCTACTCCATCCACATTGTAAAAAAAGCTCCGCCAATACATCTGGCGAAGCTTTCATTTTCATACTGTGCTTATGGCATAGCTACTTTCATAACCGCACGAACGGAATCTGCGGATTTATCCAAGGCTGCTTTCTCAGCAGCAGTCAGATCCAGCTCGATGACTTGCTCGATACCGTTTCCGCCCAAGAGAGTTGGTACGCCCAGGTAGATATCGTTGTAGCCATACTCGCCTTGGAGTAGAGCGATGGATGGGAGGATGCGCTTCTGGTCTTTCAAGATCGCTTCTGCCATTTCTACCAGAGCTGCCGCAGGTGCATAGTAAGCGGAACCGTTGCCCAAGAGAGCTACGATTTCGCCGCCGCCTTTGCGTGTACGCTCGACGATGGCATCCAGACGATCTTGTGGGATCAATTTTTCGAGCGGGATGCCGCCAGCGTAGGAGTAACGCAAGAGTGGCACCATGTCGTCACCGTGACCGCCCAATACGAAGCCTGTTACGTCATTTACAGATACATTCAGTTCCATCGCTACGAACGTACGGAAGCGAGCTGTATCCAGTACGCCGGATTGACCGATTACGCGGTGTTTCGGGAAGCCGGATGTTTTGTAGAATGTATAGGTCATCGCATCTACCGGGTTGGACAGGATGAGTACGATGGAGTTTGGCGCATATGTTTTCACTTGCTCGGCAACCGAGCGCATGATGGCTGCATTCGTTGCTACCAAGTCGTCGCGGGACATACCTGGCTTACGAGCAATCCCTGCTGTGATGATTACGATATCGGAGCCTTCGATGTCTTTGTAGTCAGAAGTACCTGTGATGCTAGCATCGAAGCCGAGAACTGGGGAAGCTTCCATCATGTCGAGTGCTTTCCCCTTCGTTGGGTTTTCCAGTTGCGGAATATCCACCAATACGATGTCAGCCAGCTCTTTTTGCGCCATGATGAACGCAGTTGTCGCTCCAGTAAAGCCACTACCGATTACGGCTACTTTTTTTCTGCGGAATGTCATGTAGAATCCTCCTCGTCGTCATTGGTTCTATTACAAGACTAGTTTTACACCACTTGCTTTTTGCTCCAGCATTTTGGAGAGGATTGTCCCGATGTGGGCCCCCGCCTCAACCGGAGATGTACCTTGACGATGAATATTCGAGATCACTGTACGCTCTGATTCTACCATACCTTTGCGTGGACGGTAGCACATGTACGCACTCATGGAATGCGCCGTAACCAGTCCTGGACGTTCTCCGATCAAGAGCACCAATACTTCTGGCTCCAAAATCTCCCCGACGTGATCCATGCTGGCTACGCGTCCGCCCTTGATAAAAAATGGGGTGCCGCAGGTCAGTCCGTAGCTTTTCAAAGAGTCCATCAGGGATGGAAGCACGTCTTTCAGGTTCGCATCCACAGCAGCGGCACTCAAGCCGTCTGAAACGACGATTTGTACCTGCGGTTTCTTTTGGCAGCGCTCTTGGAGCATGCGCACGCCTTCCTCAGTGAGGATACGTCCCATGTCTGGGCGCTTCAAATAGTTTTCCGTGTTGTCATACTGTGTTTCCACTGTGAACAGAGAGAACTGGTCGAGCACCGCCTGACTGACTTCACCATATACAGCATCCACAGCCGCAGCATGGTCGCGGCGCAATTCGAGCATGGTTTTGGTCAAAGGTCTCACACCTGTACGCCAAACTCCGATGCGCGCTGGCGTGCTGGACAGCAATTCATCCAAGCCTTCCTTGTACTTCGGATTCGGCACATGTGTGGTTCTCTCTGGTTCTTTCGATGGAGCAGGCTGCTCATTCACTACAGGAGCCGATGTCGGTGCGGCTGTCGCATTTGCTACTGGCTCTGCCTTTGGCTCCGATCTCAGTTGGATCAAGCCTGTCTCTTTTTTTGGTGACGGAGCTTGTTCTGTGGCCTCACCCAGCTTCTTTTGCAGCTCTGCTACTACTTTATCTACCAAGAAATCTAATTGTTGTTCCATCCGTCTTTCACCTCCTGATCTTACATGAAGATTGTCGGATCGCCTGCTTTTGCAGTCAGTCTACCGTTTTCCATGATGCCCATTTTCTCCAGCCATTTTTCAAAATCAGGAGCAGGTCGCAGTCCCATCACTTCACGGAATGCCGCAATATCATGGAAGCTCGTCGATTGATAGTTGAGCATGACATCGTCAGCCATCGCTACGCCGATAACAAAGTTAACCCCTGCCGACGAGAGCAAAATGCCGAGATTGTCCATGTCGTTTTGATCGACCTTCATGTGGTTCGTGTAGCATACGTCACAGCCCATCGGCAAACCGTGCATTTTGCCCATGTAATGGTCTTCCAGTCCCGCGCGGATAACTTGACGGCTGTCGTACAAATACTCAGGTCCAATGAAGCCAACTACTGTGTTCACGATAAACGGATTGTACTTGCGAGCAAGTCCGTAGCAGCGCGCTTCCATTGTTACCTGGTCCATGCCGTGATGCGCCTCGGCAGACAGCTCTGAGCCTTGGCCTGTCTCGAAATACCAGAAGTTCGGCCCGTAGGAGGTGCCTTCCTTGCGCATCAGCTCATCTGCCTCATCCAGCAGTGCTACATCAATACCAAATGCATTGTTTCCTTTTTCACTACCCGCCAAACTTTGGAAGATCAAGTCTGCTGGTGCCCCATTACGGATGGCACGCATTTGCGTGGATACGTGAGCCAATACGCAGTTTTGCGTTGGGATATCAAACTTGGTCATCACGTCTTTGGTCATGTTCAAAATATCCTTGACGCTGTCCGCTGTATCGATAACCGGGTTGATCCCGATAACCGCATCGCCGATTCCGTAGCTCAGTCCTTCGTACAGAGACGCTTTGATGCCTTGTACGTTATCGGATGGATGGTTCGGCTGTACACGAGAAGCCAATACGCCCCTCTGACCGATTGCCGTGTTGGCATGCGTCACAACTTTGATCTTGGACGCAGCGGTAATCAAGTCCAGGTTGCTCATGAGCTTGGCAGTCGCTGCGATCATCTCACTGGACAAGCCGCGGCTGATTCGCTTGAGTTCATTATCGCCTGCTTGATGGCTCAGAATGTACTCGCGCAGCTCAGCTACACTCCAGTTCTTGATTTCGTTGTAAATCTTTTCGTTGATGCCTTCTTCGATCACACGCGATACTTCGTCTTCTTCTGCCGGAACCATCGGATTGTTGCGGATATCCGCCAATGTCAGATCAGCCAAAACCTGCTTGGCAGCTACACGTTCCCGGGAATCAGCAGCGGCGATGCCAGCCAGCTGGTCGCCTGATTTATCTTCATTAGCTTTCGCGAAAACTTCTTTCAAATCGCGAAATTGATAGGTCTGTCCAAGCACAGTCGTTTTCGTGTTCATCACGTCCACCCCTTCTTACGTTACGGCTTTTCATCAAACGCGAGTGTTTTGACGACGACGGGAATAATCGTTCCCGAGATCGGCTCACCCAGATCGATGTAATCGCCGTATTCCACACGCACCTGATCGATGCAAATGATTTCCGGTGCCCCTTTGCAACGCAGCGCCAAGGCCTGCCCGAGCGCTTTCGCCATATCTGTTTCACAGATCACGACCATCGTTTGACTCTCGGGGAAAGTTGCCCGGTATTGCTCCGACAGCTCCTGGGACAGCGTCTGCAACAGAGCGTACGAGCAGTACCCAATGCCGGAGATCGCGAGTGCGCAAGGAATCCCTGTCGTTTTTTCAAACAGGCGCTCACCCAGTTGGTAGATCGAAGCCACTTCCTGTCGCAGTCGTGTGGCATCTGCCAATTGTTCCTCGGTAAGCTCCAGCTTGAGAATCGGAATATTTTTAATCGGCAACAGCTCCGGGTTGATATGCACGGTTGAACCACTAATCTCCGTGCTCTGCATCCCCGCGCCAATTACCGTTGCCCTTACTGTTTGATCCGGGTCTAGCCACTGTACCGGATACGTTCCTTTTTCGCGCTCCTGCTGGAGTACATATCCGAGCAGCGGGCCGAAATCACCGTATCGGCTCGCATCCGCTATATTTCTGACGGGAGGTCCGCTCATGAGCAGACCCACACCGCCTGAGACAGTCAATTCGTCAACAGGGATGGCATCGCGCAAATGCGGCCCCACTACGAGCAAGCCTGATACTTGGCGCTCTTTTCCCGTCAAATAATCGAGCATACTGCGTCCCAGCTGTTCGGCAACCTCTGTGAGCTGCGCGAATCCGATTTCCTGTCCGACTTGAATACGCAGTCCTTTTGCCGTCAGCCATTGTTGAATGTTCGGCGACACGTATTGAACAACACCCTGTGGACTGAGACGGATCAGCCTTCCTCCGACGTGGAACGTAACCGTCGCAATCGCTCGGCCACGTTGGAAGTAGGCTGCATTCGCTGTGCCTCCGCCAATATCGACATTGACGATTACACCTTGCATGGCTTGCGAGCGTTTCTCTGCGCCAGCGCCCTTGCCCGCCAGCACGCCTTCAAGGTCAGCACCTGCTGTCGCTACCACGAAATCCCCGGAGCGTTCAGCCAGCAGATGAACGATATGCTGTGCGTTCTTTTTGCTGGCTGTTTCTCCGGTAATGATGACCGCCCCGGACTTGATTTGAGACAAGCTGATTTGTGCCTTGTCGTACTCGGCTGCAAGAATCGCTCCGATTCCGTCTGCGTCGATTTCATCAAATCCGATGAGCGGTGTGGAATGTACTTCACTCGCATACAGCAATTGTCGCTCCACGATCTGATAACGCGGCAGCGAAAACGTGCTGGACATGCGACCCAATCGCAATCGGCTTACGATCATTTTGGTCGTGCTTGTTCCCACATCGATCCCGACGCTTTGGATCCATTGTTCGTCCATATGAACCTCCTTGAACCATTGGCGTGTCAGACGGGCCCTACGAAAAAACGCTTGAACAGCCGGTTCCTCGCTCCCGGTCTGATTCAAGCGCCTTTGCTTTCTTCGTATCTACTTGTCACTGCTTTTTATGATAACGTCAGTACTAGCCTTGCGTAAAAATGGCCTGCTCGCCTGACAATATTTCCTCTGCCAGCTTCACAAGCGGCATGCGCCGTTGCATGCTAACTTGCTGCATCCATTTGTAAGCCGCATCCTCTTCCAAGGATAGGGCGCTCATCAGCTTTCCTTTTGCCTTTTCCACTGCCTTGCGATCCTCGATCTTTTGCTTCAGATCGTTTATATCCTTCTTCAGGGAAACGACTTTTTCCTTTTGACTGAGTGCGATTTCTACTGCGGGAATCAAGTCATCCTCCGACACCGGCTTCACCAAGTAAGCCGTCACACCCGCTTTTCTGGCATCCTGAACGAGTTCCTTTTGGCTATAAGCCGTCAAAAGAAGAATGGAACTGTCTGAAAAGGAACGAATGATACTGCTTGCCTTGATTCCATTCAAGACAGGCATTTTCACATCCATGATGATCAGATCGGGCTTGTGACGATGGGCCTGTTCGACTGCCTCTTCTCCGTTTTTCGCCTCGGCAACCACTAAATACCCTTCATTTTCGAGCATCTCGCGCAAATCCATGCGAATAATCGGCTCGTCATCAACTACCATAATCTTCGGCTGTGTCATCTTCATCCTCCTTTTGGATCGGATAGAGTATGGTAACCTCTGTCCCGTTCCCAGTGTTGCGGAAATGCATCGTGCCTTCGAGGTCTTCCCTGACCAGTGTATCGACAATTTTCAGGCCGAGATGGCCCTTTTTGTGGATTTGCTCCATGTCCTCGATGCCTACACCGTCATCTGTCACAGACAGACTCACGAAGTCTTCCTTGGCGACGAGTGCTATAGAGATTTTCCCTTCTTGCTGCTCATGAAAACCATGAATCATGCAATTTTGAATCAGCTCGGTGACGATCAAGGCAAACGATGTTGCTTTGTTGGACGGCAGATACACCGATTCGCCCGTCACCACGACGTGTATAGCTTGCTCAGAACGTCTCATCGAAGAGACGATTATTTTCGATATTTTGGTTAAAATCTCTTTGAAGTCAATCTGCTCCAGACCATCCTGTGCCAAGTATTCGTGAATAATGGCGATGCTGTTAATGCGATTGATGCTTTCCCGGTATACCTTTTCAATCTCGTTGGACTGCGAACGCCGCATTTGCAGGCGCAGCAAGCTAGAGATGGTTTGCAAATTGTTTTTGACCCGGTGGTGAATCTCTTTGATCACCGCGGATTTGATCATTAATTGCTTTTCTTTTTCCCGAATGTCCGATATGTCTCGCAGGAGAATGAATCCCCCGATGATGTCTTGCTTGCGGACGGACGAAACCGCTTTCATCATGATAAAATGTTTGCCTTTTGACAGCTCCTCCTGAATATAACCCCCGTTGCGCACAAAATTCTCCGGGGTAACTCTCCAGGAAAAAATACGTTCGATGCTCTCTCCCTTTTCCGGCCGTTCAAAGCCAATCAAGGAGAGCAGCTTGTGGGCACGAACATTCGCGTACGTGATAACCCCGCTCTGATCAAACAAGATCATACCCTCGTGCAAAAGTGACGAAATGGGCAGATCATGCATAGCGAACTGGATGAGCGTCTCGCTTAAATGCTCCGTTGTTTCCTTGAGCATTTCGACGTTCTTTTCCTGTTCCACCTGTTTGGATATATCTTGTTCAGTTATCAAGGTCCCGATTGTTTTTCCAGCCGCATTCGTGATGGGTACGACGCTTTGTCGCATCACGACCTGCTCCTGTGAAACCCCACGCGAACCGATGACGGGCTTGCCTGTAGTCAGACAATACATAACAGCCGGCTCATTAATCGCCGTCGCCAAATGCCCTACGACCGATCCACTGTACATAGAGCGTGCCGTACTCGGTGCAGCTTGTGCGACTACCATCGCAGCGCTCCGATCTACCGTCGGACAATCGATAAACATGTCCGCTTGAGACAGATCAGCAAAAATCTGAAGCTTGGAAGCCAGATCCTCCACAATCCGAATGTCGTCATCACTCAACGTCGTGGACGCTTTGCACACTTCTCGTATTGATTGCATGTGAACCTCTTTTCACCTGCTAGGAGTTGATATGACCTCATTTTCTCACAGACACGCTGCGGCGGAAAGGGGTGTAATACTGGTTAATCACGCTTACTCGTTTACAATTCCCTGCAAATACGCTCGCAATTCTGGCACTCCCTCACTCGTGAGCGAGGAGGTCCGGAAAATTTTCGCATTGCCGAGCGATTGACGCAGGAATTGTTCTGCCCTCTCTACATTTGCATCAGGATGATCCATTTTGGTAATGACCCCGATACACGATTGCGGAAACCCTTGTGAAAAGCCAGGAGGGAAATAATTGCGTTCCCTTGTTGCATCCTGCACCATCACAATGACCTTCGCCTCAAGAGAGGTAGCCATAAGCGTGCGGTAAAACATCGGGTTTTCGCTGTACTCACCCGGAGTGTCAATCGCCCAGTCCCGATATTCGAGCGCTTGCGTCTTCCTGGCAGGCTGTTCGTCATTGAACAGCGCCCGCACCAGAGAAGACTTTCCTGCTTCGATTGCACCGATAATCATTACACGGCCGGTCATGATTTCGTCACCAATGCCGGTGTAAACCGCAGTTTTTCGCTCAGTACCTGATTGACCGCCTCGACTGCCATCTCAACAGCGGATACATCTCCTACGACAATCAGCGAACCTGTAAAACGATCGAGAAACCCAAGCTCGACGCCAGCAGCCTTTGTCGCAATGTCTGCGGCAATAATGGCTGTTTCGGTAGGCGTCAAAGTCAAAATGCCGATTGCACCGGCCTCATTGATACCTAGCTTGGTATAGAGCATTGGGTCAGGGTTTGCGATTACATGAGCCAACGTGACCTGTTTCCCTGGCACGAATTCCTGGATGACTCGTGAACGTTCCTGTTCCATTCCTATTCCTCTCTTCCTGCGGCACCCGGCACCTCAAACGAATCCACGATGCCTACGATGATCGCATCGATCGGCACACTGGTGCCGGAGAAAAGGATTCGGGCAGGCGTCCCACGAGAGACGATAACCTGCTCCCCGATTCCCGCACCGATCCTATCCGCTGCGATAACGGTTTGTCCGCCTTCTTCGCCACGCCAATCAATCGGCTGAACCACCATGAGCTTGAGATTTTCCATACCTGCTTCTTTTTGCGTGGCCCAGACGCTGCCGATCACTTTTCCCAAAAACATGCGATCACCCTTTTCCTAAATAGCTGACCGTAATACCGCGTTCTCTCATGCTGTCATAAGCTAGCGGAGAAACAATTGCACCTTTTTTCACGATCAAAGTCGTATCGCGAAGCTCAGGCTGAGATCTGATCCAATCCGCTGTCAACAGCTTCCCGGAAAAGACGGCTTCCTGCTCATCCAAAGGAGTCAATGTCGGTTGTTCTGTCTTGTTAGTAGTCTCCACTTTTTGCAGCTGAGCTTTCAGCTTGGAAACCACGCGATCAGCCAGACGGCGTTGTTCTGCAAACTCCACACCCAGCTCTTTCATGCTCTCAACGTGACGGTTGAACAGCTTTTCATAAGCAGGTGTCAGTGTCAATGTTTGCAGGGTACGACGGTCTGCGCGCTTGATCCCCGGCACATCGGAACCAGCGATGACGAATTTGCCCGTCACCAATGCGGAAAAGACGATTTCCGCTTTAATTGTTCCTTTTAGACCGGAAGCAATTCTCGCTGCATTATCCAAATCGATTTCTGGAATCACAATACCGACATAATCTTTCGGCACTTCCAACGGGGCAGGAGCGTACTCATCTGCTGTAAGAATTTTTCCTGCTCCCCCACATTCGATCTTGTGCATTCCCAACCAGGAAGAGGTTTCTCCGTCCAGGAAGAGAATGTCATGGCAGATCCCGTGGTTTTTCAGTTGGATAAAATGATCCTGAAACGCCTCATGAGCCTGGCTGTCGCAAAAAACGTACAGGACACGAGGCGCTGTGCTGCTTTGCTTTTCTGTATTCATCGACTGCAAAATTTCTTTTGTAATCGACGCCACCATTTCTCTGATGTCCATCAAGCTCAACCTCCGTTAGCCGGAGTAAAATTGCCCGTTCTTGCCGATCACTTTTACCCGGTCGCCCGTTTTCAAATTAGCGGCATTTCCTTCATCCGTATCAACGTGGAAATCAAGTGCAAACTGCGGATGTACACGAACGACCACATCTGGATAGATGATAGGACGATCGCTTTGAGTCGCCAGGATTAGCGTATCGCCATCCTTCACTTGATATTGCTCGGCATCTGCTGGAGACATATGAACGTGGCTCTTCGCTACGATTACGCCTTTGTCCATCACAACAGTCCCTTTTGCCGTTACAAGCACCATTCCTGGTGTTCCTTCAATATCTCCAGACATACGCACAGGGGCATGAACACCTACTGCGAAGCCGTCTGTTCTGGAAATTTCCACTTGTGTCGCGCCACGAGCTGGTCCCAAGATGCGAACTCCGTGAATGCTGCCTTTTGGTCCTACGATGGTGACTGTTTCTTGGCAAGCAAACTGGCCTGGCTGCGACAAATCACGCATTGGCGTCAATTGATGGCCTGCTCCGAAAAGCTTTTCCACATCTTCTTGCGACAAGTGAACGTGACGATTCGATACGCCCAAAGGAATTTCACGCACTGCCTCGGCAGCTTGATTGGTGGAAGGCTGCTGGTGCTGATCTACTTGTTTCACTTGAATCCCTCTTCCTTTCAAGAAATCTGCCGCTGCTGGTGTTATTTTATCCCCTTTCTCAACGAGAAAGGGGTTTGGGATACCTGACTTATGCATTGCTCTCAAGGATGCTTCTGTAATCACTGCCATAGGGATTTATTACCCTTCGAGTTTAGGCAGGATCAATTCAATGTCTCCATGAGGGCGTGGGATTACGTGTACAGATACGAGCTCTCCTACTTTTTCAGCAGCAGCGGCGCCTGCGTCTGTGGAAGCTTTTACTGCACCTACGTCACCACGTACCATAACAGTTACGAGACCGCCACCTACGTGTACTTTACCAATCAGTTTTACGTTTGCTGCTTTTACCATTGCGTCAGCAGCTTCAACTGCTCCGATCAAACCTTTTGTTTCTACCATTCCCAATGCGGACATTTCTCCAGCCATTTTTGTATCCTCCTTAATTATATCTCCAAGATTTTAGTGTTTTACGACATTAAGACGTCATTTCTGTTAACACGGATTTGATGATGTTCTTGATCTCATCACGGCTCAAGCCAACGTTCATGGAAGAGACAGCCTGTAGAACAGCTTCTTCCGCTTGTGTCGCAGGAGCTTGTGGTGCTGGCGTTGATTGTGGCATTTCTTTGATGCCAAATGCAACACGCTTGATGTTGAACATGTGCTTCGCACCGATGTTATCGGAAGTGATGTTGCCCCCTAAAGAACCGCATCCAAGTGTGAACGCTGGTTGTACGCCAGTCGTTGCACCAATTCCTCCGAAGGTCGTACCCGTATTGACCGGAATTCTGGATGCTGGCATTGCTTGACCATACGCTGCGATGACATTGTCATCCTGGGCGTGAATACCCGCTGTATGACCAAGACCACCATGCTCCAGCAATTCGCGGCAACGGGCAAACGCTTCGCTGTCGCCTTGAACAGTGTAGAGGGCAAGGACCGGAGCCAGTTTTTCAACGGACATCGGATATGCTTTACCTACATTGTTCTCCTCCGCAATCAGGACACGTGTATCAGCAGGGATGGTGATACCTGCCATTTGAGCGATCACATGCGGAGAGCGGCCAACGATCTTCGCGTTCAGCGAGCCGTTTATCGTGACAATGGCAGCTACCTTTTCCTTTTCTTGCTCGTTCAGGAAGTAGGCGCCTTCACGCTTCAGGGCATCAATCAATCGGTGCTTGGCGGATTCCTCCACTACCAATGCTTGCTCAGAAGCGCAGATTGTACCATAGTCAAACGTCTTGCTCTGCACAATGCGCTTGGCAGCAGCAGCAAAGTCAGCACTGTGGTGGATGTAGACTGGAACGTTACCTGGTCCTACACCGTAAGCAGGCTTACCGGAGCTATATGCTGCGCGTACCATCGGCGTTCCGCCAGTAGCGAGAATCAAATTGGTCAGCTTGTGCTTCATCAACTCGTTTGTCGCTGGTAGCGTAGGCTTGGTAACGCAATGGATCAAACCTTCTGGTGCTCCAGCCGCTACTGCCGCCTGTGCCATCAGTCGCGCTGCTTCCAACGTACATTTGGCTGCCGACGGATGCGGGCTGAAGACAATCGCATTTCTCGCCTTGAGGGAGACCATCGATTTATAGATAACCGTGGACGTTGGATTGGTAGAAGGCACGATACCAGCTACGATACCGAATGGCTGCGCCACTTCCCATACCTTGTTCTCTTCGTCCTTACGGATGATGCCAACCGTTTTTACATCTTTCACAGATGCGTACACATCTTGAGCAGCAAACAGGTTTTTCATCCGTTTGTCAGGGATATTACCAAAGCCTGTTTCTTCTACAGCCATAGCTGCGAGTCGATCCGCATGCTCCACGCCCGCTTTGGACATGGCTTCGATGATTCTGTCGACTTGTTCTTGGCTGTAAGTAGCGAACTTGGCCTGTGCTTCCTTCGCTTGTGCGAGGTAGGTACGCACTTCCTGTATGGAATACAGATCAGCGTCGAGTGTCATTAGGCTTTGTCACCTCCGCCTTGTTTCTCTTCCAACAGACGAATGAGATCTTCTTTCTTCGCCATGTTGATTTCGTTCGTTGTCAGCGGGAAGTCCGCATACGAACGCGCCATTTTGCGCAGATCATTGATAGACTGATCTTGCAATTTAGTCGCTGGCACTTGGGCCGGCTCTGCCTTAGCCTCTTCTTTTACTTCCGGTTTCAGCAGGTTTTTAAGCATTTTTGGTACATTTTCGTCAGGACGTGGAATAACGTGTGAGTGCAGCAATGTTCCGACACGTCTCGCAGCTTCCGCACCAGCATCTACTGCTGACTGTACGGAGGAGACATCTCCGATTACATACACGGTAACGATCCCTGCGTCCGCGCCTTCATAAGAGACAACTTTGACGTCAGCCGCTTTGGCAGCAGCGTCTGCGGCAGCGATGAGAGCAGGCAAGCCCAATGTCTCGATCATGCCGAGTGAATATGACGTAGCGCGCATTTACATTACCTCCCCTTCAAGAGGGAAAATCCCTATTATCGTTTGACAGGCTGTTGGGCGACACTTCTTACGGCATCAGCAAAAGCATCGGCGGCTGCCGTGCATGCCGACTGGCTGCCAGTGAGTAGCGCTCCCCCAAAGTTCGTTTCTGTCGGTGGACCAAAAAATTGAACCATTTCTACATCTGCAGCCTTGAGGGCGGCATCAATACCATACATGGCTTCCAGCGGTGGTGCGATCAAATAGGCAAGCGGTTCACCTTCTCTGATTCCCGCCAGTTGGGACAAGTAGCTGCCCGTCCGCGACACAACATGGGCGTAATACGCATGCGTCCCTTCATCATTCAAAGAGTAAAAGCATGCTCCGCTCTCCATAAATGCAACGGCTGCATCCAGTCCGCTCTGCACCTCCGATGGCGTCGCGCCTCCGATCATCCCGATGAACTCGCCGGACAACGGTCCAGACGCATGGCCTGAGCCTGCATAAAACGACTTGGCATACACAACTTCCACCGCTGCCTTTTTGGTCGCTTCATCAATGGCCGTATACCCCACATCGTCAATCGTGGAGGTCAAAAGCCCCAGACTTCGGATATGAGAAGGCAGGTTCAGCTTCTCCGCAAATTGAGGATCGACATTGGGAATCAGTCGGATCGCAAGCGGCGTCGCTCGAATTGGTTTTTCCATGCGTGTCACTCCTTTCAAGACAACTTCCCTTTTCAAAAGCAAAAAAAGGTGCCTAAACACAAAAGAACATGCTTTGTGTTCAAGGGCACCTTTGCCTTTTGATTATTCACTTGTGGGTAGAAGATAACACATGATTTACGTGCTCTTTTACCTGTCTCTAATGTAGAACAAGGCTGGGAAAAATGCAAGCGTTTTCGGCATTCCGTCACTTTTCCATATTCCGGTCAGATTACGGACACAAGCCCTCCCGCCTATTGGCAAAAGCACACGGGGAAAATGGCGAATTGATTCGGACTTTTTCAGCAGCACCGATGAATCGTGCCGCTTCCTCTTTTACGTATGGGCACCCTCTGGCACATGTGTGCGGATGAGATCCATGAAGATGTCCAATGCTTTGGTATGAAACTCGTCAGATTTCGTGACGAGCGAAAAATCACGGGTAACCGGCGTCCCCGGCACCTTCAATGTACAAAGCGTGCCGAGCTTGCGTTCTTTGCGGATGGCCCAATAAGACAGCAGGCTGATTCCCAAGCCCGCTTCCACTGACTCCTTGATCACCTGTGTACTGCCGAACTCCATTCGCTTGTGAGGTGTGATTTGCAGCTGGCGAAACATTTTTTCAGCCGCTTCCCTCGTGCCTGACCCTTCTTCCCGCACAATCCACGTTTCCTTCATCAGCTCGTCAATGCTGACCTCAGACTGCCCAGCCAATCGATGCTCTGGAGAAGCAATCAAATACATACGATCATCAGCAAACGGCTCCACGCACATTTTTTCGTCCACATACTCGCCCTCAACAATCCCGACGTCGAGCTGTCGCTTCGCCACCAGCTCAGCAATGACTGTGGAATTGTGAATCGTAATCGTGGGGGTGATCATTGGGTAATACTGACGAAGACGGGCAATGACGTGAGGCAGTACATACTCTCCATAGGTGTAACTGGCGCCAATCGTCAAATGCCCGCTGGGTGTATTCATCAAATCATCCACGAGACTCTGCATCCGTGTGTACAGTCCCAAGATCTCCCGAGCGTGATGATAGACAATCTCCCCCGCTTTATTCAAGCGAACATATTTGTTGCTTCGCTCCAGGAGCTTTGTCCCTATCGTGCGCTCCAGCGCATGAATATACTGACTAACGGCAGGCTGCGTCATATGGAGCTCTTCTGCAGCTCGGGAAAAGTTCTGTCTGTCTGCAACCGTCACGAACACAAGCAAGTGCTGATCCAACTGCCTTCACTTCCTTTCCACCACTAACCATTCATTTCACTTATGATTACTATCGCAATGATTTATTTTTCTTATTATAACAGTTGCCGTATGCTGAGTTTGTAAAACTTTTCGAGGAGTGATGGCAATGGCGACTCAGGTAAAAAGTAGCGTGCCATTGAATGAAAGCAATGCCAGCGTACAGCCCGCTAAAAACAACGAAAGCAAACCTGCATCCTTCTCGCTGTGGATAGCCGGAATCGCTTTTACTTTATTCATCGCCCTGACAGGCTACGGCTTAGCAAAAATACCTGGCTTTCAACAAGTTGGCCCCCTCGCCTGTTCGATCCTGATCGCGGTCGCATACCGGCATTTTCGTGGATATCCGGAAGCATTGCGATCAGGGATTCAATTTTCCGCCAAACGTTTACTGCGTCTGGCTATTATTTTGTACGGGCTCAAGCTCAATATCGATGTCGTCTTGAATCAAGGCCTCGGGCTTCTCGTCTATGACGCTGGTGTCATCATTTTTGCCATTGGAGTCACGATGCTGATAGCCAAGTGGCTAAAAGCAGACTCTTCCCTCTCCCTCATGCTCGGAGTCGGTACAGGCGTCTGTGGAGCAGCGGCGATTGCAGCCGTCTCTCCTATTGTTGCTGCCAAGGATGAGGATACCGCCATTGGCGTAGGAATGATTGCCCTCGTCGGCACCCTATTTGCTATTGCCTACACGATCCTGCGTCCATTCCTTCCCCTGTCCGCAGTCGAATACGGCATGTGGTCAGGAATCAGTCTGCACGAGATTGCGCATGTCGCGTTGGCTGCTGCACCGTCGGGTCAAGATGGGCTAGCGATTGCACTGCTGGCAAAATTGGGGCGTGTGCTTCTGTTGGTTCCACTCTGTTTTATCCTGATGATTTGGATGAAACGCTCCGGGAAATTACAAAGTGGCACCAAAATCGAATTCCCTTGGTTCCTGATCGGCTTCCTCGCCATGAGTGTTTTTGGTAGCTACGTTCTCGGCACATCCATTCCTGTCTCAGAAGCGTTCCATAACGGTGTCGCCAATGTCACAACCTTCGTGCTCACCATGGCGATGGTCGGGCTTGGCCTCAATGTCAATCTGCGTGCACTGCGAACAAAAGCGGCGCGCCCACTGATTGCCATGAGCATTACCTCGATTCTTTTATCGGTTCTCTCCTTTGCATTGGTATAAAAAGCTGTGGATAACCAAAGATACGGGTTCAAACTCGCCGATTCCTTGATGATCGGCGAGTTTTTTTGTGGATAAGGACAAGGATTATCCCCATATGTTGATAAAGATGTGTACATCTTTGCAGAGGGGGATCTATATGTCGAGAAAATGGTTGAGAAGACGACCGAACATCTTATTCATCATTGTGGATGAGGAACGGTTTCCCCCTGTTTATGAAGAGCCCGCGATACGTGAATGGAGCGAGGATACACTCCAGGCTCATGCTTTTTTGCGTAGGCATGGGTTGGAGTTCAAGCGTCATTACGTCGGCTCCACAGGCTGTTGCCCTAGCAGAGCCACCTTGTTCACCGGTCAGTACCCCTCTTTGCACGGCGTCACCCAGACCAGCGGCGCCGCTAAACGAGCTCCCGACAGTGACATGTTCTGGCTCGATTGCAACACTGTCCCGACGATGGGAAATTATTTTCGTCAAGCGGGCTATCGTTGTTTCTATAAAGGCAAATGGCATATATCCGATGCTGACATTTGGGTACCAGGGACCCATTTTCCTATCCCTAGCTATACCCCTGGTACAGGAGTTCCTGATCCAGATAAGGAACGTTTATACTTGCTTGCCGATCGACTGGACGGCTATGGCTTCTCCAGTTGGATAGGCCCTGAACCGCATGGAATAGCGCCGCATAACTCCGGTTCGTCCGCAGCCATCGGAGTAAATGGGCGTGATGTGGTATACAGCAGCGAAGTCATCGAGCTGCTCCATGCATTAGACCAAGAGAAAAGCTCCGTTGAAAGCTGCCATCCTTGGCTGATCGTAGCATCTTTCGTCAATCCACATGATATCGCCATCTATGGGGATATCTCTGCGAGCTCACCGTTTTTTCGCTTCCATGTGGATAAGTCAGTTCCCGCTGTTGCCCCGGCCCCTACTCAGCACGAATCACTTGCGACAAAACCGCGCTGCCAAGCGAGTTATGGGGAGGTATATCCACAAGCGTTCCAGCCCATTTCGGACCAAGACCATTATCGAAGACTGTACTACCAGCTCCAAAAAAACGCCGATCGGGAAGTGATGCGTGTTCTTGAAGCACTCGTCGCCAGTTCTTTTTATCCCGAGACATTGGTTTTGTTCACATCTGATCACGGCGAATTGTTGGGTGCTCACGGCAATCTGCATCAAAAATGGTACTGTGCCTATGAAGAGGCGATTCACGTTCCCCTCATTATCCACAACCCGCTTCTTTTTCCACACGCAGCCTCCACAGAGCTGTTAACCAGTCATGTGGATATTCTTCCGACACTACTCGGTATGACCGGAGCAGACACAGAAAGGCTTGGTGAGGAACTGACCTATACACACAGCGAGGTACGCCCTCTTGTCGGTCGTGATCTTACTCCCATCATCTTGTCCCACGATACAGACTCTGTCTCCAGCGAGCCGATTTACTTCATGACGGACGACGAAGTGACAAAAGGACAGCATCAGGTAAACGTGCAGCAACAACCCTATGACTCTGTCATTCCTCCGAATCGGATAGAAACAGTCATCACCTACATGAATTCTGCCGGAAACAGTGCTTTATGGAAATACTCCCGCTATTTTTCCGAGGATGTACACAACCCCACGATGACGGATTACGAATTGTACAATCTCACGGCCGATCCTTTGGAAATACGGAATTTGGTAATCCCCCTCTACAAAACCACACACTCAGAGCGCGTCCGCCTGAAAATGGAGCTGCTTTTAGAAGAACAACGCGCCCAGAAGCGACTGACACCATTTTTGCCCCCTTTCGTACAACTACTGTCTACGTGAATTTTCCCGGAACAACAGAAAAAACCCCTCAAAATCGAGGGGCTTTTCTCCTTTCCTATTCTCTTCCCTATTCCTGTTCGGTCAATGCTTTTTCCAATGCAGCCATCGCTTCTTGTTCATCGACACCATCCGTAATCAGGGTAATTTCTTCCCCTTTTGCAATCGCTGCTGCCATAATGCCCATGATGCTCTTGCCATTTACATTTTTCTCATTTTTGATGATTTTAATTTCGCTGGAAAAAGACGTGGCTACCTTCACAAAGTTCGCAGCAGGACGCGCATGCAGGCCGTGCGCCAATTGAACCACTATTTTTTTCTCTACCATTCTGATCTGCCTCCTTCTCTATACTCTCTCAAGCCATTCCTTCACGAACGCCTCTACTTGCGCAGAGGTGCTCAACTGAAAAATCGTATCAATCTGTTTCGCTGCGTCCTCCACACTCAAACGACTCAGCTGTTGACGCGCAGGCAAAATGCTCCCTGCACTCATACTATATTCATCCAGACCCATTCCCAACAGAAGAGATAAGCGACCTTCTCGTTCATACGGTCGGCTGCCATTGTGTATTGTATTAAATCATTGGTTCCAATGCTGAAAAAGTCAACCCCGCGTACAAATTGATCGGCCATCAGTGCTGTAGCAGGGATCTCAATCATGATACCCACTTCGTACTGATCGGATACTACAATTCCGCGATTGACCAAGGATTTTTTCTCTTCCTCCAACCACATACGTAACGCCCTCTATGGATTGAAAAGATAATGTGCACACCTCAAATATAAAGCATTGTCATAGAGCTAACAACAAAATCAAAGCACAAATTTGTCTGACTCGTTGTTGCCAAAACTTAATTGCCCATAGAAAAAGACCTCTGCCCAGCTGCAGAAGCCTTCTCCTTACAAATTTTCCGATTCAATCTTGATCTCATGCGGCGAGCCAAATACCAGCCCACTTCCCATTGGCTGTTTTCCTCATGCTTCCACTCTCTCCCTAGGCGAAAATTCGTGCCAAAACACTCCTAGTTTGTCACGGGTTCCCCAAAATATTTATTCGCAGACAGGTCAACACGAAAAAAAGACCGATGCGCACATGTGCACACCAGTCTTTACTTGAGATACCATTCGATTCTTAGCTGCGCGGTGTACGAGATTCGCCACGTGGACGGGATTCGCCACTGCGCGGACGGGAATCACCGCTGCGTGGACGAGATTCGCCACTGCGTGGACGAGATTCGCCGCCGCGTGGACGATATTCGCCATTGCGTGGGCGAGATGGACGCTTTCCACCAAAACCGGAACCTGATCCAAAGCCACCTTTTCCTTTTGGAGGCAGCTTTTTCTTCCCTACACGAAGAGGTGCCTCTTCCGTCAGGCGAACAGGAGTTGTATCCGGCTCTTTGGTCAACAGCTTGAGTGCTGCGGATACCAGCGTCACGGAATCAACATCCTCCAGCAATTGTTCTGCCAATGTTTTGTAAGCAGACAGATCATCTCTGCCAGACGCTTCCAGGATTTTGTCTACTGTCATTTTTTGTTGACCTTCCAGAGCTTCTGCCATCGAAGGAACAGCACGACGCTCCATGCGACGCTTGGTTGTACGCTCAATCAGACGCAGATGGTCAATTTCGCGGGAAGTAACAAATGTGATCGCGAGACCCGTTTTACCAGCACGTCCCGTTCTACCGATACGGTGAACGTAGCTCTCAGAGTCTTGTGGAATGTCAAAGTTGAATACGTGCGTAACTCCGCTGATATCCAGACCGCGAGCCGCAACGTCAGTCGCCACCAATACCTCGATTGTACCTTCCTTGAACTTGCGCAGTACGCTGTCGCGTTTTGCTTGGTTCAGGTCTCCGTGGATACCTTCCGCTCCATAACCGCGCTTGGTCAGTGCTTCGGACAGCTCATCCACTCTGCGCTTGGTTCTACCGAATACGATAGCCAGCTCAGGCGAATGAATATCCAGCAAACGGCACAGAACATCGAACTTTTGTCTTTCTGCTACTTCCATATATTGCTGCTCGATGTTTGGTACGGTTACTTCTTTTGCTTTCACCTGAATGATCGTTGGCTCGTTCATGAACTGCTGGGCGATTTCCTGAATCGCTCTCGGCATCGTTGCGGAGAACAGCAGGGTTTGACGACTTTCTGGAACCTCTTTCAAGATTTCCTTAATGTCGTCGATGAAACCCATGTTCAGCATTTCATCCGCTTCGTCCAAAACAACTACCTCGATAGCATCCAAACGAATCGTTCTTCTTCTCATGTGGTCCATGAAACGACCAGGTGTTGCCACGATGATTTGCGGGCGTTTTTTCAACGCCTTGATTTGACGCGTGATGTCTTGGCCACCGTAGATTGGCAGGGCAGAGATGTTTTTAAATTGGGCAATTTTATTAATCTCTTCTGCAACCTGAACAGCCAGCTCACGAGTTGGGGTCAATACAACCCCTTGAATATTTCCGCTTGTTTCATCCATGCGTTCAATCAGCGGAATACCAAATGCAGCCGTTTTACCTGTACCTGTTTGTGCTTGACCGATCAGGTCACGACCTTGCAGTGCTACAGGAACCGTTTGATCCTGAATTGCTGTAGCTTCTTCGAAACCCATGTTGCTCAACGCTCTAACAATGGAGTGGTGTAAGCCAAAATCGTTAAATGTCGCCAATGAATGTCAGTCTCCTTTATCAATACCTTCATCTATAAAATTCTCAAAAAAAAGGGCACTATTCCTTACGATCCGGAACATGCCCTTTTATCCCGATTGTACGTAGCGCCCTAAAGAACATAGCTGTAATCGTACCATGCAATGACTGAAAAAGCAAACAGCTTATATACCCAAATTGTTTGATTTTTTGGTGATGAATCTTGTAAAAAATAACAAAGCAGCCCAGAATCAGGCTGCTTGTCTGTTATTGGATTATTTTACCCATTTGTTGTAAAGCTCATCAAACTTCCCTTGCAGTTTCATTTCGTCCATCCAAAGATCCAAGTAGTTAGCGAAGATTGTGTCTCCACGGTGAATCATGTACGCTTTTTCACTCTTGGTGAACGGGTTGTCAGTCAGAGCGGCATACAGGCGGGAATCTGCTTTGGAATATACAAGTGCTTCCAGCGTATCCGTGATCATCACATCGTACTTGCCGCTTGCTACCAGACCAGGGATGTCGAGGTTGTTTTGTTCAACAGTCACAGTTGCTTTGGTCAGGTGTTCACGAACGAATTTTTCGTTGGTGCCTCCTGGATTCACACCAATGCGAACCTCAGGCTTGTTGATGTCTGCTACACTCTTGTACTTGTCCTTGTCTACTGCACGAATAAGCGGAGCTTTACCGAACATAATATAAGGATCACTCATGTGTGCTTTTTTCTGGCGGTCTGTGTTGCGCGTAACGCCTCCAACAGCAATATCGAATTTATTTGCCAACAGATCGTCCATCAGTGTCGGCCAAGAGGTTTGGACAAAACGCGCCTCAACCCCTAGACTTTTTGCGAATTCCTTCATCGCATCGATGTCGTAGCCTTCAAATTCGTTTGTCTTTGGATTCAAATATGTAAACGGTTTGTAGTCCCCTGGAGTACCTACGAGGATGTAGCCTCTCGCGATGATTTCATCCAAACGGGATTCAAACTTCTTCGCTTGCGGTTTTTTAGCAGCTTCAGTAGCTACGGTTGGGACAGGCTTAACCGCGGTTGCAGCAAAAGCACCTGTTCCTGATGTCATGAGCATAGTTGCAGCGAGTGTGCTCGCCAAGATTGTTTTTGTGATTTTCTTCATCTGGGTTCTCCTCCTGTTAAACGGTAATGAATTTAGTTGCTCAGAAACAAACTCCATCATCCCCTAATGGCATCCCCCCTTTCAAAGAAGAGGACTTACAACCTGTTGAGCTGCCTCTTACACAGTAAACCTGCCGATTCCTTGCTGTAATTCTTCTGCCACTGTGTTCAAATGCTCAACAGACTTGCCAATTTCCTGGATGGCTTGAAGCTGCTCTTCGGTTGCCTTTGCCACTGTTTGCGCGTCGAGTGAAGCATGTTTTGCAATGTTATGCATTTCATCTACAGAAGCACTCACCTGTTGGGAGCCTGCTGACATTTGTTCAGATGCGGCGGATACTTCCAGAATGTGGGCAGCGACGTTCCGGGAAGATTCCAAAATGTGCCCGAAGATTTCGCGAACCTCTTCGACCAGTTGAATACCTTGCTGTGCGTTTTGGTTGCCCTCGGTCATAACCTCTACCGCGTGATGAGTATCCTGCTGGATTTCCCCGATCAGCATTGCGATTTTGGATGCGGATTCCTCGGATTGGTTTGCCAGTTTTTTCACTTCACCTGCAACTACAGCAAACCCACGTCCATGCTCGCCGGCGCGTGCTGCCTCAATCGAAGCGTTCAAGGCAAGCAAATTGATTTGCGAGGTCAACTGACTGATCGTATCGAGAATGCCTTCGATTTCTTTGGAGCGATTGTTGAGCTGCTCGATGGCTACTGTTGCCTTCGATGTTCCCTCACCAATGCTTCCCATCTGGCGAACTGCCTGCTCTACCACAGCAGTCCCTTGCTCAGCCTGCTCTGTTGCTATCTGGGCAGCCTCTGAAACATGAGCAGACGTCTCCGCGATTTTCACGATGCCTGCTGCCATGTCAGTCATCGACAATGCGACTTCCTGCGAGCTGGCTGCCTGTGACTCTGCTCCCTCAGAAATCTGCGCAATAGACAAACCGATTTGGTTGATGTTTTCCGTCGCTTGTTTAATGCCTTCAGATACTTCCTGACTAAAACGCTGTACTTGATCAGACGACAGAGATACGTCTTCAATCAAATTTTTCAAGTGCGATACCGTCTGGTTAAAGTCACGGGACAGAACCGCGATCTCGTCTTTTCCATCAACCGTTACAGTCTCTTTCAAGTTCCCCTGCGCCACTACATTTACTGCGTGATTCAGACGCTCAATTGGTTTCACCATACGTACAGCCAAGAAATAAACGAGGACAACCCCAATCGCCAATACGATGAGGGAAATAACCATCAATCGGGCTGACAGTTGATCAACAGGCGCATGCAGCTCCGCTACGGGTGCAGTGATGTATATGCCCCAATTCAAATTGGTTGGAAAATAGGAAGCAAATCGCTCTGTGTTCTCGTAATTATATTGGGCAATTCCATGCTTCCCTTGCTTGATATCTTCAAAAGCAGTCTGAAGTTCGAGAATACCCATGTCGAGAATCGATTCCTTCAGAATGAACTCGTTATTCGGGTGATAAATAAATGTTCCTGATTTGCTTACTAAAAAAGCGTAGCCTGATTGTCCGAATTTCTCCTCAGACACCTTTTTTTGGATCTCATTGATCGGAATAGTAGAACCGATGTAACCGTATTGACGATTGTCCTTCATCAATGGAACAACCAGTGTCACGATGTTATTCCCTGTCCGCTTCGAAATGACTGGCTCGGAGACAACAACCTTCCCTTCCCCTTTGCTGGCTTCCTTAATATGCGGACGATCCGAGATATCCGTTACTTCACCCTTGAAATTGATCACTTTCTTTCCGGTTAAGTCATGCGAAAAGAAGAACGTCTCAAACTCGGGGTTTTTCTTTTGGGCTTCTTGAATGATTTTCAGGTCGTGCTCGACATTTTGATCAGCCGACATCAACCCTCCCAGCGCTCTTACAATCTCAATTTTTTCTTGAAAGAAACCATCGATACGAATCGAGAGATTGCTAGCTGACAACTCAGCTTCTTTGTCCAGACTGCCTGCCAAAAGATTAGAAGCACTCCAATAGCTTGCACCGCAAACCGTACCCAAGCTTATAACCAACAGCAGGCACAACACGATAATTAGCTTATTCTTCAAACTATTTTTCATACCGAATCCCTTCTCCCTTCTCTTTTTTCAACAAAAAAAAGACTGCCTACCGACAGTCCATCATGACTACGGTATGGCAACCCGGCTGTCCTAGCTGCGAAAGTCATTTGACCTTCGACCTTAGACCCGTGGCTTTGCGTCCCTGCCTTTCAGCAAGTTTGCCTTTGTCATTCCTTGTTGTTTTTCAATTAAGTTCACATTTTTTCAATCTCACCTTTCTTTTCCCATAACTTTCCGATAATAAACCTCAAAAACAAAAAAAAGCTGACAACCTTTTACAGTTGTCAGCTTTTTGTCAAACTTTTTGATTAGCTTAATCCGATCACTTGTCCATCCCCGTCTATATATAATGATTCAGCAGCCGGCTTTTTCGGGAGGCCTGGCATGGTAACCAAGCTTCCGGTCAGTGCCACGATAAAACCAGCTCCTGCTGATATGCGTACTTCACTCACTTGGATCGTGAAGTCAACAGGGGCCCCCAACAGATCAGCGCGATCCGTAAAGGAGTATGGGGTTTTCGCCATGCACACAGGCAGATGGGACATGCCCATTTCTTCTACCTTTTGCATCGTTTTCAATGCCAGCGGCGAAAAGGCAACTCCCGATCCACGGTATACTTCTTTTACGACTGTCTCAATCTTGTCTTTAATGCTGAGGTCTTCCTCATACAAGAATCGGAAGGATGAAGGCTGCTCTGCTGCACGAGTCACTTTTTCAGCCAGCTCAACACCTCCTGCTCCTCCTTCTGCCCATACTTTGGAGAGTGCTGCTTCTGCTCCTGCGGCTTTACACAACGCTATTACAGAATCGATCTCTGCCTGGGTATCCGTCGCAAAATGGTTGATGGCCACCACCGCTGGCACACCGAACTTTTGCAGGTTTTCCAGATGGCGCTTGACGTTTTCGAAGCCTTTTTCCAGAGCAGACAAGTTCTCTACTGCCAGGTCAGGTACTTTTACCCCGCCATTGTATTTCAACGAGCGAACCGTAATGACCACGACAGCAGCCGATGGAGTCAGACCTGCTTTTCTGCACTTGATGTCAAAAAACTTCTCTGCTCCCAGATCTGCACCGAAGCCCGCCTCTGTTACGACGTAATCTGCCAGCTTCAAGGCCATCTTGGTTCCGATCACGCTGCTGCACCCATGCGCAATATTGGCAAAAGGTCCGCCGTGAATGATGACCGGAGTTCCTTCGATTGTCTGTACGAGATTGGGCTTGATGGCTTCCTTCAAGAGAACGCACATCGCATCGACCGCGTTGATTTCTTCTGCCCGTACAGGCTGATCATCGAAATCGTAGCCAATAATGATATGGTTCAACCGCTCGCGCAAGTCTGCCAGATTCTCACTCAAGCATAAGATCGCCATGATTTCTGAAGCGGTCGTAATCATGAAGCCATCCTCACGCGTCATTCCATTGCCGTCACCCAGACCAGCCACGATGTTTCGCAGTGCGCGATCGTTCATGTCCATGGCTCGTTTCCAGACAATTTTCTTTGGATTGAGCCCACGCGGATTGCCGTGGAAAATATGATTGTCGATCATCGCTGCCAACAAGTTATGTGCAGCTGTAATCGCATGAATATCCCCTGTAAAATGCAGGTTAATTTCATCAGCCGGGAGAATTTGTGCCTGACCGCTTCCGGTTGCGCCTCCTTTGATCCCCATGCAAGGGCCCAAGGACGGCTCGCGAAGCGCTGCAATTGTTTTCTTCCCAAGATAATTTAAAGCTTGTGACAGACCAATCGTCGTGAGCGTCTTGCCTGCTCCCGCCGGATTGGGGTTCATCGCTGTAACAAGAATCAGTTTGCCATCAGGGCGATCCTTCACTTGCTCCCATAGCTCATCTGATAGTTTGGCTTTATATTTTCCGTATAGCTCCAAATGCTGTTCTTCGATACCTGCACTCTTGGCAATTTCAACAATAGACTTCATATTTGCCTCCCTGCCACACCAGAATGTAATGCACCAGTTACCAATCTTCTACATTCTGCATAATCATCCTTTCTCCTCTCCTCTTCGACACATTACGCAAAAGAAAAAGCCCACATTCCGACAAACGTCCAGAATGCAGGCTCACCCTACAACATAAAAAAATAAATGAACACTTTCGTTCTCATAGCGCACTAGATTGTCAGATCGAATGAAAAAAGCGGGAAACCATTTTATGGAATCTAACGTCATACAGTTATGACAGGATAGCCACTAGGATGTCCTGAAAAATGGGGGATGTATTTGAAAAAGCTTATAACTCTTTTGATCATTTTAGGTGTACTAACTGGATGCGAAGCCAACGAAACGAATTTGAATGAATTGCCGAAAGAACAATCCCAAGCGGAGATTATTTCCCCGTTATTATTAGACTCTTTATCTAAGTCACTGAATAAGCCAAGTCAGGATATCAAAATGGAGGATTTATTCAATATCGAAGAACTCACCTTAGATATAGATAATGTTCCTCTGGAACAAAGAGATTCACCGATTGATTTATCTGTCCTATCTAAAATGAAAAACCTTAAAACGCTATCCTTGAATAGAATCAACGTTAAAGATTATCTGTTTCTAAAGGATTTGAGTGAACTTGAATATCTTTCAATCACTGGTTTTCAGGAAGCTCAGTTACCTGTTTTAAATAACAGTAAACTAATTAGCCTCTTACTGAATGAGGGTGATTTATCAGATTTGAAAATACTTGAGAATAGTAAATCTCTTCAGCACTTAACCATTCGAAATAATAAAATAACAGCTTTATCATCAATTAAACTACCTCATCTTACTTTCTTAGATGTATCAAATAATCCTATTAACTCGATGGATTTTGTAAAAGAACTCCCAAATTTGGAACGTTTACAAATGATGAATGCTCCCATCACAGACATTGCATCTATACAGTCTGTACCTAAATTAAATTATTTAGATATAAGAGGCACAAAGGTAACTTCTATAAAACCGTTACTCAATCTTGATGAATTATCAATTCTGCTAGTTGATCGAAAAAGCATTAGCGACTTAGCTTTGCTGAAAAAAGAAATCAAAGTCGCTGAAAATGGCAATGAAATTAATGATGGAAATTAAGTTTTAAAAAAGAGGCTGCCGAGGAAGTCGGCAGCCTCAACCTCTCTTGTCCACGAGAGGTTTCTTTATTTCGTGTAATAGTTGTAGTATTCAAATTCGCCACGTTGATCGATTACATCTTGAAGGTTTTTATTCTTTGAATTACCAGGATCATGAACGAGGAACATAGATGGTGTAATCAGCTCGAATCTTGGGAAGCCATCAACAACTTCTATAAGACCCGAAAATCCTCTGATTGCAACTGTATGATTAGGAACACGTACCATAAGCGGAATATCTTTGTTAATCACACAATCCATCATATCCTTTTTCAACTTTTCGAAGGTTCCGGTGAATTTCCCGCTGTATTTGTGACCATATTTTTTTTGTGCTACAGCCCAATCAAATGGACAATCAGCTCTTCCATTCACTGCTTTTAGCTGTTGCTGCAAGATCTCGGGATCGACTTTATTACCATAGAAAGCGAAAATCATAGCGGCGGATGTAATTACACACCCTTCTACTCTCATCGTATTACCGCAAGAAGTGTAGTTAGAACTCCATTTTTCATCAGCTTGACTCCAATACTGCATATCAAATACTTTTGAATATTGCTTAACTGCCATTTCATTTCCCCCTAATTTTTTTGTAAGCAACTATGAATTTGAGTGTCATTGTTGCTTTCATCAATAAAGGAGAAAAATAGAGACCAAATACAACCAGTCTTTGAAAATTATTATAGAACGGTGTACATGAAAAAGATCTAGTTAGACTTGCTCTAACTGGATATGCGAAATGTCATGAAGAAACCTATCTGACCTATCTTTTTCTGAAGAACTTCCAAATACTTTCGCTAATATTTATTTACCCCTTGTTGTGAAATGCCTAATTGCTGTGCAATTATTTCCTCAGGTATTCGATTAATAACGACTTGCTCAATAATAAATTTCGCTTTAGATGGAAGAGAATTCAACAGTTCTTCTACATAAAGCTTAGAATCGACGGAAGACATTATTTTCTGACCACATAGATTTTCTATGATTGGAAGCTCTCCGTTGGAAATCTTCCATGTTCGATACTGTAGTCGCCATGCAATCCTTCTTAAAATTCTCCTACACTCTTCTATTATTAATTCATCATTCATAATTTTCACCGTCCCAACATACTAGGTAAATACAACTGAAAAAAAGCAACTATATTCACATAAAAAATTACATTTTTAATGGCATGCTGGAAAAGTGAGGAACGATAGTACGATTGGTTGACCCGATTTTTTGGATTTGTGTTATAGAAGCCATCGCTTTTCCAACTTATGGATTATATAAAATTGTGGTAAATTTGGCGTATGATGGTTATGTATTTGGGTTTATCTTATCTTCAATAACATAGGTGGAATCATTGGAGGTTTAGAAATGAAAAAGAGAGTAGTTCTGAGCATGTTTATCCTAATTGCTTTAGGGATGGTAGCTTGTTCTAATGACGGTACCGTAAAAACGTCTCAAGCTGAGATTGAAAAGTTGCAAGCTGAAATAGCCCAATTACAAAACACAAATAAAGAACTTGAAGCCTCTTTGGTTAAGGAAAAACAAAAAAACGAAACTAATGCTCAAATCTACCAAATTCGAGATATCGTTGATCTACAGACAAGAGAAATGTTTCGAGCCATGATGAAAGGTGAGACTGAAAAAGTTAAACAGTATATTTCCAAAGAAGCTGCTGTAGAAGGAAAGCAATTTGTTTATAAAGCGAATAACGAGGTTATAAGTATTCCGTTCGTAACCAAAGGAAGCACTTTTCGTCAAAGGTCATTCGATATATATAAAGATGGACGCTTTATTACAAATTACGAAGTTTGGATAAACGATGAGACGTACTCTGGAACGCTGGAACTAATGTTCACAAAAGAAGATAACCAATGGAAACTGAGTAGCATGCAAGGGGATAGATAAGTATTTTTTTGTCTGGTTGTATTTGCTCTCTATTTTTCTCCTTTATTGATGAAAGCGACAATGACACTCAAATTCATAGTCGCTTAATACATCAACAAATAGGAGGAAGGTTTTATGAGTCTTGATGGATTGAAGTTTTTGATCGACCCAGGTCATGGCGGTTCAGACGTTGGAGCAATCGGCACTTTGAATGGCGAAGATGTTTACGAGAAAGACTTAGCCCTGTTGTTTGCGCAGGCTGTTGCTGAGACCCTCGAAAATTTCGGCGCAACGGTTTACATGACGCGGAACGATGATAGCAAGGTATCAATTGATGATCGTTGGAAACTGGGACAACAGAAAGATGTAGATGGTGTAATTAGCGTTCACTTTAATTCAGCAGGTTCTACAGCTAAGGGTACAGAAACCATCTATGCTGGAAACCGTTCGCAAGACAAAGGCTTTGCGCAAACCATTCAGCGAGAAGTGGTCAATTCCCTTGGTACACGAGACAGGGGAGTACTTAAAGATTCGGATACACCACGTGGATCACTAGGTGTTCTCCGTTATCCTTCTGGCGGTAACTACCCACGAGCACTGATTGAGGTTGAGTTCATTACTAATGAATCAGCCTTGGAAGACCTCGGCCCAACATTGGATGAAGCTGCTAAAGATTTTGCTCGCGGTGTCCGTCGTGCAATGCTTGATTATTTCCAATAAAAGTAGCAGTTGATGATTTGGAAAAGCCCTCAGATTTGAGGGCTTTTCCATTCTTCGGGTGGATAAGGTGATTAGATTTGATGGTTGCATCCTGGATTCATTCTCCCATAATAATCCCGGCCCCGGTGGGCCATCGCCGTGGCTCAGGCGTACCACAGGAAGCAGAGGCTCACCAAACGGTATCGGAACCCTTTTTCAACTAAGGAAACCTTTTTATGGAAATACACGTCTTATATTTGTCTTCATAATCACGCGTTTATTAAAAGAGGAGTTGATCGATTGTGCACAAGGTGTATCTTTCTTTACTCACGTTGCTTTGTTTATCTCTCTTTGGATGCAATGAGAGAGCCATAGATCATCCAAATGGTTATGTTACATTTGTCGAAGAGAATCCTACGAATCTATTTGAAGAGCAGTCCAATTTGGCAGAAATTCGTAGTCCAAAAAACTTTTCAGTCATTGAAGACAAAGGAATGACTATCCATTTTTATGGAGTGCCTGATTACTCCTACAACGTAACAGTACAAGACGATCTGAGTAATATATTGTTTCGAGAAGAAATAAAACCACAAGGTAAAGTATTCCAATACATGAGAGAAATCACACTAGAAAAAATTCCCTCAACCTTGCATGGGAAAGTAATTGTATCTGCTAGGGTATCTTCTGAGGAAGCTAAAAATGCCTGGCATACAGAGCATGAAATAGCCTTTAAAACTAATAGTAACGACTGGCTAACCATACATAACCCTGTTCCCTATACAAACATGCTGGTTGGTGAGGAGTTAGAAATTACAGGAAAAGTGAGACATCCTGAAAAATTATCTTATTCTGTGAGCGATGGTGTCCAAGATCTGATGACGGGTACGATCGAAGTCAATCAAGATGGAACTTTCCAAACTCGCGTTCCGATAAATCAGTTACCTGCTAATCACCTAAGTAAAGCTACATTGGCAATAGAAGATGCACAGAAAAATTTTGTCCTTCTTGATTTCTTTATTCGAGAAAAGCCATGAGGTTTGAAAGGACTGTTTAAAAAGAGAAGCCCCCTGGGGAGATCCTCCAGGGGCTTCTCTGATGCTATATTCTCTCTAGCTTTTTTATTCAAAATAATCTCGGATACCACGGTAGATACCGCTGGCCATGTCAATTTTGTTGTCGTAGTCAGCAATAAACGCATCGTCATCTGGATTGGACATGAAACCCAATTCAAGCAATGTTGCCGGCATATCAGTATCCCGCAGTACTTGGAAGTTGTCCTTTCTAATTCCTGTACTTCCCCATGTATCGAGGCCGGTATAATCTACGATTCTTGGAAGAATAGCTTCCGCTAATGCTTTATCCTCGGATTTATAATAGTGTGCCGAGAGACCATTAGCGCTTGTATTGGTGCTACTGTTATGGTGGAGGGAAACAAAGATATCAGCGCCCCACTTATTTGCCATTTTGGCACGTTCATCCAAGCAAACTGGATCATCTGTTGTACGGCTCATCTTAACATTTGCACCAGCCTCTTCCAGGTACTCTACCAGGACTTCAGCGATTGAAAGGGCAGAACTTTTTTCATTTCCAGATTTTTTGCCAGAAGTACCTACAGCGTAAGTGCCACAACGATTTTTACCTGCAGAAGCTGTACCACCATGACCTGGATCTACGAAAATCTTTTTTCCACGCAAGCTCATATTTATTTTCCCCTATCTAAATGTAATAAGCGACTTTGTTTGACCGGTCAATTTGTCGCTTTCATACATAAAGGAGAAAAACGAGGTCCTTTTACAACCAATGCCAAAAAAATTTCTAATGCGATACGAAAACGCGATGAAATGGCGTTATCATTACGTTTCTTGAGTATTCCATTCAGAAAAAAGATGGAATAATTTATGAAAAACAGTTGTTTTTTACCTTCCTTTTTTACCTATAAGGTAGGACGGTGAAAAGCATGAACGATGAGTTATTAATGGAGAAGTGTAGAAGAGTTTTAAGAAGGATCGCTTGGCGATTGCAGTATCAAGCAAAGAAGATTTCCACCCGAGAGCTTCCGATCATAGAAAATGCCTGTGGTCAGAATCAAATGTCTTCTGTAGATGCTAAGTTGCATGTAGAAGAAATGTTGAATTCCCTTCCAGCTAAAGCAAGATTCATTATTGAGCAAGTAGTGATTCAGGGAGTTCCAGAAGAAATAGTCGCACAGCATTTGGGTATATCTCAACAAGGGGTAAACAAATACAAACGCAAATATCTAGGAATTCTTCGAAAAAAATTAGAATCTACCTCGGCAAGAAGTTAAGTCGTAGGCCCTCCAAAATGGTCTTACGCCTGTCAAGCAGACAGAACTAAAAAAGCCTAAGCAGCCAGTGTGATTCGGTATTCTACCGGGGCACACTGGTTTAGTTCCTTCATCAACCGATATATTCGCTTGTGATTTACACTTAATCCTTTCTTTCTTAATGCAATCCGCATTCTTGGGTAGCCATAGTAGGGCCAGATATTCCTAATTCCTTCGCTATTGCTTGATAACCCATCCCTCTTAGTAGATACATGTTTACAGCCTTCAGTTTAAACTCCTCCGAATATCGTTTGAATGTTTGACCTTTTTTAGCCATGATAAAATCCCCTCCAAGTAGAGTGTACTACCCACCGTTAGTGGGCGGGCTTTTAACACTAGCTACTCAAAGGGGATATTACCAATTCCGACAAACGTCCAGAATGCAGGCTCTCATTTATTTCCCGAAAATTTTTCCCGGATTCAAAATGCCGTTAGGGTCCAGCACTTGCTTCATGGCTTGCATGACGTCCAGTGCTTCCCCGTGTTCCTTGCGCTGGTATTTGATTTTCCCCACACCCACACCATGTTCTCCTGTGCAGGTTCCTCCCCGACTCAACGCGTATTCCACCAGATGGGCATTTACTTCCTCGGCACGCGCCACTTCATCGGGGTCATTCAGGTCGATCATCAGAATAGCGTGATAGTTCCCATCCCCGACATGCCCTGCAATCGCTCCATCCAGCCCGGCGCGATCAATGGCTTGCCGTGCGTCCACAACTGCTCCTGCCAGCTCGGAGATCGGCAAGCAAACATCTGTCACCATCAGCTTTTTCCCGGGGGATTTGTGCAGGAAGGCATACGCCAGGTTATGACGAGCGTCCCAGAGCTGCGTCCGGGCCTTCGAATCTGTTTCAAAAAGAAACTGCGTGCAGCCATGCCCATCGGCGGTGTTCTGCGCGAAGTCGATATCGTACGCGAGCCCTTGTTCACTGCCGTGGAACTCGATAAACAGCGTCGGTGCTTCCGGGTAGCTCGTTTCTTTGTACAGATTCACTTGTTGGATGGAACGTTCATCAACCAGCTCGATTCGCGCTACTTGAATACCCGCTCCGAGAATATCCACGACGGTATCGACGGCATCCTGAACAGTAGGGAAGCTGACACGCGCCGCTGTTGTCGCCTCAGGGATGCCGTAAACACGCAAGGTCAGCTCTGTGAATACACCGAGCGTTCCCTCTGACCCGACAAACAACCCAGTAAGATGGTAGCCTGAGGAGGATTTGGCTGTCATGCTCCCTGTACGGATGATACGACCGTCCGCCGTCACCACTTCTAGATCGCGAACCTGATCACGCATTACGCCATAACGAACAGAAGTCGTTCCACTGGCGTTTGTAGCAGCCATTCCACCCAAAGTCGCGTCCGCGCCAGGATCGACGGAGAAAAACAATCCATGCTTTTTCAATTCTTTATTGAGCTGAGTGCGCGTCACACCGGGCTGGACTCTCACGAGAAAGTCCTTCGGTCGCACCTCCAGCACTTGGTTCATTAAGGAAAAATCCATGCTAATTCCGCCCGCATAAGGAATCGCATGTCCCTCTAGACTGGTCCCCATGCCAAACGGCGTTACCGCAATGCGCTTTTCGTTGGCCAGCTTCATGATTTGACTGACTTCCTCTGTCGTCTTCGGAAACACGACCACATCTGGAAGATGCGGGGCATGATACGATTCATCATGACTGTGGTGCTCCAGTATAGTAGGGTTGGTCGTTACTCGTTCCTCCCCCAGCAATCCCACTAATGCTTGCTTGTAATCCACGTTGGTACCCCCTCCGTTACTTGCTCAAGTTGACAAGGAATAAGCTGATTTCTGGAATGTAGGTGATGAGCATCAAATCGACGATCATGATGACCAAAAACGGGATCACCGCTCGCTCAATCTCCGTATTCTGGAGCTTCGCAATATTTCCTGCTACCAACAAATTGATCCCAACAGGCGGCGTCAGCATTCCGATCGCGGAGTTGACGACCATGATCACCCCGAATAGCACCGGATCAATGCCCAAAGAATTCGTGATCGGCAGCAGGATCGGTGTCAGGAGAATGATCGTAACCGCCGTTTCCATGAACGTCCCCAAAATGAGCAGCAGGATGTTAATAATGAGCAACGTGATGATCGTGCTGTCAGTAATCCCCAGCATGAATTGCGCAATTTCCTGTGGGATGTTTTCCCTCGTCATCAGATAGCCAAATGCATTGGCGGTCGCGATAATAAGCATGATGACCGCTGTCATGCTGGCAGAGCCCGCGAAAATTTCCCCCAAGTCCCTCCACTTGATCTCCCGGTAGACGAAAAGCCCGACAACCAGACCGTAAATAACGGCTACTACTGCTGCTTCTGTTGGAGTAAAGATAGCTCCGTAAATACCACCAAGGATAATGATCGGCATGAGAATCGCCAAAATGGCGTCCTTGAACGCCTCCCATATCTCTTTTGGCGTATGCTTCTCTCCGCCACCCCAGCCGTTTTTCTTACTGATCCAATACGAGTACAGGATCAGCGAAATCGCTACGAGAATGCCCGGTCCAATCCCGGCAATAAACAAGTCGCTAATCGAGGCACTTGCTGCTACCCCGTACAAAACCATCGGCACACTTGGAGGAATCATGACACCGATCGTTCCACCTGTTGCATGCAAGGCCGCAGAAAACCGGACATTATACCCTTTTTTGACCATGTGCGGGATCAAAATTCCCCCTACGGCTGCCGTTGTCGCGGCAGAAGAACCCGATATCGCCGCAAAAAAAGTACAACCCATGACCGCCACGATTGCCAATCCTCCAGGCAGGTTCCCGACAATCGTATTCGCAAAACGGATCAGCCTAGCCGAGATTCCGCCTGTTTCCATCAGCTTTCCTGCCAGGAGAAAGAACGGGATCGCCATCAGCGGGAAGGAGTCTGTCCCGTTGAACATTTTTTGAATGACAACCAGAAGAGGGATGTTGCCCTCCAGCATAAACACGACAACGACGGATAACCCCAGTGCCACTCCAATCGGCACATTCAGGATCAGAAGCACCAACAGTGTTAAAAACAGAATCGTACCCACAATCTGGTCACTCCTTCCCGGTAATGTCTTTCCATGTCACATGGATCACGTTCATGATGAGCAGAGCACCACTGATCGGAATCACCATGTATACATAGCCCATGGGAACGAGCAGAGTGGGTGAGGTTTGGGTCATGCTTCTCGCAGACAACAAATAGCCTTGCTGAACCATGACGAGAAAAAAGACCAGACTACACAAAGCGGCAATGACCAGCACTAGCTTGTTCATGCGAGGCGACAAGTACTTTTGAATGTATTCCGTACCGATATGTGCTTTGATCGACATTGCGTACGCTGATCCCAGAAACGTGATCCAGATCAGCAAATACCGAGCCAATTCCTCCGTCCAGGCCAAGGGCTGGTCGAGCAAAAAACGGAAAAGCACCTGCAGGAAGACAGCGATCACCATAATAGCCAGAAGGGCAATGATGAAAAAACGAAGGATGCTGTTTATTTTGGAAACAAGGTTGCCCACACACAATCTCCTTTCGCAGGAAAAAGGGGAGAAAAGCCAGAGTGGCTCCTCTCCCTTCTGCCGTTTATTTTGTATTTACAATTTGATCCACCAGCTCTTTGCCAAACTGTCCGGAAAATTTGTCATAGACAGGCTTCA
The DNA here is from genome assembly GCF_003013445.1 of Brevibacillus sp. NRRL NRS-603. NCBI lineage: Bacteria > Bacillati > Bacillota > Bacilli > Caryophanales > Paenibacillaceae > Brevibacillus > Brevibacillus sp. NRRL NRS-603. The sequence continues at coordinate 88,966 of NZ_PXZN01000011.1, read as the reverse complement.
TCGCATCGCGGAAAGCTTGCTTATCCACGTCCTCGGTAATGACTACCCCTTTTGCTTTAATATTCGAGATAGCCTCTTCTTCCATCTTGATCATCAACTCACGCTCGTATTGACCCGCTTTCTTGGCTTCCTCGGCAAGAAGTTGCTGGATATCTGGCGGGAGCTTATCCCATACAGGCTTGCTGAACAAGATCATCGCTGCTGAGTAGACATGCCCGGTGAGGGCCATTTGTGTTTGCTTGGATTCATATAGCTTGTAGGTTTGTGCGACAATCGCCGGATTTTCCTGGGCATCAACGACTCCTTGTTGCAACGCCGTCAGCGCCTCTGTCCAAGCCATCGGGGTCGGCTTCGCTCCCAATGCTTCGAATGCAGCCAGATGGATCGGGTTTTCCTGTGTGCGTATCTTCAACCCTGCCACATCCTCCGGCTTTTTGATCACCTTCGAGCCGTTTGTAATATGGCGGAAGCCGTTTTCAGCCCAAGCCAGCCCGACCAGATTGGCGTTTTCCAAATCCTTGAGTAGGTCTTTTCCGACTTGTCCGTCGAGTACCTTGTACGCTTGCTCACGGCTCTCAAACAAGAACGGAAGATCCAGCACGCCAAGCTTCGGATGGAAGTTCATCACCGGCGCAGTCGAGGTAATCGACATATCCGCCGTTCCAAAGGTCAGCGCCTCTGTCAATTCACGCTCCGCTCCCAGCTGGCTCAGCGGATACACCTCAATTTTCACTTTTCCGCTCGAGCGCTTGTCGACATCCTCGGCCATTTTTTTCAGTGCCAAATGGTATGGATGATCCTCCGTCAGTGAATGCCCTGCTTTGAATACATAGCTTTGTCCGTCACTTTTCGGCGCTTCTGTTCCCCCGGCTTGTCCCGCAGGCGGGGCAGTCTGTTGACCGCCTCCTCCTCCGCACGCCGCCAGAAATAAAGACACAGACATGATGCTCGCTAGCACGAAGCTCCCCTTCTTCCGAAACATGCGATAGTACCCCCTGTTAATTCTTTTGTTTAGATCCCTCTTCCACCGTCTACATTCATGACCTCGCCCGTGACAATTTTGGATAGATCAGAAGCCAAATAGAGAGCCGCCTGCGCGATATCCTCCGGCTGAATCAACATGCCCAATGGAACACTGCTGATGAAAATATCTTTTTTCCCGGCCTCTACTTGCGCTTCATCTCCATTGATAAACTTACCCAGCATCGGCGTCTCTGCCGGCCCTGGATTGATGACATTGACCCGGATTTGAAAAGGAGCGAGCTCAATAGCCAGTGCCTTGCTCAACATGATAGCGGCCCCCTTGGACGCGCAGTACGCATTCAGCCCCGGACGGGCTCTGATCCCGGCAATCGAAGCGATGTTGATGATGCTGCCTTTCCCCTTCTCCTTCATGTGGGGAACCGCATGCCTTGTCGTCAAAAAGACCGACTTCGTGTTCACAGACATGATGCGATCCCATTGCTCCAAGGTCAGCTCCTCAATGGGGGTAAACGCTTGGGGGACACCCGCGCAGTTGACCAGGACATCGACCGAGCCGTACACTTCGAGCGTTTCCTTCACGAGAGCAACGACACTCGTATCGTCTGCCACATCCGTTTGCACCGCATGACCTTTCCCTTGTGGCAGCTCTTGAGCGACTGCTACTGCCGCTTCTTTGTTCAAATCAGCCAGAATGACGTTGGCTCCCTCGGACGCAAAAAGCATCGCAATGGCCTTGCCCATTCCTGACGCTGCCCCTGTTACAATCGCCGTTTTTCCTTGCAAAAGCTGCCCATTCATAGGTTGATCACCACCATTCGCTCTTCGGTCATCTCTTCGACTGCGTAACGCGGACCTTCCTTGCCCAGCCCGCTGTTTTTGATTCCGCCGTACGGCATGACGTCATTGCGGTAGGTCGATACGTCGTTGATCACCACGCCACCGTACTCCAGCACACGCGCCGCTTTCATCGCGACGTTCAAATCACGGGTAAAAATCCCTGCCTGCAAGCCGTACTCCGAATCGTTGGCTTGTGTAAAAGCATCTTCAAGGTCACTGTACGGAATGATCGTGACGACGGGCGCGAACACTTCCCGGCAAACCACCTTCATCTCTGGCCTTGTATCCACCAACACAGCAGGATAGAAGAGTGCCCCTTCCCGTTTGACAGGCAGAAGCGATCTGGCCCCTTGGCTAATCGCTTCCTGTACCCATTCCTCAGTGCGACTCGCCTCTTTTTCACTGATCATCGGACCGACATCCGTGTCCGGATCTTCCGGGTTCCCTACCTTTAACTGATGGACATGCGAGATATACAAGTCACTGAACGCCTGCATAACCGATTCATGCACGTAAATGCGCTGGACAGCAATGCACGCTTGACCAGCATTGTGAAAGCTGCGAGCGGCTGTTTGACGGGCTGCCAGCTCCAAATCTGCATCAAGGTGCACGATATTGGGAGAGTTGTTGCCCAGCTCTAGCGCGACGGGACGCATGCCACTTCGCTCCTTGATGCGGCGACCGACTTCTCCTGACCCGGTAAAGGTGTACATGGCGATGCGCTCTTCATCCAGCAGCCATTCCCCTACCTGACTGCCTGCCCCCGTCACGATATTTACATAGCCTTTTGGCAGGCCCGCTTCCTCCAGGATCTCCACCAACAAAAAGGTTGCGATAGGCGTGACTGTAGCTGGCTTAACGACCAGCGTATTTCCTGCGGCTAGCGCTGGCGCGATCTTGTGCGTGCTGAGCAGCAAGGGATAGTTAAACGGCGTAATGGCACCAATCACTCCCTTTGGCACCCGAATGGTAAAGCCAAGACGGTTTTCTGAGCCTTCCGTTGCTTGCAGCGGAATCATTTCCCCGTGAATTTTCTTGGCTTCCTCTGCTGACAAGCGCAGTGTATTGATCGTCCGATCCAGCTCATTCATCGCGTCCTTGCGCGTTTTGCCCACTTCGCGAATCAAGGATCGCTCCAGCTCGTCCCGGCGTTCCTCCATTAGCTCAGAGGCTTTCAGCAAAATTTTGTATCGTTGAAAAGGAGTCAATTTATCTGTCTTAAACGTCTCCCACGCAGCTTCCACCGCTTCTGTTACATGCTGCTGCTCTGCCTTGGCAATACGCGCGATGCACTCGCCCGTGTACTTGTGAAGGACGGGAATGTAGCTCTCGGCTTTCACCCATTCTCCACCGATGTACAAATCATACGATCTCGCTTCCATGTCCTCTTCCTCCCTCATATTTATCTCGCTGTTTGATAGATGTGGCGAACGATTTCGTCTCCCAATTCTTTCGTTGTCGCCGTCCCCCCAAGATCAGGAGTGAGCACCTTACCATCTTGCAACACGTTTTCGATAGCGTTCATGATGACAGCACTGAGCTCTGGCAGATCGAGATGATCCATCATCATGGCGATGCTCCATACCTGTGCGATCGGATTGGCGATTCCTTTGCCCGCGATATCTGGCGCAGAGCCGTGAATGGGCTCAAACATGGAGGGGTACTTGCGCTCCGGATTGATGTTCGCAGAAGGAGCCAAGCCCAAACCTCCAACGATTGCCGCCCCGAGATCAGTCAAAATGTCCCCAAACAAGTTGCTCGCGACTACGACGTCAAACGTTTCTGGTCGCGTGATGAAATAGGCAGCGAGTGCATCGATGTGATACAGATTGGTCTGGATTCCCGGGTATTCCTGACTGACTTCCTTGACGATCTCATCCCAAAACGGCATGGAATGGTTGATGCCATTGGACTTCGTTGCTGCGGTCACGCTCTTTTTCGAACGCTTTTCCGCCAGTGCGTAAGCGTACTTGAGGATGCGCTCTGTGCCATACCGGGTAAATACGTTGTTTTGCACCGCCATTTCGTACGGTGTACCCTGATGCATCCGCCCGCCCATATTGGAGTACTCACCCTCTGTGTTCTCCCGCACCACGACGAAATCGAGATCGGCATGCCCCTTATAACGAAGGGGGCTTTCCAGACCTTTTAGCAGCTTGACCGGACGAAGGTTCACATACTGCTGGAATGCCCGGCGTATAGGCAAAATCAACTCCCACACAGAGACATGATCAGGAACCTCGGGCGCACCGATTGCACCAAGCAGAATCAAATCATAGTCTTTTAAAATGTGGAGTCCATTCTCCGGCATCATTTTGCCGTGTTGGAGATAGTAGCTACAGTTCCAATCCATGACATCACGGGCAAACCGAATGCCGCCGTGACTCTCTTCTATGGCACCTAACACCTTCAGGCCTTCTTCCATGACCTCGGGGCCGATTCCGTCCCCTGGAATTACTGCAATGGAATAGTATTGCAACGGTCTCCCTCCTAAAAATCTAAATTTTTTGACTTTATACCGCACTATCCACTTGCATGATTAATGCCAAGCTCCGTATCATGCACCCTGACCGGATAAAAGTCTTCCATCCGTTCCACTCCATGCATCACTCGAATGGTGACATTGCAAGATAACGCAACAAAATGTTGCAACACCCATTGCAACATTTGTTCACGCCAAGCGACATTGTCTTACTTTTATTTCCAAATGGTGATTTTATCGAATTCTCCCGCCATGCCACAAACTGTATTCGAAAAATGACAATTGCTGTAAGCTTGCGACCCAAAATTACTCGTATCTCGGCTGTACCCCTAGATGTGCTACGGCTTTCCTTTGATGGAAAAGAAACAGCAACCATTCATAAATCCGGTTGCTGTTGTATCTCTCATTTTGGTTACTCAACATAACTATGTACAACATTGTGCTACTTTCAATTCATCACTTCTTCTTATCCATAAAGATCCGTCTTCTTTAATCATATAATCAATTTTATTACTCTTTAAAGCTTCTATCTGCTCTGAAGATGGTCCATCAGAGTATCTATAGTAATCATTTCCAGTCCCCACATATAAAAATCCAAATACTAGCACCATAACTATTGCTGTTGCAGCCAAAGACACGATTAATTTATTCTTCATAAATATCACCTTCTTTCAAAAAGGAGAATCAGGAATGATTATTCCTGATTCTCTTTTTTCTTACGTAATAGGGGGAAGATCTTGATCTGCATAATCCTCTTCTTTACCTGTAAATCTCATTATCGGTCATCAGCATGCCAGAAAACGGCCAGTTACGTCCGCTAAGGTCATCAGGAACGACGAAAATACATGTCCGCTAATGCTAAGCGTATAAATCGGTCAAACTGTTGGCGCTACCCCTTTGAACACAAAAAAACCCGACCGAAGTCGCCCTCAAAAAACATGCTTTTTGAAATTGCTCCAAATAGATGCAATCACCATTTTTTGTAAGTGTGTGACCCAGAATTACTCGTATCTCGGATGTACGCCATTATGACTATTCCTGATTAATCGGTGCCCCAATCTGGTATTCTTCTATTTTGCGATACAAGGTATTGCGTCCGATTTGCAGCATTTTGGCCGCTTTGCTTACATTACCGCCACTTTTCTCGAGCGCCTTTTTGATCGCTTTTCTCTCTGTTTCTCGCAACGAAGGAATGTCATGATCCGCAGACTCAGACGTATCGGCTTCCATCAATCCCTCCAACTGGATGTGATCGCAATCAATGTTGTTCCCCTCTGCCAAAAACACCGCTTGGATCAACACACCTTGCAGTTCCCGGATATTGCCCGGCCACGAATAAGCACACAGCTTGTCCTTTGCCTCCGTGGTCAGTGTGTACGCTTGTTCCGTGTCGATCTGCTGCAATAGATGCTCCGCCACCTGGATGATATCACTGCGCTTTTTCAACGACGGCAAATGAATGGTGACCCCTTTGAGCCGGTAGTACAGATCCGCCCGAAAACGTCCCGCCTTGATCTCCTCTGACAGGTTTCGATGCGTAGCGGCAATGATCCGCGCATAAATCGGGCGGGATTGATTGCTCCCCACCGGGGTGACGACCTTTTCCTGCAAAACGCGCAGCAGTGCCGCTTGCGCACGCAAAGACATATCCCCGATCTCATCCAAAAAGATCGTGCCTTTTTTCGCCGCTTCAAACTTTCCGATTCTTCCTTCTCGATGTGCTCCTGTGAATGACCCACTCTCATATCCAAACAATTCACTCTCGACCAAATTTTCTGGAATTGAACTGCAGTTCACTGCGATAAAAGGCTCATGCGCACGCGGACCTGTCTCATGGACCATCTGAGCGAATAGCTCTTTTCCCGTACCGCTTTCCCCCAAAATGATCACAGGAAAATCTACCAGAGCCGCCTTTTGTCCGAGCATCTTTGCCTGCAAGAAGAGCGGGCATGAACCAGCTAGACGCGGAAACGGCTTTAGCTGGACTTTGGGTGCCGCAGACCAAAAACGCGGACGATGATCTTTTACATGACGGCCAGCACGCTCTTGCTCGGCACTTACCCCAGTTCCCAAGGCTTCCTTTCCAAGCTGCTGCTGCGCGGCCTCATTTAAGCCCACGATACGCTCGTCCCGATCCAAGCCGACGAGTGCCAGCTTCCCTCGACCATCTCCTGGGCGTGTTGAAGTTGGCAAGGCAATCACGCGCTCCGCATCTGCTAACAAAAAGCGGTTTTGCAGAGCCTCTGCGATCATGCAAGCAATAGTTAGGGCAAACGGGTGGGAATATTCTTTACGCGTACTAATGTCAATGATGCCCAATAGCTCACCCGCTGGTGAAAAAATAGGCGCCGCCGAGCATGCAAGAAAGCGATTTTCCAAAAAGTAATGCTGCTCTCCCTGTATCTGAATCGGTTGTTGTGCGATCAGTGCTGTCCCAATTGCATTGGTTCCTTTGTAGTCTTCTGTCCAGTTCGCTCCGATTTGCAGCTGTACTTTTTGTGCCTGATTGGCGAAGACCGGGTCCCCGATCGTTTGAATAATATTTCCTTCCCGGTCAGACAGGAGTGCGATGTGCTCTGTCGATAACAAAAAGGGAGCAAGCTTGTTAAACAGCGGGAGACTTTCACGAATCAGAGGGTGATTATCTTGAATGATTTCTTTGATTCGTCGGGCAGAAATGATTTGATCATTGACCTTCTCCGTAGCCTTGAGGTTCGATTCCTGACAGCGCTTCCAAGATTGCTGAACAATCGTCGACAACACGATTCCCTCCCCCAAAAATCATTCCCTCTCAGTATAACATGAGAGTCTTTGCTATAGAAAAAACCAGTCGAACCACGAGCACATTTGTCCGACTGGCCGCTATTTATCTGAACTTCCGCGAATAGAAAAATTCCGTAATTGGCGCCACAATGAACGTCAAACCGACGACAACTGCCAACGGAATATTTTGAATGTCATTGAGTGCAGTAACCCCTTCCGACAAGAACAGGACCGCAGCAGACAGCACCATAAGCGCATAGTATCCGATTCTCGCACTTTGCGTCTTGATATGCTTGTCCAATTCGTCACTTTCACTGTATTTCCCGCCCTCGTAGTCTCCCCAGGTGATTGAGTTCAACAAGTACGACAGTGCAATGCAACCGAAAATGATTGTGCTTACATCCAGCATCTCATAACGAACCCACCGATAGCCTCCGTGCCCTGCAATCGCCAACAATAGGATGGATGAAACAATCACGTTGAACTTTTTCATAGCTTCTCTACTCCTCACTGTATGGTTGAAACAGCTCGTCAATCGTTACCCCTAAATTGCTCGCCAAATCAAAAGCCAATTGTAGGCTCGGGTCGTATTTGTTGTTCTCGATCGCATTGATCGTCTGTCTGCTAACCTTGCACAGCTCAGCCAGCCTGCCTTGCGAGATGTTCCCTTTTTCTCGAAATTCCTTTATTCGATTTTTCATGGAGTTGTTCACCTTCCATTTACAGGTGGGTGTAAAAAACCTTTTACATCCAAACTATAGAGCAAGACAACGAGATATGTCAAACATGTTTTACACCCCTAGCCGTCATCGGTCATTTTCCGACAGATATCCACTCCGTTGTCCCAATACGGAACACAACATGATCCATTATGGAACAATTTCTACCCTCATCTGCTCAAGAAAACGCTGTCATTTCGAGCTTTTTCACGTTGGTACGAGACTTGCTTTTAGAGAGGACTGTAAAGAAATATGTGATAAATGAGGAGGCGCTCGCAATGATCTATGCTCAGCCCGGCCAAGCCGGCTCCAAGGTGACTTTCAAAAATCGTTATGAAAACTACATCGGGGGTAATTGGGTTCCGCCAGTAAAAGGTGAGTATTTCGAAAACGTATCACCTGTAACAGGCAAGGTTTTTTGCGAGGTAGCCCGCTCGACAGCCGAAGATATTGAGCTGGCACTGGACGCTGCCCATGAAGCAAAAGACGCGTGGGGCCGTACCTCTGTTGCACAACGCGCGAATATTTTGTTAAAAATCGCGGATCGGATGGAAGCAAATCTGGAGATGCTGGCAAACGCAGAGACGTGGGAAAACGGCAAGCCCGTTCGTGAAACACTCGCGGCCGACATCCCGCTGGCGATTGACCATTTCCGTTACTTCGCCGGAGCAATCCGCGCTCAAGAAAGTACACTCGCCGAAATCGATAACGATACGGTCGCTTACCATTTCCATGAGCCACTCGGTGTCGTTGGTCAAATCATTCCTTGGAACTTCCCGCTCCTCATGGCTACTTGGAAGCTGGCTCCAGCCTTGGCAGCGGGCAACTGCGTCGTCCTCAAGCCAGCGGAGCAAACTCCTGCTTCCATCTTGGTGCTGATGGAGCTGGTCGGCGACCTGCTCCCTCCTGGTGTCGTCAACGTCGTGAACGGCTTCGGTCTGGAAGCGGGTAAACCTCTCGCTTCAAGCAATCGCATCGCAAAAATCGCCTTTACGGGTGAAACGACGACAGGTCGCTTGATCATGCAATACGCTTCCCAAAATATCATTCCGGTGACGCTGGAGCTGGGCGGAAAATCGCCAAACATCTTCTTCCCGGATGTGGCTGCAAAAGACGATGCCTTCTTTAACAAAGCCATTGAAGGATTCGTACTGTTTGCGCTCAACCAGGGCGAGGTTTGCACATGCCCATCCCGCGCGCTCATCCACGAAAGCATCTACGACCAATTTATGGAGCGTGCCCTGCAACGCGTAGCCAATATCAAGCAAGGAAATCCGCTCGATACAGATACGATGATCGGCGCACAGGCTTCCTTGGAGCAGGTAGAAAAAATCCTCTCCTACCTGGATATCGGCAAACAAGAAGGAGCCGAATGCCTGATTGGAGGATCTCGTGCACAGCTTGCAGGTGAACTCGAGGGCGGCTACTACATCCAGCCAACTGTCTTTAAAGGCCACAACAAGATGCGTATCTTCCAGGAAGAAATCTTCGGTCCGGTCGTCTCCGTAACGACCTTCAAGGATACAGAAGAAGCGCTCGCCATGGCAAATGATACGCTGTATGGCTTGGGTGCTGGTGTATGGACACGCGACACGAACACAGCCTACCGCATGGGCCGCGAAATTCAGGCTGGTCGCGTTTGGACCAACTGCTACCACGCTTACCCGGCTCACGCAGCGTTTGGCGGCTACAAAATGTCCGGTATCGGCCGCGAGACACACAAAATGATGCTGTCTCACTACCAACAAACGAAAAACCTGCTTGTCAGCTACAGCGATCAAGCTCTGGGCTTCTTTTGATCAATGAGCCAGCTAGAAAAAGTGCTCGCGACAGATGCTGCACTGGCATTGATTGAACGGCTACGCACCAAACACGGTGACCTGATGTTTCACCAATCAGGGGGCTGCTGCGATGGCAGCTCTCCCATGTGTTACCCGCTCGGAGAATTTCTCGTGGGTGAGCAGGACGTCCTGTTGGGTGAGATCGGTGGCTGCCCGTTCTACATGGGCAAAGCGCAGTATGAGTATTGGAAGCATACGCAGCTCATCATTGACGTCGTGAATGGGCGGGGCGGAATGTTTTCACTGGAAGGACCCGAGGGGGTACGCTTCCTCACACGTTCACGGGTATTTCCGGACACGGAACCGGAATAAAAGGAAGACCGCTCCTGCCTTTTTACTGGCTGGAACGGTCTTTTTTTTGCTTAGATGGCTATCTCGATTTTTTGCGAGTGGTACGTTTTGCTGGAGCAGTGCTTGCTCGATTGCCTTGTTTTGCATTCGGACGGGCGGAACTGCGTTGTGCAGATACTGGCTTCTTGCTAGAGCCGTTAGACTTGCGATCAAAACCACTTGCTGCTCGGTTTCCTTCCTTCGGCTTACGTCCAGTGCCGCTTGCTGCTCGGTTACCGTCCTTCGGTTTGCGATCAAAACCGCCTGCTGCATGGTCACGTTCCTTCGGTTTGCGATCAAATCCACCTGTTGCTCGGTTACCGTCCTTCGGCTTGCGATCAAAACCGCCGCTCTTTTGTTGACGCCCTTCCCCATCTCTTCGGCGTTCCCCCGAGCCTTGCTGTCTTCGCTCAGCTGGCTTCCCTTTGCCTCTACCTTGCTTGTCCCCGCGACGCTCGTCCTTCCCGGATCGATCAGACTCAGACCTTTGCTGTCTTGTCTGTTTCTTTTGATCACCTGGTTCCCCACGATCCATTTCACGCCTCTCCAGAGACAGTTTGATCCCTTCTTCAATCTCTCTTAGCTGCCCCCAATCCTTCGCCGCTACCAAGGTAAAAGCGGTCCCTTTTTCCTTGGCTCGCCCCGTTCGACCAATCCGATGTATATAGCTGTCCACATCTTCAGGAATGTCGTAATTGAACACATGCGTGACACCCTCCACATCAAGCCCGCGCGCTGCCACATCCGTTGCGACCAGAAACTGAATTCTTGCCTCGCGGAATCGCTTCATGACATCCTCGCGTTTCGCCTGCGACAAATCGCCGTGCAGCTCGTCAGAAATATAACCGAGACCTTGCAGCGCAGCATTCAGCTTACTCGCTCTGCGCTTCGTCCTGCAAAAGATCACTGCGAGAAACGGACGTTGTTCATCAAGCAAACTGCATAGCGTAGCTTGTTTTGCACGGTCTGTCGTCTCCACCACGATTTGGCGAATATCGTCTAGCGTGATGCGTTTGCCCTGAACTTTGATATTTTCTGGCTTTTGCATAAAGCGCTTTGCCAGTGATTGCACCTGTTCCGACATGGTGGCCGAAAACAGCATCGTCTGTTTATCGAATGGAGTTTTCGCCATAATATCCTCTACCTCTGGCAAAAAACCCATATGGAGCATTTGATCAGCCTCATCCAGGACAAACATCGACACCTGTGATAAATTGATCGTCCCTCTCCGCAGATGATCCAGTAAACGCCCCGGCGTAGCAATGACCACTTGTATTTTTCCTGCCAGCTTTCTCAGCTGTTGATTGACGTCTTGTCCACCATACACAGCAAGCACATGGATATCATCCAGCTTTGCTACGAGCTTTTTCACCTCTGCCGTGATTTGCAGAGCTAGCTCCCGCGTAGGCGTCAAAATCAATGCCTGAACATGCGTAGCTTGCGGATCAGCTTTTTCTAGGATCGGAAGGACAAAAGCAAGCGTCTTACCTGTTCCCGTCTGTGCTTGTGTGATTACATCTTTACCTTCGAGCACGACTGGAATTGCTTTCTCCTGAATCGGTGTCGGTTCGGTAATCCCGTTTTCTTGTAGCGCGCGTATCAATTCCTTGCGAATTCCTAATCTCCAAAAATCAGCCAGTTTCGCCATCTCCATTCTTGAATCAACCCGTAATTATTTCGTACAAACTGCCATGCCGATAAAGTATCGCACGCCATCGCGAGGTGTTTTTTCAAACGTAACGCCTCTCTGATAGTACATATCCACGTCAGAATAGCGTACAAACAGCTCCGCGAATTCTTCCGGCGTCAGCTGATGAACATGGAAGGGCTCACTCGTCTCTTTGCCCCGCCCTCTGCCAAATGGACTGGACAGCACAAGCGTACCGCCTGGTTTCAGCATCCGATACAAGTTATCCATAAACAGCAGATCGTCTGCGACATGTTCAATGGTCTCAAAGCTCAAAATCGTGTCAAACAACCCCAATTGCTCGGGTAGCGCCGGATCAAGCGCGTCACCCTGCTGATATGTAATCTTTTGATGGTTGTATTCCCGATTGGCATACAATATCGTCGCCTCATCGTTGTCGACTCCGATCAGTTCTGTCAGCTCTCGTTTTCGATCCTTTGCGATCATATGACATCCGTAGCCAGTACCGCAAGCGATGTCCAACACTCTGCCTTTTACATAAGGAGCAGCAAAATAATATCTGGCTATGTGCTCCAACAGCATGCCATTCGTAGGTTTTAACAGCTTGGGGATGATTCTCTCCCCTGTCCATTCCAGCAAAGCAATCACCAATTTCCTCTTATTCTTCCTCACATCTTACCTTATTTATCGGCTTGATCCTATCAGCTAGCATTTCCCGAACGCAGTTTATTAAGAAATTTGTAAGACATTTCATTACTGTTTTGTTAGAGCTGGGCGTTAAGATAGTACTATGAATGCATTCATAAGGTGGGACGAATCATGACCAAATATCAAGTCCTCGTAGTCGACGACGAGGCTGAAATCCGCGACGCAATCGAAATCTATCTCAAAAATGAATCCATGACCGTATTCAAGGCTAGCAATGGACTGGAAGCGTTGGAAGTACTGGAGAATGAAGAGATCCAACTGATCCTGATGGACATCATGATGCCTAAAATGGACGGAATGACCGCCACCTTTCAAATTCGCCAGAAAAAAAACATCCCGATCATCATGCTGTCTGCCAAATCAGAGGATACCGATAAAATTCTCGGGCTCAACATCGGTGCCGATGACTATGTAACGAAGCCTTTTAATCCCTTGGAGCTCATCGCCAGGGTCAAATCTCAGTTAAGACGTTTTACCAATCTGGGAAGCGCTCAAATGACAGAGGATGAGGTTCAGGTACGCGGCTTGACCTTGAACAAGAGTACAAAAAATGTAGCGATTGACGGTAACGAGGTCAGGCTGACTGCTACCGAGTACAAAATCCTGGAGCTGTTAATGGAAAACAAAGGCCGGGTGTTTTCGATCGAGGAAATTTATGAACGGGTCTGGAGAGAGCCCTATATGAACGCGGAAAACACGGTCGCTGTCCACGTGCGGCGCATTCGGGAAAAAATAGAAATCAACCCGAAGGAACCTAAATACTTGAAGGTGGTATGGGGAATTGGATACAAAATCGAAAAATAAGCGCTTTGCGGTGCCCGTGCTGATCGTCCTAATCGTGAGTATTTCGCTCGCTCTCCTGACGATGGCCGATCTCTACCATAAACGCGAGAATCTCCATGAGGATAATTACTTTCAAAGCTCAGGCTTCAATCGTGAATTAGAGACATTTGCCGAGCTGGTGAAAAAGGTTCATGTAGATTATGCAGAATTCACTCCAGGAAAGCTGGACGAGAAGACAGCCAACGAACTAAAAAAAGAGCATGAGGAAACCCTCCGAACGATTAAAGAAGATAACCCGCTCTTAGATTCGATAAAACAGGCAAAAAGTGAGGGTGACAACGAGAGAGTCGCCCAATTAACGGAAGAATATTCACAAAGCTTGCAAGAAAACATCGCAAAAGCAACGTCGCATTATCAGGAGCAGGTGAACAACAGAATCGCCGAAAGAGATAGCGAGTACGCGGAACAAAAAAACAGCCTCACCTTGCGAAGCGGCTCCTTCAAATACTACGTCACCGATAAAAAGAACAACAAAGTTTACACCAATCTCGCGCAAGAACCTACAGAATGGGAACTAGCCCGATATGCGCGCTATACAATCAACCTCCCTAATACGAACGGGGATTTGGAAAGAATCAATCGCACTTATCAACTGAATCAACTAAGCGGTATCTTTTATGTCCCAAAAGAACCAGACGGATATAGTCAGGTCCACGCAGATGCCCTTTACTACGATTCCATTCGGGAGCGGCTGATTGGCGAGTTTGTCTTGCTTACGGTTACTCTCCTTATCATTGCTTTTAGCTTTTTATACTTGCGAACAGGCAAACCGGCGGAAGTGCCTATTGTCACAAAAAGCATGGCTCTGTTCCGCCTTATCCCGCTGGATATTCGGATGGGTCTGTTGTTCGTACTTGGAATTACGTACTTCCTTATGTTGGCGAACCTGCGCTTTTTCTTCTTGCCGATTGAAGGTGAGCATATCTTTACCCTTGCGTTCGTATCCTTGTTCACCGCTTACCTGCTTTTACAATTGCTGGAGGCGCGGCTCATGTACAAAGAACCTGAGAGATTCTTGCAACAGTGGCAAAAGAGTATCTTCGCCAGACAACGTGTCCTTCTGAAAGAAAGCTACACCAATCGTGGCATGTTCTTCAAAGTATCCACGTTGTTCATCCTGACTGTTATGTTTGGAATGAGTATCGGTTTCGGATTCGTCGCCCTAATCGAAAGGTCTGGTGGCTTACTGTTTTTCAGCTTTTTGTATGGCATGTTTTACATGATCGTGGTTTTCCCATACTCGCTTAGACGCTTGGGACTGATGAACCGAATCATGCAAGGTGCCTCCGAAATGGCTGGAGGCAATCTGAACACTACGATCCAGAAGGTAAAAAAAGGGAAGTTATCTGATCTCGCGCACTCTCTCAACAACATCACAAAGGGACTCAAGCACGCGATGGAAGAGCAGATGAAGAGCGAGCGCATGAAATCCGAATTGATCACCAATGTTTCTCATGATTTAAAAACACCGCTGACGTCGATTATCAACTACGTTACCTTACTTAAGCAGGAAGATTTGACACCTGAGGAACGCAAGAACTACGTCGATGTCTTGGATCGCAAAGCAGATCGACTGCGCGTCCTCATCGATGACCTGTTTGACGCAGCTAAAATGTCCAGCGGTGCGGTGGAACTGAATATCGAGCAAGTGAATGTAGCCTCCCTGCTCAACCAATCCATCGCAGAATTCAGTGACAAAATCGAGCAATCGACGCTCACTTTCCGCGTAACAACGGAACAGCCGAAGATCATCGCACCTCTGGATGGCAAGAAAACATGGCGTGTATTCGAGAATCTGATCGGCAACGCCCTGAAGTATTCCATGCCGAATACACGCGTCCTGATCCATTTGGCAGAGACACAGGACGAGGTTATCCTGACGTTCAAAAATGTCTCCGCCTACGAAATCGACTTTGACGCACAGGAACTGTTTGAACGGTTCAAACGCGCTGATCAATCCCGTCATACCGAAGGCTCTGGCCTCGGCTTGGCTATCGCAAAAAGCATCGTAGAGCTGCAAGGCGGCAGGCTGTCTATCGAGATTGACGGCGATTACTTCAAAGTCATGGTCGTATTCAGCAAGCACCCATAAGGATCAATTAGGAAAGCCAGTGCCCGATCGTCAGGCACTGGCTTTATTACGTGGTTTTCTCCCTATTAGATGGCAAAGTTCCTTTCAAATAGGGCCTCAATACTGGCAGCCACTTCTTGCTCATCGGCCCCCTCCACCTCAAACATAATTTCATCTCCGGTCTTTACCCCCAGAGCCATTACGCTGAGGATGCTTTTGCCATTAGCCTGCTTGTCATTGTAGATCATCTTGACCGACGAGCTATACTGATTGAGCAGGTTCACCAAGACAGAAGCAGGGCGAGCATGGAGACCTCCACTCACGGCTACCTCAAGATTCATTCGGATCAATTTCACGCCTCCCTTCCTGTCTGAATGCTCACAGAAAAAACTTCCTAATGACTTCTGCTACCCCATGCCGATCGTTCGTTTCCGTGACATGCCGAGCCAGCTGTTTCAGATCATCAGGAGCATTGCCCATCGCCACACCCATTCCGGCGAATTGGAGCATCTCTGCATCATTGTAATTGTCGCCTACAGCAACGATTTCGTCTGGCTGAATCGCAAGCCTCTCACTCACTACCGCAAGACCACTAGCTTTGGAGATGCCCACAGGCAATATTTCCAAATTATTCGAGCCTGATGCCGTCACGCGAATCCCCGGAAGCTCGGCTTTCTCCAGCTCTTGTCTTGCTGCCAACAGACGTTTCTCGTCGCCCGTGACGAATATTTTCGGAGCGCACACTTCATGTTTTTGGACGTATCCGGCTATCAACCGCGAAGCCTGGATTTTGAGCGGGTATTGATTTTTCCAGAGCTGGCGCAGTGTCCAGGCATTTAACAGCGGAAAAAAGTCCGTCCACTTCCACGTGCGATTTGTGACAGCATAAGACTCATGCAGCAACATGACATCCAAGCCATGCGATACGAGTATATCTGTAATCCTCGCCGCTATCCCATGCGGAATACGCTGAACATACAGCACCTGGTCCGTCTTGGGATCTGCGACGTATGCGCCATCATGGGAAACAAGTGGTGCGCTGATCTGGAACTGCTGCGCCAACGATTTGGCCGAAGGGTACGCCCTGCCGGTTGCCAGTGTGACGTGGACTCCTTGCTTCACTAACTGGCTGATGGCCCGCTCTGTTACTTTGGATAAGGTATGGTTCGACATCAAAATCGTTCCGTCCACATCTAAAGCGAGGAGTTTGTATTTCACACGAGTCCCATCCTTATGTGACGGGCTTGAAAAACTGGGGCAGATGCTCCTTGTGCGCCTCCAGCATCTCATCGAGTATTTTTTTGGCGATCACATCAGACGGCACCAGCGGATTAATATTCATCGCCAATAGCGCCTTATGGTAATCACCCGTTACAGCAGCTTCAGCTGCCACTCGCTCAAACGATTTGATTTGCTGTACGAGTCCACGCACCGGAACAGGCAAGTCACCAACAGCCAAAGGAATCGGTCCTTCTCTTGTAATGACGCAGTTCACCTCGACTGCCGAATCATCCGGAATGCTGGCAATCGCTCCATTGTTGCGAACATTTACCGTTTGGATATCGCGCTTGTCGTTGTAAATGGAGTAAATGAGATTGCAGGCAGCCTCGCTGTAATAGGCCCCGCCGCGTTTCTCCAACTGCGGAGGCTTGATATCCAAGTCTGGGTCTTCATAGAGCGCAAACAGCTCTGCTTCCACCTGCTTGACCACCTCAGCCCGCGTCCCCTTCTGCTCCGCTTCTTCCAGCTCATGCTCAAGCATCGTGCGGGTCTGGTAGTAGTAACGATGATACGGGCACGGGAGAACACCCAATGCTTTGATGAAATCTTTATCCCAGCCAAGGTCCAAAATGTTTTGCATCGTAATGCCGGATTGGTCTCCCGTTATTTTATCGATTACCTGGGAAATGACGTTTTCCCCATCCAGGTACACACCCAGTCCGAAGATCATATGATTCAGTCCGGCAAAATCAATATGAACCCGTGATTGTTCGACGCCTAAAACAGTGGCAACACCCATTTTCATCCCGATGGGAACATTGCATAGTCCAATGACCTTTTTGCGGTTGGTATACCGCAGCACTGCCTCTGTGACCATACCAGCCGGATTCGTGAAGTTAATCAGCCAAGCATCTGGACATAGCTCTTCCATGTCACGACAAATGTCCATAATGACCGGAATAGTACGCAAGCCTTTGAACAAGCCGCCGGGACCATTGGTTTCCTGACCGATCACCCCGTATTTCAAAGGAATCCGCTCATCCTTGATTCGCGCATCCAACAGACCCACGCGCATTTGTGTCGTAACAAAATCTGCGCCTGCAAGTGCTTT
The DNA here is from genome assembly GCF_003013445.1 of Brevibacillus sp. NRRL NRS-603. Taxonomy (NCBI): domain Bacteria; kingdom Bacillati; phylum Bacillota; class Bacilli; order Caryophanales; family Paenibacillaceae; genus Brevibacillus; species Brevibacillus sp. NRRL NRS-603. The sequence goes on along the minus strand of NZ_PXZN01000011.1, from coordinate 71,408 downwards.
TCGCCGATCCTGCGTCAAATGGATCTCGATAGGCACCCCTGCCTTTTCTACCATCCTTTTTGCCAGGGCACCTACTGTTTGCAGCTTTTTCTCGCCCTCTGGAATGTCAACCAGCCACAATTCTCGCACGGGCAATTCATCGTAGCGCTTAATGAAGCCCTCCACCAGCTCAGGTGTATAGCTAGACCCTCCACCGATCGTTACAATTTTGATTCCGCTCATACTCCTGCCTCCTTGCCTGCATGGATTTGGCTGTACAGCTCAACAAACTCCGTAGCCAAATCCTTGACTGTTATCGCGTTCATCAAATGATCTTGGGCGTGAATCATGAGCATGCTGATCTCAGTTTTTTCGCCCGCTATCTCCTTCTGGATAAGTGCCGTTTGATTTTGGTGTGCACGACTGAGCTCTTCTCCTGCACGCTTCAACGCGTCCTCTGCACCTGACAAGTCTCTATTTTTAGCCAGAGCGATCGCTTCCATTGCCAGACTCCGCGCGTTTCCTCCGTGAAGGATTAGTTGAAAAATAACGTCTGTATGGTCCATTCTATCTCCACCTATCCAAGTTCGCTAAAAGTCACGAGCTGTATTTTTTGATCACGAATGTACTGCTTTAACTCTGCTGCTGTTAAGATTTTCAATTCTGTGGTTCGTTGCTTTGCGTATGAACTGCCTGTCAGTAGCGCTTCGTCCAAATAAGCAGGGTGCGTCATAATCTCCACTACAGGATAATCTGCCATATCCTCTACGATCTTGACGAAGGATTGTACGGTTAGGTCGTCTCCATAAAAATGATGAGAAAAGCCTTCTGTCGTCAAAACACTCGATTGGTCTCGCTGCTCCTGTGTCCCGGACATCCACGGATAGCGAACTGGAACCCTATATTCTTCTGCCAGCTTCAGAACAATCGGCAAAACGGCTGGATGTGCATGTACATGGTGATGGCTGTCGATATGCGTCAGCTTGAGCCCCGACGCCACGAACCTCTCCAATTGAGCCCGCAGCTCCCGCTCGATCTCCTCCGGTGCAGCAGAAATTAAATGATCTTGCCCGCGTCGAAAACGTCCCTCTCCATCCGTTAGCGTTGGCACATCCTGACTGACTGGCGATCCGCATGTGAGTACCAGATGAATGCCTACTCCGAGCGATGGATGTTCTTTGGCCAGCCCTACAGCGTGCTCGAACCCCTGCATATTGACCATCAAGGTCGCAGAAGTAACGACTCCTTCCCGATGTGCTTCGACAATGCCCAGATTGACGCCTTTGGAATACCCAAAATCGTCTGCATTCACAATCAATTTCATAGACAGCCTCTCCTCTAGCGATTACATAGTCACAGCTGTATCGGAAGCAGTACCAGCCTTTTCTTCACTTACCTTTTGTTTATCCCACAAGCGGAAGAACGGGTAATAAATCGCGAGCGAGATGAGGAAGTTCACCGCTTGAAGAACCATCCCCGATACTTTTCCGCCCGTAGCCAAATATCCACTGACAAATAAAGGTGTCGTCCAAGGAACAGATACTCCGCTTGGCTTTGCTACCCATCCGAGGGACATCGCAAAATAGCTGATAATAACCAATATGACAGGGGTAAACACAAACGGAATAATCAAGAGCGGGTTCATGACGATCGGCATTCCGAAAATGACCGGTTCATTGATGTTAAACAAACCAGGTCCGATCGAGAGTCTACCAATGTTTTTCATCTGTTTGCTTCGCGCCATGAATACCATCAGGACAACGAGAGCCAAAGTGGCACCTGATCCCCCTGCATATATCCACATGTCAAAAAATTGCGTGGTGACGACGTTTGGCAATTCACCGTTCGGATTGGCCTGAAATGCCGCTCTGTTCTGGTCCATCAGTGTCAGCCAGATGGGACTCATAATGCCGCCGACTATCGCCGCACCATGCAAACCAACAGCCCAGAGTATATGAATAAGCAACACGCAGATGATGGCGCCAATCAAGCTGCTTCCGACCACACTCAATGGTCCGACAAGCAGATCTTTTACAATATTATGAATACTTTCAAAGGAGGTGTTTTCCAGCAGAATCCGAATCAGCCAGACAACGATAAGCACAGCGCCCGCAGGAATCAATGCCACAAAAGAGCGGGAAACAGCAGGAGGGACTCCGGGTGGCATGGAGATGACGATTTTCATTTGGATGATCTTACGATAAATCTCGGTTCCTAAAATCGCCAATATCATGGCTACAAACAATCCCTGGCTACCCATCAGCGTAACTGGAATGACTCCGCCTACCTCTTGGGCTGCACTCGCTCCCTCAGGGGTGAACATTACCTTATACGGAGTAGCGAGCAAGAAGGAAGCAACAGAAATCGCTCCAGCCGACAGCGGATCGACCTTGTATTTCTCTGCTAGTCGGTAGGCGACGCCAAAACTGACGATCAATCCCATGATGTCAAAAGTAGCGCCTACCGGATACAGCAGCTTCGTCCGCCATTTTTCGCCGAAAACTCCGCTCATGAATTCGTCATAACCAGGTATCGGTATGAAGCCAATGATGAGGAACAGTGAACCAATGATCAACAAAGGCAAAGTAAGGATAATTCCGTCACGAATGGCCTGCAAATGCTTTTGTTCCGCCATTTTTCCTGCTATCGGCATCATGCGGTTTTCCATAAATGAAATAAATCCGCCCACACGCATCCCCCTCCTACTGTTTTAGACGAAGTGCAAACTCAAGCACGTTTTTCCCGTTCAACGTTCCGTAATCGACCGTGCTGATTACGTCTACAGGAATTCCTCTGGATGCCCCTTCTTTTTTCATCTCTGTCAGCTTGTAACGAACTTGAGGCCCCAACAAGAGCACTGCTGCTTGATCGATATGATTTTTGACTTCATCTGCGGAAACTGCCCATATTTTTGCGTCCAACCCTTTTTCTCTGGCAGCCTCCTCCATTTTTTGAACCAGCAAGCTTGTCGACATACCCGCTGCACAACACAATAAAATATTCATTGTACCCCCTCCTCTCAACGAGTGATGCCTTACTGTAAGAGCAAGTTGCGTGCCAAAACACCAAAAAATGTATGCGCTTACCGAGGAAACCGCATGGTTAGTCATATTTCGCAACCTCATTGCCTGCCATCCCCATTAGTGTTTTTATGTAAGCGCTATAGTGTTTGATTTTGAATATGGAAAAGTCCAAAAAATAAAACACTGGTTACGCCAGTGTTTTATTGTGTATGAAGAAATTCATGATAAAACAAACGTCGTCTTCGCTGATTGCTACCTCATACTTGTCTTCCAGCGGCAATAATTCATGTCGGATTAAGCCGTACAGCTTGCGATTCTCCTGCAGAAAGCTTTCTTTTTGAATATACGCCACGGATTGCGCCCCTGCTTTCAAACGATCTACCAAGCAGCAAATATGCAAGTAGGCCCCAATTCGCGTGTCAAAAACCAAATAATTGTTCAATCGCTCCTCCATACGGCCGACACACATCCTCACGTCTGCGAGAATATCTTGTCCCTCTACCATTTGCAGGTGCTCCCCCAGCGACTCTTGCATCTTCAGGTAGGCCTCTTCCAGATCGATTACTTGCTGGATATCAGACATCGCCTCTCCGTTCAAAACATCGTCCATGCTATGGTGGCGCAGCTCTCGGTCGAGAATGTAATTGCTCACCACGAAGAGAATTTTTCTCTCCTCCTTGATTTTTCGAAGCTGACTGCGTGCCTGTGCCTTATCGATCAGTTGCAGCGGCACAAATTCCAGCAGGTTATCATCGTATCGGAGCCTCGATTCCAGCAGCTTTTTCAAAAACAAGGCACTGCCTTCCCCAGACAGGCAGGCAGCGACGATCGTCAGCGCCGGAACATGCTTTTGCACCTGCTCCTTCGGCTGCTCCTCCCGCTGATAGAGCGAAATGCCCAAGACATCTCGGTAAACATCCTCCAGTGAATGACCGAGCATGGCCTTTCGAGTCGCTTCAATCACATGCGGCGTGCTGACCATCGGAATGACCTTGACCGGAATGCCAATCTCCCGCTCAATAATTTCGCCAAAGCCGAGCAGCGACCCCATATCCACGAGCAACAGCAATCCAGCCTTGCTCCCGATCTCTCTGGCTACTTTCAATGCTTTTTCCAAAACACTCATGGAATCTTCCTCAAGCGGCAGGTCAATGGCTCTCGCATACTGTGTGACCAGCAATCGGTTCGTCACATCAACCATCGCTGTCGCACCGCCACTGCCGTGCGTAATAACGAGCACCCCGATTGTTTCCCGTTCTTCCTCCATGCTGACATCGTCGAGCACGAAAAACATGGTCAAATATCCAGCCTCACCAATCGGCAGATCCATGAGTATCGCTTCTTCTATCATGCGCACGCACTCTAGCGCCACTGCAAACTCTTTCTTGTATTTGATTCGCACATGGTTGATTTGCGGATTTACGATCTGCTTGCCTTGCGCGAGGCGCTCCTTCGACGTCTGAATATGCAGCGCGAGACCAAAGATTACCTTCTGGCTCAAAATCTTCTCCAGCTTGGCCTCTGCGAAGCGAACGATCTCTTCCACGAGGTGAATGATGAACGGGTCGATAATCCGGGCCATATCGCCCTTATTCACGCGTTGGTGGACACCTTTGATAAAGGTCGTAAAATAATTCTCGATGTCAAACTCCAATTCTTCCTCACTTACACCGAGGTTTTGCAGCTCATATATTTTTTGCTCGATTTTTTCATAGACACTATCCGTCGTATCCCCTGTTTCTCGCCCGATCCAGATGCCCTCTTTTGATGGCTGCACGACAAAGCAATTGTGCTCCGTCCCAATGATTTCATCTAACTCCTGCTTGTGATCCTTCACCAAAAGCAACCCTTGCTTGACATGATGCGGTAGGTCCTGAACCGACACGTGCAGCTGATTCTTTTTTAACGAAATGAATTCGGCATAGGCGCTGGCGCAGGTGAGCTGAATATCTGTTTTTAGCTGTCCAATGTTGTTCGGGCAGTGATAGCACAAGAATGCCTGCACAGCATTGGCCGATATCTGAATCTCTCTCCCCAATCGAAAAGCCTCTTCTTGAAAAATTTCCATCGTAATACTAAAGCGCTCTTCCAAGCCACGCTCAACCAAAGACGGCAGCTTGATGACCATGGGAATGCGCCTCATAAACGTTTTTAGGAGACTCGACTCCGGATTTTCTGTCGTGGCCATCACAATCTGGACGTGAGCCGTCCGCTCCATCTCTGTTTCCCCTACGCGGCGGAATATGCCCTTATCCATAAAGGTAAAAAAGATTTCCTGTCCTTCAGCAGGCAACCGATGCACTTCATCGAGAAATAGAATGCCACCGTCTGCCTTTTCCACGAGTCCTTTGCGGTCCATCTCCGCTCCGGTGTACGCCCCTTTTTTGACTCCGAACAATTGACTGATTAAGAGCTGCGGGTTGTTGGCATAATCGGCACAGTTAAAAATCACGAAAGGAGCATGCTTATCCAGGCGTCCAATATCAACGGCAAACTCGTGAATCATCCCGGCAAACCACGATTTTCCCACACCCGTCTCTCCCAAAATCAAGCAATGCATCCCTCGCGGCGGATACAAAACGGCCGCCTTTGCCTGCTCGATACGCGTGATCAAGCTCTTGTTGGTTTTCGCCAGTCTGTCCAGCGACGTCTCCGCCAAATAGAGCGAATCATTTCCTTGCTTGGCAAAAAACAGCGTTGGACGCCCTTCTTCCTTCTCGATTCGGCCTTCCTTCCACAACCGGTTCAAATCACTGCTCACATTCGCTCGACTCAAGCCAAGCCGCTCAGCCAACTCAGAAGCGCTTACTTTTTTATCAGGACCAGCGTCTATTAACGTCTGGAATATTAAATCTAATCGTTTCACTCTATCACCCACCGTTGAATAGATAGAAAGTCACGAAATGCACTACCAGTCCTTTTCAATTCCACGAGTATTTGGAAAAACCTGCTTGCTGCTTTTCCCCCTCCCCCGTTTTTGTCCCGATGATTTATTTTTCCGTCTCCTTTCCCTGGTGTACGATATAATAGATGAATAATGATTGACAGGAGATAGCAAATCCATGATGGTTTTCATCTTGTTTACCATATGGGCATTAGGTCTGTTCGTACTGTTCACAGACCCGAAACGAACATCGATCCGCTGGGCTTGTGCGACAGCCTTTGTTGGGGCTGGGGGCTTTATCTCAGGCGTGATTGACGAAACGATCATGCCCCATTTTGCAGATTACCTGGCCGCAAAGCCCGGGACCACGAACACCTTGATATTGGCAAGCCGCATCTCTTCTTTTATTTGCCAAGCGGGTTTGCCCTACACGTTTCTCATGTTTGCCGTACACTCAGCTGAATTTTTGTCTCGCAGGGTAAAGCTGACGATACAATACGCTGCTCTTCTCATGCCGCTTGGGATGCTTTGGATTACACCCGTTTATCCCGCGTTGCTTTTTAACTACTGGATTATGGTGGCATGGGTGATTCCGTTTTTTCTGTTCTCCTGTACGCTGCTTGTCGTGCAGTACATGCGGGAAAAAGATCCACTCGTGAAAAAAAACAGCTTTTTCACGAACGTACTCATCATCGTTCCATTGTTTTTTGTCTTTATTTTCATCTACATCATGCGTATCCAGAACGATTACGAGGCTTGGCGCTACAACATGCTCGTAGTCACGATCCAGTTTATCCTGATCGTTGCCATCAGTCTGAAATACGGCTTCCTCGGCGTCCGTCTCCGCGTAGAAAAAAGGCGTCTGGACAGTACCTTGCGCGCCTTGACTTCCGGTGCGCAAATCATTAACCACACGATCAAAAATGAAGCAGGCAAAATCTCGCTGTATGCCAACCGTATCGAGACATACGCGGATGAAACCAACCAGCCTTCGTTAAAAGAAGACGCGCTTGTCCTGATGCAATCCTCGCAGCATATGCTGGACATGATGAATCGGATTCAAAACCAGCTGCGGGATGTCGAGCTGCGCGAAGAACCATGCGACCCCGGTCAAATCATCGGGCAAGTCACACAAAATTTGACGCCCTATATCCTGAAACAACAGGTAGAAGTCGTTACTGAATTGGACGAAACACTTCGCTTGTATGGCGATGGCGTACAGCTGCGCGAAGTCATCACCAACTTGTGCATGAATGCGCTGGAAGCCATGAAGTCGGGCGGCAAGCTCCATCTTCAGCTATTTTTGTCCCACAAGCATCTCATCATCACTGTCGCGGACACAGGCACAGGCATCACAAAAGAGAACCTGCCTCACGTGCTCGATCCTTTTTTCTCGACAAAAAGGACAGGGCAAAACTTTGGTCTTGGGCTCTCCTACTGCTACAATGTCATGCAAAAGCATCAGGGCCAGCTGGAAATCTACAGTGAGCAAGGCAAAGGAACCACCGTTTTCCTGTTCTTCCCGAAAAAGCGCGTCATCACAACCGACTCTGAATAGCGAAAGGACGCACACACACATGAATCCAATCAGGGTATTTTTAGTAGAGGACGATCCAGTCTGGCGCAAAGGTCTCATTGACTTCCTGAACAAAGAACCGGATCTCACTGTAGTAGGGGAAGCCGGGTTCAAAGCAGAAGCAATCGAGCGCTTTTTGCCTTCCAAAGCGGATGTCGTCTTAATGGACATTAATTTGACCGAGAACAATTTGGACGGAATCGAGACAGCAATCGAATTCATGGCACTCCGAGCTGACAGTAAAATCATCATGCTCACCTCTCTGACAGACGAGGCAGTGATCGTGGAATCCTTCTCGGCGGGTGCCGTCAATTACATCAGCAAATCGAGCTTCAAGGAAATTCCCGACGCCATCCGTGCTGCTCACAACAGCCAATCTGCCATTCATCCTACGGCAGCTGCGGCACTGCGCAACGAATTTTTGCGTTTGAAAAACGATGAAAATCAAAAGCTGTTATCTCCCGCAGAAAGAGACATCCTACAACTAATCCACCAAGGTCATACGCAGACGCAGATTGAACAATCTCTCCACATCACGAAGCGTACGATCAAAAATCACATCAACCGAATCCTCAAAAAAATGGGCGTCAAAACTAGCAAGGAAGCGGCCGCAAAAGCCAGCCAGAAAAAGCTATTCTAGGTCTTATTACCAGGTACCAATAAATGTTGGTACTTTTTTTACATGCTCCACTCCTTACAATAAAAGCTATAGAACAACGCAATCATTCTTTGTAAAGGTGTGGTCCACATGGCCCTTATTTATTCTTTCTTAAAAACGATCCTGATGCTGTGGTTTCGTCCTCGTGTGCTTGGACTCTCCAAAATCGACTTGTCGAAGCCATCTCTTATCACTCCCAATCACGTCTCCTTGCTAGATGCGGTACTCCTATCCTTTTGCTTGCCAAAAGAAGCGACCTTTGTCGTCAACACGGAGATCGCCAAGCGGTTTGCGTTTTTCCTCCGCTTCCGCAAGCATATCGCGATCGATCCGCTCAACCCGTACTCCATCCGCCACATGCTCCGCGTCCTTCGCAACGGGCAGACGCTGGTGATTTTCCCAGAGGGTCGGATCACGACGACGGGCGGCATCATGAAAATCTACAGCGGTGTCGGCTATCTCGCGCTGCGAACTGGTGTAACGGTTTACCCAATCATTATTAATGGCCTGGAACGCTCGATCTTCTCGTATTTGAAAGGAAAGCTGAAGCTATCCTGGTTCCCTGATGTGACCATGACAGTAGGCACTCCGTTCACCATCGAGCGCGATCAAAACCTGTCGATGCGCGAACAAAAAAGCACGGCCAATGATCGTATTCTGCGTATTCTCCAAGAAGGCTTGTTCGAGAGTCGAATGAAGCAAAACGTGAATCTGTTTGATGAAGTTCTCGAAGCAGCTCGCCTGAATGGTGCAAAAATGGAAATCGCCAAGGACCTGACGTCATCAATCGACTACAAGACCTTGTTAATCGGCAGCTACTTACTCGGTAACAAATTGCAGCCAATGCTCTTGGGAAAACCGGTTGTCGGTGTATTCCTTCCCAATTCAGTAGGTCATCTCGTAACGCTGCTATCGTTGTTCCGTATCGGGACCACTCCAGCCATCCTGAACTTCTCACTCGGGATTCGTTCCCTGCTGGATTGCTGTGAAACTGCCCATATCGATACGATCCTGACATCACGTGTATTCATTGAAAAAGGAAAGCTGGAGCACATCATCGCAGGTCTTTCACCGAGCATGAAAATTATTTATCTCGAGGATTTGAAAGCATCTGCGACTGCTTTTGACAAAGTGTCCGCACTCTTCTCTTATTTGCGGAAGAAAAAAGCTTCTGCGGCTAGCAACGAGCTGATTCTCTTCACCTCCGGCAGTGAGAGCAAGCCAAAGGGTGTCATCCTGACGCACACGAATCTGTACGCGAATATTCAACAAGTGACCAGTGTGATTGACATTACGAGTCGTGACAAGTTTTTCAATGCCCTGCCTATGTTCCACAGCTTCGGCCTTACTGCGGGAACACTTTTACCGGTAGTGAAAGGCATCCCGGTTTATCTGTATCCAAGTCCGCTGCATTACAAGGCCATTTCGGAATTGGTCTACGATCAAAACGCAACGATTCTCTTCGGAACCTCGACCTTTATGGCTGGTTACGGGCGTATGGCCCATCCTTACAACTTCTACACCTTGCGCTACGTATTTGCAGGAGCAGAAAAGCTAAAGGACGATGTGCGCAAGCTGTGGATGGAAAAGTTCGGTGTGCGGATTTTTGAAGGCTATGGAGCAACGGAAACGGCTCCGATCCTGTCGCTCAACACCCCGCTGGCTAACAAACCGGGAACCGTCGGGCGCTTGATGCCAGGGATGTCCGCCAAGCTGGAACCAGTTGAAGGAATCGATGCTGGCGGGGAGCTTTTGGTGAAGGGTCCGAACGTCATGAAGGGCTATATGATTCACGGAAAAGGCTTTGTCCCCGCTGAGGAATGGTACCACACAGGTGATTTGGTTACGGCTGACAAGGATGGCTTTCTCAGCATTCAATCCCGCTTGAAGCGCTTCGCAAAAATCGGCGGCGAGATGGTTTCGCTCAATCTGGTTGAGGAACTTGCTATGCAATGCTTTGGACACTCCGGTTTTGCTGCGATCACAGTGAATGATGCGCGAAAAGGTGAGCGTGTGCTGCTATTTACCACAGATGAATCGGTTCAGCTGAGCCAATTGCGCGCGTATTTGACGGAAAAACAATACTCGCCACTGCTCATCCCAGGTACGATGCAAATCATTAAGGCTCTACCACTTCTCGGTAGCGGCAAAACGGATTACGTCAGTCTGAAACAGCTGGCCGAAACGGGAGGAAAATGATGTGAACATACGATTAAAACCACTACAAGCCCTGTACTTCACTCAATTTTTATCGGCCTTTGCCGACAACATGATTTTGTTTGTCATCGCGAATCTGCTGCGGGAGAACGGTTTTTCTCCCGCGATGCTCGCACTCGTATCGATTTCATTCTTTCTCCCTTATGTTTTCCTCGCCCCACTGGTTGGGCCCTTTGCCGACAAGCACGCCAAGTCAATCGTACTGGTGATCGGCAACCTGATTAAAGCGCTTGGTGTCGTCTTACTGTTTTTCATTGACCAGTCGAGCATCATGATGCTGATGTTGTGTTACTTCACAGTAGGAGTCGGAGCAGTCGTGTATTCTCCAGCCAAGTACGGAATTCTCCCGGAGCTGACTCGAAATGAAGATGAACTGTTTCATGCGAATGCACGCATCGAAGCCTATACAATCTTTGCGATTTTGATGGGGATCGGTGGCGGTGGAGCCATCGCGAACATGACAGCGCCGCTTATCTCGTCAGGAATTTGTCTGCTGATCTATCTGCTGTCGCTTGGTATGACTTTCTTCATTCCGCGCATGAGAGGGAATGCATCGATTCGCTATGGGGCAGAAGCACGACGCTTTTTCATCGACTTCCAGCACCTGATGAATCGTCCGGAAACAAGCTTTGCCCTGATTGGAACCGGAGCATTCTGGATGTCCTCAGCTGTCCTGCGCGTGGCCGTTCTCGCCTGGATTCCCCTGGCGCTAGGGATTAACCCGGAGAGCTTCTCTGTATCGCTGATTCTCGCAACGACATCCATCGGAATTATTGCCGGAGCTTTTCTCGCTCCGAAGCTCATTCCTTTGACTCATTTCACTCGATCGCTGACATATGGATTCGGAATGTTTCTTATCATCGTGCTATTTCCTTGGGTGAACATCACCTTTATTGCCATCTGTTTACTGCTTCTCCTCGGATTCATGGGCGGGGTTTTCATTATCCCGATGAATACCGTCTTGCAGGACGAAGGTAAGCGGATGGTTGGTTCCGGGAAAACGATTGCGATTCAGAATTTCATCGAGAATCTGCTGATGGCAGTAGGCTCCGGTATTTACTACTTGATTACCTATATCGGCATCTCCATCTCCGGTGCGATTGTTGGTCAAGGGCTGCTGTTGCTTGGATTCCTGTTGTACTTGGTGAAGTATCGCAGAAGAATCGTTCGTTGACAGGTTTTCGTCACAGAAAAAGCCGTAACCACTGGCGTCACGGCTTTCTTGCGTTCATCTCTGTTATTTCTTTTGCTGCGTATTGGTTGGGGGTGTACCCGATTTCTCCGCAGCCTTTCTCGCTTCGTTCAGTTGATGATAAAATTCGCCTTTGGTTTTGACGGTCGAAAACTTCGCTGCATTAATTTTTGCTTTTGCAGACAGCTCGGCGATTTCTTCTTTGGTTACCGCGTCCTTGATGTTGATGGAAGCGATATTGGTGTATTTGCCATCCGCCGTTTTTGGAACGCTCAGAATGCCTGCATTGATCAGCTCTACTACGTCCTTGCGTTCAGGTGAAGTGGTGTCCACACCAGTAATCTTCCAGTTGTTTTGTACCTTTGGCTCGTAAACGCCTTTTTTCACTTCTTTCAGGTATGCAATAGCACGATTACGGATCGTTCCACCCGTTTCACCAAACGCACTGTTGTCTTTGGAAGACCACAGCTGTTCGAACTTGCGTCCTTCCAACGCGCCACCTTTTGCCTGCAAAGCTTCCATCCGGTATGAGTTCATTCCGAGCTTCAAGGTATCTTCAGCCTTGATCGGTGTCTCATCGAGCTTGCGCAGGTTCGTGATGCGGCTGCCGTACGGCTTGGTCAGGTCGATTTCGTATTTCACGCCACCGAAGAAATCGTTGGTGCTGTATTTGGAAGAGCGGCGTTTTGGATCAAAGCTTACGGTCACGTCACCAGGGCGCGTGGAATTGAAGTAACCCACAGCCCATTCCATATAGTCCTTCAAGTCTTTTCCAGTTACTTTGTATACAGTAATCTCGCCACCCGCGTATTGGTAGTTGTAGGCGATATCCTTTTTCTTGATCGGACCGACATCCAGCTTGGCTTTGTCGTTGTCGATCTGGTGAGCAACCACGTCTGCTTTGCTATAGTAGAGCATCACTTCATGGAAAAAGTCAGACAGTGGCGTCTCCTGAATTTGGACCGTCGGGATGCCCTCGATCTCGTTTTTTGCCACCAGGTTCATGCCTTTTAGCTCTGCTACGACGATGTTGGCATCTGCACGCGCGAACTCATGGAAAGGCTTGAGCTTGGTCTCCAGCGCTGCATCGGATACCGCTGGTGTGCCATCTGCGCCTTTTACAGGGACCGCAGTCGCTTCCTTGTCAGTCAGCACGAGCTTGCCGTCTTTCTTCTCGAAAGTCAGGTCAATACGAGAGAGATGTGTACCGTATTTGTCCGGCTCTGTAATCAGGACACCGTTGATCTCTTCTTTTTTCACAAGCTTGTGCATGTGCCCGGCAAAAATCGCAGTCAGTTCTGGAACAGCGTTCGCGATATCTGCTACGCCCGTACCCGGAATACCGTTTTCATTCTCGATGCCCATGTGCATGAGACCGATCATGACGTCTACTTTGCCTTCCAGCTCTTTTACGGCTTTCTTAGTTTCTTCTACCGGATTTTTGATGACGAGTCCATCCAGATGATCGGTTCCTTTTTCGAAATCGGTAATCATCGGTGTGTTCATCCCAATGACGCCGATTTTTACACCGCCACGCTCAATGATCGTGTACGCAGGCAAGAAACGCTCGCCATTTTCCTTGTAAATGTTCCCTGCCAGAACAGCGCCTTTATATTGGCTGCTGACCTTGTCCAATACATCGAGTCCAAAATTAAATTCATGATTGCCAAAAGCCCATGCGTCATAGTTCATTTCGTTCATCGCGACCATGACGGGAGACTGCGGTTGGTCGTTGAACAGCTCTGCCGAGTTGTCTTGGATGGAATCGCCTGCGTCCAGCAACACGGTGTTCGGATTTTCTTTGCGAATTTCTTTAATCATCGTGAACAACTGCGTCATGCTGCCATTTGGATTCGGGCCATCCAAAGCATAATCCCACGGCATGAATCGTCCGTGAATATCAGACGTACCCAGCAGGGTAATCTTGGTAGGTGTTTCTGCGGCCTTTACTGGTGCGGCGATCCCCATCATCGCACTGCCTAGCACCATGGATGTAAGTGCTACACTTAATAAGCCCTTCGCTAGTTTTTTCATGTTTTCCCCTCTGTCTCTCTTAAATCTGTCAATGCCCCTCGATGGTCTTGCTCTAATTGTCCTCCTGTTCTATTTTGTATGAAAATTCTGGGTGCTATTTAACTATAGCAGGCATATGAAAGGAAAAATAGCAAAAAAAGCCGTGACGTACATGTCACGACTTGATCGCTGCATAGTTCTGCAAACACTCCAGAAAGAGTTCTCCGTACTTCTCAAATTTCGCCTCGCCTACTCCTTTGATCTTGAGCATGGCTTGTTTGTCAGTCGGGCAAACACTGCTCATTTCCTTCAAGGTACTATCTGGGAAAATCACGTACGGCGGTACTTTTTGGCGCGTCGAGATTTCCTTGCGCAACGCGCGCAGGTGCTCGAACAACTCGTCATCCTCTGTCAGCTGCACAGGACGAATTGAGATTTTTTGCACGACGCGCTCTTCGCCCCGCAGAACAGGCAATGCCCGCTCTCCCAGCTTTACGATTGGATATTGGCTCTCCGTTACTTGCAGATAGCCTTCGGCAATGAGGAGCTGGATCAGGTCTGCGATCTCTTTTTCCTTGTATTCCTTCATCAATCCGTACGTAGGCAACTGATCGAAGGAAAACTGGGTGACCTTTTTATTCTTGGAGCCTTTCAGTACCTGCGCGACGAGTGCGGCACCGAAGCGCTCTCTCATACGTTTGACGCAGGAGAAAATCTTCTGTGCTTCGAGCGTAATATCGGACAGCTCGGTCTCATCGGTGCAGTTCCCGCAGCGTCCGCACGCGACAGCATCTGTTTCGCCGAAGTATTGCACGATGTTTTGCTGCAAGCAGCGCGGCGTCCGGCAATAGTCGATCATCGCGTACAGCTTTTTGTACTCCAGCTCCTTGCGCTCGTCCAGCAGTTGATTCTGCTCGATGAAAAACGTTTGCGTCTGGATATCCTGGGGCTGAAACAGTAGAATACACTCACTTGGCTCTCCATCGCGTCCCGCACGGCCTGCTTCCTGATAATACGCCTCCAGGTTTTTCGGCATGTTGTAATGAATGACGTAGCGCACATTGGACTTGTCGATGCCCATGCCAAATGCGTTGGTCGCGATCATCGTCCGGACATCATCGTACAGGAATGCTTCCTGGTTGGCCGCACGTTCCTCTTCCGTCAGTCCTGCATGGTATTTGGTCACAGCAAAGCCACGCTTGTCCAAATCTGCATGCAAGGCGTCCACGTCCTTTCTCGTTGCCGCATAAATAATACCCGCCTGCTGCTTATTCGCCCGCAAGTACGCCTGGATGAATTCCCGACGGTTCTCCCCCTTGCGTACGGACAAGATGAGATTATCTCTGCCAAATCCTGTGATAAAAAGGCGCTCGTCCTTTAATTCCAGCTGTCGCTTGATGTCCTCGGTTACCTCCGGTGTCGCTGTCGCCGTCAAGGCAGCGACGATCGGGCGCTGTGGCAAGGATTGAAGAAAACGGGCAATTGCCAAATAGCTCGGGCGGAAATCATGCCCCCACTGCGAGACGCAATGCGCTTCGTCCACTGCCACAAACGAGATCGGAACATCCTGAATCAGGTTTTGGAACGTTTCGGATTCCAAACGCTCTGGGGCGATATACAGCAGCTTGTACTCTCCCCGCGCTGCCATACGGAGTCGATCGCGAACCTCGCTATAATCCAGTGAGCTGTTAATTTGGGTGGCGGGAATGCCCATGCTGACCAGTACGTCGACCTGATCCTTCATCAGTGAGATGAGGGGGGAGATCACGATGGTTACGCCGTCCTGGAGCATCGCTGGGACTTGATAACAGATGGATTTCCCACCGCCGGTTGGCATGATGCCTACGGTGTCATGTCCGGCTAACAGGCTCGTGATAATTTTCTTCTGGCCTTCTCGAAATGATTCGTAGCCAAAGTACTTTCGTAAAATCTCTTGCGCTTTATCTAACAAAGAGAATCACCTTCTCTTTCGACGGATTTTCAATGGGTTTCTATAAGTGTAAACATAGGCATTGGGACAAAACAAGGGGGACTTCTTTGGTTGGGTCAACATGGTGGAGGGGAAGAAAAAGCACAGTTCTCTTCGACTCTGACACGCCCGCAAGGGGGATTCACTGTCCGTCTACACTTCCAAAAGGGGACCGTCGAGCCAAAGCCACCCTACGGGCGGACGTTTCTCAAGGAAGAAGTGTTCGACAAGCGTGGTCCCCTTTTGGAAGTTCCGACTGGGTAGGCGTTGTCAAGGTCTGCGAGCCCTGTGCTTTTTCTTCTCGCCAGCTTTGTTGGTTGATCGAAACCTTTTTACTAAAAAATAAAAAGCACCATGTGGGTGCCTAATAAGTGGTCTATGAAGTTACCGAATAGATGAATCGTTTTTTCTGTAGAAGCCAAATGAACAAGTACACGATGTACCCGATTATCCCGCCCGCTGTATTCAGGAGCAAATCATCGACATCGAATGTTCCGACGTTCATTACGAGTTGTGTCAGTTCCACACCGAGGCTTAGCATTAGGGATAGCAGGATGACTCTGAACAGGGAGCCGGCTTTTTTTGGGAACAACAGCGGCAGCAGGAAGCCTAATGGCATGAAGGCGATCACGTTGCCTACGAAGTTCACTGCACTGTGCCAGCTTTGGTTATTTCGAATCGCTTTGATATAGTTCTCGATTTCATGAAAGGGCACCAAATTGCTCCGGTAGCGCAACCGCTCCACAATTACAGACGGATCGCTCCAAATGAGTTTACACTGATCCAATAGCAAGCTGCTATCCAAACTGCCGAATTTGAGCAGCAGTACCTTCACTACGAGAAACAAATAAAGGGCAAACACTGCATAACCTGCAAGAATAAGCAGTTCTGTCGGTCTCTCCACTTTTTGCACGTTATCCATTGTCAAACCCTCTCTCCATCAGTTTTTTGTCTCTGTAAAACAATTGGCAGCTTCCTCAGCGTCCATCACGACGGAAATGAGCCGCTTGTCATAACCTTCATGCAGTCAGGATAGACCTTTCAATTAAAATTAACGGAAACGAAAGGTAAAGAAAAAGTAAAGCTTTTCTCAAATGCTTGAGATTGTACGTGGCAGCCAAACGGTAAAGGTCGTCCATTCGTTTGTGCTTTCAACGGATATGCTTCCTTGGTGCAGATCGATGATGCTTTTGGCGATAGCGAGTCCGAGACCCGAGCCGCCTGTTTCTTTCGAACGTGAGGCCTCCACCCGAAAAAAGCGTTCAAACAGGCTTGGCACATATTCAGCCGGGATCGGCGCTCCGTTATTGGCGACAGAAATCGCGACACCTTCTCCTTGCTCGAAGACGCGAATGATGATTTCCGTACCATCGCGTCCGTATTTCACAGCGTTGGAAATAAGGTTTTCCAGAACGCGAACGAGCTTGTCAGTATCTCCTGCCATTTCTATTTTTTGATCGGGTGTGTCTACGATTAAACGCAGCCCTGCCTCACTCGCCACGAGTCGAAAGCCGACCGATACTTGCTCAACCAGCTCTACCAAGTCAAACTGCGTTCGCTTCAAATACGCCCCGCGATTGCGGACCTTCGTGTACTCAAACAAATCATTGACGAGCACGTTCATCTGTTTGGCCTTCTCATAGGCGATATGGGCGTAGTGCTTGAACTTCTCCTCGTCCTGGTGTTTGTTCTGCTCAATCAGCCCAAGGTAGCCAATGATGGAAGTCAACGGCGTTCGCAGATCGTGGGAAACGTTGGTGATCAGTTCATCCTTCGATTGTTCCAGCCGCCGCTCCTCCTCCATCGCATCCAAGGTGCTTTTGACCAGAGCATGGATGCTATCGACGACTTGGCCCAAGCTGCCGTTTGGACGAATGGAAATCTGATGATGATAGTTGCCTTTTGCAATGAAATGCAGCTCGTTTATGATTTGTTCCATCTGCCTTTGTTCCAGGTACTTGCGAATACGAACCACCGACCACGCCGCAAACATGCCGGTTGCCAACAAAATTATTGGGATTTTAAAGGAGTTGATATCGAAATTGACCCGCAACTTCCAGATGAACTCTCTAATTTCCGGAATGGTGTACAAATAGTTGTTGGCAAAAAAATCAGCCATTTGAAAAACAGCGTAGATGATCATGAGGCCAAGCAGCAAATCGAAAAGGATGCGGATAAAATCCTTGGCTCTAAGCTTCAATTTTATAGCCGACCCCCCAGACCGTCTGTATCACCTTCTCGCCATTGGTCGCCTTCTCCAGTTTTTCCCGCAGGTTGCTGATGTGAACCATTACCGTCTTGTAGGAAACGAAATTCTCCATTTTCCAGCAGCGGTCAAAAATTTCCTCCGAGCTGAATACCCGATTCGGATGACTTGCCAGAAGATGCAGGACGGAAAATTCCAATGCCGTCAGCTTGATCGGGGTGCCTTCTTTTGTCTGAACGAAGTGACTTTGCTTGTCAATAATTAATGGTCCCGCCTCAATCACATGATCCTGTTTGCTTGCCTGCGTGTAGTTCGCCCGTCGCAGGAGAGACTTGACCCGCGCAATCACTTCCAGCGGATTAAACGGCTTCGCCACGTAATCATCTGCACCCGTCATCAAGCCCAGGATTTTGTCCATATCATTCGTTTTGGCACTCGCCATCAGGATGGGGATGGTCGAGTTTTTTCGTATACGCTTGGTTACTTCCAGCCCATCCAGATTGGGCATCATGACATCCAGAATGACGAGATCGATGGGCTTCAGCTCGAGCTTCTCCATCGCTTCCAAACCGTCAAAAGCCTTTTCAATCTCATACCCTTCGTTGCTCAAATATATCGCCATCAGCTCTACAATCTCTTTGTCGTCATCTACAATCAAAATCCTCACGGACAAACACCTCCGAACTCATGCGTAGTAGATATAGATAGGATCACTATAACAAGAATTGTTAAAGAAAAGGTAAAGCAAGTAAGACCAACCGAGTAAATGAGAGAGCAATATTTCAAACATCCCCTTGTGTTATAACTAACTTGAATTTCAATCAAGGGAGATGAAACCATGAGTAATTTGAAAGGGAAAATTGCATTGGTAACCGGAGCAAGTCGTGGGATTGGCCGTGGGATCGCATTACGTCTGGCGCAGGATGGCGCATTGGTCGTCGTGCACTATGGAAGAAGACAGGAAGAAGCGGAAGCAGTCGTACGTGAGATTGAACGAGCTGGAGGCCAAGCATTCGCAATCGGTACGGACTTGCGGACTCTTGACGGCATTCGTGATTTCTATGAGACATTGGACGAAGCATTGCAGAAACGTACAGGAGATCATCATTTTGACATTCTCGTCAATAACGCTGGGATCGGACAAATCTTAACGTTGGAAGAGGCTACCGAAGAATCGTTTGACGAGGTTATGAACATCAATGTCAAAGCACCGTTTTTTATAATCCAACAAGCTTTGCCACGCTTAAGAGAGGAAGGCCGTATCATCAATCTCTCATCCTTCGTGACTCGTGCAGCTTCCCCAAGTGTGTTCACTTACAGCATATCAAAGGGGGCTGTAAACACAATGACGCTAGCTCTGGCTAAACAACTGGGAAGCCGTCAAATTACGGTAAACGCGATCCTGCCGGGAATTATTAACACCGAGATGAATGCTGGCACGTTGCAAAATAATCCGGATGGACAAAAGTATGCAGCTGGACTTTCCACCTTCAACAGATGGGGAGAGCCTGATGATGTAGCGGATATTGCCTCCTTTCTCGCTTCCTCGGACAGCCGCTGGGTAACTGGTCAATTGATTGATGCAAGTGGCGGTTCGCATCTGTAATGGCTCAAAAAATAACCGATGGCCACAAAATACGGGACCATCGGTTTTGTTTATGAAGATCCTATTCTTTTGGATGAATCATTTGTTCAGGGCGCACGACTTGATCGAATTGCTCTTCGGTCAGCAAATTGCTCTTGATCGCCGCTTCCTTGAGGGTAATGCCTTCTTTGTGAGCCAGCTTCGCAACTGCTGCCGCATTTTCATAGCCAATATGCGGGTTCAGCGCCGTCACCAGCATCAGCGAGTTGTTCAGGTTTTCCTTGATCACTGTCAAATCAGGCTCGATACCTACTGCGCAATTGTCGTTGAAGGACTTCATCGCGTCTGCCAACAATCTTGCGGATTGGAGGAAATTGTAGATGATGACTGGTTTAAAGACATTCAGCTCGAAGTTCCCCTGGCTAGCAGCAAAGCCAATCGCAGCATCGTTGCCCATCACTTGGCATACGACCATCGTCATCGCTTCGCTTTGGGTCGGATTCACCTTCCCTGGCATGATGGAGCTGCCTGGCTCGTTCGCTGGAATGACAAGTTCACCGATTCCGCAACGCGGGCCGCTCGCCAGCCATCTCACGTCATTGGCGATTTTCATGAGATCCGCCGCCAGTGCTTTGAGGGCACCATGTACATGAACGAGCTCGTCATGGCTGGTCAGCGCGTGGAACTTGTTTTCTGCCGTCACGAATTGATGGTTGGTTTCCTTGCTGATTTCTGCCGCGACCATTTCACCGAAGCGCGGATGCGCATTGATTCCTGTTCCTACCGCTGTTCCGCCAATCGCCAGCTCACGCAGGTACTCGTTGCTCTCCTTGATCATCTTTTCCGATTTTTCCAGCATGCGTACCCAACCGCTGAATTCTTGGCCCAGCGTCAGCGGAGTCGCGTCCTGCAAATGCGTGCGACCGATTTTGATGATATCCATATAGGCTTCGCTTTTTTCTTTCAACGTTGCCTTTAACAGCTGGAGTGCAGGCAGTACTTGCTCCTCGATAGCAACCAATCCAGCCATGTGCATCGCTGTCGGGAATGTATCATTGGAGCTCTGCGATTTATTCACATCATCGTTGGCGTGGATGCGAGCCGAGCTGCCTTGCTTTTGCAGCAATTGGTTCGCGCGATGGGCAATGACTTCGTTGACGTTCATGTTGGATTGCGTGCCGCTGCCAGTTTGCCAGACAACGAGCGGGAAATGCTCATCCCATTTTCCTTGGATCACTTCATCTGCTGCCGCCACAATCGCTTCAGCCTTTTCATTATCGAGCTTGCCCAGCTTTTGATTCGCCAGCGCAGCGCTTTTTTTCAGGATGGCAAACATGCGAATCAGTGGAAGTGGCATTTTTTCTTCGCCGATCTCGAAGTTTTGGAAGCTGCGCTGTGTTTGCGCGCCCCACAGCTTATCCGCCGGAACCTTGATTTCTCCAATCGTGTCCTTTTCAATTCTGAATTCCATCTCGCATCCTCCTCGTTATCAAGCGTTTACTTATGTAAAAAAGGATAAAGCAGTTCTTCTTCACTAAAATGATAATGATTTTCATTCTTGTTATCAAGGGATGAAGTGTTTTTTCGGGAAAAACCAAAATTCTTCAAACGGTTGGGGTCGGGGGAAGCCCTGCCACATGTCTTCCAGTCGCCTGTATCCTCTCTTCGTTCGGGCGGTCTCCTTCCAGACATGTGACAGTGCTTTCGTACAGCTTATGTGTAGTAGGAGCTTTTACAACATTTTTGTAAGTAATTCAAGAGGGCTTCAAGAGTTCACGCTCAAAAATAAAAACAAAAAGCTACGTAGAAGAAGCGCATTTCCAGTCCAAGCGCCTCTGGAGCCCGACCCAGCGTAGGAAAAAATGGCGGGGAATTTCAGCTTCACTTATGGAATCCTTCTTCGAACCATCTACGTTTGAAGCGCTCCCGCCATTTTTTCCGAAGCGGACAGTCTTCACCCCTTGCGGGGCGGAGGTCGAAGCGTAGACTGGAAATGCGCTTCTTCCCTCACGACAGCAACTAAAAAAGACGAAAGCCAAATCTTAATGGCCTCCGTCTTCTAGTATTCCATATTATCTGCTTTCTACTTCTACCGAAATGACATGATCGACGGCCTTCAACAGGCTGTATATATCCGTCGTATACGTATTTTCGGATGCTGTAATCATCATTTCCAGCTTTTGCAGATTATTGTCCAAGTCTTTGACCTTCACCCGCTTCACTTGCAGTTCGAGGTGCTTAATCTGCTTGAACACCAAATCTAATTCGCCCCCGCCTTCGACCACAATCTTAATCGACAAATCTCTTTGTCTAAGCGATTCTGGACCAACTAAGCGAAGAATGATCGGGAACAAATTAATCGCCAAAATAATGAGGATCGTCGCGGTGACTGCCTCAAAATAAAAACCTGCTCCTACTGCAATCCCAAGTCCAGAAGCCGCCCAGACCATTGAGGCAGTGGTCAAACCCGAAATAACATCATTACTCCGACGAAGAATAACACCAGCCCCAAGGAAACCCACACCACTCACAATTTGAGCAGCCAAGCGCAGCGGGTCCATATTCGTGTGTCCGGGCAAGGAGAACCGATGCACGGATTCAATCGAGACAATCGTAATGAGACAGCTCGCAACCGAAATAACCATGCTGGTTTTTACACCCAGCGGCTTGTGCTTAAGCTGCCGATCCATACCAATCATCAGACCTAGAAATAGTGCAACTCCAAGTTTTAGCAAAAAATCATACGTTGTGAATACCGAGAGTGACATGAGTCTCTCCCCCCCATCCGCTTTGATGTCAGGTTATCTTCCATCACCTATGATAAGAAGTATATCTGGTCTTTCACCTAGTGTAAACGTGACTTTCATTCTTCATGCAAAAAGCGGAAAACCCCACATCAGGGATTTCCCGCTTATCTGTTTCCTTATAAATGACTGCGAATCATGCGTTTCTGTAACGACAGCAGACGTCCAAAAAGGAAGATGGCACCGGCAGCCAATCCCGTAATCAGACCAATCCAATATCCGAATGCTGCAAGCGAAGTGAATTTCGCCAGAATGTATCCCAAAGGCAAGCCAATCACCCAATAAGATATCAGCGCAACGATAAAGGTAACGGTCACATCCTTGTACCCGCGCAGTACTCCTTGAATAGGGGCTGCGATGGCATCGGAGATCAGGAAGAGGATCGAGTACATCAAGAAATGCTGAGCAAGCTCCAACACCTCGATGTCAGTCGTGTAAAAACCAGCCACCTGCTCGCTAAACATCAGCAAACTGATTCCGAACAAAAGGGCAATACCAAGCGCGATACCTATACCCAAATAACTGTACTGCTTCGCGTCCCGGAACCTTTTGGCTCCCACCTCAAAGCCGACGACAATCGTCAACGCCATGGATATGCTCAATGGCACCATGTACAGGAATGATGCAAAATTCATCGCTGCCTGATGCGCAGCAATCGTAATCGTGCTGTATTCACTCATGAACAAAGTGACGGCCGCAAAAATGCTAACCTCGCAAAAGATCGAAAATCCGATAGGAAGCCCCAGCTTCAGCAGCTCTTTCCATGCTTTCATCGAGATACGATGAAATTGGGAGAACAAACCGAACGCAACGAATGGGTGTACGCGATTCACGACAAACAGAGTAATCAGCAAAATACACCAGTATGTGATGCCAGATGCAAGCCCGGCACCGACTCCCCCTAGTCGAGGCAAGCCAAAGTTACCAAAGATAAAAGCGTAGTTCAGCAAGACATTAATTGGCAACGAAAGCAAGGTAATAAACATCGTTACCCGTGTCTGTCCTAATGCGTCGATAAAGCAACGAAGCACCGTATAAAGAAACATCGGAACAATTCCAAGAGCGATTGCATGCAGGAAGCCGCGAGCAATCGTACGCACCTCAGGCTCCAATTGCATCCAGTTCAGGATCGGATCAAGCACCAAACCACCGAAGATGATGACACCGACTGCAATCCCCACACTCAAATACAAGGCCTGCATAACCGTGTAAGACACCTGATCTTGTTTCCCTGCCCCAACCATCTGTGCAACCATCGGCATGACAGCCATCAGAATCCCCGTCAAGCCTGCTTGAACAGGTGTCCATAGACTAGCCCCAATCGCTACCCCCGCCAAATCAGTTGGACTGGCATGTCCAGACATGATGGTATCGGCGAACGTCATCGAAAACAGCGCCAGTTGTGAGATCAAGATCGGAAGCAAAACAGCCAAAAACTGTCGCCATTTTTCTTTTAGCGAATAGGTTTCATTCATTTTTGATTTCCTTCTAACCTTATAAGATGGGCAAACAATCCTGCATCAATGTGGCCGGAGACTGTTTATCTTTCAAATTATAAGTATAGCAAAACAAGTAGAAATCGGCAAAATAGTGACTGCACTTACACAACCAAAAGCCCAGGCAGATCACCCGGGCTTTGCTACATTATTCAACCAGCTTCCATACATCGGCTTTCCCTGGCTCTTCGCCCTTGGTCCACCATTTTGCCTCATAAACCTTGTCTTCGTAATTCACTTGCGCTCCGCCATCATACGCTTTACTGGAATCCCATGACAGTACGACATCGCTTACCAGTTTCCACGCATCAGAACGGTCTGGCTGTTCACCAGTTACCCACCATTTTGCTACGAATTCCATTCCATCATATAAGACGCGGTCGCCCTGTACATACACAGCAGAGGAATCCCACTCAGCGATTTCACCTGGCACTTCAGGCTTTTTCTCCTTGGTGCTTGCAGCAAAAGGCGCGCTCTCTTCGGAAATATTTCCTGCGGCATCAACCGCCTTGATCGTATACGTATAAGATGTGCCTGCTGTTAATCCTTTATCGACAAAGTAAGGCTTTTCAACTGTCCCTACGTGGGAGCCATCACGATATACCTCGTATTTCGCCACGCCAACATTGTCTCGAGAAGGACTCCACATGAGGTCGATTTCTGTCTCTGTTGGATGGTGAGTCATGATTCCCGCTGGTACCGTCGGTGCTTCTGTATCCACGATATCTTCCGCTTTTGTGCGAACGGTAAGGGCTTTGCTAGAGTCAGACTCTTTCCCTTTGCCATCGACTGCCACAACGGTGTAGCTGTAAGCCGTAGCAGGCGTCAAATCTTTGTCCGTGTATGCTGTTTCTTTGGTAGACGCGATTCGTTTGCCATCGCGATACACATCGTATTGCTTGATTCCCTCAGATGCCACGGATTTTGTCCAGCTAAGCTCAATGCTTGTAGCTGTTTGCGATACAGAAGTCACATTGCCTGGAACGGTAGGCTTTTCAATGATGCCTGTTCCCGTGTTAATCAAATTCACATCAATTGCCTGGTAAAAAGCCATGCCCGTATCAGCAATTTCCCAGACAGCCAAAATAATGTGGTAACCGCTACGATCTGTAGGTACATTACACGATTGCGTTACCGTGAATGGCGGTCTTTTCCCTCCGTCCTGGAACGAGCAGAACAGTTCCAAATCCGCTCGGGCAAGCGGCTTGTTAGGATTCCAATCTTTTTTCGTGATGTAATATTTCCACTCCGCTGTACTATGCGGGGCTGTTAGATTCCAAGTAAACGCATTTTGTCCACCCTGCAAGGTAACCTTGGTCCAGCGATCTGCCGTTTGTGCGTAAAGCTCAGGATAGCGGCCTCCACCAGTAAATTCACCATCGACAGGACCAGACTGCGGGAACCCGCCAATACCCTCCACGCTTTGCGGTTCCCACTGGATTTGACCGCAGCCTTTGTTTTGCCCCGTCTTACACAAGTAAGAGCGACTCGCTGGCGATTCGATGTACCCGTGAGCCGAGGCTTTCTCAGCGAACACGAGAGTAGCTGCGCCTGCCACCAGCATCATTGCCAGCATGAACAAAAGCGACAGACCTTTACTGAACAGTTTGTTTCTCAACCCTACGTTATCCATTTATTTATCTCCTCTTTTCTGGATTAGGATCGAATACCATGTTACAGAAAAATTTTCCAGTATTACAGATTCTGAATACCCAAACCAAAACCTGCCAAATACCCTAATTCCAGTAAGTGAATAGGTAATTATTCGGGAGTGTATGCCTATGCATGAAATTTTATATGCTTCTTTCGGGACTTTTTGATCAAAAAAAGTTGCCTGCCGAAAATAATATTCTCAGCAGACAACTTTTATCACATCAAAAGCAACGGAACTATTTTCCCTTCATTTACATCGATCAACCCCAGATCCGTCAGCTTCAGGGCTGGACTGACCGGTAAGGAATGCGTGCTGATCGACATGATCGGGTTGTAGTGATTGTAACCGAGCGACTCCATGGCACGGCGAAGTTGCTCAACTTCCTTTGCAGTCTTTTCCAATGGTTCCTCTGTCAAAATGCCTCCGACCGGCAAATGAAGGCTCGCGATCACCTTGCCATCCTCCACCACGTAAAAGCCGCCCTGGTTGCGGATGACTTCATTGGCTGCGACCATCATATCGTGCGGATTGTGTCCGACAACCAAGAGATTGTGGTTGTCATGCGAATAGCTAGTGGCTACCGCACCTCGCTTGATCGTATCGCCGCTGATCAAGCCGTAACCGCGATTGCCGTTTTTGCCATAGCGTTCAAAGACAGCGATCAAGCCGTATGGGCTCTCCTCCCACAAGAGTTGTCCTTCCCGCACCTCAGCGATTCCACGGTGATCCTCTGTAAACGTAGAACCGTTTTGAACGAGCATGACCCGACATGGATAACGATTGTCCGGCACATCTACCGCGACGTGGAAGTCTTGCTCTGTAAGCGGTGATAGCTTGATGCTCTCATAAAAATGCGCAGGAAACTGCTTCTCTTTGACTACTTGTCGGTACTCTTCCCTGGCGTCATAAGCTTTCTTCCCATTTTTGTAGACGCGTTCGATCTTGAGTTCATGCAGATCAGACAGCAACAGGAAGTCCGCTATTTTGCCAGGAGCAATCGCCCCTCGATCCGTCATGTTCATACGTCTGGCTGGGGTAAATGTACTCGCGTAGATCGCGCGCTCCGGCTGCATGCCCATTTGAATGGCTTTTTTCACGATATGGTTCAAATGTCCGCGATTGACCAAGGAATCTGTCATCACATCATCCGTCACAAAGCAAAAATGCTCGGAAACATCCTCTTTGATCAAATAGTCCATGACTTCATCCGTCATCGATTTTTCTTGAATCTCTAGGAACATGCCTGCTGCAATTCTCGCTTCCATGCCCTCACGCGTCTGGTGCGTATGATCAGAGTCCACCCCCGCATAAATGACACGATGCAGATCCAAATCGATCAATTTCGGAACATGCCCCTCGATGACGAGCTTTGGATACGTCTTGCGGATATGCTCCAGGATGCGATTCGTCTTGCAGTCAGGGTCCTTGATAATGTCTACGTAGTTCATGATTTCGCCGAGGCAAATGATCTCTTCGGAGCGCAAGAGCTCGTCCATGTCTGCAATCTCGACAGACCCACCTGTCGTTTCCATTGAGGTAGCTGGTACGGAGCTCGGGATTGCGTACAGCATATCAACGACACAATCACGGCTCGCACGAATCATCTCTTTGATCCCTTCAATTCCGAATACATTGGCCATCTCATGCGGTTCCGGTACGATCGTCGTCACTCCGTTTTGAATCAAGCCATAGGAAAATGTCTCCGGCGTCACCATCGTGCTCTCAATATGCAAGTGAATATCGACCAGACCAGGAATCATGTAGCGGCCTTGTCCGTCCACGATCTCGGCAGCTTCAAATGTTTCCGTACTCCGCTCACCAATATAGAAGAATCGTCCATCCAAAACAGCGACATTTCCTTTGATGAACTTTTTAAAATAGCTGTTAAACACTTGGACGTCTTGAATCAACAAATCGACCTTCACGAAAATAACCTCCTGTCTTTAGTCCACGAGTACCACTTTGTCTTTTGGAAACAGCAGATTGACGTTTAGGCCAGTCTTGTACGGCGTCTCCATCTCTTGATTGACCGTGAAGTCGCCCAGCTCTGTTTCCACGACATATTGATAGCTGCGTCCCAAAAACGTGCTTACCTTCACTGTTCCACGCAGACGGTTCATTCCCGGTTCGGTGCTCTCTTCTGTCGTTACAAGAAGGTCATCTGGTCGCATTGCGCATTTTTTGCCGGACGGATTCGCTGTGCCCGGATTTTTGGACGCGGTAAAACGATGGTCTCCGACACGCAAGCCAATTTCTCCGTTCTGCTCGGTGCGCTCCACGAAGTCAATGAAGTTGGTAAAACCGATAAAGCGAGCGATGAACTCCGTCTTTGGATATTTGAAAATTGTGGCTGGATCGTCGAGCTGCTCGATCACACCCTTGTTCATGATTGCCACCTGATCCGAGATGGAGAAGCACTCCTCCTGGTCATGCGATACGTACACAGTCGTAATTCCCAGCTCCTGCTGAATGCGGCGGATTTCTACGCGCATGTTAATCCGCAGGTTGGCATCGAGGTTGCTGAGCGGCTCATCGAACAGCAGCAGGTCAGGCTGAATTACCAGTGCCCGCGCAATTGCCACGCGCTGTCTTTGACCACCGGACAGCTCCTTCGGGAAACGCTTTTCGTAGCCGCCGAGACTCACGACTTCGAGAATTTGCTGCACACGGGTCTTTACCTCTGTTTCATTGACCTTGCGCAGGCGCAAACCGAACGCCACGTTATCGAAAACAGAAAGGTGCGGAAACAGTGCATAGCTTTGGAAAACAAACCCGAAGTTGCGCTTGTTTACCGGAACGCGCGTATAGTCTTTTCCTTCAAACATAAACCGGCCATCTTTTGCTTCCAGAAAACCCGCAATCAGGCGCAGCGTCGTCGTCTTTCCGCAGCCGCTCGGACCGAGCAATGAGATGAGCTGTCCCTTTTCGATATTGAGATTGAAGTTTTGCAAAATATATTGATTGTCATAGGCAACCGATACGTTTTCCAGCGTGAGCAATGCCATGAGTTGATGCCTCCGTTATCGTTTTGTAAAGTAGGAAAGCCCCATCAGACGTTCAATGATGAACATGAGAATAGCCGTAAAAATCATGAGCAGCACGGAAATCGCGGCGATCGTGGGATCGAAGTTGTTTTCTACGTACGTCAGCATCTGGATCGGCAGCGTGCTTACCCCTGGTCCTGTCATGAAAACAGAGATATCTACGTTGTTGAACGACTCCAGAAAAGCGATCAGAATCGCAGCAATAATCCCGGAGCGAATATTCGGCAAGACGACTTTGAAAAAGGTTTCGAGACGACCTGCCCCAAGGCTCAAAGCCGCTTCTTCAATCGCGAAGTCAAAGTTGGACAAGGAAGATGCGATGACGCGAATGATAAACGGAAGCATCAGCACCGTATGACCGACGAGAAGTCCCGCATAGATCGGCAAATTGTATACGACAATGACGTATTTCAGCATGGCAAAGCCCATCACGATACCCGGAATCAGGACAGGTGAGATGAAAATGCCATTCAAGATGCTCTTGCCGCGAAAATCAAAGCGACTGAGCGCATAAGCAGCCGGAATCCCCAACAAGAGCGCTAAGAGATTCCCCAGCAAAGAAACGAACATAGACGTCTTGAATGTCGTCATGAACATCTCTACCTCGAAAATGTTTTCGTACCACCGCCAGGAAAAGCCCTCCGGCGGAAACTTCAAGACGCTCCCCGGCTCAAACGACGTAAAAGAAATAATAATGAGCGGCCCTAGCAAAAACAAAAAGACGAGAGAGGTAAACAGGGCCAACCCGCGATTTTTCTCCTGCATAGCTTCTACCCCTTCGGATTTAATTTTGTCGCCAGCTTGTTCATGAAATAGATGACGACAAATGTAATGACAATCATGATCGTGGCAATGACGGACGCCAAATGCCAGTCATTGAGCGTAATCGCATTTTGATACAGGAACGTAGAGATGACCCGCTGTTTTCCACCTAGCAAAGCAGGCGTGGTGTAGGCGGTCAAGCTTCCGACGAACACGAGAATGCTACCGATGATGAGTCCTGGTACACTAAGTGGCACAATGACCTTCCAGAAGGCCGTCAACTTGGAAGCACCCAAGCTTTCCGCCGCCTTCAGCAAATCTGGGTCGATGTTTTCCATCACCCCTACCAGCGTAATAATGATCAGCGGCAGGAACAGGTGAATCAAACCAATCATCATCGCAGTCGGCGTATACAATATTTCCAACGGCTTATCAATGAGCCCGATTGCAAGCAGCGAGCTGTTCAATAAGCCCTTTTTTCCGAGAATAATCATCCAAGAGAACGATCGCACGACAGAGCTGGTCAGCAAAGGAAAAATCGCCAATGCCAGCAGGATGCCTTTTTTGCGTGGCCCGAGCTTGGAAATGTAGTACGCGGCAGGAAAACCGATCAGAATACATGCAATCGTCGTGACCAGACTGACCTGCAGCGTTGTCAGCATAATTTTCAGGAAGTACGCATCGGTCAGAAATTGGAGATAGCCTTGAATCGTAAAGCTACCATCCTGATAAAAGGTGGACGCAATCGTCATCACGATCGGAATGACCATGAACAGCGTCAAAAACAGCACACCCGGCAACAGCAATAAATAAAGACCCGTTTTTCTCATCTGATTAACTCCTGTTCACGGTATCGTCAGGCTTTCAATGCGCCGAGAAAACGCGCAAAGAACGCATCTGCATCTACGTCCAGACAGACGTTTATGTTCGGTTCTTTTTTCAGGCGGTTTTGAAAGTCGCAAACCGTTTGCCCATCACACAGCTCACTTCTCGTTTCTATATCTACATATAACTTCTGCGTCTTCACCAGCTTCGGATCGAGTGCGACTGCGACAGCCAACGGATCATGCATAGCGCACGCATAAATGCCATTTCGCTGAAAATAGCGATGAAGGTAATCAGAC
This sequence comes from Brevibacillus sp. NRRL NRS-603, assembly GCF_003013445.1. Classification (NCBI taxonomy): domain Bacteria; kingdom Bacillati; phylum Bacillota; class Bacilli; order Caryophanales; family Paenibacillaceae; genus Brevibacillus; species Brevibacillus sp. NRRL NRS-603. Next base: position 41,222 of record NZ_PXZN01000011.1, on the reverse strand, counting down.
GTACTCTGTCTTACGTACTCGCCCATCGGGGTATCTCCCAGCTCGCGAATATGCTCCTCGTTCAGCAGCACTCTTCGTGTCACATCCAGTCCAACCAGCGTCAATTGCGGGAATCCGGCATGAAATACGACCTTGGCTGCCTCTGGATCGACGTACATGTTATACTCCGCAACGGGCGTCACATTGCCATGCTCGCGGACCACTCCACCCATGAAAATGACTTCCTTGACGTGTTGAACAAGCTCCGGACATTTTTTCACCGCCAAAGCCAAATTAGTCAGCGGCCCCGTCATGATAAGCGTAATTTCTCCAGAATGAGCGAGTACGTTTTCCACGATGAAATCAGGGGCAAAGCCAGCAGTCGGTTCCTTGTAAATCGGAACTCCGGCAAGGGCTCCTCCCAAACCATCTTCACCATGTACGGCATGCTCGAAAAACAACGGCCGCAGCAACGGTTCAGATGCTCCACAGACGACAGGGATTTGCTCGCCGACTTGCAAGAAATCGAGAATTTTGCACGTATTTTCTGTGGCTTTTCGCAGCGACACGTTGCCATTCACCGTAGTAATGCCAACCAGATCGAATTGCCCGCTCTTCACAGCGAGAATAATGCCAAGTGCGTCATCAATGCCGGTATCCACGTCAAGAATGATCTTTTGCACGAATGGTCCTCCTCACGTTCATTCCTCATGAAAAGAGGGTATATCCGCAAATGTCTATACCCTCGCCCATGTTTTTCTATCGTTCGTTATTGCGTGATTTCACGATTCCAACGGTCAATCCATGCTTTGGAGTGCTCGTTAACGAATTTCATGTCCAGCATTTTCAGCTTGCTTACCGTTTCTTCTCCGTACGTTACGCCTTTTGCTTCTTCTTTTGTCAGTTGAACCGTCTTGTTTACAGGAGAATCGATTTTTGCTTTTGCTGTTTTCTCCTGAACTTCCTTGCTCAGCTGGTAGTTGATGAAGTCTTCAGCGAGTGCTTTGTTTTTCGAGCCTTTTACGATGTTAACCGTATTCATGACCGCATACCCGCCGCTTGCAGGTTGTACGAAAACAGCTTCTGGAACAGCGGCTTTGATGTCTTTGAAGTACATTTCCATGATCGGTCCTACGCCGATTTCTTCTTGTCCAAACATGTTCACGTATTCGGAGGTCTTGTCGTAGAACTTCACGACACTTTGGTTGACTTCTTTCATTTTCGCGAAGGCTTGATCCTCGTTAAATTCCTTGCTGCCCGCAACCGCAGAAGCACTGTCGAGAACCATCGGGCCTGTCGTGGACGTAATGCTTGGCAGTGTCAGCTTGCCCGCCAGCTCCGGGTTCCACAGATCTTTCCAATCCTTGATCTCGGTTTTCACGAGCTTTGGATTGTAGGCAATCCCGAATTGGCCAATCGTATAGGCTGGACCATACTCCTCGCCCAGTGGTGCTTTGGCGATGTCGTAGATTTGATCCAAGTTCGTGATGCGGCTGCGGTCGATTTTTTCAAATGCGCCACTCTCAATCCCTTGCTGTGCATAGTAGTCAGAGAGGTAGATCAAGTCTACATCGGAGCTTCCTTGGCGAATTTTGTTCAGGCGCTCTGCATTATTTCCGATTTCCAGCACGATTTTCACGTTATGTTCTTTTTCAAACGGCTCATATACTTCTTTGCGGAAAAAGTCTTCGGAGAAGCCCCATGTGGAGATGACCAGCTTTTGTGGTTCGCCCTTGGCTTCGCCGCCAGCTCCTCCCGCCTGTGGTTGATCATTGCTGCCACAGCCAGCGAGAGCCAGTGACATCATAGAAAAAGACAGGATTCCAGCAAGTAATTTTTTCATCGTAATTCTCCTCCAGTTGGGTTCATTTGATGACAAAATATGGTGATACAATAAAAAGAAAAGCACCCTTGATTAGAACGTATCATTCTAAACAAGAGCACTTTTCTTCGTAAACAAAGAGAAGTGACACCCGTTTTTACGCAAAGTCTACGGTCTCCCCTTAAGATAGATCAAAAGAGAAAATCCGAACGATTGCGTCAGGTATTCAGTTCTGATTCAGCTAAAATAACATTCGTGATCGCCCACTGCGTAGGCGCATCATAGTCCCTCAGCACGGCCTCCAACGGCAACCCCATCTCTTCTTCCAATCGTTCTCTCAGTTTCTTCTTATAAAGAAGGGACATGCGAAAATCGACTTCGAGCTTGAGGGCCGGTGCTTCTCCTTCCAACGCTTGTGAGCGCGGAGAGCGGCGATGCTTGGCTTGGAACGTAATCATCTGATTTTCAATCGTGACTCGGAGCAAAGTCGTTCCAAATCCGAACAACTCTTTTGCTATCTCATTATAGATGGCAGACAGCTTTTTTCTGGTTTCATTGGAGTCCACGAGAGTCATGTCATCACCTGCGATAGCTGGTATCGGGTTCATTCGCTCTCATTATACAAATGATTTTCCGATTCTTCAATAGAATATTCGTATTTAGATCAATTTCACATTTTTCCACCAAGTCATTCGTTTGCAAAAACAGTTGACACCTGAAAAATCAGTCGTTATAATCCAACTATCCAAATAAGAATTAACAACAATGTTTGGAATGATAATTTCATAGCACATTCTCTTATGAAGAGAGGTTGAGGGACTGGCCCTATGACACCTCGGCAACCTATCGCAAACGATACGGTGCCAAATCCAGCGGAATTTATTCCGACAGATAAGAGAGGTATTGTTGCAGTGTGGTTACATACTCGCAGTTTTCGCCTCTTCTGTCGGAAGAGGCTTTTTTCTTTTCCATCTTACATCCAGAGAAAAGGGGTTATTTTCATGAAAAAGACTGGTCTACTACTCACTACACTACTGCTCGCTGCATCGCTCGTAACGGCTTGCGGCGGTAAACAAGAAGCTGCTCCTGCTAACGGCGGCACTACTGCTGAACAAACCTCGCTCAAAGTGGGCGTCACTGGCGGCCCGCACGAAGAGATTCTAAACAAAGTGAAAGAAGTCGCCAAAGGCAAAGGGCTCGACGTCGAAGTCGTCGTTTTCAACGATTACGTACAGCCGAACCAAGCGCTCGATAAAGGAAACCTCGATGTGAACAGCTTCCAAACCATTCCGTTCTTGGCGAAGTTCAATCAAGATCACAAAACCAAAATCGTCGAGGTCGGAAAAACCGTGACGTACCCGATGGGCCTGTACTCCACCAAGCATAAAAAAGTGGAGGACATCCCGGCAGGCGGCGTTGTCGGCATCCAAAACGACCCGACCAACCGAGCACGCGCCCTTCTGCTCTATCAGGCAGCCGGCTTAATTAAGCTCAAGGATGGCGTGGGCGACAACGCAACACCACTGGACATCGTAGAAAATCCAAAAAATTTGCAATTCAAAGAGCTGGAGGCTGCTTTCCTGGCGCGCTCACTGAGCAACGTAGAGGTTGCTTCAATTAATACGAATTTCGCAATGGAAGCTGGCTACTCCCCGAAAAAAGATGCGATCTTCGCTGAGACGGCTGATTCTCCATACGTAAACATCCTGGCAGTCAACGAAACCAACAAAGACAACCCTGCTGTCAAAAAGCTGGTGGACATCTACCGTTCCGAAGAAGTGAAAAAATTCATCGACGAACGTTTTGAAGGAGCTGTACTGCCGTCCTGGTAAAATCCACGCCAGGAACATCAAGAACAACAAGGAGAACTCGTTATGATACAGCTAACCGATATTCATAAGTCGTATCAAGTAGGAAACAAGCAGGTAAAAGCATTGAAGGGCGTATCCCTACAGGTGGAAAAAGGACAAATCTACGGGGTTATCGGCTTTAGCGGAGCGGGGAAAAGTACCCTGCTCCGTACCATCAACCTGTTGGAGAAGCCAACGAGCGGTTCTGTGATCGTCAATGGCCAGAACATGCTGGCCCTCAAGGAAAAGGAGCTGCGGCAAGCTCGCAAAAAGATCGGGATTATTTTTCAACACTTCAACCTGCTCTCTTCCTATAATGTCTTTGACAATGTGGCGGAAATCTTGCGGATGAATCGCGTCCCCAAAGATGTCATTAAGCGCAAGGTAGAAGACCTTCTCGGCTTGGTTGGCTTGTCTGATAAAGCAAACGCTTATCCTTCTCAGCTATCCGGTGGACAAAAGCAACGGGTGGGCATCGCTCGTGCGCTTGCGACCGATCCGGAAATTCTGCTCTGTGACGAAGCGACTTCCGCTCTCGACCCGCAGACGACCGAATCGATCCTGGAGCTGTTGCTCGACATCAATCGAAAGTTCAACCTGACCATCGTGCTGATTACACATGAAATGCAGGTCATCAAAAAAATCTGCGACCAGGTAGCCATCATGGAAAATGGCGTTGTCATCGAGCAAGGCTCCGTTCTGGATGTGTTCAGCAATCCGCAAGAGCAAACGACCCGTAATTTTATCAAAACGGTTTTCGACGATCAGGTGCCACAGGAGATCTTGTCCAAAATAAAAGATACAGGGCCTGTTTCCAAAATTGTTCGCGTTGCCTTTCGCGGAGATGCCGCTCTCGATCCTGTTCTAGGCACCTTGTCCGCACGCTTTCCGATTAGCACCAATCTGTTGTACGGCTCGATTACGACCATTAAGGGAACAGCGCTTGGCATTTTGCTTTTGCACATTTCTGGTGAAGACCAGCCCATTCAGGATGGCATTCGCTTCTTGCGCGAATCCGTCTACCGCGTAGATATTGTGTCACCAGAGGAGGTGCGGAGCTAATGGAGCGTCTAATTGAAATGATTCCGGTATTCGGGCAATCCCTGCAAGAGACCGTCATCATGGTCGGGTTTTCGTTGTTCATTGCGACATTGATCGGGATTCCGCTCGGGATTTTGTTGGTCATCACACAGGCGAATCACCTTTTCCCGAACAAGATCATCTATCACACCTTGAATACGCTCATCAACATTGTGCGTTCACTGCCTTTTATTATCCTCATGGTTGCAATCATTCCTTTTACGGAGTTGATCGTGGGCACTTCGATTGGGATTGAAGGAGCCATTGTGCCGCTCATCGTCTATACATCGCCGTACATCTCACGCCTGATGGAAACGGCCCTGCACGACGTAGATCGCGGCGTGATCGAAGCGTACCAAGCGATGGGCGCATCCCGGACGCAGATTATTTTTCGCATCATGCTGCGTGAAGCACGGCCTGGCATCGTCCTCTGCCTGACGATCGCGACCATCGGTTTGATCGGTGCTACTGCTATGGCTGGGGCAGTTGGTGCCGGTGGGCTGGGCGATCTCGCCTTGCGCTACGGCTATCAGCAATGGGACATCGAAGTCATGATCATTACCGTCATTATCCTCGTTGTCTTGGTCCAGCTCATTCAATCGTTGGGTAACTGGGCAGCCCGAAAACTGAAAAAGAGCGCGTAAATCGAAGAACCCCTGACCAGATCGCTTGTCAGGGGATTTTTTGTAGGTATTTAGACCGATCGTCACTGAAAGTTCGTTGGTATTTCGCTCGATATTCATGTAGACTTATATATACATGTCATTTTAATGAGAGGGGCTACTCAAATAACATGAAAAAACTCATCATGATGTTGGTTGCCGTAATGCTCGTACTCGCTCCGGCCGGAGGATTCATTGATCATGCTGATGCGAAAGGTTATAAGTCCGGGAAAAAATCTTTTAACTCTAACACGGCTCCTACCAATACACAAACAACCAACAAAGCCGATTCAAATGTAAACGCAACAACCAATAAAGGTACTACAACAACTCCTGCTGCTACCGCAAGCAAAAGCGGCGGATTCATGAAAGGTCTCCTGATTGGTGGTCTGGCTGGTTTGTTGTTTGGAAGCCTGTTCGCTGACATGGGTATTCTGGGTTCCATCCTTGGCTTCATGATCAACCTGATGGCAATCCTCGCTGTGATTATCCTGATCCGTAAAGCGTTCGTCTACTTCAAAACCAAGCGTGCGAAAGAACAGGAACTGAACGCATGGAAAAGATAACATTTTCTGAACAAGACATCATTAATGCAATCTGCATTCATGCAGCTTACAAAAAGCAGTTGAAGCCACAAGACATCTCCGTCGAGCTAATGTGGGACGAGGAGTATGGCTTCTCTGCTGAAATACACTGGATGGATCGCCAACAAATCTTCGTCGAGATTAATATGATTGAAGCGATTCGCTACTACCTGGAGACCCAGATGCAGCGCAACCCTTATTCTGCCGGTATCGAGCTGGTATTGGACGACGAAGAAGGAATCATCGCTCATATCACCTACTAACACCGGATAATCATTTGTTAACCCAAGGCCAATTTGTTCACGCATGTGAGCAAGTTGGCTTTTTCATATTGAATTTGACCTCATTCCGTTATATACTTTATTTCAGTGAAAATGATTATCATTGTCTGCATTTACTCATACATGTACATACTTTCATAAAAAGGAGTTGGCCCATTGTGGAGCGCTTATACACGCAAAAGCTGGACATCGGATACGGTGAGCTTTCCATTGTCAAAGACTTGAACATCAGCATTCCTTCTGGAAAAATCACTGCCCTGGTCGGTGCAAACGGTTCTGGTAAATCGACGATCCTCAAAACTCTCGCGCGGATTATGAAACCAACCGGCGGACAAGTATTTTTGGACGGAAAGTCGATCCATCAGCAATCGACCAAGGAAGTCGCCAAGCAACTCGCGATTTTGCCGCAAAACCCAACCGCACCCGATGGCTTGACCGTGTCTGAGCTCGTTACCTATGGCCGCTTCCCCCATCAAAAAGGCTTCGGCTCTTTGACCAAGGAAGACAAGGAGATCGTAAACTGGGCTATCTCCATGACCGGCATGGCTGATTTCCATGATCGTCCGGTTGACCAGCTATCCGGCGGTCAGCGCCAGCGCGCCTGGATTGCGATGGCTCTGGCGCAAGGAACGGACATCCTGTTTCTGGATGAGCCTACGACCTTCCTGGATATGGCTCACCAGCTGGAGGTTCTCAAGCTCCTGCAAAAGCTGAATGACGAAGAAAATCGTACGATCGTCATGGTTGTCCACGATTTGAACCACGCAACCCGTTATGCACAGCACATGGTTGCCATCTCTCGCGGCACCGTCGTCGCTGAGGGAAGCCCTGCTGAAGTCATGACGCCTGAGATGCTGCGTAAGGTATTCAACATCGAAGCAGACATCCTGACTGATCCTCGCACGGGTGTACCGCTCTGCCTCCCATATGAGCTGTCTCATGCTCTGGATCAAAAGCAGCCAAACGAAAACACGACCCAACCTGTTTACACGGAAGAGCGCAAGCTGGTTGGAGCCAGATAACTGTTAGATTCCGCTAGCAAAAAGCCGGTTTTCACCACGTTTTACGGTGTAACCGGCTTTTTGCTATGCCGACTGTTTATCTCTCCTCGTTACAAGGGCTTAGAAAACCTTGCAGTTAGTCACAATCCAGACATACATATACCCCCTATGTGTATGATAAATTATAAAGCCCCTATGAATGACGAAGAAACCCTCCAGTGGATTCGCCGCATTCATGAGACGACGAAGTGGACTACGTCTGTTTGCAATGGCTCTCTGATCTTGAGCGCCGCAGGCTTGTTACATGGAGCCGTAGCCACCACTCATTGGGGGTCGTTCGTCAGGGCAAAATCGTTACAGCAGCTGGCGTTTCCTCTGGTATCGACATGGCACTCCAACTAGTTGCATGGGAATTGGGAGAGGATATGAGCAAAGGAGTTCAGTTGATTTTGGAATACGATCCCCAGCCACCGTTTGACTCGGGTTCACCAAAGAAGGCACCTGCTTTATTGGTAGAAGAAATAAGAGGGATGTTACAAGAGTTTGCCAAGCGGGAGCCCCAGGTATAACTGAATCAGCACCTTCCAAAAAATGAAAAGGCGACAGCCCAGGGAATGCCTTACTCCCATGGGCTGTCGCCACTTTCTTTTCTAGCCTCTTACCACTTAACTTCTTTCAGAACTTCTTCTGCCATGCCAGCGGTGGATACCAATCCGCCACCGGACAAGTACCAGTTGCTGGAATCCAGATAAATGATGTTGCCTGTTTTGAATGCTTTCGTGTTCTTAATCAGATCGTTTTCTACCGTTTGCTGTGTAGAAGTAGACACTTCTTGATTCTTGGAAATCGCGTTGCCACGATCAATTACGAACAGGTAGTCTGGATCTTTTTCTGCGATATATTCAAAGGAAACGCTTTGACCATGATTTTCTACAGAAATGTTTTTGTCTACAGGCGTAAATCCGAATTCACCGTGCAGGATACCAAAACGGGAACCAGCACCGTAAGCGTTCAGCTTGCCTTCGTTAACCATTACGATCAGAGCAGTCTTGCCGCTTGCCGTTGCTTTTGCATTCAATTCTTTGATAGCTGCATCGATTTTGCCCAGCTCTTCTTCTACTTGTGCTTCTTTACCGAAGATGGTACCCAATGTTTTCATATTCTCTTTGAAGGTTTCCATGTACTTCGCATTGTCTACACCCATGAAGATGGTTGGAGCAATTTTGTTCAATTCTTCGTAAGCATCTTGTTGACGACCGGAAATAAAGATGACATCCGGTTTCATTGCATTGATTTTTTCAAAGTCTGGCTCTTTCAAACCGCCAACGTTTGTGTATTTCGCATCTTTGAACTTTTCCAGGTACGCAGGAATGTTAGTAGACTGTGCAACACCCGCTACTTCGATACCCAATTTATCCAAGGAATCCAGAACACCGAAGTCAAATGCTACAACAGTTTTTGGATTCTTTTTCAGTTTTGCTTCACCCAATTTATGCTTGATCGTAACTTCTTCGGATGTTTGTGCAGCTTCCGGTGCTTTGGTTGCGTCCGCCGCAGGTGTTGCAGGAGCGGCGTTATTGGAGCCGCATGCAGCTGTGAATACAGCCAACAGTGCTGCCATAAACAGCATGAGTAATTTTTTGTTCACTTCTCTCACCTCTATATAGAATGTAAAAGTATATAAAATTATTGATAGCTTGCTGATGAAACCCCCGGCAGGCCATCAAAATTTTAACGAAAGGAAGATAGAGCTTACGCGAAATAAACGCATATTTTGTTCTGTTCAATGTCTTCAATATGGATATCCATGTCATAGACATCTTTCAAGATAGGCTGGGTGATGATCTCGTCTGTAGTGCCCTCTTTCACGACCTTGCCATCCTTGAGAGCGACGATATAATCCGAATAGACGGAAGCAAAGTTGATATCGTGAATGACAATGACAACCGTTTTGCCCATTTCGTCTACCAGACGTCGCAGCACTTTCATGATCTGGACAGAATGCTTCATATCCAAATTGTTCAACGGCTCATCCAAGAGGACGTATTCCGTATTTTGAGCGACAACCATTGCGATGTAAGCGCGTTGACGCTGACCGCCACTCAACTGGTCAAGGTACTTGTGTTGAATGTCCGTAAGCTCCAAATACTGGATGGCTTCGTCTACATACTTCCAATCCTCTTTTGTCAAATTGCCTTGTGAATACGGGAAGCGACCAAAGCTGACCAGCTCACGAATCGTCAAACGCACCGTAATGTGGTTCGATTGCTTGAGAATCGAGATTTTCTTTGCCAGCTCACTGCTTTTTGTCTGCCCAATCTCCTTGCCCTCAATGAAAACCTCGCCTTGATCCTTGGTCAATAGGCGACTAATCATCGACAGCAGCGTGCTCTTTCCGGCCCCATTGGGTCCGATAAAGGACGTGATTTTCCCCTTGGCAATCTTCACAGAGACATTTTCCACGACATTTTTGGTACCATACTGTTTTGTGACATTCCGGACTTCTATCACGCTTTATTCTCCTTTAGCAGAAGATAGATGAAGTAAACCCCACCAATAAAGTTGACGATGACACTGAGCGTTGTGGAGAACGCAAGTACACGCTCCACGATCAACAAACCGCCAACCAGTGCAATCACACTGATTAAAGCCGAGCCCACCAGCAGGTATTTATGCTGATAGGTTTTCATAAACTGATGGGCGAGATTCGCTACCAGCAGTCCAAGGAAGGTAATCGGTCCAACAAGCGCTGTCGCGATTGATACAAGAATGGCAATGACGACGAGGAACCGTTTGATGACAAAATCGTACGGAATCCCCAAATTGATCGCCTGATCGCGGCCGAGTGCTAACACATCCAAGTACTTGATGTATCGCCAGAAGTAAATCATGATTCCGATGACCAGAACAAAGCTCGTAATCAACAGGTCTGTTTTTACATTGTTGAAGCTGGCGAACATTCGGTCTTGCACAACCAGAAACTCATTCGGATCAATCAACACTTGCATGAACGTAGACAAACTGCTGAACAATGTGCCCAAGATCAATCCGATAAGAAGCAGGAAGTAAATGTTTTGCCCTTCCCTCTTAAACAGGAATTTGTAAAGCAAGCCTGCGAAAAGCACCATCCCACCTGTCGAGATCAAAAAGTTCACATTGTTGTTCATCAAGGTGAAATGGGTGGAGCCAAACACGAAGATCACAAATGTTTGGATAAACATATAGAGCGAATCAAGGCCGATGATGCTAGGCGTCAAGATTCGGTTGTTCGTGATTGTCTGGAAGATCATCGTAGAGAAGGCGATGATGCAACCGGTTAAAATGATGGCAAGAATTTTCTTAGCCCGCCGAGGAAGGACGTAATCCCAGTTGCCACCGGCGTCAATCATCATAAAAATGGCTATCAAAGCAATGGCCATAATCGACAGGGCAGCTATCTTCGCTTTCATTGTTCATATGCCTTTCTTCTCATGAGTAAGTACACGAATATCCCGCTGCCTATGACCCCAACCATCAAGCCGATGGAAATCTCGTATGGGAAAATAATGAGGCGACCGAGAATATCACAAGCAAGTACAAACACCGCACCAAGCAAAGCGGTATGAGATAAGCTTTTTTTCAGGTTGTCTCCCAGGTAGATCGTAACCAGGTTGGGAATGATCAGCCCCAAAAACGGGATTGTCCCTACTGTGAGAATAACTACCGAAGTCACACAAGCGACAATGACCAGTCCAATGTTGACGACGTGCTTGTAGTTCAACCCGAGGTTGATGGCGAACTCTTCACCCATTCCGGCAATGGTAAACTTGTTCGCAAACAAGTACGCGATAATCACCAGCGGAATGCTTATGTACAAAAGCTCATAGCTGCCTTTCATAATGGTGGAGAAATCTCCATGCAACCAAGCAGACATGTTTTGCATCAGGTCATGCTTATAAGCGAAAAACGTCGTGATGGATCCGACGATGTTTCCAAACATCAGTCCCACTAGCGGGATGAAAATGGAGTCTTTAAATTTGATTCTTTCAAGAATCTTCATAAAGACAAAGGTTCCAAAGAGAGCAAATGCAAAAGCAACGAGTAGCTTCACCCAAGAGCTCGCATCAGCGAATACCAAGAGGGAAACCAATATTCCGAATCGAACGGAGTCCTCTGTCCCTGCTGTCGTCGGAGAAACGAACTTGTTTCGGGTCAGCTGTTGCATGATCAAGCCAGCGATACTCATGCTGATCCCTGCGATGATAATACTGATCAAACGCGGAATCCTGCTAATCCATAGCACTTGCACTTTGTCATCTGTGAGATTGAACAAATCCCACGGAGATATATCTTTCACACCAATAAAAAGTGAAACGAACGATAGCAAAATAAGTGCTACAACCAAATATCTCTTTTTCATCGCGTCCCTACTCTTCTTACGTTTTCCTGGAGTAATTTTCCGTATTGACTCGAGTATTTACGAAAGAGAATAATTCTCATGTCCATTAATAAAGAGATTCATTCTCAATTAGAACTACCTTTGTTATAGTAGCACTTCTTTATCGGAAGGGAAAGCTTTTTTTCATTAGTCGGCTAATTTTTTCTTCAACCTGTCAAAATACGGACAAGAACAAGAAAACCGCCAGGGCAAAAACCCTGACGGTCCTGATTTTATTTGGATGTGTACGAGCCTTTTATGTTTTGAACGAATCGATCTCCGCTCCCGTCATTCTCAATCAGCACATTTCCTTCGACGGTATCAATGACAATATCGCCGCTTTCGTCCGATATCGTAACATCACCTTTATGCTTCCTAATATACATATCACCGGATTGATCGTGAATCGCTACGTTTCCACCCGTATTTTCCATAACGATATCACCTGAATCGTCTTCGATCAGTTTAAGGGCCGACGCGTCCTTGATCTTGATATCACCGGACTGGTCACGAATCTCTACCTCTCCGTTCGTATTCGTTAATTGAATATCACCAGAGTCATCCTCAATCGTGAGCTTTCCTGCCAGATTCGTCATGTCAATATCTCCTGATCCATCGGTAAGGGCGATCGGCAGCTGGGCAGGAACTGTTACGGTTAGTGTCATATCCACATAGTTAATACCGATACCTGTATTTATTTCGGATCGTAGTGTTGCGGTATTCCCATCCTTCTCGAGTGTTATGATGATTTCTTCGGGTTTGACATTTTTCGATTTAATATCAGCATCTACATGAATCACCGTTGCTTTTTCATCACCTTTGACGATCAAATTGCCCGAATCCGTAACAATATTTAATGCCTCGATGGACTCCGCAGGTAATTCAAGCTGTCTTTTTTCTTCTTCAATCTTGATCACGTTATCGTTGATCGTGCATCCGGCCAGGCCGATTCCTACAGCAATTAGGCCTACTCCTATCCACTGTTTCATTTGTTTCATCTGTTTCCCCTCGATACTGGTTATTTTTACAAGATAAGTTCTATACCATCATAGCAAAACAGCGTAGAAGAGAAATCAGGCTACGGGGTTGTTCTCTCGTCAGTCCGCAGACGGATATTCCATTGTAGAGATCCCGTCTTTTCCCTACACTACAAGTAAGCATATTTCTCTAATTGAGTTGTCGCGGAGGGTAAAACAATGGACTTGAATCGAATCCAACTTGTGACGGATGCTTTTCCGTGCTTTTCCCTTGTTCCGGAAGCCGCATGGCGCCATCCTGACATAACAGTGGAACGCTTTTCTACCCAGCTTACGATGCAGCAGGGTCATCTGTTTGCCCATGCTGCTTTTGTATTGTCAGGCAAGGTCCGCATCTATATCATCAGCGAGTCAGGACGTGAGGTTACGTTATATCGGGTACAACGCGGGGGAGTCTGCGTCCTCATGATGGCCAGTATTTTAGGTGAGACGGGCTATGAAGCATCCGCACAGCTAGAAGAGGAAACCGAGCTGCTGCTTTTGCCTGTAGATGTTTTCAAAGACTGGATGGATCACTATAAGGACTTGCGTCAGTTTATTTACCGAAACATGATCAACCGAATGGTCTCCGTCACATCTCTGGTCGAGGATATCGCGTTTAAACCGATCAACGCCCGCATCGCCGAATTATTGCTCCGTCGTACCACAGATTCTCACAATCATCTTTCCATCACCCATGAAGCGATTGCCATAGAACTCGGAACTGCCCGAGAGGTAATCAGTCGGTCACTCAAGGAGTTTGAAAAAGCCGGGTGGCTTCAGTTAGGCCGAGGCCGAATCACAGCTATTCGCCGTGATGCCCTCCAGGAAAAACTTTTTCCTAGTGATTGGTGAGATTGGTGAGTAAGTTACAGAAGCAACCATTTTCTCACTTTACAATAAAGTCGTAGTGACTACCCATGAAAAGGGAGAGGATGTTTCATGTCAAAAGCACGTTCTTATTATGAATCAGCAAATTTGTCGCATATCCCAGAATTGATGAAATTGGCGCCTGACGCTGCCGCTTCTTATTTTTCTTTCGAGCGGCAAATCTACCAGCAATCCCACCAGCTTCCGGTCAAAACGAAAGAGTTGATTGCCATTGTGGTCGCTCACGTGACTGGCTGCCCTTATTGCATCGATGTTCACGTAAAAAAGTATAAAGAACTGGGCGGCACCATGGAGGAAATTATGGAGGCTCTACTCGTTGCCGCAGTGACACGTTCCGGTGCTATCTTAAGTCATGGGGTCAATGCCTTGCTCGCCTATCATGATGCTCCTGGCAAGCCAGATTGCTTTTGCTAACCGAATACATGACCCATCTGGAAAAGCTAAACAAACGAATCCAGTTTCATCAAAAGCTGGAATTCGTTTGTTTTTTTGTATGTTTGCACACTTTTGATGATCAAATGATTGCGACATTTTTCCTATCAGTGTTATGGTAAAAGCAGGATGAATACTTACCAATAATTACTAACCGTTTCGAAACAGGAGGTTTTATGGCTCGTATACTGATAGCAGACGACTCCCTTGTAGTACGAGATTACATGAAAATCATTTTGGAACGGGCGGGCCATCAAGTCATTGCAGAAGCGACAAATGGATTGGACGCCTATCAAAAGTATACGGCCCACCTCCCCGACGTGGTGACGATGGATATCAATATGCCGGGAATGAACGGCATAGAGACCGTCAAAAAAATCATCGGCACCTTCCCCGACGCCAACATCATTATGGTCAGCACCAACGGATTAAAGCCGCTCGTTTTTGAAGCAATCAACGCTGGAGCGCGCCATTACATTCTAAAACCGATCGATGAAGAGCGGCTTTTGGCTGCCATTACGAATTCTATTTAGTCGATCAATGAAAAAAACTGAGGCACTGTCGCCTCAGTTTTTTTCCATGGGTCTAGCGAATGTCTTCCAATGGGATTCGGAAGGTAAAGAGTGTACCCTCCCCCTTTTGGGTATGAACCTGAAGGGTTCCGCCCAACTGCTCAACCTCTTGCTTGACAATGGACAGGCCAATTCCTCTTCCCGATACGAGACTCGCATGTTCCTGTACCGTGACATGCTCAGCCAATGCCAGCTGTAGTTTTTCCATATCTCCGCCCCGCCCATCATCACGAATCGTGACGCACAGGGAAGTATCCTCTTGCCAAATGCGGCATTGAATCTTGCCGCTGCGTTCTTTTCCGCATGCCAATCGTTCTTGCTCTTCTTCCATTCCATGATCGATCGCATTGTTGAATACGTGAACCAGGCTCCTCGCAAAATTCTCGAATCGCTCCGGATCGACAAGCACTTCTTCTGCATCCCATTGGACCGGATCGATGGTCTTATTCAGACGGATAGCGAGCTCACTTACATAGTCTTCATACCGGGACAACATGTCCTTCATGGGACGATAGCGCAGCTTACGGATGCTGAGGAGCAGCTCCTGCTGAGCTTCCCCCTGTACCAGACTGGTGATCTCGTGCTCGAAGCTATCCCATCGCTCTTTTGCAATGGGGTACACATGCTCGTTATGATCCAGGAACCCGATCCCGAGCTTGTGCTGCATGATTGACAAATCCTGTTGCATCGCAGCTTGCACCTCTGCGAACGCCTGCTCGGCGTGCTCCCCCTCATCGGATAGGCGCTCTTCGGACTTTGCCCATTGAATCAACCACGACTCCAAATCATGTAGCTTTTGCGGTGTATGAATCAAATGTAATTGGCTGAAGTCACCTTTAAACTGATGAATCTGAGCGATCAGTTTGAAAAGTTTCTCGGTTTCTGCAATCTCTTCTCTCAGGACCTGCTTCCACCCATCCTCAAAGAAAGCGTCAAAAGCTCGCAGTACCTTTTGGAAGAGCGGGAGACTAATTGCCACAGTTACGACCATATTCAACCTTTGCCATTCTCGCTCCATCTTTGATTTGAGCGCCCGCTGTTCACTCATATCAGTCAGGATCAGCATCAAGCCCTCTGGGGAATCTCGCCGATCTTCATATATCGGTTTACATGCCAGCTTCAACGGCAATTGATTGATCTGGATTTCCGTAGGAAACAGACTGAGATACAGCTCCTTTTGCCCTTGGTCTTTTGCTTCAAAGTACTTTTCCAAAAGAGATTCAATAAACTTGCTGTCCTCAGGGCGATCTGGGTAAAGGAGCTCTGCGACCGATACCCCAGCCAGTTCTCTGCCAAAAATCCGTAGACATTCGCGACTGTATTCGGAATGGACCAGCAGGTTTTTGGAAAAAGAAAGGAAGCCTTGTCCCGCATTGTTTAACAGATTTTTATTCGCCTGCAAAAGTGCCTGAATCTCATTGGTACGCTCTGTCACGATTTTTTCCAAGGATTGATTCCATTGCTCCAATTGATGATACAGTCTCGCATTTTCAATAAAGATTGCAATTTGCGAAAAGATCAGTCTGAGCGGTTCTGAGCGTTTTTCGTTGAACACATGTGTCGTCTCATTGTTCTCCAAATAAATGACACCGATCATTTTTCCTTGCTGCCATAGCGGGGAGCATAGAATCGATTTCGGCTTGTGCTTCGCAATGTACGTATCGCGGAAAAAGACGCCTTCCACTGAAGCGTTGTGGAGCACTAGCATCTCATCCGTACGAATGGTGTAATTCACGACAGCAACAGAGAGCATCCCGCTATGCTCATACGGGACAGACTGCATGATCTCCACGTCCAAATCCACAGAGCCTGCCGCTTCGATGAGCCAGTCACCATCTTTTTTCAGCAGGAGGATTCCTTTCTCCGCACCTGCATTGCTCATCACCGTGCGCAGCATCGTCGCCAGCAGCATTTCCAAGCGGAGCTCGCTAGCAATCGTTTGCGACGCCTTGATGACACTCATTAAATCGACGAGGTCTGCTGTCTGGTCAGTCGTGGCAATCTCGGCGGAAGCGCCCAAGCTTCTTGCCCGTTGCAAAAGATAAGGGTACCGTTCCCCAATCTCCCGTGCCTTGGCGACCGCTCCCCAAAGCATGTAAACCTCGTGCGCCTCCGTCATGTATGCCTTCGCAATCGTTTCGAGTCCGAGGGCCAAGTAATGCTGGGCGGCCAATTCATTTGCCATTGCCTCGTTTTGTAAGAAAACATCTTTTTTGGCAAGTTGGACTGCCTGTTCATAAAAAGGACCGGCTTCTTGTTTTTTCTCCGTGACACGGAGCCATTCAGCGTACATCAGCAACCACTTGTGCTGAAAATTTTCCGGGCATTCGTTTGCCCACGTCTTCATTTTTTTGAGATTTGCTTTGATTTTTTTCCCGTACTTCGATTTTTCCTGTCGGCTGGCGATCTCATAGAGCCCTGTCAATGCCAGTGTTTGCATAAAAACTTGCTGGCTGACAAGAACCTGTCCGCTTACTGAATCCATCCATTGCTCCGCTTCAGCCAGCAGCTCGGCAGCCTCCAGGTGGTTCCCGTACATGAGATGAACCATCGATTTATAGTAGTGGTACATGTACCGCTTGTAGCTATTTCCTTCTTTTTGCAGGTTGTTTACATAGGCAGCTTCGTCAAAGCCATCATGGCAAAACGCCGTTCGTTCATCGTCCGTCCACCGTGTAAAAGTATGCAGAGCCTGGCGCAATAACAGGAGCCGATCATCGTGATCAACGACCTTGATTTGTTGAATCATATCGCTGTATTCCTCGATTTGCTGCTCCAATTCTTCCACCGGCACACCGCAATAGAGCATGGCCTCCAAAAGCCCATGGGCATTGTAGGCTGCATAAATGTTGCCCCCGCCGTCCAAGCCGAGCTGAATCGCTTTTTTCAAGAGAGGGATGTTCGTCCGCGCATGCTCGCACCAGTGATTGATCAGTAGGGCAAACGCGCCATACGCCTTCGTCATGGCAATCGGATCGGCGAAGCTGTCTGCTACACGGCAAGCCAATTGCCCAAATTCGTAAGCCTCCCGATAATTTCCGAATTGGGCAGCTTGTACGATCCCGTAACCGGTATAACCATTTGCGGAGGCGACTGCGTTTCCGTGCACGAGCGACAGATGAAGGGCACGCAATATCGTTAAAGCAAACCAATTGAGATTGACATAGTAAGCAGATGGCCCGGCGTAGCTGATGATGCTCATCGCCATCTGATAATTTTCATCGGGAACATCCGGCAAATACAGCAGCTCATCTATTTTCCGGCCCTTGAGGAGGCGCTTGATATGAAACATTTCCTTAATGATATCGAGCTTGCCAGGCTTTTTCGGAATCGGTACGCCCAATAACCCCAAGGCTTCACTTGCGATCTCCATGACACGCGGAAATTCAGCCAGTCGCGTATACATGCGAATTTCCATTTCCAAAATGCGGACTCGTTCCCGGTCTGTTTTGGCATGCTGAATCCCGCGTTCAAACAATTGTTTGGCCTCATCCAATTGATTACAGAGGTACGTCGTCTCCGCAGACAACGCACACAACTCCATGGTCAGATCATGATCGCGCTGCCAGCCCTCTTCCCCTACCAGCTCGAGACCGCGCTGGAAATACTGCAAGGCGGATTCAAATGCCGCAGAGGATTTCGCTTTTTGCCCAGCGAGCAAATGACAGTGCGCAACATGCATGCGCTCCGCTTGATCCTCCAGTATCTCTTTGCCCCGATACATATGATCGCAAATTTCGAACAGGAAGCCAGATTCACTTACTTGAGACATTTCCCACATCATCCTGCCCAGCTTGACGTGCATCTGTCCGCGCTCTGCCTCAGCTAACAACGAATAGGCGGCCTGTTGAATCCGATCATGCACAAAACGAAAACGAATCCTCATCTGAGACGCCACTTCTTCTTCCACAAGCGCAGCGTAAGTCAGATATTCCGCTCCTTCAATCGGATAGATGAGACCTTCCTCAATCGCAGGCCATATATGCTGAATGGCTTCTGACTCCGTTTGATTCCGTGACTTTGCTATCAAATGAAGCAAAAACGAATTGCCCAGACAGGCAGCATAAGCGAGCTGCTGCTGAGTAGAATCAGGCAATCTTCTCATTTTTTCAACAAGAAAATCGGCCACATTTTCCGTAGTACCCAGCTTCTCGATTTCGGCCAAATCCCATTGCCAGTTCCGTTCTTCTCTCACATACCACAGCAAGTTGCGATCATACAGTGTTTTAATGAATTCTCTTACATAAAACGGATTGCCGGCTGTTTTTTGCATGATAATCGTAACCAGCGGCTTCGTCATGTCCGGATCACTATGCAATGTATCCGCTACTAACGCATTGAATTCGTGTTCTCGAAGCGGCAATAACGTGAATTGGCGCAAAATGCGGCTCTTGATACCTGTCTCTGTCAAAATGGCAATCAACGGATTCATCATACTGCCATCATGCTCACGATAAGCGCAAATCAATAGAAGATGACTGATCTGCATATCCGCAACCAACTCTCGGATCAGGAAAAGCGAAGAAGAATCCGCCCACTGCAAATCATCCAGGAACAAGACGAGTGGATGGTCTGGTCGCGACCAAATCCGAATAAAGCGTTGCATCACCCATTGAAAGCGATTTTTTGCTTCTGCTGCAGGCAGCTCAGGTACGGCAGGCTGTTTACCGATCACTGTTTCAAGCTGTGGAATGACATCCACGATCACTTGACCAAGTCCTTGCATGGCGTCGAGTATCATCTCTCGCCAAGCGAGCAGCTCGCGTTCGTGGCCTGCCAATAACTGCTTGATCAAATCCTGAAAGATTTGAATGATGGCCGAATATGGTACGGCTTGATTATATTGATCAAACTTTCCTGAAACAAAACGTCCCCGGCCTCTCAAAAACGCTTTTTGGGCTTCCAGCACGAGAGCAGACTTACCCACGCCTGCAGAACCACTGAGCAGAACCATCCTCGTAGCGCCGTTTGTGACTTGCTCGAATGCATCGATAAGCATCTGGATTTCTTGCTCACGTCCATACAGCCTCTCTGGAATCCGCAAGTGATCAGCACGGTCTTCTAAAGCAAGCGGAAAAGACGTAATCAAACCGTTTTGTTCAAGCTGGTCATAGCAGCGCTGCATGTCTGCCAGTAAGCCCGACATGCTAAAGTAGCGATCCTCTGTATTTTTAGACAGACACTTCATCACAATGTCCGATAAAACCTCTGGAACGGATGGTTTGACACTGGAGGGAGCGAGCGGCTTTCTCGCCATATGAGCATGTATGAGTTCAAGCATGTCCGAAGTTAAGAAGGGCAGCTTTCCAGTCAATAACTCGTAGAGCGTGACACCAAAAGAATAAATATCGGAGCGGTAATCGACGGTGCGATTCATTCTCCCCGTCTGCTCCGGCGAGACGTAGCGAAGGTTTCCCTTCCATTCTTTTGGGTTCATCACACTTTGGTATTCCTGGTGGCATTTCGTCGCCAACCCAAAGCTAACCAGCTTTACCTCATAGGTTTCAGGATGAACCAGGAAATGATCGGGATTTACATCCTTATGAATGATTCCGTGCTGATGGATTTCCTTCAAGCAGGAAGCCATGCGGACTGCAATGAAGAGCATCTCCTTCAGCGACAGTCCTTTCATTTTCATCAGCAAGGAGAGCGGCACTCCCCCGAAATCTTCCGTAATCATTACCGTCTCACGGCCATGATTAACGAGTTCGATGATCGTTTCCACTGCATTGGATTCCAGTGATTGAAGAATGCGATATTCATGCTTCAGTTTCCACAGAGATTCTTTATGGGAAGGTCCTTCCATCGGTACTTTGAATAACACGGGGAGATTGTCGTTATTTCTGTACCCCCGATAAATTCCCAATTTTGAATGAGTGGAAAGAAACTCTGCCACCCTATAACCTGGAACCACGATCATGCCGCTCATACTATCCACTCCATCTTTAGGTAGAACATCCTATCTTTTTAATTGTTGCCCCACAACAAATAATCTATATTTAATCTATATTCTGTCTTAATATAATCTCTTTTTACTATTTTCAAGGAGGTATAGTTTTGTCAAATCTAAGTCGCAGTGTAAGTAACCCCCACAATAATGAAGTGGTCACCTTTTTAAAGACAACGGAAGAAACGAATGGCGAATATTTGTTATTCCGTACCGATCTTCCACCAGATAACGGGATTTTTCTACACTATCATACAAAACTTGTCGAAACCTTTGAAGGTGTAATTGGAAATTTAGAGGTAACCATTGATGGAAAAAAAGTAATCCTGAAGCCGGGAGAGAAGCTAAACATCCCAACAGACAAGGTTCATGGGTTCCACAACCCCTCTAACGAATTCGTCAGCTTCCATGTCGAAATCCGTCCGGCAGGTACTTTTGAAGCGTTTGTCCGCTGTGGATACGGGCTCGACACAGACGGGCGCAGCTTTTATTTGCCGTTTATCAAGCAATATATCCCGAAGAATATTCTCCTCTTGGGAACGATCTTTCAGATGGGGCAGTTTTACCTCCCAATCATTCCGCGCTTCCTGCAAAAAGGCATGTTTGCTGTGTTGGCTGCCTTGGCTCGTTGGACAGGCTCAGATAAGTCACTGGAAAAATACTACAAAACCTCTCCAACTATACCAGTCTCCCATTCCGGAGTCGAACAAACAACGCAAAAGACGTTGCAAGGATAAAATGAGAAAGACACCATAGGGATTACTCCAGCTTGGTGTCCTCCACGCTTCTTATATCCACATATTCCAACCTGGATTCAATGTTTTAACGTGCAAGATCATGTGACTACTTCACCGTATCAGAGCATAAAGCTGCTCTTGCACGTTGTTTTGGCACATGCCTCCATGATAACAAATGATCCTATTAATTTCCAAGTTCTCGAATTTTTTTAATGAGTTTACTGCTATTTCCATATCGAGAGTGTTTTGCGGAATCGGTCCTCGTAGTGCTTCGTTCATGTACACCATAGCATCGCCTGCTATCAAGGTCTTGCTATCTTCTACATAAAGGCTGATATGCCCCGGCGTATGTCCGGGAGTATGAATAATGCGAATTCCCCCACAATACGGCAGAATCTCTGCGTCTGCCAGTGTCTTGTGCACCATTGCCTTTGGCGGATTTTCGCAAAGCCTTTGCAAGTGCTCGCGTTCCTTTTCAGGCAACATCGCAAGTATAGGGGCCATGATTTTGGGGTTTGCTTTGAGGAGAGGGCGTGTGCCTTCAATGTACGGCTGATCTAGCTCATGCGCGTATATTTCAACCTGCCCGCCAAGCTCACGAACGATTTCTGGAAGACTTCCGATATGATCAAGGTCCTGATGCGTCAAGATGATAGCCTGTAAACGCTCAAGTGGTACGCCAGCACGGTTCATTTCCTGACGAATGGTCTCCCATGAACCAGGCATTCCTGTATCTACTAATACCGCTCGGTCATCATCCCAAAGCAAGGTGGGATTGATCACCATTGGCTTGCCAAATGCCTCTCCTTGTAACGGAATCATTTTCATACCTGTATTAGCTTTCATACCCTATTCCTCCTCACACCTTTTTAACACACAACTACTTTTTATCACGGAGCGAGGAGTACTTTCAATAACAAAATATTTTATTATAACACAAATAAAATATTTTGTCAATGGTTATTTTGAGGGTCTCTATGACAGCAACTACACCCGAATTACGCGGTCGCTCCTACTAGAGCAGACCGCGTTGGCGTTATTATCACCTTATGGTGTTGTTGTTTGAACAGGCTGCCCACCCGTAGATGCATCTTGGCTTCGCTTTCCAAGAACTTCACGGACAGGTTGGATGTCAGGCTCGTCCATCATCAACCGATAAACCGGTACGAACACAGCCGGTGGACGGGTCGGTTCAGGCTGTGTTTCAGGTGGCTGTACATGCGTACTTGTACCTCCCCAAACCAGATAGCCTCCCCACGCTCCGGCACCTAGCAAGACAACTGCGCTGGATATCACCGTAGCTTTGTGCCGAAACAGCTTCACGAGTGGATTGGCTGTTTCGCTGCGTACCTCGTCCAAAAGCTTGCGGAAATCAGCATTTCGGATCGCATACCACCGTTTTCGGCATTCTTTATCCCGTAATCTCTTGCCTTTCTCCTCGAGGAAAAATGCCTTCAATGCTTGTCTGTATGCTGGCAGCAAATACTTTCCTTCGAAAAACATCCGCTGGCTCATCGTCCATTGGATAAAGGACAGGGTAACGGCTTCCCCACCATTTTGCTGAACATACACCAGCAATTCTGCAAACTGGAATCCTTCCTGACCAAAATGGTCTTCCCGGTAAAAGACCAGCGGCACCTGCGGGAACTCGTCAGCATGGAGCGGTTTACTCAACATATTCTGGATCATTCTTTGCTGCACGGAAATCGCTTCCCGATCCCATTTTCGGAAAAACTCTGCCGGGTGTGGCGTGCTTCTCTCTTCATGCAGCTTCGCCAGATTCATGAGCATTTCTTGCTTGTGGCGGCTCTCCATATCCAGCGTTCCGAAAAAGCTCTGTGGCTTCTCCTCCAAAAGGGCGATGAGAACCTGAAAATCATCCTTGGATAGCGTGTCTAGCGCGACGAGCTTCATCAAGGACTTGTCCAGCTCATCCAACAGCTCATCGGCATAGCTGCGTGCCCCATCTATGTTTTCAAAGAACTGGTGGATGGTAATCGCGGCAGCCAGCTTTTGGCGTTCCCGCGCAAATAGACGCAGAACTTTTTCCGTTGTCGTAGCTACGAAGACGGCATTGCGCATAGCTTGCGGTTCTGTTTCCGTCCAAAACCGGATTTCCTTTAGCATCTGGTCCAAGCTGGTCACGGCGGCTACCCGCTCAGTCATATAATCCTCAAAGAGCGGCTTCACCAACTGCGGATAGCCAAAAATCGTCCGCATCATAAAGCCAAACAGCTCGCGGTTGCTGGACAAATGCTTGTACACCTCTGCGACGTAGCTGCTCTGTCTTGCGGTCTTGGCCTTCATCAACACGTCCATGAGGAAGCGGATCAAATCCATTTGCAGGCGTTCCTGCCTGGTGACACGGTAGGATTCAATCATTTGCTTGATCGTCTCGCCGTCAGGCAGCTGTTTGGACGAAAGCGCCTCTACTTCGATCCGCATCAGCATTTCCTGAAGCTCGATCAGCCGTTTCTTGCGTGTCAAGCTGCCGTGCCCCAAATAGCTGTTCAATGCCTGCCAAACGCCCGCCCGCTTGCTCTCATACACGGACGTTCGTCCCTTTTCAATCAAATACAGTGCGCACAGCTCATAGTACGTGCGAATGTTCAAGGCCAGTGCATGGTCTGCCCCAGCCAGCACTTCCTCACAAAATTCGTGGAACGCATCCAGAATCCGTTGCTCATTCACATACTCCCAGGCAAAGTCGAGATATTCGTGTCCTCCGTCCTGCAAATCGACGTTCTGAACGCGACCAAGGGAGAAGTCGAACAAAAAGTCTTTGTCGCTATGCCCCCCGCCTGGGCGAATGCTGCCTTTTTCCACAAACGTGACGTGGATATGCTTCTTGCTCTGCGGCTCGTTGCTAAACGTGAGAAAACCAAAATGTCTGCGCATCTCATAAGGCAGACAACTGTATAAAATCTCCAACAATTGAACAGCGCTCTTGGATGAGGCACTAATATCCACATCCAAGCTGATGAACACCTTCTTTTTCGCTGCGAGCGAGGACATCACCGCAAAGAGAAGCTGTTTGAATAAACGTTCATCGACCCCCATTTGTCCAAGCAGCTGCTTTCGGTCTTGCGACAAGCCTTTTTCTGAGGGAATATCATCGACGGCAGGAAGCTCCTTGCCCGCTGCATCGTCGTGGCGATCTGCAAAAGTGCGCACTCCGAAGATCTTGCTCGGGTTCTTGATAAACTCGTCCCGACGATCTGCCGGAATGACATAGTTGTGGCTGAAAAACGTATTGCGCTGCCCGGTAAAGTCCGCTCCGACAAATACACTTCTACCGAGGACCATCTCTCCCGATTCGGCTTGGAAGCTGACAAGCGCCTCTGGAAAGAGCGCCAGATTGCTTTCCGCCCGCTCTTGAAGCTGTCGCGGCGCGTCGTACACGCAAAAAGGATGGAGCGTTTTCTTGATGAATTGGTTATCCAGCCCTGGCGTCTTGGCGACAGTATCGTATCCTTCGTTCGAACGGAAAACCCCTTGTCGCCCGCGGGTGTAGTACTGCTGCAAAATGGGCTGACGGTTGCTCACTACAGCTCCCTCCCCTCGATGTAATCAAGCTGGTGCATCAACCAAATAAACGGTTCATCGACGCGAATCGGCGTCACGACACCACTCACCCTTTGATTGACTGGATTGCTCCCCAGCGCAGATACAGCGAAATAGGCCGTATTCGTAAAGTAAACATCCAACGCGTCTTTAAACGGTCTATCCACCTTTTCGATGAATCGGCGGATTTCTCCATCGATGTTCTCGAATTCAGTCGTATTTAAATACTGTTCATGGACGAAATTGCGGAAAACATTGCTGTTGGACTTGATGTATTCGCCGTCGTCTTCCTTAATCAGATGCAGCATGTCGCTCTTCGTCAACACGACAGCAGTCGGAATATGGGTCTTGCTCTGCTCTTGGTAGCCGATGAAGTTCTCAAACAGCGTAATGACGACCTCACGCGGCTCATCGTACCTTGCTGTGAATTCCCCTGGCTCATCCCCTGCTTGGAGCATAACCCGATCGCGAATCGTCTTGATTTGCAGCGGATCGACCAAGAACAAGATGCCAGATGAGTTTTTCACATGCGCGGCATACAGCTCCAAATACTCGCGGTCGACCATTCCCTCGCCTGCTACGTCAAAAAACACGAGGATCAACGGTGCCTTGTCGCTATCCTTGAAAATGAACTGGAAGATGAACGGCTCCTGGCGCTTTTCTTTTTGCGTGGAATCAAGCAGCTGTCCGCGTTCAAACAAGGGTGCCTCATAGTTCTCCCGGAACTTGCGGCTAATCTGCGCATTGAGCGGCATACACGCTGCATTGAAGTGATTCGCAGTCGTGTTCTGCAAGGTATGAATCAATGAGGTCATATAAACGGACTTCCCGACTTGGGACGCCCCGACAATCGAAATAATATTGCTCGGCGCTTTACCCGCCGTAATCGGCAGCTCGTTGTGGCATTTCGGGCACAGTCTGCGCTTGGAAACCATGCCGTATCGGTCGGTCACACCTGCGAGGACGTTATCGACGTACAAATGGTTTTCCGACGGGATGGATTCTGGATCGATCACCGCTTCTAGCTCGTCGATAGCATCCAGTCCGAATTTATCCCGATACGCATTGAGAATCTCATCCTCCTGCAACGCGTAGTCTTCGTCGTCTTGGCGATGATGCGTGGCACGAAAGACGACTTCGTCCGGTCCGTATTTGGCGAAGCAGTACGGGCAGACAATATCGTAAAAAGGAAGCCGTTCCTTGACCTGCGGCTTCTTTTCAAACATGTTTTTCAAAAACGACAGCATGGCGCATCCCCTCCTATTCAGGAATCAGTTCGTACATTTCTCCGTATTTTTTCCCATCCGTAAAAAACAGGCGGACGACGTCTTTTTTCCTGACCTCGATCTCCGGCATCAGATTGACACCGGGCTCGAGATCACGAATGAAATTGTATCGGGTACCATCATCCTTGTGGGCGGGAGGAGAGCCTTCTTTTTTTACGTAGCAGAGTACGTCACGCGCGATCGGAATCTCTGAAAAAATGCGAATCTGCAACGATTGATGCTTGCTGAACCAGCTTCCGCCCCGTTTAAACGAGTAGTAGATTTTGGCCTTTCCTGTGCTGACGTGGATCACATGGGCATCCCCGTCTGGCATGAGCAGAATCGGCTTGCCATTTTCCAATCGGCAAGGAAAAATGCGGTATGTGTACCTGCCGATGCCGTCTGTTTTTTCCCGCAGCCCTTTGTGGACTTTGTATTCCTCTCGGGTATACAGCTTGAACTGACGATCATCCAGCTCGTTTACGTCAAAAGGGGCGCCAAATTGCGACTTGTGCACGTACACGCACGGAATATCCTGCGCCCAATGCCAATTGAGCACATATTCGCTCCCTTGATGCTGGCAGGTGACGTCCTTGATGAAGGTTTCTGTTGTTTCCTCCCGATTAATCATGATTCATCATGCTCCCTTTACAGATCAAACCGCTTGCTGCTCTGGTTCCCGGCGTCCAAAGCACGGGGGCTTTGTCTGGTGTTCAGTCTGCGCTTTGCAAAAGACGCTCCGCCACTCGTGGAAGCTGGCACAAAGAGAGTGAACAATGTCAGGATGACAGCGAGCAAGGAACACGCCAGCAAACGTACCACCATATCGAGCAAGTCGATCGACGACAGACCCATTTCCAAAACGAGTCCAGCTAACAGTCCTGATACCGCCCCGCCAATCGTGAAGCTTTTGGCCAGATGGCGATTGTCAAAAATCAGCCCCAGCGCCAAACCGAGCAAAGCACCAATGATCAGAACACTGACCACACGGGTAATGGCGTAAAACATGCTATCTTCTGTCGCTCCTGTCCGCTCGGAAACAATATTGCGGTCTGTTCGGCTCATATCGTAAATCTGACCAAAGATTCCTGTCATTTGGTCAGCGTGTTCAACATTGAAGTAGCTGCCGCCAGTCTCGGCTGCGATCTTTTGAAGCAGCGCCGTTCCGTCTGCATCGATTTGGCTCATGCCTACCGTATGGACAATCACTTGGTTTTGCTTGTAGGGCGCCAGTGCGGCAGGGACATCCAGATCACTGTAGCCGTCTGACATCAGCACGACCGTACTGTTCGCCATTTGATTGGCTTGCAGCTGGTCCAGCCCCGCTTGCAGTGCCAGGTCGATCCGGGTGCCTCCATCCGTTCGCGGATATTGGAGCAGCTTCTTCACAACCTCATCCTTCGCGGCCTGGCTATTCAGCTCGGTGAGGGGTTGCAGCACATTCGTTTGATCGTGAAACGTAACCACTGCTATGTTCATGTCATTGTCCATGCGCTGCACCATGTCGGCTGCTGCTTTGAACAATTGGTTATCCGGGTCAGACGACTGCATGCTGCCCGAAGTATCCAGAACCATGATAATATTGTTGGCTCCGCTGGCCTGTTGAAAGGATGACCCGTACAGCAGCTGAAGCAAGAGGGCCACTACACCCACCATCAAAAACGTGCTGGGCACGAGCATTTTCCAGGAAAAGCCCAGATAACGCTGCTTCCATCCAACTCCATTCAGTCGAGGCGAGATCATTTCCGCAATGAGGCACATCAATCCTACGAAAAAAGCATATTGACCAAAATAAAGTCCCATTAACAACCATTGCGGTATTTCTCCGGACAGCTTGCCGAGCATGACTTCCCCGACCAAAAATCCGATCACGCCACCTACCAGACTACACACTAGCATGAGTAAGCTTACCCTTCTCTGACTCATGACGACTCATCTCCTCCCACGCGGCGAAAGACAAACCCGCTGTCCTCATAGGAAGCATGGTATTTCTTGTTATTGCGGTAAAACATCAACTCTTCCATGCCGAATCCACCCATCAGGTTCATTTTTTCTATCCCGCTTTTTTGTTCCTCGTGGATGCAGCCCAGCTTGTAGGTTCGTGTGCTCTCATCCTTGTGCAGCGCATACTGGACGAAGTCGTTGTGAATATCGGCAAACAAGTACTTCTCCTCATAACGATGCTTTTGCAAGAAATGGAACACTTCGATGTGAACCGCTGCCCGCTCTTCCAGCACCAATGCCAGATCGAGGAACAAATCCTCTTTCGTCAGCACGGTTCGGTTATCGTAAGCAGCCCCGACGTTGGCACGCGCCAGCAGCTCCGCCTCAAAAGATAAAGCAAATGGCGCACGGGTGAGAATCTCGTTCCGGCAAAACTGACACAGCCTCTCCACGAGTCCGGCGAGTCGATTCCCGCTGAGCAGAGCGCCGCTGCCAATATACCGTTGTTCCATGTAAAAATCACTGCCGCGTGAAGCTTCCAATGACCGGATCGTTTCATGGACGACCGATTCGTAATATTCGTCCACGTTTTTGCCCAAGTAATCAGTCGCTTCCCGAACGCTCGTCTGGGCGATTTCCCGCAGTTGCTTATGCAAGGCTTCCAACTGCTCGACTTGCTCACCTAACTGCCGGTGAATCTGCTCTGCTTGTTTCTCATAGCTCACAAGGATGGAGAGCATCATCTCCCAATCCAGCAGCTCCAGCTTTTTGCCATAAATAGCGTCCAGCAAATGGCGAATGAAGGTCCGCACACGCTCCTTATCCCGTGTGAAAAACCCTCCTACACGAATGTCCTGCCGATCCACCCGCTCTTGGTAGAGATCGACCAGCTCGGCTTTAATCTGTTCAACCTGTCGCGATGTCTCGCGAATGCCTGTGCGCAGCTCATCCAGCAGGTTTGCTCCATTGGCGTGTTCGGCTGTGAGATAGTAAGCCGCATACAGCCCAAGCCGTTCATCCTCGATCACTGCTTTCTGAATCAAATCAGCCAAGGACTCCTGAGACAGCATGTGCTCCAGACGTTTGCGCGCCCCGGAAACGACATTCGCCTCAAAAAAGGCTTGGCTGCTGCCGTCAAACAAAGCCAGCTCCGCTTCGCGCATATTCATACTGCAAAGCTCGCTGTAGCTGATGCCAGAGGTCATGAGACCCTTCATTTCCTCCAAGATGTGATCCTCCGGGAGAATGCCAGCCAATTTTCGCTGCAAATCATGCGCAGTCAATCCGAGCTTTTCTCTCGCTTTTGTTTTCGGCAAAACCTCTCCGTCCTGAAGTCGCTCCCAATAGCGGTCAAATACTGCGGACAGCACCGTAAACGCGATGGCATGAGTCGGTCGCTTCACTTTGGAGAGACCAGCAGAAGCAAACTTGGTCTGCCCGTGATCCACCGTGATGCTGCGCATAAATTGCAGCTTGTTATAGCCGTCACTGCTTTCATGGAATTCCGACTCTACCTTTTTATTGTTCAAAAGCACCAGCTTGCTGATCAGCTCGTAATTTTCCTGCATGCCGCCTTCGATAAACAAGCCATGCTCTGTCTTGTCACTTAATAGGTACGCCAGTGAAAACAGTGGTGCGTTCACATGCTCCACAGGGAGTTTCACGAGATCCTCCGTTACCAAGAGGTTCGCCCGATAGCTGTAGTCACTCCGCTGATAGCGATTGACCTCTTCCAAAAAGCTGACCGAGAGCGCTGTCGAGAACCCGAATGCTTCCCCGTTGTTCTTTTCCTGAAGCAGGACGTACAGATCGACTGATACGTTTTTAAATAGCTCATTGAGGTAGCCCTTGAGCAGTAGCGTCAGCTCTGGCAAAAGAATCGTGGCAGGGTCATCTGCCCTTGCCACGACGGCAATATTGACTTGCTGAAAAGCAGTGAACAACTTGCCCATTTCCGCTACCCGCACGCTTGCCAGCTTCATTACCTTGTTCAGTTCCATGGTGACAGCTTCATCGAGTAAAAAACGCTCGTGGATTGAAGTACGCATCTTTTTCTTGTCGTCATCTGCCTGCGGCAAGCGGCAGCCGATTACTTGCGGATGCTCCCACGTTTTGTCCTGATACGCATGGACATAAAGCACACCGTGACCATTTTGCCAATTGCGCTCGTTGTGGGCAAGAACAGCTTGCAATGCCTCTATGCTCTTATCCCCGAGAAAAAGGAAGAGCACGGGGTTTTGAATGCTTCGCTGTCCGTTTCCGCTATCCAGTTGTCTTTCCAATTCCGTAACGTATTGGGTCGCGAACTCTCCAATCAAATCCCTCATGCGTCCTCCTCGGTTATCAAACGATCCTAATTGTTTATTGTAGCGTCTTGCGCATATCGTTTACCTTTGACCAGACCTTTTTGTAGAACTGGAACAACTCTTCACCGTTTACATATTCGTCGCGGTCGTATTCCAGATCGTTTTTCGTTTCTTGGAAAGAAGTTGCGATTTCATCGAGTTTTGCCAGCAACTGCTGCGTATCCTCTGCTGAAGTCATCGCGTCACTGCGTTTTGCAGCCTTGCGTTGGATGGTTGCCATGCTCTTGTGATCCAATGCGCGGAATTTTTCATAGATAGCGAATTCGACGTGCTTGTTGACCTTCATCAGGTTGATGAATGGCTCCCACGCATCTTCTTCCTCATCCTTGTCGTAGACGTACAGCGCACCGCGCTTGCAGATGGTGCTTGTGTAAAGAGCTTCGATGAATCGGGTAACCAGCTCTTCTTCGTCCTTGATGGCACCTACGATCTGCTCCAGCTCCTGGATTTTGGCCTCGATTTCTTCGTATTTGCGCACTTCTTGCTCGATCAGGCGAATCTGCTCTGGATAGCGAATCAGGTTTTCTTTTGCCATCTCTTCATTGATACTGCCGAACACATCACGCGTAAATTCTTGCTCCAGGCCATCTTTCATGAAGCCTTTGAGCTCAACCAATGCACGCTTGATCTCGCCAGGGCTCAGCTTGGTCGCGTCTCCTTGCGCTTGGTGCTTAGCCAAGAAAGTAGCCAGTGAGAACGGCTTTGTCACGATGGATTCATAACGGTTGCTGGTCTGGCTGTCGCTGCCTTTTTCGCGGATGACTCCGTAGCGCATCGCACGGTCAAACAGCTCGCGTACTTTGGCGTTGTACGCTTTGATCCGCCCGTTTTGGTACGTATCTCCCCACGATTTTTCCGGAATAGGGGATGGGAGGTACGCCCAGTTGTTCTTTTCCGTTTGAACGAGGTGGCGTCCGATACCCTCTCTGTCCAGAATTGTACGTTCGTAGCTCTCCTCGTAGACCTTCAACGGTGTGTAAGCGAACAGCGGAACACCGTTTTTCGTATTCAGCCAGAAGATGCGGTTTTTGACTTCGCTTTCTTTGACGGTAAAGCGCGATCCGCTAATCGCTGTATTTTGATAGTTTTTAATCCCCTTCAAGATCGATGGTGCTTTCAGTGGCACGGATACAAAACCCCAAGAAGGGAAGTGCATATTGCCGAGATTGTTGCTCAGATGGAAGACCGGAATCGCCTCTTCATCCAGCTTGCTCGCAATCTTGCGCTCTACGATGCGATCGAGTGTCTCGTCCTGACCGTATTTGATCACGAGGAATTCTTCCATCGACTTGGTGATCACCTCACCGAACTTCTCCGAGAGGAATTCGGAAATGGAGCTGACGATATCCAGCTCCTGCTCTTTGACCCACTGATCGGAGTGTCGCAGCAGCTCGCTGGTGAAATCGCGGATCAGGTCATCCGCATCTTTTTGGTCCAGAATATTGCTGACGACTTTGGAGATATCCGGCACACTGACGATGTTCCAGTAGTATGTCTTGTTGCCAGTGCGGTCGCTCTCTTCGCCGCCGTTGATCAGGATGTCTCCGTTTTGCTCGAAAATTTGGTTGAGTGCGTTCAAAATCTCAGTAAATACGTTATAAATGCGATTGTTTTCTGCATTCAACAAACGGTGCAGCTCTTCGTAGAATTCGATCATTTGCTCCAGCTTTTCCTGATCAGCCAGGAGCTGGTATTCGTTGATCTTCGCTTCGATGTAGCTGTTTTTCTTCTTCTCCTTGGAGATGAAAGCACTGCGGGCATCGCCCAGCTTTTCATTCGCGTTCTCTCGTGCGCCCTCGATCTCAGGCGGGTAGCTCTCCAAATTCGCCTTGAGGCTCTCTATGTAGGAGAGGATCATTTTCATCAGGCAGTAGCCTTTGTCCGAATGAATCAGACGGGACGCATAGAATGGTCCTTGCTGCGGGTGCAGGAAT
Organism: Brevibacillus sp. NRRL NRS-603; assembly: GCF_003013445.1. Lineage (NCBI taxonomy): Bacteria > Bacillati > Bacillota > Bacilli > Caryophanales > Paenibacillaceae > Brevibacillus > Brevibacillus sp. NRRL NRS-603. The sequence goes on along the minus strand of NZ_PXZN01000011.1, from coordinate 8,878 downwards.
ACACGCGTGATCATTTCGCCAAAAACAGAGATCATGTCGCCTGGCATCTGCTTTTTGGACTTGATGTACGCTTCGCGCGCTTTGGCAAGATAGCCTTGCTCCAGCTCATGGTCGATGCTCACGACTTGCTGGGTGATCACGTTGCTGTAGTTCAGACGCTCGCTGTTTTCATAGCCTGGCAACGGTTCAGGAACGCGCTCCTCGAACTTGCGGGAAATCGAGTCGATGTCGATTCCGAGCTTGCGGGCGAATTTCTCCGCATCCTCTTGCGTTGGGGCTACCGTGAACATTTTTTCCATCTTTTTAAACAAGCGATATGCCAAGTACGTTGTCATTTCTTCGATCGGCAAGACAGCAGAGGAAGCACCGATGACGTTGTACTGGTAGTTGGCTGCGTACGCTTTTGGCATCTGGTTGATGTTCGTACGGATGTTGCTGATATAGTCGTGGATGGCAAACTCTTCACCCGAGCGCTTTTCTTCGCTCGCCATGAAGTTCGTAATGTTCTCCGCCGTCACGTTCATGCAGTAATCGTAGGCGTTTTCCAATGCTTTGCCTTCCAGATTGGTCGCAGAAATCAAATGGCAGAGGTTGAATGGCGGCATTGGCGATTGCACGGTGAGCACGTTGCCGTATTGCTGGCGGAAACGCTCATTGCGCTCATCCGCATTCATCCAGTAGTCCAGCTCTTTTAAGGCCGCATAACCGTTTTTCATGATGTAGTCGCGTGTGTGCGAGCTGAGACTCTTGTTCGACAGGTTGACGTCAGGCGTGAACAGGTAGCCCAGCGTATTCACCTTGTCTACCCCCGCACTGCCGAAGTCGCGCTCCAAAATGCCTCGTACGATATAGGCGATGTCGAGGAAGCAACCACTCCCCGTTCCCCCGGACAAACCGCTCAGGAGGAATACAGTCAGCTTTTTGTTCGTGCCCTCACACAGCATCTTGATCTTTTTCTCAATCGTTTGGACGACTTGCGTAATTTTCGTAAAGAGAAGAAGTCGACCTGCCTGGCGTACACCTGATGCTCCGCTGATTCCGTCCGTAATTGTCAGCTCTGGCGAGAGCCAATCGGTGATGTACGGCTCCAGAATGCTGCGATTCTGCAACACACCGCCGATCTCAGGGTTGGACAGGAGTACGAACTCCGTCACTGGATCAAGTCCGATGCCCTTGTACTTTTTGTTGCGGTCATGCTCATTCGTTTCAAACGCGATGAACTCAATATTGTCCGGTTTTTCCTTGCGCTTCTTGGAAAGCTGGTCTACCGGCAGCTTGAAGCGTCTGTTCACTTGGTATTTCAGGCGCAAAAGCGCATCAATCCCTGTACCGCCAAGACCGATGACGAGCATCGGGTTATCGATTGTATCTACGCGAATCTTGTCACTGACGATTCCTCCGCCAAGGGATACGTCCAATTGTTGAATGTGTTCTCTCACAACTGCTTTCATAATCGACTCACTCCTAGACGATGTAATCTACATATAAGGACTTGTTCACATTCGTTAACGAAATTTTGATGCGATCGTTTTTCTTCAGCTCTTTGCCTTTGCTTGCATCGAGTACACGTCCTGCCTTTTCGATTCGGCAGCTCGAACGGTTTTCGATGATCAGCGTATCGTTTTTCCCTGGTAAAAAGATGACCTTCTCTGTCTCCGCAAACTCAGGGGCGAGCTGCAAGAGCTGGTGCAGCTTCACTTTTCCTTTGAACGCGTTCAGTTTCTTGTACTGCGGGTTAGACTTTTCACCTGTGTCCTCATCCACGATTTCGATGGCGATTTGGCCCGCGAAGCCCTTGTTCGCCTTGCGATAGATCGACAGTCCGTACAAGCCTGCACCGATCAACAGGATGAGAAGCACGGTACCTCCTACTACGGTCATCCATGGAAATGGTTTCGATTCTGCCGCAGGATCAGTGGTTGTGCTCGGCTTGCTCGCTCCAGAACCTGCTGTTTTGGCAGCATCTACAAGGAGTGGCTTCGTCTCCCGGTAAAAGCTAGTATCTTCTGCCTTGATTTTTATTTCATACGTATGGTCAGCCGGGATTGTAAAGCTGCCTTCGAACCCGTTGCCCGTATTGTTCAGGACGACCTCATTCGTCTTCTTGTCCGTCTTGTCATTGACGATCAGCGTCGCCTTCATTTGCTTGTACAGATCAGGACTCGCTACCTTCTGTCCGTTTGAAACAAGTGCAGCCTTGATAGGCACGACATCGCCAGCCTTGAAGCTCTTGGCTGTGACTGGCTCCATCTCCAATTGCAGATCGTAGTTGAAGATGAGGTTAATATCGATTTTTTCCTTCGGGGCACCTTTTACCTGTAGCTTCCAATCTCCCTGCTGTGGCTTGACCAGCTTAATCATCGTGTACGCATTGGACTTCGACAGTCTGACCTGGTTGGAAGGGATTTGTACTTCCTTGCCCGCTGGGTCATACAGCTTCACTTCCACTGCTTTTTGCGACATGATCGAGATGTTGGCTTCCATGACGCTGCCATTCGGGATTGGGATCGGAATCTCTTGAGCTTGACCGTTTGCGACGAAGCTTTTAACCGGGACAACCTTCAGCTTCAGATGATTCGCAAAGATTTCGCTCAAAATTTGCGGGAGCTTGTCCGCTGTGCTCGTTTCGAAAAATTTACCGTTTGTCTCCGCAGCAATCTGTTGTAGTGTCGTGCGGTTAAGCTGACCGTCTGCGTTTAAACCAATCGTGTAAATCGGATAGCCCTTGTCTTTGGCCTCTTTCACAGCTTGCTGTAGCTCTTGATCAGACTGCGCTTGGGTACGGCTTGATGCTTTGTTCAAATAGTTGTTTCCATCCGCCAGCAGCACGATGATCGGCGCATTGTTTGGATTGCGTCCCGCATCAAGGATCTTTACTGCTTCCGTTACCCCGACAGCGATATCGGTGTAGGCTCCTTTTTGCAGACTGTCGATGAAGGCTTTGACATCGTTCTTGTCTTCTTCGGAATTAATCTCAAGCAGTGCTTTTTCCCGCTCGATCTTGTCGGTATAGGCTACTACACCGATTTTGTTCGCTTGGATCGACGTCATGTCGACGAACATTTTCATCGCTTCGTTGCTGACTTTGTTCTTATCGCTTTGGGTCATGGAGTTGCTTACGTCCACGACCAGGACAGCGTCCATATTGTTTCCGCTCGTTTGCGCAAAGCCTGAGTGAGTGACAGAGAGGACACTGACCAAGAGCAGGGCAAGACATGCTACGTATCGACATAACATTCGGAATCGTATTATTTGCATAAGAGCTCCTTTTCTTGTTCGTTACAAAGAATTTGTGAGGTGTTGCAAAGAAAGTAAGACTATGACACTATTACCACTAGATTCAAGAAGTAGAAGACAGATGATAAAAAAGTACTAGAATGATTGCCCCTTACTCGTAATACGATACGACATGATTCTTTGTTACAGATTTCGACAACTTCGTTAGGAGAAATTTTATGTTAACTTACTTTCTGTTGTTTGCGGCTTTTTTGCTGCTAGCGGTCCGATTCCTCAAGCTGCTGCGACTGAAACGGCGCAATCTCTCCAACGCCGAAATCGACCAGCATCTTCATGCCTTACTGAATGAGAAGAGGGATTCACCATGAGAAAACGAATCGGCGTCCACTTTCGCAAAACCCGTAAAACCACTCATACGTATGAAAGAATTCAAGCGTGCACACGATGCCATACGTACCATGTCCTGTGGGAGACGCATTGTGAGACCTGCGGGAGAGCCTACACACCGATCCGCCAGGTTTCCCATGCGGTGACACGCCGCAATGTGCAGACGCGCTTTTTGCTCTTGGGCTTGTTCGTCTGTCTTGCTGTCCTTTCTGCAAAGACTCTACTGCAATTAGCTCTTGCAGGAGGTATTGGCTGTGTGTTGTTCATCCTGTTTTTCGTGATGCAGAAAAAATACGGCATCTATGAAAGAGACGTACAATTTCAACACTTTTTAACGCGGGAAATGGAGACGCTCAAGAAGTCACTACTCCGTCATTTGGAGGAAGTGGGCAACGACGTCAAAGAAGGACATCTCAAGGAAGCTTATGAAAAAACGAGAGAGATCGGGCATTTCATCGATTCCGATACAATCAAGATACGCAAGATCATGTTCCTCAATCATTACGTCCTGCGCAAAGACATGGAGCTGGAGCTCGAAACGCTCATCCCGTCTATGTACGACAAGGACTTCATGGAATATGTGCGCGAGGTCATCAAGGTCCAGCCTTCGCTCGTCAAAAAATCCGTGCTTACCTATGTTAGACGTTATAAAAATCAAATATTGTTGCTGGAAAACGGGGATCAGCTCATCGGTCAAGTGGCAGGTGCAGCGCTCCGCATGAAGTCTTATGTGGACGAGTATCAGGATCTGATTATCGAATTTATCGATTTTTTGCCTCGCGAGCGCCTTCTGCGATTGGCAAAAATGGTACAAACCCATAAGAATGAAGGTTGGGAACAACTATATCATTCTACCAAAAACAGGGTGGATACGCATTACGCGTTTGACCCGGATTTCAAAGGCATACTGTGAAGGAGGAGCCCTTTATGCTGCCTATTTCCCCCTATCATAGGTCCCTCTGGGTCCGTAATATTTTTCTCGGACTCTTTGCCTTGGGTTTGATCGCTGTTCTGTTCAAGCTCGGATTCGGGTACAAGCAGATAACGTTGTATAAACAGGCAAAGGCGTTTTATGAACAAAAGAACCTGCTGCAAGCCGAGGAAACCTTTTCTCGTGCGCATGATATGGCTGTCCTGTCCTACGGGGATGACGAATGGAATTCCATCATGCTCCAACTGACAGCTATCCGTACTGAGCTCGAGGGGCTTCACCAGTACTCGCGTTCGGCCATCTCGGAGAAAAAGGTCGCAGAGATCGGTGCAATCTATGAACAATATCAAGCTGTCAAGAAGAATTACCAGAACCAAAAAGACGTACCGGCGATGTTTTTCCAGCAATTGTCCGCTCGCTTGGGTATGGATAAGAGCTTTTCCGATTATTACTTGAATGCCTTGCAAACAGCCAAGGCTCAGGCACAAGCGAATCTCGAAAAGGAAAACTATCAGGACGAATCTTTCATTGAAACACTCCTTGCCATTCCAGATGAATACTACGGCGGCAAAAAGAAGAAGCAGGCTGAACTCACGGCCTTGTTCCAGGACTATGAAAAGACAAAGCTGCATTCGCTGATCGATTCTGCTTCTTTTGAAGACATCATCACCAAAACGGCTTCAAGCATACGCCATTACGAAAAACTGGGTATCGAAACTGATTGGTTAGTGAATCAGCTGGAAAAGTATGCGCTAGCTGAAATCAAGGAAGTCATTCGTTCGAAGGATTTGAGTGCCTTCGTTGACATGGCAGCCGCCTATCGCAAAATCGAGGATGTGCTGTCCAGTGATTCACCTGTCCTTGATTCGATCACCCGCTATCTGGAGGGTAAGCTCAAGCAGGCAGAACAATACATCAAATCGTTCGAGTTCACCAAAGCACGTGAATTGTACGAACAGTTGAATCCGCTCCAGGATACGGCTAAACTCCTGTCCGATCTGGAAAAGCTCTGGTTGGAATACGATCCAGCACGCTTATTGCAATTGAGATATCCAGACAGAACGTTCACCGATATGCTCTCTGGCACAGATCGCTGGGGAGCAAAGCTTTACGCATTTGGACTCTCTGAGGCAGATCAACGTCTTTATTTCGCAGCGAAAATGCCAAATGACTCGATCCTCTATTTGGATCAGTCGCTCGATGCAGACATGAAATCGGCAAAGGCTAAGATCGACGATACTCTCGGAACTAAAGAAAAGCCTGTGATTATCGTGAGTGCATCCGGCAAGGAGCGTGCTAACGCCTACACGGCACTCTCTCCAAATTTGACAAAAGAGTCACTTGATAAGCGCTTTTCGGTTGAGGCTGATGAACTCAGCGTAGAGGACTCCGAGCATGTGATCATGAAAAATCCGGTAGGAAAAGGCGAAAACGAAATCGCTTTGTTCAAGCTCGAGGACAATGGCTTGGCTTATATCGAAAAGCTGGCTGATTTGGAGGAGAGCTCTGAAGAAACGCCCGAGGGAACTGGGTCAGGAGAAGCGACCTCCCCTGCTGACGGCTCAACAGAAACGACGGATCTAACTCCCCCTGCCACTCAAAAAATCGATGTTTTTGCAGGTCCCGGTGAAGAATATGAGAAGATCGGTCAGGTAGCAGATGGTTCCTTCCAAGTCATCGCAGATATGAATGGCTGGTACCAGATTGTGTCTGATGGAAAAGAAGGCTGGATACGCGCTACCGCATCAACGCCGTAATCTGTTTGCTGAAGAATAAGCTCCCCTCGCGATCATGGCACACCTTCCTTGATCTGCTTCAGGGGCTTTTCCTCATTTTTCCGTGTTGCGTCAGGTATCAGACTATTCTATAATTTATATTTATTTTATAGACAGATGAGGAGTGAGAAGAGATGTTTGGAATCGTTCATTATGAAGCATTTCTGATGACTGCGATCATGCTGAACCTGATACCCGGCTCAGACACAATGTACATCATCACCCGCAGCATTTCGCAAGGAAAACAGGCAGGTATTCTTTCCGTTCTCGGCATTTTGACAGGCTCACTCATTCACACGCTCTTGGCTGCTTTCGGCTTGTCGCTCATTTTGGCTCAATCCATCGTGCTTTTTAACATCGTCAAAATATTGGGAGTCGCCTATCTCGTTTATTTGGGCATTCGCATGCTCATGACGAAGGAATCACCAGCTTTTGACGCGGCCGATTCCAAGAAGCTGAAGGGTGAAAAGGTCTATCTGCAAGCGATCCTGACAAGTGTCACAAATCCAAAGGTCGCCCTGTTTTTCATCGCCTTCCTCCCGCAATTTGTTAGCGCGACCGAAGCCGGACCACTCCCTTTCCTGATTCTTGGCCTTACCTTTACCGTTACAGGTGGCATCTGGTGTAGCCTCCTCGCCCTGTTTGCTTCCTTCGCTACGCAAAAATTGCGCAATAATCAGAAGTTCTCTGTCATTCTCAACAAGCTGACGGGGATTGTTTTTATCGGGATGGGGTTGAATCTGTTAAGGGCGAAAGCGAATCCATAGGAGGTTTTCTATGAAAAAGATTATTTCTGTACTTGCACTCATTCTTTGCTTTGCTTTTTTACCTATTCAAATGATTGAAGCGCACCCAGGCAGAACAGATGCAAATGGTGGACACACCTGTAGAACAAACTGCGAAAAATGGGGATTCCAATATGGAGAATATCACTATCACAACGGTGGCGGTGGTTCTTCCAACAGCCAAGTGAAAAAAACGGCCTCACCAAAACCAGCGGCCCCACATACACAACCTAAAATACTACCTTCGAAAACAATTGTAGCTGTAGACAATGCTAACGTTTATTCTGCTCCATCCCTTGACTCAATCGTTACTGCAACCCTATGGTATGGTTTTGAAATCAAAGCATCCGGTACACAGCCGGAATTTATCTCCATGGATCAAGGTTACGTTTCCAAAACAGTGGTCACCTCTTATACACCAATTACTCCTAAGACTGTCAAAATCCAAGGAGAGAAAGGCTACTTCTTCTCAACCCCTTCTATAGAAAGTCCAGGCAGGGGCTACGCTGTCAGAGATGCACTTGTTCAAATAGTCGGTGAACATGGAGATTGGTATTACGGCTCCACCATCGATGCAAATGGGAAGGTTTTAGTTGGATTTGTTTCGAAAAGCGTCGCCTATTAACCATAAAATCAAGACCGAAAAAGCCAGGCAGGAGATTCTTTCTCCTCTGGCTTTTTTCATGTTCAGAAATTGTTTAGATCGAAAGATTATGATATCTCTAGGCATTTTTTCACAATTGGAACAGCGGGTAAATCTGTTGTTCTCGACTAGCAGGATTTGTACAACGAAGAATGCCTTTTCTGAAAAAGTTTAGCATAACTAAAAATCAGGACAAGGGAGGAAAGATGAATTGAGTTAACGGTGCAAAAAGGGAGTTGAAGAATGTGCGAGTGCTGTTAAGTGCTGGGTTTATTTTGGCAGGCTTATTCCTCCTTTTCTATCCTCAATGGGAAACGGCGGTATCTGCACAAAAGCAAGAACAGCTCATCGAAGCGTTCGAACAACTGAGCAACGTCAGCGAGCAAATAGAAACAGCTGCATCAGAGGACCAACCAGCTCCGAAGATACAAGAGCCGCTCGCTATGTTGGAAGGTGCCAGAGGCGTGATTCGGATTCCCAAAATTGATCTGGAAATGATGATTTTTGAAGGCGCGGACAAGCATGCCTTGAGTAAAGGTGTTGGCCTGATCGAGCCAGACAAGGAATTCGGCGTGAACAATGTTGGACTGGCAGGTCATCGCGGGATTACTCACGGCAAGCAATTCAATCGCTTGGACGAACTAACACCTAACGATGAGATTGAGATCAAGACGAAAACGGCAACCTACCAATTCGTTGTCGTGAAAGCCTTTGTCGTAGATCGTACACAAGTAGAAGTTCTAGAGGATCAAAAGAAGCCATTGATCACCTTAGTCACATGCACCCCTGTTGGAGCAAAAGATCCGAAGGACAGACTGATCGTTCAAGCTGAATGGAAACAACCGACTCATCTCAGCCCTAACACTTCCTACTGAAAGAAGGAATGAGCTAGTTTTTATTTAGTACAGGAGGAGCATATGCAAAGGAAATCTTGGATCGTTGTGGTGGCACTTTTGCTCATCATCCAAAACTTTTTCGGTTTCACGACAACCACGTATGCCCAAACACAAGGTGAGGTTGTCGTTGAGGCTAGTGGGGAGCCGGGCACGGGCAACCCTACAGATCCGGGTACTGGAACTCCTACCGATTCGGGTACAGGAACTCCTACCGATCCGGGCAC
>NZ_PXZN01000109.1:0-2954 GCF_003013445.1 Brevibacillus sp. NRRL NRS-603 | reverse complement strand
AGGGGACTTTTTGGCGTTACGGGGTGTTCAATAACGGCTCCCACGGACGTCTCGTTCCGAGCATATCCGCGAGATGCTTGTTATCCTTGCGCCTGATTTTTCGTGCCGCAGCTCGTTTGTCAGCACCATTGTGCAGGAATACTTCCTCTTCCGTCTCCGGCACGATCTTGGGCACAGGGGTAGGCCGCCCATCTTCACCAATCGCTACAAACGTGAGAAATGATGTGGCACAGACGCATCGAACACCCGTTAGCAAATCCTCCGCAACAATTTTGACGAATACCTCCATCGACGTATTATGCGTCCATGTGACGAAGGCTTCAAGTGCAACCTCATTGTCCACCCGGATTGGCTGCAAAAAGTCGACGGAATCTGTCGAGGCAGTCACAACCGGCCCCCGTGCATGCTTCATGGCAGAGATCGCAGCAACATCGTCGATATGCGCCATCAGCCTGCCGCCGAACAGCGTATTGTGATTGTTCGTATCCGTGGGCAGCACATGGCTTGCTTTGAACGTGCGCGACTCCCGAACGAAACGTTGAATCGTCATAAAGGTAGCTCCCTTCTTTCTTGCAATCGGATTATGAATGATGACAATCTTCTCTCCTTTTCATTGTTCCACAAATACATGGATCTATTCCTCCTGCAAAAAGAGACTCTGATGCTGTTGCCACGAATGTCATTTGCCGCTATACTTGTGGAGTAGTTTATGGATAAAAATGTAACGGTTGTTGCTACGATCGTCTCTATATCGAAATGGTATGCACAAAAAACAGCGGAAGGGAGGGTATCCATATGAAAAAAAGATCATTATTGTCATTGCCAAAAGGAATTGGATACTCCACCGCTGTTTTCTTTGATCTGTCTAAATCACGGGAGAAGTATGTCCAAAAACGGATATAGCGGCCATCCTTTGATGTAGTGGGATTCATCAGGATACAGTGGAAAAACGCCACAGGTCGCATTCCTGTGGTTTTCTTTTTAGGGCACCGCAGGATTTCCTGTGGTGTTTTTTATTTCGAAAAAGGGAGATGGATTGTATGCAAGGAAACGGAGAGAACATTTACGTAAGACTGGTACAAGAAGCGGATGCACAAAGCCTCTTGGCGCTTGAAGTGAGAAACAGAGACTTCTTTCAAAACTTCACAGGGACGAGAGAAGAGGCGTTTTACACGCTGGAAGGACAAATCGACAGGATCAAGAGTGCGATGGCATTACAAGAAGCAGACAGAGGGTACGTTTTTGTCATTGCGAAAAAAGGACAGGAAGAAATCATTGGGGAAGTCATCCTTTCTGAGGTCGTAAGAGATAACCTGCAAAGCTGCTGGATTGGCTACTTCCTGGACAAAGAGCACAATGGAAAAGGCTACATGACTGAAGCGGTAAAACTCGTCGTGGCTTATGCCTTCGAGACATTAGGTCTTCACCGTTTGGAAGCAGGAGTGATGCCGCATAATATAGGCTCGATCAAGGTGCTGCTAAAAGCTGGTTTCCACAAGGAAGGGATTGCCAAGAAAAATGTGAAAATCAATGGTCGTTGGGAAGATCACCAAACACTGGCGATCGTCAATGAAGAACAAACCGACCAGGTGAAGCCCCAGGTTCAGCGTAAAAATCCTAGTACAGTTGCTCCGCCGATGGGACCCTATTCACATCTGACGGTCGTTCCAAAAGGAGCCGATTTGCTCGTGCTTTCTGGGCAGGTAGGAATGGACCTTCACGGAGAGCTGCCGACAGATATGAAAGAACAAGTAGAAAACACGCTACAGAATATACTGCGCAATTTTGAAAGTGAGTCAGTTACTGCGGACCATATCATCAAAATCAATATATGGGCAACTGAGCAAATGGATTGGAAGCATTTTAATCAGGTGTGGGAGAAGTTCCACGGGGGGACACCGCCAGCGATGACCATGTCTTACGTCCCGGCATTGGCAGTCCCTTCGCTCAAAGTGGAGATAGAAGCTTGGGCAGCGAAATGGTAGGTAGGAAATAGAGTAGAGAAAAAGGGTGAAGCTTTTCGCTTCATCCTTTTTTCTGTAACTTTTTTCTAGTAAATACGTCACTATTTTCAGGAGATAGAATGATCGTGACGGTATTGCTGTTTTGAGAGCAAAAGATGTCAAAACATGAAGGAATACGCGGATGAATCGAGAAGTTCTTTCTATTAGCTGGATTTTCCAAAAATAAGAGAAAAACAGAGGGGAACGAGGAACTTGCTTTTACGAGTAAATGTCAGCTTGCTAGCTGTTTTCTTCCTGATTTTGCTGATGCCTCTGTCCATTGCGCGAGCGGCCACCCATGTAGAAGTGGCGGTCGATCAGTTAAATATTCGAAGCGAGCCAGGTACGACTACACAGATTGTCGCAACACTCAAAAAAGCGACGCGGTTGCCAATCACCAAACAGCAAAAAGATTGGACCCAGGTAAAGCTGCCGAACGGCAATACCGGATGGGTCAATAATAGGTATGTGAAGATGATAGAAGTTCCACAGATCAAATATGTCAGAAGCAATGTGGACATGCTGAATGTTCGGGCAGAACCAAATGCCACTGCACAAATTTTGCAGATCATCGACAAAAACGGTGTGTTTTTGCAAATGAAAAAGCAAGGGGAATGGGCACAAATTAAGCTGTCTGATCAAAAGAACGGGTGGGTGAAAGCTAGTTTCTTGACGGAGACAACGGCACCAGCACCAAAACCAGTCTCGGTTCCAGCGCCTGCTCCGGTACCAGTACCAACTCCGGCACCAGCGCCTATGCCAGCCCCGACAACAATGCCAGCCCCACCCCCTCCTGTACTCCCCTCCAATACAGGTAGTGGATTCGGGCAAGGGACAAACGTATTAACGGAAGGCTATGAAGTTTATGCGCAGCCAGAGATTCTTGGTACTTTCATTGGTCAAATCCATGGCGGGATGACGATCAACCATTACGGATATGCGAATGGTTGG
>NZ_PXZN01000108.1:0-1277 GCF_003013445.1 Brevibacillus sp. NRRL NRS-603 | reverse complement strand
AGCTTCGGCGAACAGGCGAGAGCGATTGCGATCATCGCACGCTGACGCATACCGCCAGAGAACTCGTGTGGATATTGCTCCACACGTCTCTCAGGTTGCGGAATACCAACCATGGTCAAGAGCTCAATGGCACGATCACGTGCTGCTGCTTTCGACATGTTTTGGTGTTTGATCAAGCCCTCAGTAATTTGGCTACCGATGGTCATTGTTGGGTTCAAGGAAGTCATTGGATCTTGGAAAATCATCCCGATATCTTTACCGCGGATCGATTCCATCTCTTTTTTCGACTTCTTGACGATATCATCGCCATTGAAGAGAATTTGCCCTTTTTTAATTTCACCTGGAGGCATAGGAATCAGCTTCATGAGGGTTTGAGCGGTTACGGATTTACCGCAACCGGACTCCCCTACAATTGCTACAGCCTCTCCGCGGTTGACGTGAAAATTCACACCGCGGACTGCTTTTACCTCACCTGCATACGTATGGAAGGATACATGCAGGTCTTTTACATCAAGAATGCGTTCCATAACGACGTTCCCTCCTATTTACGCAGGCGTGGGTCTACTGCATCGCGCAGACCGTCACCGAACAAGTTAAATGCCAAGATGGTCATGGAAATAAAGATTGCCGGGAATGTCAAACGCCATGGATAGTACTTCATGGCTGGCAAGCCCTCATTGGACATCGTTCCCCACGATGCAATCGGTGCCGAAACCCCTAACCCGATAAAGGACAAGAAGGATTCTGCGAAAATCGCGGAAGGTACAGTCAAGCTCAATGTTACGATGATTGGGCCCAATGCATTAGGAATCAAGTGTTTGAAGATCAGACGGTTGGCGTCAGCACCAAGGGAGCGCGCTGCCAGTACAAACTCTTGGTTTTTCAATTGAAGGATCTGACCACGCACAATCCGGGCCATACCGATCCATCCCGTTATCGTTAAGGCAATAATAATCGTTCCGACACCAGGCTCTAACACTACCATCAACAAAATAACAACCAGCAGGTAAGGAATCGCAAACAGGATGTCCGCAATACGCATCATGATTTCATCTACTCTGCCACCATAGAAACCTGCGAGACCGCCCCAGATCACACCAATGATCAGATCAATAAACGCTGCGGCAAGACCTACTTGCAGAGAAATACGTGCACCGTACCAGATACGCTCAAATACGTCACGCCCCAAGTCATCTGTACCAAACCAGTGTTCAGCAGATGGCTTCTTGTTCTTGCCAGCCAAATCAGTCGTAAAATAATCTTGTGGAGTAAGCCAT
>NZ_PXZN01000107.1:0-1911 GCF_003013445.1 Brevibacillus sp. NRRL NRS-603 | reverse complement strand
AAAATCCAAATGTACGTAGGTAACTACGACTTCTGGTACGAATCCAGCCAATTGGCGCTGAAAATGGTTCGTGATCAGAATAAGAAGAAAGAAGAAAAAATGAAGGAACTGCAAGAGTTTATTGCGCGTTTCTCTGCGAATGCCTCCAAGTCCAAGCAGGCGACTTCGCGTAAAAAGCTGTTGGAGAAAATTACGTTGGAGGATATTCGTCCTTCCAGCCGTAAATATCCTTTCATCAACTTCAAGCCAGAGCGTGAAGCGGGTAAAAACCTCGTAGCCATCGAAGGCTTGAGCAAGACAATTGAAGGCGAGAAACTGTTTGAAAACCTTCACCTCACCATCAACAAAGGGGACAAAGTTGCGTTTGTCGGACCAAATGAGCTGGCGAAAACAACCTTCTTCCAAATTTTGATGGGCGAAGTTCAGGCTGATAGCGGTTCTTTCGAATGGGGCGTTACGACTTCCCAAGCGTACTTCCCAAAAGACAATGCGGAGTACTTTAACTCTGATTTGAGCCTGGTTGACTGGCTGCGCCAATACTCCAAAGATCAAGACGAGACATTCATTCGTGGATTCCTCGGTCGTATGCTGTTCTCTGGAGATGAAGCGCTGAAAAAGGCAAACGTATTGTCCGGGGGAGAAAAAGTTCGTTGCATGCTATCCAAGATGATGCTGGCGAGTGCCAACGTATTGATCATGGACGAACCGACGAACCACTTGGATTTGGAATCCATTACTGCATTGAACAACGGCTTGATTGAGTTCGACGGTACACTTCTGTTCGTATCTCATGACCACCAGTTCGTCCAAACGATTGCGAACCGGATCATTGAGTTCACGCCGAAGGGTGTCATTGATAAAATGATGACGTATGACGAATACCTGGAGAGCGATGAAATCAAACGCCTGCGCGACGAGCATTACGCGTAAGCTGCCTGCGACATATAAAAAGCCCTTGGCTTCGCACAAATCGTGCTGAAGTCAGGGGCTTTTTCTCATGTTGCGGGGTCTTCCACGAACTCGATTTTGTTAAGGAAGGCTTCCTTGCTCGAGAAAATAACACGCTCTTTTCGCGGGGAAGTAAAGAACACCACGATATACTGGTCATCGATGTATTCTACCGTGCCTCGTTTCTTTGGTCTTTGTATCGTCTTCACGGGTTTATTCAACCACTCGTTCATCAGTTGTTCCTCCTACCTAGCTTTCCCATTCATTATACCAAGATTAAAGACGATGCCCAATGACATGTGCAGTTATGGCGATGCGCAGCAGCATTTGATCGTGCCCGTTTTCCGCATTCAATCCGGTCCACTCTCGGATGAGCTGGATACGGTATTTGATTGTATTTTTATGGACATACAAACGACGAGCGGCTTCAGCGTAATTACCATCCGCTTGCAAAAACACTTGCAAGGTTTGCAAGAGCTGTCCGTTCTTTTCTCGATCATAGTTTTGAATTTTGCCCAGACATTCTTCTGCAAACGCTTGGGCTTCTGTCGCAGGATCGACTGCGTACATGATTCGCTCGAGTCCCAAGTCGTGGTAGATTTTGACGCGAAGAGAAGCGGCGTTGGCTCGGCTGGCCGAATGTAATGCGGTTTGCAAGCTGACTAGCGCTTCCCGATAGCTGCGAACGATGCCTTCCCGTTCAGGATGATATCGCCCAATTCCTGCAAAGACAGGCTGAGCCAATTGCTTGGTGAACGTCTTTAAGCACTGTTCTTGCAGCCATTGCGAGAGCGATTCAGTGGGCACAAGAATAGACTTCGGCACGAGCAAGAGGACACGATTTTCCTGATCCAATCCATACAGAATCGCTCTATTGGAAGAAAAAAAGCTGTGCAACGTGTTCAGAAGATGATGGTTTTCTTGCCAAAGTTCCATGCCGGTCTTGTCATGGGGGGAGGTGCT
>NZ_PXZN01000106.1:0-3094 GCF_003013445.1 Brevibacillus sp. NRRL NRS-603 | reverse complement strand
TTTTTCATCATACATCCAGTATAAGGAGAGAGAACCATTCTTTCATTGGTCAGATTTTGGTAGAAACCTTGCAGGAGTGCCGGGGAACTCTTTTGTTGTAAACGCGATATGATATGATGGAGGAAGAAGAATAGAGAGAATGAAGCGAGGCGGAGAGAAATGGAAGACGTACTGATTGTAGGCGGTGGGCCTTGTGGACTGGCAGCGGCAATTGCCTGCAAGCGAGCTGGACTTGATCCCATCATTATTGAAAAAGGGTCGCTGGTCCATTCGATTTATCGCTACCCGACCTATATGATTTTTCATAGTACACCTGATTTACTGGAAATCGGGGGCGTTCCTTTTGCTACGGCGAATGACAAGCCGACCAGACAGGAGGCGCTCAATTACTATCGGCTGGTAGCAGCGCGAGAAAAATTGCGCGTGAACGTATATGAAACGGTGACAGGAGCGAAGAAGACACCAGGTGGCTTTCAAGTCACGACCACAGACCGATTCGCCAAAACACATACGTACGAAGCGAAAAGCTTGGTGATCGCCACAGGTTACTTTGACAATCCGAATCGACTGGGTGTACCAGGCGAGGAGTTGCCAAAGGTTTCGTCCTTCTACAAGGAAGCACATCCGTATACAGGGCTTGCAGTAGCGGTAGTAGGGGGAAACAACTCTGCCGTTGACGCGGCGATGGAGCTGGAGCGGGCGGGAGCAGAAGTAACGGTGATTTGCCGCCGAACGGAGCTATCTGACAAGGTCAAGGCATGGACAAGACCTGTTTTTGAGAGTCTGATCAAAAAAGGACGCATCCACATGCTGTTCGGTGCAACAGTCGAGAGCATTGAGGAGCGTTCCATTAAGGTGAAAACAGGGGAGGAAGTCATTACGCTTGCCAATGACCATGTGTTTTCTTTGATTGGATACCGTCCGGATCGTACCTTCCTTCATTCGTTAGGGGTTATGATTGACGAGGAAACGGGAATACCAGCGCATCATCCCGAGACGATGGAGACGAATATTCCAGGTCTCTATATAGCGGGAGTCATTGCGGCGGGCCACCACGCGAACGCCATTTTTATCGAGAATGGAAGGTTTCATGGTGAAGGTATCGCCCGCCACATTGCCTCTCAGAAGGAGTAGTAGCTGCTATTGATTAGAACTGCCACTCCAATTGTCTGCCTCCAATGAGGTGGTAGTGCAAATGGAAGACGGTTTGTTGTCCGTGCTTGCCAATGTTGGTTACAATACGGAAGCCATCCTCTTTCACGCCCATTGTTTCTGCTACTTTTTGCAGAGACAGATGGAGGTGACCGATCAGCTCCTTGTCCTCAGGCTCGATAGCCAGAACGGATTGAATATGCTTTTTCGGAATCATCAGGACGTGAACAGGGGCAACAGGGTTAATGTCGTGAAAAGCCAATACATGCTCGTCCTCATACACTTTTTTGGACGGAATGTCTCCGTTTACAATTTTGCAAAATAAGCAGTCCATAGGGCTATACATCCTTTCTAAAATGATAGATCGTAAAGCCTACTTCGTCATGCGGGTAGGCTTTCCCTGTTTTTTACGCTGGAAAAGTCCGTTCTAAAAACTGAAGAACCTCACGCCAAGAGTGTTCGGATGCATAGGCGTTGTTTTTGGGCGTACCGCCATTGAGCTGCGTGCGGGTAGTCGGTATGTAAGGAAAGCGGATCCCATGTCCTGTATCCGCGTAACGCAAATGCACCACCGAATGAGCAAACTGATGGTTCTTTAATCGCTCGACCATTTGCTCGCAATGCTGTGCTGCTGGCCACCAGTGATCGTCATCCGAGGAGAGGAAGAGGATCGGACCATTGATTTTTTCAACCGGAATTTCGGCATCCTCTAACCACTCACAAGCAGCCCATGCTTCAGTATGAATGTGATCGATACGTTGACCTGCTTCGAGCCGCTCCTGCGAGACTTTTGTCTGCTCTTCTGTCCATGGCACGAATGGAAGAGGTTCTCCTTGAAACGACCAAGAGGATTGCGGGGAGAACGTGTCTGATCCAGTGAATGCCTTATCTGTACCGATCGTAACGGTAGAGCTGGGACTCGAAGCAATGACAGCATGTACGTGTTGATCGATCGATGCTGTGACTAATGCCAATTCTGCTCCTTTGGAGCGTCCGAATAACGTGATTTTCTCAGGGTGTACGGAGGGCTGCTGCTGTAGCCAATGAATGGCGCGTTGAACATATTCGATCGGGATCTGGCGGATATCGTCAGGAAGATCATTGCATTGGAAGTAAGCAAGTGCTAGCGCCGGGTAGCCGTGAGAGGCGAACAAAGCTGCGAATTGTGAGCAGGAACCAATTCCACCTTCGCTTCCACCAAGTACGACAATGGCGGGTTTTTGCTCAGTGTGAGGTTTTGAAAAATACAGACCGACTAACCCATGGTCTGTCACTTTTTGTATCGACACGTCGCGAGAGACAAAAATACGTTTCACAACGGCTTTCGCTACGGGTTTATCGTAGACTTCCGCCGTCAATTCAATCTCAGTGGAGCGTGGGGTGAACTGAAAGTTGTCCAGGGAATAGGCATGATAAAAACGCATGGTCTGGACATTCATAGACCAGAAAAGCCCCATCGGATCAATTCCCTCATAGGTACCAAATAAGGGAGCCTGGGAAACTAAATCCACTGAGCCATTTTCGTCTGCTTGGAATATAGCATGTGATGATGCAGTCAAATCTCCTCCAGGCAACCCATTTTTCAGAGTGGCATGAAGAGTGATTAATTGATTGGGGATAAAACCGCTCAGCGTGATATGGACAGGAACATCTATTAAGGCTGTTGCAGGCGTAACTTCAATTTGTGGAAGTATCATTTTTGTCAACACTCCTTCCAGATTACGGGAACACTTGGCACAGTCATTATAGTAGAATGAATAAAAGTTCGACGGGACGAAATGTGACGGTATGGTTAACTTGACTTCTCGCCTGTGGTGTAACTATAATCATTACAACGAAAGGGTGACAACGTATGAAAATCAGCAGCCGTTTCTCCATTGCGGTTCACATTTTATCACTGCTTTCCATTGATTCTAATTCGCATTGCACTTCCGAATGGATC
>NZ_PXZN01000105.1:0-1469 GCF_003013445.1 Brevibacillus sp. NRRL NRS-603 | reverse complement strand
AAGTCCTGCAAAGTGAGACCAATCAGCGCCTCAATTGCGGCTGTCGCGGACGTGGCTTTGGACTCCAGTACAACATCCGGCTCTCCGGTCAAGGCTCCCGACTGAATCAGCCTCACTTCCGGCTGTCGCTTGTTCCCCTTTTTATCCAGTCCAAATTCCCGTTCCACCGTATATTGCTTGCGCTCATCGCCCGTCCCCAGCTCAAAGGTAAAGGAAACGAAGACACGCTGCTCCAGCTGGTTCAGCACTTCTTTCGGATGGTTACCCCCGCCCAGCCGGACGACCTGCCCGTACAACGCAAGCGTGATTGCGTCCAGGATCGTCGATTTCCCGCTTCCAGTCGGGCCAAATATCCCAAACAGTCCCGCCTGACATAGCATTTCGAAATCGACCTCTTGCATTTCTCGATAGCTGTGCATCCCTGCCAGCTTCAATCGTATCGGTCTCACTCTTCTTCCCCCTCTCCTCCGGTTTCTGCCAATAGACGCTGGAACAAGGCCACGAGCTGCTCATCCGGCTCTGCTCCCCTCTTCCGTTCATAGAAGCGCTTGAATAATTGATCGGATGTCAGCTCTGTCAGCTCAACCCGCTGTTCCTCTTCTTCCTCACGCTCTTCCCTTACGACAACACGCTGGATTTTCAAGAAATCATCCGATAGCTTGCGGACACGCTGAAATTCTGCCGGGTCGATCACGCCTGATACATGCAGCTCCAAGTCAATCCACGCCCCTGCATCGCGTCCCTCTTCCAACCAGCGCTCTACTTGCTCGATTCCCTCTGTCGCCCTCCAACGTGCCAATGGACGTGCACTCGTCAAATAAATGATCTCCTCACGCACTTCTTGTCCTGGCTCCACCTCGACCAGTACGACTGCCTTGCTCTGACCTGCTTCGGAAAAGCTGTACGAAATCGGTGAGCCGCTGTAACGCACCAACGGCTTGTCACTGAGCTTTTGCAATCGATGGAGGTGGCCGAGCGCCACATAATCAGCGTTCTTCGGAAAAGCCTGCGGCGATACAGTCAACGCTCCCCCAATTTGAATCGGTCGCTCGGAATCTGTTTCCTTACCGCCCATGACAAACAAGTGGCTCGTAACCAAATTGACCGTATCCTCACGAAAATGAACAGACAGATCAGCAAGCAATTGAGCAATACGCTCGGAAAAAGCAAGCTGCATCTGCTCCTGGGTAAAGCTTTCGCTCAACAGCTCCTTTAATCGCGATTCAGAAGGATAAGGCAAGGCCAGAATTACCGCATTCGCAGCACAGCCAGGAATCTTCATTTCCAGCCAAGACGGGCCTCCCTGCACAATTTGCACACGTTCAGAAGATGTTTCCTGTGTCAGCAATGGTGCTTCCTTCGGCAACCCCAACAAAACGATCCCGTGCTTTGTGGCAAGCGGCGCTGCTGCCCGCACCCGCTCAGGCTGGTCATGGTTCCCCGCGATCACGACTACACCTCGCCTGCCT
>NZ_PXZN01000104.1:0-2222 GCF_003013445.1 Brevibacillus sp. NRRL NRS-603 | reverse complement strand
CTCAACCATAGGATAACCAACACGCCAACAGGCATCCGCTCCCCTATCGCCCAATTCATTGCTTATACGTTATGATGGGTGTCAGAAGGAGTGATTGCGCTTGATTACCGTATACGTAAAGATTCCGCATGAAAATGCAGTTGTGCGGGAAATCTCTGGGACGGACGATCTACAGCAGCTGGTGGGTGGTGATTATGAGGTAGTGGAAGATGACCATCTGGAGGGAATCTCCCTCATTGTGAATGAGGATGCTCGCGGAGTAGAAGCAAACAATTTCCCCATCACGTCTGACGGTTTTTTAGACTGGGTCTATGGACCATGCGTATTCGTCAAAGCAGATGGACATTCACTGACCGCTGACGACCTTTCAAGAATTGACCAGTTTTTATCCGCCAAAGGATGAGGGTTTGACTAAAACAATGACCCCTGACGTATCAGCTCAAGTCCATTTACACGGCTGATGATCAGGGGTCTTGTTTTTTTACTCGATAGAACTAACTCTTGATACCGCTGCTGCCGAAGCCGCCCGCTCCTCTTTCAGTCTCATCCAGCTCATCGACTACTTCGAACTGCGCGACTGGGACGATTGCAATCACGCCTTGTGCAATCCGATCCCCTTTTTTGATCAAGTAGCTATGTGCATCGACTTCTTGTTCAACGGTTACTTCGTTTTCGCCAGCGCCCAGACATACCTTGCCGCTCTTTCCGGATGCGATCCGAATGTTATCCATCAGAACGCATACTTCACCGCGATAGCCTGCATCAACAGTCCCTGGTGCATTGGACAAACGCAGCTTTGTTTTTGCACTGATGCCGGAGCGAGGGCGCACTTGCAATTCAAATCCTTCTGGAAGCGCGAACGCCAAACCTGTTGGAACTTTTGCAGATTGTTCTGGAGCAATCAATGTATCCTCTACCGCGACCAAATCAAAGCCCGCGTCCATTGCTCTCGCGTACGCTGGGATTACGGCGTCTTGGTGGAGCTTTTTAATTTTCACCTGTGCAACCAGGCGCTCATTTGTCATGGTCATGTAATGTCTCTCCTCTATAGCCTGTCAGCTGAATACCATTCATAGTGTACAGGATGCGATCACATCCAGCAAGAAGCACCGATTTCATAAAAACCTCACAAATCCCTTTCTTTTTCAGCGCTTTTAACAATGGAATGTGGTATAATCACCGTTGCATCTAAAATCACAATTGAAAAAGAAAGGTGGAATTGTACCTTGCAAGTACAAAAACCATATCGCATTTTGTTGTATTACAAGTATACTCCTATTGAAAATTATGAGGAGTACGCAGCCGAGCACTTGCAATTTTGCAAGGATAACGGGCTGAAAGGGCGGATTATCGTAGCTCCGGAAGGCATTAACGGAACCGTATCCGGAACGATTGAGCAAACCGACGCCTACATGGAATATGTGCGAAAAGATCCACGTTTTAGTGATATGTGGTTTAAAATAGATGAGTCGGAAGAACATGCGTTCAAAAAAATGTTTGTGCGCCCGAAAAAAGAGCTTGTAACCTGGCGTTTGGAAGAGGATGTTGACCCGAATAAACTAGTCGGCACCTATCTGAAACCAAAAGAATGGTACGAAATGATGCAGGAAGAGGACGTCGTGATCCTCGACGGTCGCAACTACTACGAATACGATTTGGGACATTTCCGTGGCGCGATTCGCCCTGAAGTGGATTCATCCCGTGAGTTCCCTGAATGGATTCGTGAAAACATGAGCCAGTTCAAGGATAAAAAAGTCCTCACCTACTGCACAGGCGGTATTCGTTGCGAAAAGCTGACAGGTATATTGCTGCAACAAGGTTTTGAAAATGTTTACCATCTTGAGGGCGGTATTGTCACGTATGGAAAAGATCCAGAAGTCCAAGGGCGCCTGTGGGATGGAAAATGCTACGTGTTTGACGAGCGCATCTCCGTACCGATCAACCATACAGAAGAAGACGTTGTTATTGGCCGTTGCCATTACTGCGGGACTGTGGAAGACCGCTATGTAAACTGCGCTAACCCATTCTGCAACAAACAGCACTTCTGCTGCACAGAATGTGAGACAAAATTCAAGCGTTCTTGCTCCGATGAATGCCGCGAGCACCCTCGCAACCGTTATGTAGAAGCGGAAGAAAAAGCGAAGCTGCAAGCTGCTGGATCAAACGCATAATTTGATACAAACACAAACAAGCTGATTCTCGCGTAGAGTCAGCTTGTTTTT
>NZ_PXZN01000103.1:0-3219 GCF_003013445.1 Brevibacillus sp. NRRL NRS-603 | reverse complement strand
AATCGCGAAGGTATCCAAGCAAGGTGGAGGGTGAGTTCTTTTTGGATTTTTTATGCTCAATAAATTTTTCGACATACCACGGGTATGAGCCCACTGTTTGCAAAAGCTGCAAGGCATCGCGCTGTTTGGTTACGGACATGCTTTCACCACCAAGATCTTTTTATGAATCGTATACGAACATATATTCTATCAAAAACCAAACGTTCTGGGAATTGCAAATTGAACAAGAAACCGTCATGATGGGGAGTGTAGTTGGATGTTGGACAAGAACGGAGTGGATTAGTAGTGGCAACATGGGATTTATCTCAGACGAGACATCATGTACTGATTTGTAACGGTGGAAGCTGTATGCGCAAGGGTGGCGAAGAGGTTACGGTAGCGATACGCGAAGCGATTACCAACGCAGGTTTGGATGACTATGTACATACAACCCGCACGCGTTGCAACGGACGCTGTGAGGACGCATGTGTGATGATCGTGTACCCCGAGGGGATCTGGTATGAAAACGTGACGCCAGAAGATGCACAACTGTTGGTGGAAGAGCATTTTCAAAATGGCAGACCAGTAGAGTCCTTGATGACGCATCGCTTCGAAGCGAACGGTTTTGTGCGTACGATAGACACCAAGCCTGGTATCTTAAAATCACAAAAGGCAAAAAAATGAGGAAAAGGCCACGATCTGCTCATGGAAGCAAGAGAGTGGTTTTTTCATTTTCAGTAGTCTACGAATTGCGACAAAAGGAGAAAGTAGGAGAGATGGCATTATCGAAAGAAAAATGATTGAAAGCGTTAACAATATGTCTTTGTGATGTGGACGTTTTAAGTAAATGGTGGTAAACTGTCTGTAGATTAAGTTGATTTTATGCGAATTTTATCAAAATGATATGTCCATACAGCGTGAACAATTGTTTATGTGGAACTTACTAATCGATGGCTGAATAATGGAGGGATTCTCGTTGGCGAGCAAAACACTTGAACATTTTTTACATGAAAATCTGGCAGATTTGAAGAGCAAGGGACTGTACAACGTCATTGATCCATTGCAAAGCGCAAATGGTCCTGTCATTACGATTGCAGGAAAAGAACTGATCAACCTCTCCTCCAATAACTATCTGGGCTTGGCTACTGATCAACGCCTTGTGGACGCTGCAATTGCAGCAGCAAGCAAATACGGCGTAGGGGCAGGGGCTGTGCGCACAATTAACGGAACCTTGGACTTGCATGTGAAGCTGGAAGAAAAGCTCGCTGCCTTCAAGCATACCGAAGCTGCAATCGCTTACCAATCTGGCTTTAACTGCAACATGGCTGCGATCTCTGCTGTTATGGACAAGGACGATGCGATTCTTTCTGACGAGTTGAACCACGCTTCCATTATTGATGGATGCCGCCTGTCTCGTGCGCAGATTATCCGTGTGAACCACTCCGATATCGATGACTTGCGTGCGAAAGCAAAGGAAGCGAAAGAATCCGGCAAATATAAAAAGCTGATGGTCATTACTGACGGCGTATTTTCGATGGATGGCGATGTTGCCAAGCTGCCGGAAATCGTAGAGGTAGCCGAAGAATTTGACTTGATTACGTATGTAGACGATGCCCACGGCTCTGGTGTTCTCGGCAAAGGGGCAGGAACAGTTAAGCATTTTGGCCTGTCTGATAAAATCGACTTCCAAATCGGCACGCTTTCCAAAGCAATTGGGGTAGTCGGCGGTTATGTAGCGGGACGCCAAGAGCTGATCGACTGGCTCAAAGTACGCAGCAGACCTTTCCTGTTCTCGACTGCGCTGACGCCAGCGGATGTGGCTGCTTCCATTGCAGCTATCGATATTTTGATGAACAGCACCGAGCTGCACGACAAGCTGTGGGATAACGGACACTACCTCAAAAAAGGCTTGAAAGAACTCGGCTTCAATATCGGAGAGAGCGAAACGCCTATCACTCCTTGCATTATCGGAGACGAACAGCAGACCCAAGAATTCAGCAAGCGACTGTATGAAGAGGGCGTTTACGCGAAAGCGATCGTGTTCCCGACTGTACCAAAAGGAACCGGCCGTGTACGGAATATGCCAACAGCGGCGCATAGCAAGGAAATGCTGGATCGTGCCCTTAGCATCTACGAAAAAGTTGGGAAAGAAATGGGGATCCTGAAATGAAAAAAATTCTGGTAACCGGGGCGTTAGGACAAATTGGTTCCGAGCTCATCATGAAATTACGCGATATTTACGGAGCGGATCAAGTCATCGCTACAGATATCCGGAAAAACGAAGAAGATCCCGTGGTGCAATCGGGTCCATTCGAAGTTCTTGATGTCACAGACGGGAACCGGATGTTTGAGCTGGCGAAGAAACATGGCGTGGATACGATCATGCATTTGGCTGCCCTGTTGTCTGCCACAGCAGAAGCCAAGCCGCTCTTGGCATGGAACCTGAACATGGGTGGGCTGGTAAACGCTCTGGAAGCAGCACGTGAGTTGAACTGCCAGTTCTTTACTCCGAGTTCAATTGGTGCATTTGGTCCGTCTACACCGAAGGACAACACGCCGCAGGACACGATTCAACGCCCTACGACCATGTATGGTGTCAATAAAGTTTCCGGTGAGTTGCTCTGCGATTACTATTATCAAAAATTTGGGGTAGATACGCGCGGCGTACGCTTCCCAGGTCTGATTTCGTATGTAGCGCCTCCAGGTGGTGGTACGACCGACTATGCAGTAGACATTTACTACAAGGCGATCCAGCATGGAGCGTATACGTCCTACATCGGCAAAGGCACGTACATGGATATGATGTATATGCCTGATGCCCTGAATGCGATTGTTGCCCTAATGGAAGCAGATGCCTCCAAGCTCATTCACCGCAACGCGTTCAACGTGACCGCGATGAGCATTGAGCCAGAAGATGTAGCAGCAGCGATCCGTAAACATATTCCTGAGTTTACTCTCTCCTATGAGGTCGACCCTGTGCGTCAGGCAATTGCCGACAGCTGGCCGAACTCCATTGATGCTACGGCTGCCATGCAAGAGTGGGGCTTCAAAGCGGAATACGATCTGGACAAAATGACCGAGGACATGCTCGCAAAACTGCGGGGAAAGTTGCTCCAGCAAGTCAGATAAACGAATAGGGAAAAGGAAAACTGCCACTTCTTCTTGTGCGTGATGCGAGAGAGGTGGCAGTTTTTTGTATGCCTTTCCTGTTTTAAGGGCACATTAACAAAACATGCTTAA
>NZ_PXZN01000102.1:0-753 GCF_003013445.1 Brevibacillus sp. NRRL NRS-603 | reverse complement strand
CGTTGTGTAAAGGAAGAGCAGTCGAACGTATTGGTTGTGCTGCTGCTGGAACCGTATTTGTATTTTGTGCCCAAATACTTTTCGCCATTTTTGATCACTTGATCAGCAATATTGCTGACTGGCGGTTCTGGCTTGCTAGGAGTCTCAGAAGAGTCTGTTTCCTCAAGAATACGACGAGCCCCTACAAATTTGTCACTGTACTCCGAATATGTTTTTAAAACTACCTCGTCTTCCCCTTGCGAAGAATAGACGAATTGGTCACCGCCTATGTATATTCCCATAAAAGTTGGGCTGCCGCTTCCGCTGGAGGCGAAGAATACCAAATCCCCTGGCTCCACGCTTTTTTCGGATACTTTCGTCCCAGTCTTGCACAGGCTAGAGATTGTGCTCCCGATGGAAATCCCTACTTGTTTGTACGTATACGTAGCCAGCTCCGCTGATCCGAATTGCTTCGGTCCCTTTGCCTTGTACTGGTAATCCTTCCCAATCAAAGAAGTAGCAATATTTGCAACCTCTGATTGTTTTGAATCTTGTGTCTTAGCGGCCACTACTCCAACTTGACCACCCATTAACAGGGACGTACTCAGCATGACTGCTACTGTTGACTTCATTACCCAATCTCGTTTCGTCACTTTCTTTTCCTCCTTGTCATGTTGTGGCACCCGTCTTGGGTACATGGACAGAATAGCGCAAGAGGAAACAGGAGGATAAGACCGTAAAATTTTCCAATGATGGAATTGGTAGCATGGGACT
>NZ_PXZN01000101.1:0-5399 GCF_003013445.1 Brevibacillus sp. NRRL NRS-603 | reverse complement strand
AGTTGTTCCTGTGGCATACAGGTCATGCTTTGCCAAAATAGATTCATAGGCCATCGCTAGTTGCACAATCTGTTCTTTCATTCGATCATGGGCAATCAATGCAATTCTCAAGAAAACCTCTCCCTTTATGGCTGGGTATCGTGTGTATGTTAATCAAACGTTTAATCAATCAGATGTTCCAATCCATAAATCAATCCGTTCATATTCATTACGGCTTTAATAGCCATGTTTACCCCTGGCATGAAAGATTCCCGGTTAATCGAGTCGTGACGAATGGACAGTGTTTGGCCTGTTGCCCCAAACAAAACCTCCTGGTGGGCAACCATGCCTGGCAGGCGGACACTGTGAATCCGGAAGCCTTCGTAATCTGCTCCGCGAGCGCCTGGAATTGTTTCTACCTCTTCAGGATGCCCTTGCTTTAGCTCTTCCCGAACGGCTGCAATCATCTCTGCGGTCTTCAAAGCAGTTCCACTTGGTGCATCCAGCTTTCTGTCATGATGCAGCTCGATAATTTCCACATGCGGCATATATTTTGCTGCCATTGCGGAAAACTTCATACATAGAATCGCTCCGATTGCAAAATTCGGAGCAATGATGGCACCCAGTCCTGCTTCTTTATAGCGCTCACTCATCTCTTGCAGCTGCTCTGTTGTCAGCCCTGTTGTTCCTACTACCGGTCTTACACCACGAGCCAGACAGAGCTCCATATGACGATACACAGTATGCGGTGTTGTAAAGTCTACCAAAACATCCGGCTTCATTTCGTCCAATTGTTGATTGATTTCCTCTTCGCTCACACGCGTATCCAGATTGCCTGTAAACACAAGCGCGGTATCCTGCGCCAGCATTTTCACTACTTCTTGCCCCATCCGACCATTTGCGCCAGCAACTGCTACACGAATTTGTTTAGTCATGCTGCTCGTTCTCCTCTATTCTCGTCCAGCGATCTTTATCGCGAGTATTAAACTTGTGCATAATACGATCAAACGCTTCCTGCAAATCGATTCCGAGTGAGTTTGCGAAACAAATCACGATGAAGAGTACGTCACCCAGTTCTTCTTCTACTGTTTTTTCGCCTTCGTCCTTTTTCTTCGGTTTTTCGCCATAAAAATGATTAATCTCTCTGGCTAATTCTCCTACTTCTTCTGTCATTCTAGCCAGCATGGAAAGCGGAGAAAAATATCCTTCTTTAAATTGCGATATGTATTGATCAACTTCTTGCTGCATCTCTTGCATAGTCTTTTGCCGTACCATCCGCCCACTCCTTTTTTCACATTCTTCTCTCTTTCACCTATCGTACTAAAAAAGGCTTCGTTTGCCAAATCACAATACTTCGTCTTTCCAGCATATGGACAATCAAACGAGCGTTCATTTATAATGGCTTTCGGATAGCCCTCAGGTAACACAAGAATTACCTGCACATCATGTCCGGGGGGAAACCTTTTCCTGGTCCGGCGAACAGGAGGAAATATGAAAATTCGTCTTGACAGTATCATTGCCATTATCATCGGTTCTGCCATTATGGGATTTGGTATTAACGCGTTCAACATTCCCAATCATCTAGCTGAGGGCGGTATCACTGGTATCAGTATTTTGATCAAGCTGTTAGTTCCTGTTGTGGATCAGGGAATCGTCTTCTTTGTCCTGAACGTACCGTTATTTTTCTTGGGCTGGAAAATTCTTGGACGAACTTCTTTTTTCTACACGATTTTGGGAACGGTTTCTCTTTCCGTCTTTTTATCCTTATTTGATGGTGTGCTTCCGTTGCCAATGAAAGATCGCTTGCTTGCTTCCCTGTACGCCGGGGTAGCTGTTGGTGTCGGTTTAGGGATTATTTTCCGTTACGGCGGAACGACCGGCGGTGTGGACATCATTGCCAGACTGCTTCAGAAATACATGGGTATCAGTATGGGCAGGACGTTATTTTTCGGAGACATCTTGGTCATCGGGGCGTCCCTCGTCTATTTGAATCTAGAAAGCGCCATGTATACCCTTGTCGTCGTCTTTATCGCAGCACGTGTCATCGACTTTTTCCAAGATGGCGCTTATGCTGGAAAAGCATTGACGATCATCTCCAACGAAGCAGATAGCATCGCCAAGCACATTCTCGATGTAGGTCGTGGTGTGACACTATTAGCAGGTAAAGGCGCCTACTCTGGCGAGGAAAAGAAAGTCATCTATGTCGTTGTCAGCCGGAACGAAGTCATGCGTTTTAAAACCCTTGTGCAAGAAATTGATCCGCACGCTTTTGTTATCGTAAACGACGTGCATGAAGTTCTCGGAGAAGGCTTCACCCTAGATGAAAACAAGAAACCGCTTCACGACTAGCATGAAGCAACGCAAAAAAACCCTTGCCTTTTCGTACAGGCAGGGGTTTTTTTACCTTTTAGGTCGAACGGATTTCTCCGTCATATTTCTTCCACGCCACATAAGACAAGGCCATGATCAAAGCTATCGAGATAGAGGCGAGAATAACAATAGGAGAATCTGGCCGCATCATTAAACGAGCAAACGTACTCTTCTCTTCTCCCACAAAAGCCACTTGAAAGGAGCTGTTCAGTTCTCGCAACGCCTCTCGAACCAGCTGCCAATCTACTTGGGTGTTTCGCATCTCTTTGGATATGATATCGTACGCAACCGTAATCGAGGACATTTGCCCCTCTGGAAGCTGAATACTCATGCCCGGCTTAATGGCCAAAAATAATCGGTAGTTCTCATCGAACTGTTCGCGAAACTGACTGAAATTCCGCTCAACAGCCGATAGCTGCAGGTTTTGGACCTGTGTAACGAGAGAAGGATAGTAGCTACGCCACATCGGCTGGTGGTCATGGGTAAGTGCGTCTATGGCGATACGCACCCTCGTAGCATGCCACAGCAATTGCTGTTCACTTGCATTTGCGGAAGCAAAACTTTGCTTGGCTGCTAGTATCGACTGGGTCACTGCATTCAGACTCTCAATACGTATCGGATTGGGCAAATGCTGGTTCGGGAATCGTTCTGCTAGCTGGACGATCCGCTGCTCTGCCCCTTCAAGGTCTCCCTTTTTTACATACGTCAAGAACTCATGCGCAATTTGATCCAATGCTGCCAACTGCTTTTGTTCTATCGGTTGATTTAGCTTCGTGTACAAATTATGAATGGGCCACGACAAGAACAACCCGATCATGAGAAAGAATAATAAAAACCGGATGTTTTTCTTCAACGCAAATAACCTCCTTCCCTAGTACAGCCTATGGAAAGGAGGACAAGATTAGACCTTATTTGTCGTATACTTCATATTTACCCACCAGATCACCGAGATCGAGATCAGACTGAGAAGAACCGTAAACAAACCAACAAAGCCCTCATACGGATCCAGCACACTCGGCAGCCACGGATGGATGTCCATGACGTAATCGAGAAAATCATTATTCAGTGTCCACAGCGCAGCGATTCCCACCGGCAGAAGACTTAGCTTGTAAAAACGCGCATACAAAACAGATTCCACAGCCATGCCGGTGTGGGAAATGATCAACATCACATCTGTCCAACGCACTTCATTGCCCATCATCCAACCAGCCACGATAATGCAGACGGCCCAGACACCGTACTTAAAATTGGTGATGCCAGCCAAAGCTTCCAGTACAGGAATGTGGCGACCCAACAAATAGGTAAGGAGTACAAGCGAAAAAAGTCCGCTACCTGTCGGGCTGTCCGGGACAAAAGGAATCAAATATGCTGGTGTCTCAGCTAATTGGTTACCATACCAGATGAAACCATATATGGTTCCTAAAAAGTTGACGACGAACAGCGTCCAAAGAAACCACCTTTTGCCCAAAGATTGCCGAAACCACTCCCATATCCAGATCATCTATAATCGTCTCCCGCTGTGTACGCCGCTAACGAAAAAGCTGACCGCATTATCAGCCAGCTTTTCCCCTATTAGCTTATTTCAAGCCAGCCATATATTCTGCTAGCTTTGCGATTTCTGCTTCATCTTTGATCATACCGCCTGGCATTGCGCCTTTACCGTTCTTGATGACATCAGTAATCTTGGCTGCATCCAAAGTTGCGCCGATTTTTTGGAGGTTTGGACCCATGCCACCCTCCATGTTTTTACCATGGCACCCCATACAGCTTGTTTGCGCTTTCCAAAGCGCATCTGCTTTAAAGCTGGTGTCAGCAGGAGCAGGTGCAGTTGCACTCGATCCCTCTTTGCCACCAGTTCCTTTCCCTTTATCTGGGTGAGCCAGATGATACTCATGGTTTGCTGCCCAAGTCAGGTAGAAAATACCAACGAGTGCAGTCAGCATCAAGCCTGTAGCAACTGGACGCTTGCTAGGACGACGCTCTTTGCTGGTATCCAGCCAAGGCGCCAACATCAGTGCACCAAATGCGATACCTGGAACGACAACGGTACCGAGTACGACCCAATCCCCTGCAGCCCAAGGATATTTCAGCATTTGATACAGGAACAAGAAGTACCAGTCTGGCAACGGAATGAAGGAAGTATCATTCGGGTTTGCTTTGTCAGTTAACGGCGACGGATGTGAAACCGTTAACACTAAGAAACCAACCAAGCAAACGGCTGCCACCATCCACTCTTTCAACAGGAAGTTTGGCCAAAACGGCTCGTTTTTACCTGGAAAGTCGGAGTAGGATGGAGAAATGTTTGGAATACGCTTCGCCGATACTCGGGAATCTCCGACGAAGGTAGCATCTTTATCTTGTTTTGCCATGCTATTTCCTCCTTTTTTCGAAGACCGATTATAGTGGACCCGAGATACCTTGCGAACGGATCATAACAAAGTGAGCTCCCAGCAGACCAAGCAGCGCGCCTGGGAGGAAGAACACGTGAATCGCGAAGAAACGGGTAAGGGTTTGCGCCCCTAGAATGTCTCCGCCTGTGAGCAATGTTTTTACGTATGGACCGATGAAAGGTACAGAGTCAGCGATCTGCACACCTACTTTGGTCGCAAAGTATGCGGTGTTATCCCAAGGCAAGAGGTAACCTGTGAAACCGAGACCCAGCATAACGAAGAAAATCAGTACGCCGACTACCCAGTTCAATTCACGAGGCTTTTTGTATGCACCTGTAAAGAATACACGCAGAGTATGTAGGAACATCATCACGATAACCAAGCTGGCACCCCAGTGATGCATACCGCGTACGATTACCCCGAACGCTACTTCGTTCTGGAGGTACTTAACAGATTCGTAAGCATTGATAACGTCTGGTACATAATACATCGTCAAGAACATACCAGACAAGATTTGAATAACGGTAATAAAGAACGTAAGTCCACCAAAGCAGTAAACAAAAGCGGAAAAATGATGTGCCGGGTTCACGTGCTCAGGTACTTCGTGGTCAGCCAAGTCACGCCACATCGGTGTGATGTTTAAGCGCTCGTCGACCCAAT
>NZ_PXZN01000100.1:0-1444 GCF_003013445.1 Brevibacillus sp. NRRL NRS-603 | reverse complement strand
AAGCCATTGCAACTTTATTCATTCTCATACGGCGCCAAACGTCAGACCAGAAAGAGAGACTTGGGCGCTTGATTGCTTCTGCTTGACGAAGGTCGACGGAAATTGGCTCAAAATGTTCTTTAGTCAAGTTTTGCACGTGTCATTACTCCTTTCCTGCGTCCGAAAGTTTGATCCGTGGGTCTACCAAGGTGTATGCGATGTCAACAATCAGAATCATCACAACCAGGATAATGGAGTAGAACACGGTCGTACCCATAATTACCGTATAGTCGCGGTTTGTAATAGACAATACGAATTCGCGACCAAGACCAGGAACACCGAAAATACGTTCAATA
Source organism: Brevibacillus sp. NRRL NRS-603 (assembly GCF_003013445.1). Taxonomy (NCBI): domain Bacteria; kingdom Bacillati; phylum Bacillota; class Bacilli; order Caryophanales; family Paenibacillaceae; genus Brevibacillus; species Brevibacillus sp. NRRL NRS-603. Next base: position 1,109 of record NZ_PXZN01000100.1, on the reverse strand, counting down.
ACGAATGCACCTGTCAAGATACCGGCAATCAGTGGACCCAGGTAAGTAACAACTGGCAAGAGCGCATTACGAATTGCGTGTTTTACTGTAATGGCAACAGTGTGCAATCCTTTTGCTTTTGCTGTTTTGATGTAATCTTGACCCATAACTTCAATCATATTGGAACGCGTCAAACGCGCGATAAATGCCATCGGTGATGCGGCGAGTGCCAATGAAGGAAGGATGGTGTACTCAAATCCTTCCCATTTCGCGATTGGAAACCAGCCCAATTGAATAGCGAAAATGTATTGGTAAAAGGACGCCAAAATAAAGCTCGGTACCGATAATCCCAAAACGGCGATGACCATTGCAGAATAGTCTTGCCATTTATTATGGTTTAGTGCTGCGATAACCCCTAACGTAATTCCACCAAAGATAGCGAGCAATAAAGCTTGTGCTCCCAAGTGAGCAGAAACTGGGAAACCACGACTAATCATGTCGTTAACATTCGAAGATTTCTCCGTAAACGACGGACCGAGATCCCATGTTACTACACCTTTCAAATATTCAAAGTATTGTTCATGCAACGGCAGGTTCAGCTTGTACTTTGCCTCTAGTGCTGCCTTAATTTCCGGCGGGACCTGCTTCTCGGATGTAAATGGACCACCTGGTACTGCTTTCATGATGAAGAAGGTGGCCGTTACAATTAAGAAGAGCGAGATGAGCATAAAAATGATGCGCTTACCGAGATAACGGATCAACTAACTTACCCCCTTGGTAGATTTTTGATTGCTTTCACGTCCCATGTTTACACTGCGGAACGCTGCCGACACAGTGTAAAAATCGGCTGTGTAAATAACCCTTAGATCTCTTGCAGTAAAGCTTCTCTCTCTATTTTCTCTTTGCTGGCAATCATGCCAGCTGAAATTTATGGGAAGGGCTTGCATAGCAGAAGGTATATGTGCAACCATATACCCTCTGCTGCAAAACCCGTTTCCTTCGTTATGAAATTACTCGATGTACGCGCCTTTCCAATCCACGTCACCCAGGCCAGTTTGGTGAACACCTTTAACCTCTGGTTTCTGTACCCAAGATTGTGTGTACCAGTAAATTGGCATGATTGGCATTTC
>NZ_PXZN01000010.1:0-114753 GCF_003013445.1 Brevibacillus sp. NRRL NRS-603 | reverse complement strand
GTTCATAATACAACTAAAATAAAATCGAATTATTCCTATTCTAACAAGGATTATAAGTGGTATGCGGTAAATGTTAATTAACAAAAATAAAACATTTTGGAAAATATTGCTTTTTAATAAATGTAATGATTAAATCAAATTATCCGGATAGTGGTAAATATTTCCTATCTGAGAGATACTGGCCAGTATCAAGAAATGTTTCTCGCCCTCTAAAAAAAATCAGGAGTTGATCAAGTATGAAATCGTTATGGAAAAACAGTGTAGCGGTTTTCACCATTCTCTCCATTCTGCCATTTTCACAAACTGCTGTTCACGCTGAACAAAAACATTCGGAGTCGGTTAAGACTTCTCAAGTAGACGTACAAACGAAAAAATTATCAATCGAAAAAGAAGGTACATTGTCAGCGGCTGAACGAGCATTCGTAGGAAAAGTAAAAGCGAAGAAGGGTGTACATCGCCAAGGCGATCTGTATGTGGTCTCCCGTGGCGAAATGCCTACCTCTGGCTATAGTTTGAAGGTCGTTGGAACAAAGCAAGGATGGGAAATGCTCACGGTTTATGTAGAACTGTCAAATCCTGCTCCAGAAGACATTGTAATGCCAGCGGTGCACACACCTTATATCATTGTACGGGCAAGCCTACCGCCTTACACAACCATGGTGTTTATGGATGCAAAAACTGATAAGGTGTTGTTCCAATAAAGTGCTTGATGGATAGAATGAAAAAAGGCCGGATGCTTATATCCGGTCTTTTTTAGTAGGGGACATGCTATTTTGTATGCAAGGTGAATGGTAATTTAGGGATGATTCGAGGTTACATACGTACCGGCGATCAAATCATGGATCGAGCGTTTATCCTGACGAACAGCAATCATGATAGCGCTGACGATGACACCAATACCGAGTGTAATGACGTACACGATCCCTCCGACCAAGTTGCGTAACAGCATGGTTCCGATTCCTACAGGCTCTCCATCGAGTCGGGCGATGCGAATACCGACAATTCTTTTGCCCACCGTATAGCCATGCCAAAATACAGGCACAAGGAGGCTGTACAGCGAGGAGATGATATTGGTAACAATATTGTCTTCGGTATTGCCTGTTATGATATAGGTGATCAGCAGTAGCGGTAGTCCAACAATGATTGCATCTAGCAGCCCGGCACCGAGCCGGCGCCAAAATCCTACGGGATTGCTTGGCGATGTGGTGATTGATTCCATGTTTTCCCTCTCCTTGTTGTTCGAATAGGAATATATATGACTGCCCATTCGAAAATAGTGCAGATAAGGCTCCGTCGTTAACTAGACGGAGCCTTAATTTTCCATAAAATTATACACTTGTAAATTTATTATGACAAGGTTAAAAACATCCGGAGCATGACGGCAATCCTGCCAGGAATAGCGTCAATGACGATATGCTCATGGGAGGCGTGGGCTCCATCACCAACAGGTCCCAAGCCGTCAAGCGTTGGTGTTCCAGCATCAGCTGCGAAGTTTCCGTCGCTTGTTCCGCCTACACCTTGCTCCGTCAATTCAAAACCTTCCAGACGCGCTTGTTCCTGAGCATGCAAGAACAGTTGCTCGGTACCAGCAGTTCGTTCCATAGGAGGCTTGGTGATTCCCCCTTCCACGAACAGCTTGGCTTCCGGATGGACAGGGGTCAGCTGACTCATCAATCGGGTAATACGCTCGCTTTCCTCGCGGCTTTGGATACGAACATCAATTTCTGTCATGGCAAAGTCAGGCACGACGTTCGATGCACTTCCGCCTGTAATAGTACCGACAGACAAGGTTGTGCCCGCTTCATAATTCGTAAACGATTGAATAGCGAGGACGTGGTGAGCCAGCTCAGCAATCGCATTGATCCCCTTGGCGTGATCATTGCCTGCATGTGCAGCGCGGCCTGTTACTTTTAGAATGAAGTCTCCGCCGCCTTTGCGGCTTGTTTTCAAAGAGCCATCTCCAGCGGCGGGCTCCAGTACCAATGCATATTTACTTCTTTTTGCTTCCTCTCTAATGAGAATTTCGGAGGAAACACTGCCAATCTCTTCATCGGTGTTCCAAAAAAAGACGAGTTTATGTTTGGGCGAAAGATTATGTTCCATCATGGCGCGCAGGGCGAAATAGCTAAAAACGATCCCTGCTTTCATGTCGTAGGTACCAGGCCCATAGAGTCGGCCATTTTCCTCGCGACAAGGCTCAACGGCTAATGTTCCAATCTCTTTTACGGTATCGAAGTGACCGAGAATAAGGATTTGTTCATCGCCATCTCCATACTCCATTCGCAGTTGATTTCCGTATTGCTCTTGTGGCAAGGTCTCCACCCGACATCCCAATTGGCGAAAGCGTTCTGCAATCAGGCTGCCTAATCGATCGACAGCTTGCTTGTTATGGGTGGGTGTTTCCAGCTCTACATATGTACGCAGTTCCTCGATAATTTCTGGGAGCTGCTGCCGAAAATAGGACGTCCAATTTTTCTCCATGTCAGCCTCCTGTAAATCCTTTTACTAGCACTATAAAGCCTTGTTTGCTTTTCTGCCACAAAAATAAAGATTTGTAAATAAAATTCTGTATATTTCGCATTTAAAATACAAGTAAAAAATGATTGAAATTGTTCAGATTATGAGTAAAATAATCATTGTGATGCATAAATATAAGTTTTCATGCAAATTAATGCTACGAATAGACTGCTTTATGCGTAAAAATCATAACAACGGGGGTTCATCATGAAGAAAACAAAATCATTTATTACTCTGGTACTTACTTCTATGCTTGCGGCAGTCGTGATCGCTGGATGCGGCACAGGCAATCAAACAGCAACAGGACAAGCACCTGCGCCTTCTGCTGGCGACAAGAAAACATTGGTCATGGCTACTTCTGCTGACTATAAGCCGTATGAATATCACGATCTGAGCAGCGGAAAAGATGAGATTGTCGGCTTTGACATTGATATCGCGAAATACATTGCAAAAGAGCTCGGCTACGAACTGCAAATCAACGACATGAACTTTGACGGGCTTATTCCGGCACTGCAAACGAATCGCGCAGACTTCGTTATGGCGGGCATGACAGCAACACCTGAGCGCGCGAAGAACGCTGATTTCTCCACCATCTATTACGATGCGAAAAATACGATCGTAGCAAAGAAAGACAGTAATTTGACCAAGCCTGAGCAATTGGCTGGCAAAAAAGTGGCGGTACAGCTCGGTTCTATTCAGGAAGGGGCAGCAAAAGAACTTGCAAAGACTGTTTCCGGCTTGCAGATCACTTCGCTGAACAAGCTGCCGGAGATTGTTGAAGAAGTAAAAGCGGGCCGTGTAGATGCTGCCATTATTGAGGACACGGTAGCAAAAGGCTTCGTGGCAAACAATGACTCTCTGCAATTCACCACAATGGAAGAAAATGAAAAGAATGGCTCCGCTGTTGCGTTCCCAAAAGGATCACCGCATGTAAAGGAATTTAATGAAGTGATTAAAAAGATGCAAGACAATGGAGAAATGGACAAGCTGATTCAAAAATGGTTCGGTCAATAATCTCTCCAGACAACGAAGAATAACTGTATAAGCAGCAAGAGGGGAGAATGGGCATGAATTTGGATTTTGCACAAATCGTGCCCTATATTCCTTTCATATTGGAAGGGATAAAGGGCACGCTACTTGTTACCTTAATTTCGGTTGTATTAGGATTTTTCTGGGGCTCTATCCTCGCACTCATTAAAATTTCAAAAGTAAAATTGCTGAACTGGCTCGCGGTTGCCTATACCTCTGTTTTTCGCGGGACACCTTTGATTTTGCAGTTGACCTTTGTGTATTTTGCAACGCCTCAGCTTACTGGCTACAATATTTCACAACTGGAAGCAGCTGTATTAACGTTTACATTAAACTCAGGTGCGTACATTTCCGAGACAATTCGTGGCGGAATTTTGGCGGTGGATAAAGGGCAGTGGGAAGCGGCCAAAGCGCTTGGGGTACCTTATCACCGGATGATGCTCGACATTATTTTGCCGCAGGCTGTCAAAAATATCTTGCCTGCTCTTGTCAATGAAACGATTGCACTCTTGAAGGAATCCGCACTCGTTTCCACGATTGGTCTTGCAGACATCATGCAGAACGCGAACGTGGTCAAAGGCACCATCTTCCGCTATTTTGAGCCATACATGATGGCCGGTATCCTGTACTATGTCATGGTTATGATCCTGACTTGGGTAGCTCGCGTACTGGAACGGAGGATGAGACTCAGTGATTAAGATTGATAACATTACGAAGTCATTCGGACAACTGAATGTATTGAAGGGCATCACGACGAACATCGGAAAAGGAGAGGTTGTCGCCATCATCGGTCCATCTGGATCGGGGAAGTCAACGCTATTGCGCTGCATCAACCTGATGGAGACACCAACGACGGGTACAATTGCAATCGACGGACAGGAAATCACGGCTCCAAAAGCTGACGTAATGAGCATTCGTCAGCAAATCGGGATGGTTTTCCAGCATTTTCACCTGTTTCCGCATATGACGGTATTGAAAAACTTGACCTATGCTCCGATGAAAGTAAAAGGCATGTCTGCGGCTGAAGCGGAACAAAAGGCGAGAGAGCTATTGGCGCGCGTAGGGCTGGCAGACAAAGCGGATGTCTTTCCCTCACGTTTGTCAGGTGGTCAGAAGCAGCGTGTAGCCATTGCCCGTTCGCTTGTGATGGAGCCGCAAATCATGCTCTTTGACGAGCCGACCTCTGCCCTCGACCCAGAGATGGTCAAGGAGGTCTTGGAGGTTATGAAGGGGCTGGCTGATAGCGGAATGACCATGGCAATCGTCACGCATGAAATGCGCTTTGCTGAAGAAGTGTCAGACCGTATTTTGTTCCTCGATGATGGTCGTCTCTTGGAGGATACGCCACCAGAAGAGTTTTTCCAAAAGCCAAGAAGTGAACGTGCCCAGCAGTTTTTGGAGAAGGTTCGGTAATACAACTAGCCGCAGTGCCGATGAGGCAGCGGCTTTTTTCTTTGACACGAGCATAGACTTGGGCTAGAATCAGTAACATTATCCGTGTAAAAAAATTTTATTTATTCTATTTTGAGGAGTGACTATATTGGATCGTCAACGGTTGGTCATTTTGTTGGAAATGGCGATGATGGCGGCTCTTGCAATTGTGTTTGGACAGATCAAGGTTTTCGAAATGCCGCAGGGTGGCTCTGTGTCTCTGGTGATGGTGCCAATCGCGTTGATCGCTGTTCGCCGTGGACTCGCTGCTGGTGTCATTACGGGGCTTGTTGTCGGATTTCTTCAATTGCTCTTGGGCAGTACAGTTGTCCATCCGGTTCAGCTGTTGCTGGATTATCCGCTTGCTTTTGGTGTATTGGGTCTCGCTGGGCTTTTTCGTCTGTCTGGCTACGAAGGAACGAAGCAACGAATCATGGTACTGTGGAGCGGCCTTTTCATCGGCGTAATTGGACGATTTGTCTGTCATTTTCTATCGGGTATCATTTGGTTTGGCAGCTATGCGCCAGAAGGTATACCAGCCTGGAAATATTCCCTCTTTTATAACATCACGTATCTGCTGCCAGAAATGATTATCGCGGGAGTCGTCTTGACAGTTGTACTTAGCAGCGCATCGCAGCTGCTGTTCCCCGCACGCAATCGAGTTGCGTAAAATAAGGAAAAAATCGGTATCATGTACAAACTATCCACATAATGTAATCAGGCAGCGAGTTTTCGTTGCCTGATTTTTTACTTCTTAGACAGATACTTTTTTCAGGTGGCAGGATACATGTTTATCCGACAGCAGAATATGATGTAATATGCACGTTTTTGAGAACACCTAAAGGAGGTGCTTACGCGAAATGGGATTGCGCTCCTATCGCCTGCGACAGGGGGGCGCCTTGCGACGTGTTCTCGGGGTTGCGTTGGCTGTCGGGGGAATCACCATTTTCCTGTATTGGGCACCTCCGTGGGTTTGGTATAGCCTATTGGCATTAGCACTCATAGGGGCCGGCGTGTATTTGTATCGTGTGTAGTAATTTCGGTGAGGAGGGGTAGCATGCGGTTTTACACCATCAAGTTGCCGAAGTTCCTGGGTGGCATGATTCGGGGCATTATCGAGGCGTTCAACAAGAAAAAGTGAAGTCTCGGCCCCGAGCCTCCTTTGGGAGAAGAGTGGAGAAACGGGAGAAATGCAAAAAAGCACCTCGAGGGTGCTTTTTTTCGCATAGCTGAGATCAACTATACGCGAGTTACGAGACCGGATTTCAGTGCTCGAGTACTTACATAAACGCGCTTCGGTTTTCCATTTACGAGAATGCGCACTTTTTGTACGTTGACACCCCAGGTGCGGCGAGTTGCGCGCATGGAGTGGGAGCGAGCGTTTCCAGCTTTAGCAGATTTACCTGTTACAAAGCAACGACGTGCCATTACGATCCACCTCCCTTGTTACATCTAAACGGGATTTCCTTTGTGGGAAATACAAATACTCGACTATATTAGCACAACATTGCTGTCAATTGCAATACTTGACAAGATGATTTACCCAGTCTTTCTCGTAGGGTTGATAGGATCGACAAAACGCTTCATTTCTATTAAGTGTTAGTGTAGAATTGTAAGGAAGCATGGTTACGCTTACCTATGACGGTCAAGCTGTTTAACAGAGGAGGAGTCCTTGCATGACAGTGGAAATGAATACATCGCTTGGAAAGATCGATGTTACAGAAGATGTGATCGCACGGATTGCTGGAGGCGCGGCCATGGAAGTTTTTGGACTTGTGGGCATGGCTTCTCGCAAAGCGCTGAAAGATGGAATCGCTGAGTTGTTAGGAAGAGACAACCTGAGCAAAGGTGTCGTCGTTCATAACACAAATGGCGAAGTAGTATTGGACATGCACATTATCGTCAGCTATGGCGTGAAAATTTCCGAGGTGGCAGGCAACGTTCAACGCCGTGTTCGCTATACCTTGGAGCAAACGGTAGGCATTGATGTGACTGCTGTTAATATTTTTGTGCAGGGAGTTCGTACAGACAGGGATATGTAAGGAGGAACATCAGTTGGTACATACGCGTCTAGATGGCGTGCTGTTTAGCCGGATGGTTTACCTGGGGGCGAACCTTTTATCCGACAACGTCAGAGTAGTGGATGGATTAAACGTCTTTCCTGTGCCGGATGGCGATACGGGGACAAACATGAATTTGACTTTCTCTTCCGGTGTGGAGGAGCTAACTCGAAAAGAATCCCCCCGAATCACTGAATCGGCTGCTGCTTTGGCGAAAGGTCTGTTAATGGGAGCGCGCGGTAACTCCGGCGTGATTTTGTCCCAGTTATTCCGCGGCTTCAGCAAATCAGTCAATGGAAAAGATGAGGTTAATGCCCGTCAGTTTGCCGATGCCTTGAAAGCTGGTGTTGACTCTGCGTATCAGGCAGTGATGAAGCCGGTAGAAGGCACGATTTTGACTGTTGCCCGTGAAGCGGCGGAGATGGCTGTGCGTGCAGCGCGCACGTCAGATGATATTATCTCTGTCATGGAAAAAACATACGAGCAGGCACAAGCTACGCTGTTGCGTACGCCGGAAATGCTGCCTGTTCTCAAAGAAGTGGGCGTAGTCGACTCAGGTGGACAAGGTCTGTTGTTTATTTATGAAGGGTTTTTGCGAGCATTGCGCGGGGAAGAGCTATCTGCTGATCGTGAGCGTTCGGTACCTAAAATCGGTCAAGAAGAGCTGGACAAGCTGATTTCTGAGCAGCATCATGCACAAATCCACATGAAAACAGAGGACATCACGTACGGGTATTGTACGGAGTTTATGGTTCATGTCACACATAGCACCGAGCCCAACAAAAAGCCGTTCTCTGAAGCGCTGTTCCGCAACCATCTGGATACGATGGGCGATTCACTACTGGTCGTCTCTGATGATGAAGTCGTCAAGGTACATATTCATGCTGAGCATCCGGGAAGCGTTCTGCAATACGCTCAGCAATTCGGCAGCCTGCATCGACTGAAAATAGAAAACATGCGCGAGCAGCATGCGAACATTCTCAAAGCGGAAGAGAGCAAAGGACAGGCGAAGCCAGAAGCGGCTGTTCAGCCTGCTACAGATCTGCTTCCATACGGATTGATCGCGGTAGCTGCTGGTGAGGGAATCGCTACGATTCTGCGCAGCATGGGTGTGCATGTGGTAGTAGAGGGTGGCCAAACGATGAACCCGAGCACAGAGGACTTCATGAAGGCCATCGCAGGACTCCGTGCACAGCACATCATCATCCTGCCAAACAACAGCAATATCATCATGGCAGCACAGCAGGCATCCGACCTCGCTGAAATTCCTGTTTCTGTTATACCGACGAAGAGCATTCCGCAGGGATTGGCAGCACTGGTCAGCTTCCGTGCAGATGTTGAACCAGAAGTGAACGTGCAAGCGATGACCAAGGCGATTGCCCAAGTAAAAACAGGGATGGTAACGCACGCGGTTCGCGACACGCAAATGGGTGAGGTACAAATCAAAGAAGGCGATTTTATCGGCATGGCCGAGAAAGAAATCGTCACTGCGGGTCCTGACTTGTTAGCTTGCGCAACGACGCTGCTCTTGGGAATGGTGGAGGAAGACTCCGAAATCATTACGATATTCTTAGGAGAAGATGCGACAGAAGATCAGGCTCATGCTCTGGAGAAAGCTTTGTCCGATTCATATCCGGATGTGGAAGTTGAGATTCAGGCAGGCGGTCAACCGTTGTATCCATTCATTTTTTCTGTCGAGTAAAAGCCAACTTTTGAACACGAATGAATAGGGAGAGGAGCGATCGAGAATGCCAATTGTGATTCTTACCGACAGCGCGTCTGATATCGATGCGTCTGAGAGGCAGTCATTGGGGATCGTGGCCGTCCCGTTGAAAATCATGTTTGGGGCGGAAACGTATGTGGACGCAGTCACTATCTCGTCTTCGGAGTTTTTCGATAAGCTGAAGCAATCGAGTGTGATGCCGACGACCTCGCAACCGTCTCCGCTTGAATTTGCCGAAGCGTATAAAGCGATCTATGAGAAATATGGCAAGGACGTGCAAATCATTGCCATACTCTTATCGAGTTCCTTATCAGGTACGTATCAATCAGCGATGATCGCCAAGTCGATGCTGGATGAAAATATCGACATTACGGTGATCGATTCCCGCAAAGCTTCGTTTGTTCATGGAATGATCTGCGTGGAGGCTGCCAAAGCCGCACAAGCAGGCAAGAACAAGGAGCAGATTCTGGATCAGATTGATCGTTATTTGGATGAGGTGCAGGTATACTTTATTGTGGATACGCTGGAGTTCCTGCAAAAAGGCGGTCGGATCGGCAAAGCATCTGCCGTCATCGGCTCGCTCTTGAATATCAAGCCGATTTTGACACTGGATGCTGCTGGGTACGTGTCTGCTTTTGACAAAGTAAGAGGGACGAAGAAAGCTCTGAATCGTGTATTTGAAGCGTTGCAGGAATACGCGCAAGGCGAGCCTGTGAAAATCGCCATGCTGCACAGCAGTGTTCCAGATCAAGCGGCTGAGCTATTGGAGCGACTCAAGCAAGAGTTTACGGTAACGGATTCTTGGTTGGAACAGATTGGTCCCGTGATCGGTACGCATACGGGTTCAGGGCTACTTGGGTTCGTTATGGTGAAAGATAAGTAAGGCTTATATGTTTTAGAGAGGAGCTTCCCTGAGATAGGGGGCTTCTTTTTTATACAGAAGTACTGTTAAAAATATTTAAAAGTCATGAAAAATAAGGGGGAGGTTTTGGTGAATAAGAATGATTTCCTTATTGAGTTGGAGGATATTGTGTATGACTCTCTATTTATTGGCAGTCATAAAGAGGATTTGAACAAAGAAATTTCTGCTAATAGGTGGTCTATTTCTTTAAGTATGCGGTTAGCTAGTCAGTTCACAGTTTCTGATTTCATGAACTTTTTCCATAAAGTAATAGAGAATAGACAACAGCAAATTTTAAAATCAAATAGTGATCATGGAATGCTGTTATATGTTTGGTTCGATTGGCAGGCTTCGCAACTAAGATTTAATCTTATCTCTCAGATTCATGAAAAACTCCCTTTTAGCGAAAAAATTGAAATTCTTGATAAGCTTGAACCAATTATTAACGAATTTATTTACTTTCCTTATCATGATGGAATTCCAATAGTAGAAACAGCAAATGAAGGAAATGATGTTCAAGCAGATCGTGAATTAGATCCCGTAAAAGTATTCCTAATTTCACTTCCAAAGAAATAAAATGAAATCCATGAAGTTTGAACGCTTACCATGCTGGTTGTGGCTTAGCGGATTACCGGCTTGGCTATCCTTGACGCCCCCCTTCTTCTCAGTGGGAGTTTTTTCATTCATCCTGATTTGACCGCATGTTGTCTGCGTAAATCGGTTATGATTGCTTTACGTACAGTTTCCTCTGTAGCGCTTTCAATGGCTGTAGGATACAATGAGAGTGAATCTTGTTGAACCCCTTGTGATTCAGGAGGAGAACCGGTTGAAGTACAAAAGCGTATTTGATATTATCGGTCCAATCATGGTTGGACCATCTAGCTCCCATACGGCTGGTGCAGCTCGTATCGGTCGTGTGGCTCGCAAGCTGTTTGGCAAAATGCCTTTGCGAGCAGAAATTGTTTTTTACGGCTCATTTGCAAAAACATATCAAGGACATGGTTCTGATGTGGCGACAGTGGCAGGAATTCTTGACTTTGACACGTCGGATTTGCGTCTGAAAAATTCGCTGGTGATTGCAGAAAAAGCTGGCATGGAAGTGGAGTTGTCCACATCTGATGTTTTGACAGAGCACCCGAATACGGCGCGGATCAAGCTGTCTGATGATGAGCATCAGATTGAAATCGTTGGTGTCTCCATTGGTGGCGGGAAGATCGAAGTGTTGGAAGTAAACGGGTTTTCCTTTCAGTTGGGCTTCGATACACCGACGCTCTTGGTCTTGCATGAGGATCGCTTTGGGATGATTGCGGCTGTGGCAAAGGTGCTGACCCAGCACAACATTAATGTGGGGCTCATGGAAGTGTCTCGACACACACGCGGTTCGCGTGCTTTGATGGCAATTGAAACGGATTCGACGATCTCCCCGGAAGTCCTGGAGGAAATTCGTCAAATCCCGCATATCTTTGACGTATCCCTGCTCGCATTGAACTAAGCAAAAGGACGAGCAGGATTAGAGGAGTGAACAACCAGATGTTTCGTAATGTGGCTGAACTAGTGGAGTTGGCCGAATCCCAGGGGAAGAAGATCTCCGAGGTGATGATTGAAGCAGAAATGGAAGTTTCCCAGCGTAGTCGGGATGCCATTATGCAAGATATGTATGCCAACCTCGATGTGATGGAAAAAGCAGTGCGTCGCGGGCTTACCGAAGACATTCGCTCGCATAGCGGGTTGACGGGCGGCGATGCGAAGAAGCTGCAAACATATATGGAGACTAAGACGTTTTTGTCCGGTCCTACACTTTTGAATGCCGTCTCGATGTCTGTAGCAGTTAACGAAGTAAACGCTGCGATGGGTACGATTGTTGCAACACCTACAGCAGGAGCATGCGGCATTGTACCAGGGACGTTGTTTGCCGTCTCTGACAAGCTCCAGCCAACCCGCGAGGAAATGGTCAACTATTTGTTCACGGCAGGTGCTATCGGGTATTGCATTGCCAATAACGCATTCATTTCGGGCGCTGCGGGTGGTTGCCAGGCAGAGGTAGGCTCTGCAACAGCCATGGCCGCTGCGGCAATTGTAGAAATGGCTGGCGGTACGCCTGAGGAATCTACCCAAGCAGTGGCGATCGCGTTGAAAAATATGCTCGGTCTGGTCTGTGACCCCGTAGCCGGACTGGTTGAAGTACCATGTGTCAAACGAAATGCGATGGGAGCAGCAATTGCGACGGTAGCCGCCGATATGGCAATGGCAGGCATCAAGAGCGTAATCCCGACAGATGAAGTCATCGATGCCATGTACCGAATCGGCTGCGCCATGCCGACTACGCTGAAGGAAACCGCACAGGGTGGTCTTGCTGCTACGCAAACGGGCCGCATGATCGAAGCAAAAGTGTTCGGCGTACGGATGGAGAAGTAAGATGGCTGGTGCATATCAATCGCCCGTCTCCCTTTTGCACGGGGTAGGCGAAGAGCGGGCGAAGGCATTTGCAGGACTGGGAATCAACAGCATCGGTGATTTGCTGGAGTATTTCCCGTCTCGCTATGAAGATTACCGTGTGCGCGATTTGACAGAAGTAAAAGACGGAGAGAGGGTCACGCTGGCAGGTACGGTGTACGGCGAACCCTCTGTTCGTTTTTATGGAAAAAGAAAATCACGACTGTCCGTCAAGGTTGTCATGGATCGTGTCGTGGTGACGGCTGTCTGGTTCAATCAGACGTTTGTCAAAAGCAGGCTGTCGCCAGGCAAGGAAATACTCGTCACAGGAAAATGGGACAAGCACAAGCTACAAATCACTGTGAGCGAGATGACAGAAGTAGACTCCGAACGCGCGACAAAAAGAGGCGAGCTAGCCCCGGTCTATCCGCTTGGCGGCGATATGACGCATACCCTGCTGCGCAAAACCATTCAACAGGCGTTGCGTCAATATGGCAAGGAGATTCCTGAGATCCTTCCTGCGGATATCGTGGAGCGCTACCGACTGATGCCGCGGATGCATGCTTTTCATTCGATTCATTTTCCTGAAAATGCGGAAGATGGTCGTCAAGCGCGGCGACGGATTATGTTCGAGGAGCTTTTCTTATTTCAGTTAAAAATGCAAACTCTGCGCAAAATCAATCGGCAGCAAACAGAAGGCGTGGCTTTGGCGATTCCGATGGAAGAGGTACGGGAATTTGTGAAAGGCTTACCGTTCCCGCTGACAGATGCGCAGAAACGAGTGGTAAAAGAAATTTTGGACGACATGCGGGCTCCTCATGCGATGAATCGGCTGCTGCAAGGGGACGTAGGCTCGGGGAAAACCGTCGTAGCTGCCATTGCGCTAATTGCTGCGGTGAAAGCTGGTTATCAGGGAGCGCTGATGGTACCGACGGAAATTCTTGCCGAGCAGCATGTGCAGTCGTTGACGAAGCTCTTGTCCGATTACGGCATTCAGGTCGCGCTCTTATCTGGCTCGCTGACGGCGAAACGTAGACGCGAAGTCATCGGCTCTCTGCAAATGGGGTTAATCGATGTCGTAGTCGGTACCCATGCGCTCATTCAAGAGGATGTCTTTTTCTCCCGTCTTGGTCTCGTGATTACGGACGAGCAGCACCGATTCGGTGTGGAGCAGCGGAGAATTTTACGGAATAAAGGCTTGTCGCCTGATGTCTTGTTTATGACTGCAACGCCAATTCCGAGAACACTGGCAATTACGGCATTTGGCGATATGGATGTCTCGACGATTGATCAAATGCCTGCGGGGCGCAAACCAATCGAGACGACATGGAAAAAGCATGATCAGTTTCCGGCTGTGTTGGAGCAAATGCGGGATGAGCTGCGCAAAGGACGGCAGGCATACGTTATTTGTCCACTCATTGAGGAATCCGAAAAGCTCGATGTGCAAAACGCGATTGATGTACATGCTCAGCTCACACACATTTTCCCTGAATTCGGCGTGGGCCTGATGCATGGGCGACTGCCAGCGAAGGAAAAGGATGCTGTCATGCAAGCCTTTCTTGCGGCAGAGCACGCTGTCCTGGTCAGTACAACGGTTGTAGAGGTCGGTGTGAATGTACCGAATGCCACCTATATGGTGATTTATGATGCGGAGCGGTTTGGTCTTGCTCAGCTTCACCAATTGCGTGGGCGCGTAGGACGTGGCTCTGAACAGTCGTATTGTGTGCTGATCGCCGATCCAAAATCCGAGATCGGAAAAGAGCGGATGCGTGTCATGTGCGAGACGACGGATGGATTTGAGCTGTCGCAGCGCGATTTGGAATTGCGCGGACCGGGTGATTTTTTCGGAACAAAGCAGAGCGGCTTGCCGGAGTTTAAAGTCGCTGATTTATTAAGTGATTACAAAGCGCTGGAGGTAGCGAGGCAGGAGACTGTCAAGCTGGTAGCAGAGGATTCTTTCTGGCGGGACGAAAAGTATCACTGGCTGCGTGACTATTTGAAGAATGAGGGCGTACTGGACGGTGTCGTCTTCGATTAAGAAAGGAAGGCCTTCCCACTTCAAGGTGTGGGAGGCTTTTTCTTTTGTGGGGTGAAACCTTAAGCAGGCCATCGACGTCTATCCTCTGTAAGGTAAATTTTTCTAGGAAGCGAGGCGAGTTTTTTGTCTTTGCGAAAAATTCGAGGAATGAGTATGTCCATTGTGTTCGCATTGCTTATCATGACAGGATCCGACTTCGCGCAAGCAACTTCCACGGACAGTCGGATTGCTCAGACTGGCCCATCCCATACGACAAGCCAAACGACAAAGGAATGGAAGCAAAAGGAATTGCCTTACGACTACGCGGCGATGAAAGAAGACGTGGTCATTCAGCTAAACGATGCTCCACAGCTCCGCTCTCCTCGAAGAACAGTCGTAGGACCTGCACCACAGGCGTACACCCTCTTTTTTAAAGAAGCCGTGAACCGTGGGACAGTCGAAGAGGCCATACGAAAAAATGCCCAGAAAGAGACCAAAGAAGAGGACTTAGGTTTCGTGGAGCCGATTTTTACGTTTCACTGGGTGCACGATCGTCAACTGCAATTGCTGGCTACCCTTCCTGATACGCTTGCCAAGGACAGAAGCTGGACAGAATATGTGGTAAACGTAGCAGGAGCGAAGACGGTAAAGGGAACCGTATTTGACGATACGAATGATTTCTCGGCGGTGGTGTTTGCTCCGTCTCAGATTTGGCGAGTTTCAGTCGATGGCAAGGTGAGAGAAAAAATGACGGACTTTGCCGTCAGGACTCCCATGAAGTTTATCGACCCTGAGGAACGGTATGTGCTACTGGAGCGATTTACAGAATATTGCGAGTGCGATGCACGTTTTCCCATGCTGTATTCGATTTATGACACACAGTCAAAAGAGCTGACGGCTTATCCAGTGGAGCTCACTGACAACTATAGCGGTGCAGGCGACTTCATGGCAGATCGTCGCGGCTTCTTTTTCGCTCATCCACCGAAAGGGACAGAAGTACCGAAAAGCGAGTTTGCCATTCGTGTCAAGGTAGATGGATACGTACACGGAGCCAGCTTTAGCCATGATCGCAAGCATGTATTGATGGCAGTAGGCAAGACCGAACAGAAAAAGGACCTCGATTTGGTCGTGTATGATTTGGCGACTGGAAAAGAACAGCGCCTCTCTGGTGTCATCAAAGGATGGGTTCCAACAGACGAGATGAATGGGCAAGTCCAGCCCGTCAGTTTTATGGATGATGGACGTTACGCGACGTTTGAAATGAGAACAGAGGAAGATAGCTTTGAAGAGCTTCGTCAACGCTTCGATTGGCAGTCAGGCAAGGTGATCAGCTGGAATCCACCGGTTCCCAAAGAAGCGTGGTCTGGCTATATCCAGTCGACGGATGGCGCCTATCAGATGTATTGGAATGCAGGGGTGTTTAAGGGCGACGTCAAACTGATGGAAATGAAGCCAGAAGCGATATGGATTCCAGGCACTCACCATTTGGTTTATATCGATTGGGAAAAAGCTGAACAAGGAGCGGAGTCCGTGTCGTCGCTCTTCCTGTTCGATGCTGATCGTAAGCAACAATCTGTGCTGGTGAAAGGACTGCCAGCAAGTGTATCGATTTTGGGAGCTAGCAACGACGGAAAATGGCTGTATGTCACGACTCCAGACACATTTGCCCCCTAGGCGTCATATTCCGTTGCCAGCATCGATAAAACGATCAAGGATTCGTAAGTATCGCCCGATTTCAGGCAATCGCGCAAGGTACCCTCAATGTGAAACCCTTCCGATAGGTAAAGGCTGCGGGCGCGGTCGTTCGTTTCTTTTACATCCAGCCAGAGTCGATGGGCCTTTTGTTCGATGAATGCCCAATGCTTGATTTGACGCAGGATGTTGCGACCGTAGCCCTTTCCCTTCACTGCGATTGTAATACGCATAAGTTCAATACTTTGATGAGGATTGGTCAGCCCGGCGATGATGACGTAGCCGACGGGGTGGCCTGTTTCTTTTTTTTCGGCAATCATATGGAGGATGTCCGGGTCGCCAAGAGCGTTGTGGTGCCGAACTTCGCTCCACGGAATAATGAACGGGGTATTCTCTGGCGCATTTTCTACTTCGTATACGAATGGAATGTCTGCCGGTGTAGTTCGGCGCAAGTGGATGGTCATGCGTGTATCTCCTCTTCTATTTAACATTGGCTTACCATGATCAGATTGTCGTCGGGATCGCGGAAGTTGAACCAGTGGCCATGCTGGATCGGAACGACGACCTCGACTCCGCTCTCTTTGAGAAAGGCATAAGAGGCTTCGATATCCTGTGTGTTGAAATGAAACAAGGGGGCATCATCTGTGATGCGCTTCGGAAAGATTTTGCTGTCCAGAACAAGCGTCAGTCCGCCCTGCAAGGGAATGCAGTATATATGCCCGAACATAATTTCACCGTCTGCGGGAGTGCCCCAGAGACGGCAGTACCAGTCGCGTGCGCGCTCGATGTCGCTGACGGCTACAAAAATAGCTCCGATTTGGGGGAGCAGAGGAGAAGTCGTTGTCATTGTGACAGAGCTCCTTTCATTGGTGTTTTTTACAAGGTCGACCCGTCATCATCGTGCACGAAATGTCGGATCGCCCGATTTTGCATCTGCTATTCTGAGGGGGAAAGGGAGGTCATTACCATGGATTTGCTTGCAAAGCTGAATGAGGCTCTGGACTACATCGAAGACAATTTGACGAGCGAGATTGACTATAAAGAAATCGCTCGGGTGGCTTGCTGCTCCGAGTATCACTTCAAAAGGATGTTTTCTTTTCTCGCTGGTGTTCCACTATCCGAGTACATCCGGCGTCGGCGCATTACTCTTGCAGCTTTTGAGCTTGCGGACAGCAACGAGCGGGTCATTGACATTGCGATCAAATACGGATACGGATCGGCTGATTCCTTTGCCAGAGCTTTTCAGAATGTGCATGGAATCACTCCGACAGAAGCCAGACACAGCGGCCAATCCTTGAAGGCTTATCCGCGAATGACCTTTCATCTATCCATTAAAGGAGGCAGTGCCATGAACTACCGTATGGAAGAAAAAGAGGCATTTCGCATTGTGGGTCTGAAAAAAAGAGTTCCGTTGATTTATCGTGGAGTCAATCCAGAGATTGCGGCTATGTGGGCTTCATTAGATATGGAGACGATTCAGCAGCTGAAGTCACTATCCGATGTCGAACCACTTGGACTGATCAGTGCGTCCACGAATTTTTCAGAAGGTCGGCTGGAATATGGAGAGCTCGATCACTATATCGGCGTAGCCACTGCAAAGGCTTGTCCAGACAACATGGCAGCACTCGAGGTTCCTGCTTCCACCTGGGCGGTCTTCGAAGCAGTGGGTCCTTTTCCTGATACGCTGCAAGATGTCTGGGCTCGGATTTATTCGGAATGGTTTTTATCCTCCGGTTATGAACAGGCTGAGGGTCCAGAGATTTTGTGGAACGAAAATAAAGACACCTCATCACCAGCCTTCCGAAGCCAAATTTGGATTCCTGTCGTGAAAAAGTAACCCTTTATTGGATTCGCTCTCGTTGGCGTAACACCTACCGACGTGTGCTCATCCGGGAAGAAATAATTACCAACTTTTTTTTGCGCGAGACAGGCATAAAACCGAACATTTGTTTGCTATAATAAGAACAAAGCAACAAGGGAACATAAGTTCTTATTTAGGGGATGATCGTGTGTCCAATGCGAACAAGCGGATCGTGTTTTTGATCGACATGCAGAGCTTTTATGCCAGTATCGAGAAAGGGGCCAATCCAGAGCTGCGAAACAAGCCGATTGTCGTCGCGGGTGATCCAGAGCGGCGCAGCGGAGTCGTGCTGGCAGCGTGTCCGATTGCCAAGTCATATGGAGTGGTCGCGGCCGAAGCACTGTGGCAGGCGCAGCAAAAGTGTCGCCAGCTCGTTGTTGTTCGTCCGCGCATGGAGATGTACATTCGCATCTCCATGCAAATCACCCGCATATTCGAGGCATTTACTGACAAGGTGGAGCCGTACTCGATCGACGAGCAGTTTCTCGACGTGACAGGCAGCGTCCACCTGTTTGGTGATCCGTTGCAGATGGCTGCACAGATTCGGCAGCGTGTCTGGATGGAGACAGGAATCAACTGCCGGGTAGGTATCGGGGAGAACAAGGTACTGGCCAAGATGGCCTGCGACAATTTCGCCAAGAAACGGGAAGAAGGCGTTTTTTGGCTCAAGCGGGAAACGTTAGCGGATACGCTCTGGAAGCTTCCGATTGAAAAGCTGTTCGGGGTAGGCTCACGCATGAAGCGTCATTTTCATCGGATGGGTGTCTATCAGATCGGGCAGCTTGCAGATATGAGGCCAGCCATCCTCACCCGGCATTGGGGAGTAAACGGAGAAGTGCTGTGGCGCACGGCCCACGGAATCGACGATTCACCCGTGGCTTTGGATTCCTATGATTCACAAAAAGGGATCGGTCATCACATGACGTTGCCTCGGGATTACCATACAGCAGCGGAAATCAAAGTGGTGCTTTTAGAACTGTGCGAAGAAGTGTGCCGTCGGGCGAGGAAAAAGGAGCTGATGGGCTCCGTTCTGTCTGTGGGCTGTCGTGGAGCCGATTTGGCTGCTGGAACGGGCTTTGGACGGCAGATGAAGCTCGCGGAACAGACGAATGATGCCATGACTTTGTACGAAGCGGCCTGCTTTCTGTTTGACCGTCACTGGCAGGAAACGCCCGTCCGCAGTATCGGGGTCAATCTAGGGCAGCTTGTCCCTGACAACGTGGTGCAACTCAATCTGTTCACGGACAATCACAAGCGGCGTTCGTTGGCACAAGCCATGGATGATATCCGGACCCGATACGGTCAGGACGCCATCCTGCGAGCCGCCTCTGTGTTGGAAGCGGGACAGGCGAAAGAGCGCGCACGTAAGATCGGAGGACACTACAAGTGACAGAGCCGATGGTGTCTGACGAGCAGGAATTGATACGCCAGTATATTTTATTTGGCATTTTGTTTCGGGCGGTCATGGCCGATCTGGGGCAGATGCGGATTGTGCCGCTGAAGTTTTCTTATCAGATGATGTTCGATGAGCTCTCGCGATGGGCGGAGCGGCAGCATCACCAGCTGCGCCGCATCTTACGGCAGCGAGGTTGCACAGTCGTCAGCTCACGACGTCAGGGACATATGTATGTCGTCCACTATCGACAACGCGGGTACGTGCGAGAAGCGATCTATACGATTGAGGTATTGCGGGCAGAGTGTCAGGAGCTCGTCCATTTGTGGACCCGATATGAACAGCGAGGAGAGAACAAGCAATGAGGGAAAAACGCGTGTCCAAAAAGGAAAATGTATTCGTGGCCAGCCGGTTTGTGCTGCCGGAGCATCGGGAAATGTATTTGCGCATCAAGGAAGAAGAGCGCCGCTATGTACCACCCGAGCTGGATCAGGAGCAGCTCAGCGCCTTGAGCGAGCTGGTATGGCAGGCGTTCCAGACAGAGAGCATCCTGACGCTGACCTATTATGACGGGCGAGAGCCGCGCCGCCTGTCTGCCCGCATTATCCATATTGATCAAGCGGCGAGACGCCTCAAGCTTCGGGCAGGCTCTGAGATTCACTGGGTTCCTTTTGCCCGACTGCTGCATGTGGAGCTGGCAGCGGTTTTCTAGGCGCTCCAATACATGAGCCCCTGTCCAGTCGGGAACCCTTTGACAAACATCCAAAGGAGTGTAACGAATTGGAAAGGACAGGGAAACTGGTTTTGGCTGCCTTGCTCGCAATGACCTCAGGCTGTACGGTTTCGCAGGAGGATAGGGAACAATCCCAGCTTTCCGTTCCGCACGCACGCATGCAGCAGGAGAAGACGCCATCCTCTTTAGACACGGAACAGAAAGCGAGACCATCGAAAATGATTCTGGACGTTCCGATCATCAGCCAGAAACCAGAACTGAAATATGGATGCGAGGTAACGAGCTTGGCGATGTTGCTCCAATATGCGGGTCAAAACGTAGATAAGCAGCTGTTGGGCGAGCAGGTCAAAAAAGATCCGGAGCCATTAGTACAAATAAACGGTGACATCAAAGAATGGGGAGATCCGAATAAAGGGTTTGTCGGAGACATTACTGGGGCTCGCAAAGGGTTTGCTGTTTACAATAAGCCATTGGAAGAGTTGCTGCGACGTTATATGGGCGAACGGACGGTCAATTTGACGGGAGGGTCGTATCAGGCTCTCATGGATAGTGTTGCAGCCGGGCATCCTGTCGTCATCTGGACTACCGGGGATTTCAGATTGCCTACGGAATGGGAGAGCTGGTATAAGGACGGGAAAAAAGTGGTCGCTCCTTTTGATGAACATGCGGTTCTTCTGGTCGGATATGACGAAAAATACGCCAATGTCAATGATCCGCTTACCGGAGTCAAACAGCGGCGGGTGCCCCACACCTCCATGAAAACGAGCTGGGAAGCACTGGGTAAACAGGCCCTCAGCTATCTATAATGAAAAAAAGGGCGCCTTTGAAAAAGGCAAGTCGCAAAAAACAGCGTGCCGCGTTGAAACGGTGTGTGCGAAGAAGATGTGAGATTCCTGAAACGAAAAGCGGTCAAAAACAACCGTTTTTCGTCTTTTTTTGGCTTACACGGATTTTGCCAGAAGGGAGGTTTCCCTGTATTGTTAGATTATCTTTTGAAGCATATATTTGACGGATAGGACAAAGGAGATTTTGCATGCTAGCACAAGAAATGGGTGTCATATTCACTAAGCACGCCGATCAAATTACTTCCAAGCGTTGGGGAGAATTCATGCAACAATTGGAGGAAAAAGGCCTGTACGTGCTCATTGAGACAGACACGATCGGAAGAGTGATGAGTCCATTGGGCGGATTGATGCCCATGCCGTGTAAAAGTGAGACGCTCCATATTGTGACAGCTGATGAGCTGGAGCAGCGCGGCCTGCCGCTCGGTCACCACATCGTAACCAAAGCGAAAGAAAAAGTAGCCCAATCATAATTGAAAAAACCAACGCAACCTTTCCTGTGGGAGCTAGCCTCCAAGTGGGAAAGGTTTTTTGTTGTAAAAATACTCCGGCTAGGGGCAAGATCTATCCGGCAATCGGCGGTAGAGGGCAGAAGGTCACCTTATGATAAGGGGTAGGACAAAAGAAGCAAGCAGGAGAGAGGAGAACAGGAATGACGACAATGGAGAGCAAAGAGGGAATGCAGCCCAAAAAAGGCGTGCGTCGCTTGCTGGAGATTGCGGATGAGAAGCGCGGATTGCTCGTCATCTCGGCAATATTGTCTTCCTTGAGCGCAATATGTATGCTGGTGCCTTATGCATCCGTCTACTTCATTTTACGCGAGCTGTTAACGCATGCAGCGTCTCCCGCTATGGCAGACGGGGCATACATGATTCAGTGGGGAGTTATTGCGCTTTTGGGACTCGTGGGAAGTCTGGTCATGATGTATGCAGGCGGGATGGTGTCTCATATCGCAGCGTTTCGCATTTTATACGGAATGCGGGTCAAATTGGCTTCGCATATCGGCCGCTTGCCGCTTGGCTGGCTCAACGGAACATCTACCGGTGCCGTCAAAAAAACATTGGAGCAAAATGTGGAAAAGGTCGAGACGTTTGTAGCGCATCAGCTTCCGGATTTGGTGCATGTAATCGTGACGACGGTGCTCATGGTCGGCGTGATGTTTTACTTGAACGTCTGGTTGGCGCTGGCCTGCGTCGTGCCGATCATACTGGGACTAATTGTGCAGATCATTACCTTTTCCGGGGCGAAAACGAAAGAAAATATCAAGAGGTACTACGATTCGCTAGAACGGATGAACGGATCTGCGGTCCAGTATGTACGTGGAATGCCAGCGATCAAGGTATTCGGGCAGACGGTTCATTCCTTCCGGCGCTTTTATGCGGATATGATCACCTATCGGGACTATTGCGTCAAGCATACGGATGATTTTCAAAACGGATTTTTGGTGTTTAAGGTGATTCTCAGTTCATTTGCGGCCTTCATTCTCCCGGTAGGGGTGTTCATGCTGAGTCAAGATCCGCAAAATGTTGCGTTTGCGTCTGTTCTGCTGTTTTTCCTCGTAATGGCGCCAGGTGTATCTGCCCCGATGTTTAAGCTCTTGTTTTTGACATCAACCCTGCGTGAGATTGGCGAGGGAGTGGAGCGGATGGATCGGATTTTGGCAGAGCAGCCCGTTGCCGAACCGCTGAGCTCCCAGCGCCCACAGAGCTTTGATGTCGCATTTGAAAACGTCTCTTTTTCTTATGCAGCAGAGGGGAAAACAGGAGGCGAGGCACTTTCTCGCCTATCTTTTTTGGCAAAGCACGGGCAGGTGACAGCTCTGGTCGGACCGTCTGGTGCAGGGAAGTCTACGGTAGCAAATCTCATTCCGAGATTTTGGGATGTGTCGGAGGGAGCGATTCGCATTGGTCAGATAGATGTCCGGGAGATATCGAGCACCGATTTGATGAACACCGTAGCATTCGTCTTTCAGGATACGTTTTTGTTTTACGACACGGTTTACAACAACATTGCTATCGGCTTGCCAGATGCAACGCCAGAGGCGGTCTATGCAGCGGCGAAGGCAGCCCAGTGCCATGAATTTATTCAAAAGCTCCCGCAAGGCTATGACACCCTGATCGGAGAAGGGGGAGTCTACTTGTCCGGGGGAGAAGAACAGCGTGTGGCGGTCGCACGGGCGATTCTGAAAAACGCACCGATTCTTGTCCTCGACGAGGCGACTGCCTTTGCTGATCCTGAAAATGAGTATGAGATGCAACTGGCTCTGGCAGGGCTGATGAAGGGCAAAACCGTCATTGTTATCGCGCATCGTCTGTCAACGATTCGGGATGCAGATCAAATTTTGGTGCTGGAAAAAGGGAAGCTGGTCGAACGAGGCAAGCATCAATCATTGGTAGAGGCAAATGGGCTATATGCCCGGATGTGGAAGGCTTACACCAATGCGCAAGACTGGCAAATGGGCGAAGGAAAGGGGAGTGTTGATGAAGATGAGTATGCTGAACAATATCACAGCAGGTAAACCAAGGGCGCTAATCAAACCCGTTATTTACACGACACTTGCCAACCTTGCGCAAATAGTGCCGTTTGCCTTGCTCGTGGAGGCTGCCCGATTGATTTTTGAGCCGTTTGCCCAGCCAGGTGCCCTATTGAACATCGAGCGACTCTGGTGGGTATGCGGATGGATGGCAGTCTCGTTGCTCCTTTTGTTTCTATGTGAAATTCCAGCATATCGTACGCAGTTTCGCGGCGCCTACAGCACGGCAGCAGAAGGGCGAACCAAGCTCGCAGAGCACCTTCGAAGGCTGTCACTCGGTTACTTGAACAAAAGAGACCCAGGGGATTTGGCCAATATGATGATGGGAGATTTCACGATGGTGGAGCACGGGATTTCCCATCTCGTACCGCAAATGCTGGGGGCGATAATCATGCCTGTCATGGCGATCGTAGGTCTTTCTTTCATGGATTGGCGCATGGCGCTGGCCCTATTTGCTGCGTTCCCTATAGCGATTCTCTTGGTGCTGATGACATCGGGACTTCAACGCAGGCTCGGAGCGACGCATATGCGGGCAAAAATTGACGCCGCCAATCGCTTCCAGGAATATTTGAACGGCATTCGCGTCATCAAGGCGTACAATTTGACCGGCGAACGCTTTGTACGGCTGGAGCAAGCCTTTCGCGAGTTCATGCGGCAGAGTATACGAATCGAAGGCCTGCTGGGACCGATTGTGCTCGCCGCCATTGCTTTTATCAGAGCTGGTCTCACGCTTATGGTCATGGTCGGCGTGTATTTGCTCGTAGCGGGTAGCATAGACCTGATCACGTTTGTCATGTTTCTGCTGGTTGGAACACGCATCTTTGATCCATTGACAGCTGCACTCGTCAACTATGCGGAATTCCGTTACCACGAGCAGGCGGGGGAGCGGATTGTCCAGTTGTTGGCGGAGCCGATCATGACGGGCGAGCAGCAACCGCCTGCGGAAAACGACGTGAAGCTTGCAGGCGTCTCTTTTGGCTATCTCGAAAAAAATGTCCTGAACAACGTGAGCATGCACATGCCAGTCGGTTCATTTACAGCGTTGGTCGGGCCGTCCGGCAGTGGAAAAAGCACCGTGATGCGGCTGATTGCCAGATTTTATGACCCGTCGCAAGGCACTGTTCTGCTGGGCAATCAACCACTTGTTGAAATGGACCCAGAGGCACTCCTCTCCCGCGTGTCGATGGTGTTTCAGGACGTGTATTTATTCCAGGACACGATTGCAAACAACATTCGCTTCGGAAAAAGGGATGCGACCCAAGCTGAGGTCGAGGAGACGGCCAAGCAAGCGTGCTGTC
The DNA here is from genome assembly GCF_003013445.1 of Brevibacillus sp. NRRL NRS-603. Classification (NCBI taxonomy): domain Bacteria; kingdom Bacillati; phylum Bacillota; class Bacilli; order Caryophanales; family Paenibacillaceae; genus Brevibacillus; species Brevibacillus sp. NRRL NRS-603. Next base: position 90,290 of record NZ_PXZN01000010.1, on the reverse strand, counting down.
ATGATTTTATCATGAAGCTGCCCGATGGCTACGATACGCTCGTAGGAGAAGGGGGCAGCACGCTGTCAGGCGGCGAGAAACAGCGTATTTCCATTGCCCGAGCGATCTTGAAAAATGCGCCGATCATTCTCTTGGATGAAGCAACAGCCTCACTAGACCCCGAGAATGAGGCGCAAATTCAGAAAGCGATCGATACGCTTATCGAGGGAAGAACGGTTATTGCCATTGCTCATCGCCTGAAAACCATCCGTAATGCTGACAACATCTATGTGCTGGAAAATGGCACGGTCGTCGAATCGGGACAACATGATGAGCTTGTGAAGAAAAACGGCTTGTATGCACGGCTGTGGAAGCTACAACAAGCGACAGGCGGTTGGAGACTGTCTTCATAAATCAGTGCCAAAACCCGCTAGGCAAGTCAGCCGAAGCGGGTTTTGTTATGGGGGCGCTCTTCGTTCAGTTGTCTGTTTTTTTAGCAGCAGGGACGTGACGGAATAGCTTGGTCATGCACACCCACGCGATGAGCGGGCCGATTCCGATACACAAAATCAACCAGTTCAGTGTAAGAGGAGAGACACTCAAGGACGTTACCAGCAGAAAGATCAGAATCCCCACCAGCCGACCAACGTCCAGAGCGAACTCTCGGAGCACGACATACTCGACCCGATTGCGTGCGCTCTCTTCGTTAGTGCCAATCAGATCAAAAATCGTGGAGAGCATGGGTACAGAAAACAGCGGATAAGCGATGGACACGGCAATCCCGAAAATAAGCAGTGTCGTAAAGCTCACCTGCCAAAAAAATACGAAGAGAATCCCCCACATGATGACAGAACCAGTGAGCATTCCCCACTTGCGATAGCGAGGAGAGAACCATTTGGCGATCAAGAAGTAGCTCACAAGTCCGACGGCAGATGTAGTTAACCAGTAATTGCCGAGAGTCATCTCGCTTCTCGTGGAAATGTAGACGAGTAGACCGATCACAAAGCCGAATACGCCCTCGCGCAGTCCTTGACCAGCCAAAGCGCCTGCCGCCCAGCGCCACTCGGGCTCCTCTCGCAAACAACGCAAGGAAAAGCTCCAGGCATACGTCCCTTCCGATTGGCGCTTTTTCAGAAAAAAGCTGATGAATACGCCGACGACAAATAGCGCAAGAGAGATCCCGAAAATAAGGGAGTAGCCGTTGTTGCCCGGTAGCCGCGTAATGAGCAACCCCGATATCCATGGAGCGAGCATGCCGCCAAGTGAAGCAAGCAACCCTGCCCAACTGTTGAAAAGGTCGCGGTTATCAGCATTCGTGATTTCGAAGTACACCACATTAAAGGAAAGCCAGAAAAAACCACTCGCCATACCCTGAACGAGCCCAAGCGGTACGGCGTAAGAGACAGCTTTGGGACCTGCCAGAAGAACGAGCAAATAAAAAAGGGCAGAAACGGCCATGCCAGCACGCAGGACATTCATTTTGTTCAGACGCTTCACGTACCAGCCAGCAAGCCAGAAGGTCAGAGCACCCGCGAGATGGGCGGCAAAAGTAAACCAAGCGATCGGAGCAAATTGACTTTTTACCTTCCACAAATAAACGTTTACAAACGTGCCAGACAGGGCGCCGGCGGCAATGAACACAGCGTTGACCAGGAGCAGCAGCTTGGCTTGGTTGTCCAGACGACCTGACGGCTTTTGCTGAGAAGGCTCCTGGCGCGACATTTTCAGACCAGAGGACTCCTGAACTTGAAGGAAGGGTGGAAGGCGTTTTTTTGTTTTTTGTTGCATACGTTCCCTCCGCGCAAAAATAGGACATGAACATAACGTGCCCTACCGCTGTCGCTTTCAACAGGGAAGTGTGTAAACACCATGTTTTCCCAAATGGAAAGCGAAGGTCGCAATTTTTTGAACGTTATTTCATTTCAGGGAGGAAAACGACTAGCAGCAAACAAATTAAGAGAGGATAGGCATACGAAAATACAGAAGCGAACAGAAAAGAGGTTACGAGATGGCGACAACTATTTTCAGGAACGGACGCATTTACACAGGAGATTCCAGGCATTTGTTCGTACAAGCGCTGGTCGTTCGAGATGGAATTGTGCATGACTTGGGCAGCGATACGGACATGCTTCTTCAATACGGAGGTACAGATGCAACGATCATTGATCTGCAAGGATATACCGCTACACCGGGATTGATTGACAGCCACCTGCACTTGGGATGGCTCGGTCTCACCTTTTTGCAGCTGGATTTGAGCAAAGCTCGCTCCAAGGACGAGATGCTGTTTCTCTTGAAAGAAAAAGCGCAAGCCACACCAGAAAATACGTGGATACAGGGATACGGCTGGGATGAGAATTTGTTCGCGGATGGTGGCGGCATTCCTGCCATCGAAGAGCTAGATCAAGCTGCACCACATTGCCCGATTCTTCTGGCACGAATATGTGGTCATGCAAATTTGGTAAACAGCAAGGCATTGGAGCTATGCGGCTATCATCGTGACATGGAGGTGCCTGCGGGGGGAGTTATTGTACATGATCCTGTGAGCGGAAAGCCAACGGGTATGCTATTAGAAACTGCCTCCAACCTGATTACGAAGCATATTCCAAGACCTGACTACGATCAGTTAAAGCAAAGCCTGCGCAGCTCGATTCGCTATGCAATGGCGCATGGATTGACAGGAGCACATACGGAGGATTTGCGCGAATTGGGCGGACTTGCGCAAACGTATCGGCTCTATGATGAGCTCATCAATGGCGAAGAGCTTGCACTGCGCAGCAATCTGCTTGTCTACTATCCGCATATGCATGAGCTGCGCGACTTAAACATGACGGCAGGTTATGGCAACGCTCATGTGCAAATCGGTGCGGTGAAAATTTTTGCAGATGGGGCATTAGGACGCAGGACGGCTTACCTGTCAGCTCCGTACGCTGACGATCCGAGCACGAGCGGTTATCCCGTGCATGAGCAAGACGAGCTGACAGAGCTGGTTCGACAAGCACGTGGACTCGGGATGCCCATAGCCGTACACACCATTGGCGACAAAGCACTGGAAATGGTGCTGGACAGCTTGGATCAGTTCCCGGCAGTCGCCTATCGGGATCGCCTCATACACACACAAATCTTGCGGCCGGACCTGCTGGACCGCTTGAAGCATCCTCATCGGATCGCAGATATCCAACCGCGTTTTCTCGCAGGAGACTTCCCATGGGTGATGGATCGAGTAGGACAGGAGCGGATTCAACACTCGTACATCTGGAAGACGATGATGGATTATGGAATCATTTGCGCTGCGGGCTCGGATACACCAGTAGAACCCATCGATCCTCTGTTGGGGATACACGCAGCCGTCACGCGCAAAGCACCGGGAGAAACCCACGAAGGGTACTTCCCGCAAGAAAAGCTGACGATGGAGGAAGCGATTCATCTGTTTACATTGGGCAGTGCACAGGTGACGAACGAGGATCATGTCAAAGGCACGTTGTCTCGTGGAAAATATGCGGATATGACAGTCTATTCCAAAGACCTGTTTACTATCGATCCAGACGAGCTGCTCTCGACAAAGGTCATGATGACCATCATTGGCGGGAAAGTTTGCTACACGTCTTGAAAACATAGCCCGCAAATCAGAGCAGCGGCTGTCTGGACAAGAAAGCAAAGTCCTGGACGCCGCTGTTTTCTGAAACGATCTACTGTTAAGACATACTTGCCAGATGCTTTTCAAGACGATCCATGGTCTGTTCGGCACCTGGGACGGCATATGTGTTCACCTTATTGAACACAGCGGCCGTTTCTTCAAAAACGGTGCGATAAGTGAGTTTGGTCTAACCCATACGCAAAACCCGACTCAGGATAAGTGAGTCGGGTTTTTTGTCAGCTGCTTTCCGCGCAGCAAGCTCTTCACATCGATTTCTGCAATCAGCACACTGATCAAAACGAGACCTGCGCCTATGTACCCGCGAACAGACAGTGTTTCGCCTGTGACCAAGAAGGCAAACAGGGCAGCAAAGACTGGCTCCAAGGAAAAAATAACACCCGTGTGTGTGGCGGTCGTATATTTTTGGGCTACCGTTTGAACGACAAAGCCTATTGCGCTGCATAATACACTAAGGGCGAGAACGGCGATCCAAGCCTCTGTAGTCTGCGGCAATGTGGGAGTCTCCAGTGCAAATGAAAAAACAATGCCCAGCAGCGCGGTAAAGCCAAGCTGGTAAATCCCCAACTGAATCGTATCCGATTGGTTGGCCCATCTGCCTGTTACGGTAATATGTGTAGCGTAAAAGAGGGCGCCAGCGATGCACAAAAGGTCTCCTTGGCTGATGCGCAATTCAGCGCTTAGTGTGAGCAGGCCGATGCCGATCATGGCCAGTCCTGCGCCGACGAAGACTCTTTTTTCCGGACGATTTCTCAAAAGAATAGATAAGAGCGGAACAAAGATAACGGTCAAGCTAACGAGAAAGCCTGCCTGGGAAGCTGTCGTTGATTTCACTCCGTTCGTGATGGTGGCAAAAACCCCGAAAAGGAGCGCACCGAGTACGAATGCATGATGCAATGTTTTTCGATTCGTGCCACGCAAGCGTTTATGGAACAAGGCGGCTGCCAGTAGAAAAGCAATGCCAAAGCGGATGCCGATCAGATTGAAAGTCTCCAGATCCTTCAACCCCATCTGCATAAACACATACGACGTTCCCCAAAACAGGGTGACCAAAATCATAGCCAAATCGGCTTTCACTTGCGGTTTCATGATGGAATAAGCCTCCTAGCCCGGGAAAAAGCGGGTCCTGATCAGTGTTGCGCCATAAACAGTATACGAGTATCGTTTAAATAAGAAAAATGAATGTTTGTGATGATTTTTATGAATCAGATTCATGTAAAGGGGACAAAGAAGGGTGAGCTTGAACAAGTTTGAGGTAGTGATCACCGTTATTGAGTCGGGCAGCTTAACCAAAGCTGGAGAAATACTAGGTCTAACACAATCAGCGATCAGCCATGCGATTGCGAGTTTGGAGCGGGAGTTTGGCTTCACTCTTTTGAGCAGAGGACGGTCAGGTATTAGCCTCACAAGCAATGGGGAGCGACTGCTTCCATTCATGCGCGAGACCTTGCGCTGTCATGAGCGGATGAAACAAGAGGTGTTTGCCATCAATGGGTTGGAGGTTGGGACGGTGAGAATTGGAACGTTCACGAGTGTATCCACACAATGGCTTCCGGGAATCCTCAAGCGGTTCCAAGACCAGTATCCGGCGATCGAGATTAAACTGATGGAAGGGTATTACGATGGAATTGAGAGCTGGATTCAAACGGGAGAGATTGATTTCGGCTTCGTCTCCTTGCCGACAACAGAGGATTTGGAATGTATTCCTTTGAAAAAGGATCAGATGTATTTGCTGGTGACAGAGGAACACCCGCTCTACAAAGAGGAGCGGGTGCATGTGAGCCGATTAGCCGAAGAGACATTTATCATGCCAAAGACGGGCTGTGACAATGATATACAGCGCTTGCTGGCCCAGTATCAGATTGAACCGCGAGTCAAATATGAGGTGGGAGATGATCACGCGATTATTGCGATGGTGCAAAATGGGCTCGGGATCAGCATCCTTCCAGAAATGATTTTGTTCCGCTTGCCTGCAAATATCCGGATGATCCCGCTTGAAGGGGAGCATTACCGTTCGCTCGGAGTGGCAGCAACCTCTTTTTCCAAGCAGTCACCGGCTGCCAAACGCTTCTTGCAGTTTGTAACCGATTGGGTGAATGAGCAGCAAGCGTAATTCAGACAGACAAATCTCTCCTGACTTCCTTCGCCAGCGGCTGCTTTCGGACAAAGGGCAGGTACAACAAGAAAAACAACGCAATTGCTACTCCTTCCAACGAAACGATGTACCACGGATACGGGCCTAAAAAGTCAATCAGACTGGGATTGTCCGGTTTGCGCGAGACAAATAAGTAATTTCCGCCCGTCCATTGGTTGACGAAAAGTGCGACGAGCAAGAGCAGGTTTAAAAAGCCCATTGTTTTCCAAATAGAACGGACAGTCGGGCGGTAGCCTTCTACCCACGTCATGTACAGGCAAGCAAGGACGATTCCCGCGTGGGCTACAAAAAAATGCACAAAGCGAAAATGCGGAAATGGATAAAACAATTCGGGGGTAAGCAATGCCTGCATAGCGCCGCCAATCCCGGCAAAAAACGTAATCTCATACAGCCCGTAGCTTCTCGTCATTAGCATCACGGCAGAAAGCAGGAGGGTCACGCTACACAGCTGCAAGGGCAATGTGTAAGCAGCCGTCCAGCTGCCGGTATAAACATGCCAAAGCTGATAACAAACCTCTGACAAAAGCAAGACACCAGCAAGCGCGTAACGAGTGGCGAGTCGATTTGCCGGGGCTTGGAGCTTTTGCCGAAATAAATAGGTGAGCACGACCAGACAGAGTACAAGAATCAAGGTGATAACGTGAGAAGGGGAAAACAGCCGAAACGGCTCCCCTGTCAAGACAAGTGAAAAATAGGATGAGGTCATGATGATCTCCTCTTTGTTTATTATTTTTTATATTTGAAAATTCACGAAATTTTAACAGATAGCTATATGTATGATATAAATCTTTGGTTATAATATAAATAGACTACGTTACATCATTGAGAGGAGATATAGTCTTGAACTTGGTGCTCACGGAAAAAACATGCAAGTCTTGTCAGGCTCGCTTGACTGAGTATGAAATCGAGAACAATGGTGCACTCTGCATGGAATGCTTCAAGGAAGAACAAGGCGAGTAATAGTAACAGCAAGGCATACGGCAACTGACTGTCTACTGCTATCTAATAATAGACCCTTTCAATCAGGCCCTCTCTTTTTCATAGAGAGGGTCTGATTTTTATTAGGCCTTATTCCGGGAGCGGAATGATGAGTTCCATTCTTCGGCTGCCGTCTTTCATGCTAGTTTCAAACAAGATCAGTGTCAGTGTGCTGTTCGGCTCTGCTTTTTTCACTTTCAGTGTATGGGTAAAATCTCCCCAATCAGGAGCGGCGGTCGTAGCCTGCACAAAACCTTGCGTTAGCTCGTTATGACCATCTTCTACGACATAATTGAGTACAGCTTCGAACACGCGCGCCTGTCCCTTGATTTCAAACGTGTCCTGGCCGGTTTTCTTCACAGTGACATTGCGGAAAATGTCATTGGCATAGACATTCTCCTGTTGAGCTGGTTGTTCCGTTGTTGGCTTCTCAGGCGTTGTAGGTGGCTGCGTGGTTGTGGGCGGCTCAGAAGCAGGTGTCTCGGGCTTTGCTGAAACGGGTGGCTTCTGTTGTTCTGTTGGAGTGGAAGGGCTATCTGTGCCACTCGTGCATCCTTGCAGCAAGCCGATCGTCAACAGCAGCAAAAGCATTTTTTTCATGGTATCCCTCGATTCTGTCTGGTATGAGATGGTACCTACAAATAATAAGACGTAAAAACAAATAATAGTGTTTCAGGTGGATGAGTCTTCCTGCGTAAAACTGTGGTAGAATGGAGGGGAAGTAGCAACCATTATTCCTAGAAGGCTGGTCTGATAAGAATGGAACAACAGACGTTTCGAGTGGAAAAAGACTTTCTTGGCGAGAAGCAAATTCCAGTAGATGCTTATTATGGCGTGCAAACGATGCGAGCAACGGAAAACTTCCCAATCACCGGGTATCGTCTTCATTTTTCCCTCATCAATGCAATGGCAATGGTAAAAAAAGCAGCTGCGATGGCAAATATGGAAGTTTCCAGATTGAATCCGCGGTTAGGAAATGCGATTGTTGCTGCGGCGGAAGAAATCATGCAAGGAAAATGGCATGATCAATTTATCGTCGATCCGATCCAGGGCGGAGCAGGTACTTCTATTAATATGAATGCCAACGAAGTGATCGCGAACCGCGGTCTTGAGATGCTTGGTGAGAAAAAAGGCGATTATTTCCACTTGAGCCCAAATACACATGTCAACATGTCTCAGTCTACCAATGATGCTTTCCCGACAGCGATTCATATTGCTACACTCACCCTGTTGGAAAAGCTGCTCGTGACGATGGATAAGATGCATGATGCATTTGGCCAAAAAGCAAAAGAATTCGATGATGTCATTAAAATGGGCAGAACGCATTTGCAGGATGCGGTTCCGATTCGCTTGGGTCAAGAATTCGAAGCATACCGTCGAGTGCTTGAGCGCGACATCAAGCGTATTAAGCAATCTCGTCAGCATTTGTACGAAGTGAATATGGGAGCGACTGCGGTAGGAACGGGTTTGAATGCTGACCCTCGCTACATTACAACAGTAGTCAAGCATCTTGCCGATATCACAGGCTTCCCGTTGACAGGTGCAGAGCATCTCGTGGATGCTACACAAAACACAGATGCGTATACAGAAGTATCAGCCGCACTGAAGGTTTGCATGATGAATATGTCTAAAATCGCGAATGACTTGCGTTTGATGGCATCAGGACCTCGAGCTGGACTGGGAGAAATCTCCTTGCCAGCACGTCAGCCAGGCTCCTCGATTATGCCAGGAAAAGTCAATCCTGTCATGGCAGAACTCATCAACCAAGTAGCGTTTCAGGTCATCGGAAACGACCACACCATTTGTTTGGCATCGGAGGCAGGTCAGCTAGAACTGAACGTTATGGAGCCTGTGCTTGTCTTCAACTTGCTGCAATCGATCAGCATTATGGACAATGCATTCGATGTCTTTACGCGTCACTGCTTGGAAGGAATCGAAGCAAACCGCGAGCGCATGAAAGAATACGTAGAAAAAAGCGTAGGCGTCATCACTGCGGTGAATCCTCATCTCGGATATGAGACGGCTGCACGCATTGCCCGCGAAGCTATTTTGACAGGAAAGTCTGTACGTGAGCTGTGCTTGCAACACAATGTACTGACAGAAGAAGAACTGGATATGATTCTCGATCCATTTGAAATGACGCATCCAGGTATTGCTGGAGCATCCTTGCTGGATCGCGACTAAACCAAAAACTCCCGCGCTTTGCACATGCGAAGCAGCGGGAGTTTTTGCTTGCAAAAGGAAGGACTTGCGCTACTTTTTCGGAAGCTGATCCAAGCTCTTGAATTCATAGCCTTGCTTGCGTGCTTCATCGATCATCATCCCGAGAGCCTCTGCATTGTCTTTGGAGACAGAATGGAGCAGAATAACAGCGCCGGGATGCAATTGGGCCATCACGCTATCATAGGCATATTTTGCCCCACGCTGGACTTTGGTATCCCAATCTTTGTAGGCGACCGACCAAAAAACATTGGTATAGCCTAAATCTTTGGTTACAGCAAGGGTGCGATCACTGAAAATCCCTCTAGGAGGTCGCAAGTAACGCATGTTACCTTGTCCGGTCACTTGCTGGACCGCATCGCTTACTTTCGTCAGTTCATCTTTGATTTTTTGATTCGATACGGTCGTCATATCGGGATGGCTCCAGGAATGGTTGCCGATCAGATGTCCCTCTTGTGCCATTCGCTTTAACAACTCGGGCTGCTCCTTCACAAAATGACCTGTCACAAAGAAAATGGCAGGGACTTTTTTGGCGAGAAGTGTGTCTAAAATCTTTGGCGTAAAGCCATTCTCATAACCGTTATCAAACGTCAAGTAAAGCTCTTTTTTCGTGGTATCCCCTAAAAAAACCGCGCCATGCCGATCCACAATGCCTTTAAAACCTTCCTCATTGATAGAGGGTAGCTGTCCATTCTTGCTCTTTTTAAATCCAAAATGGTACGGGTGATCTGGTGAGGCCATAATCGAGTCAACTGGCAACGCACTTGTAAGCAGCAAGCTAATCCCGATCAACAAGCTTTTGATCCATCGTCTGTTCAATAACGAGCTCTCCCTTCCGAAGCGAATTCATGATGTAGGCAAGTCGATTTCCTCAAAAGTTTGTCCAGTCTACTTCCAAATATGTAAACGTTACGTAGGCAACAGTAGCTTGTTAGGTGCATGCGTAACTGCAAGGGCAAGGTGTGTAAAAATCTACTGTGTAGTAGGGGACAACTGTCCATACATGAAAAAGAAACTCTTCATATAGTATCAATGTCGACAGTAAAGCTGTTGGCAAATACTGCCAAGAGATCATCTATACCCAGGAGGTGTGGCTAACATGGACGAATGGTTGGAGCAATTACGTCGGGCGCTCGGTGAAGGTGCAGAAGAAATGGAAGTAAAAATCGAATACGAGGATGGTACTACGAAAAAATTATACTTTGGCAATAATGACGACGATGAAGATGATGAAGAAGACGAAGAAGAAGACTATGCTGGAGAAGATTCCGATGACGAAGATTCCGATGACGAAGATTCCGATGACGAAGATTCTGACGACGAAGATTCAGATGAAGCCTAATTGATTTTTATGGGTGGGGAAAAGATACGCTTTCATGCGTATCTTTTTTCAGTTGTATTCTGTAATATTAAACATATTTCAAGATGAGGATGGAACAGAAAATGAGCTTTCAAGTGAGCCATCAAATGATAAAAGAATGGTGCGGTCGCCTTTCTTATGAGAGAGGAAAGGCCTTTTACCGTTCTGGGAACGTGCTCGTGGAGCATTTTCAACCGGAACCTGCTTGGATCAGAACGACAGTGAACGCAGGGAAAAATAACTATCAAGTCACCATTGAACTAGACGAGTCTGGGATGGCAGCCGTGTGTAGTTGTCCTACTTTGGCGTCGTACGATCAATACTGCCAACATATCGCAGCCTCGTTGTTAACCATGCGTGATCTGCAACTAGACGAGCATCCTGGCAGCTATTCCACTTCCTTTGCAACGAAACAAGAAGGCATAACAACACAGCCTGATCTCCAACTAACAGAAGGACTTTTCGGCTTGTTCGTGGACCGGCCGATTCGGACAAGCCATAATCGCGTGTTGCTAGATTCACGAACAACGCTTGCCTTGGAAATCATATGTAAAATCGTACCGTACGGCTTTCGCAAAAGCATGATCGGAATAGAGCTGAAGCTAGGGCCAAAGAGGTTGTACATCGTAAAGGACATTCGCGCGTTTTTAGACCGGGTGGATAAGCAACAAGTGTGTGGTTTCTCTAGCCAATTTACCTATGATCCAAATTTGCATCGGTTTTTGCCAGAGCATGAAGCCATCCTTCGTGAACTCGTGCAAATTTATCGCACGGAAAAAATTTATCGAGAGACTGCAAGCTACCATTACCAGGAACAGAAGCATGTGGGTGGGGAACGGGTTCTCCTAGTTCCACCATTTACCTGGGAGCGATTATTTGCTCTGCTGCTTACAGCACCATCTGTTCACATTCAGCATCATGACCAAATGTATTCAGCGTTTGCCTGTATAAATGAGCCGCCGCCACTCCACTTCGAATTTAACCAGACAAAAACCGATCAATATCAGCTGGAAGTCCTAGGATTCAAGCAAATCACTGTCTTGGAAGCTTACGGATTGTTGCTCGTAGATGGCAAATGGCACAGACTGCCAAAGGAACAATGCCACAGTTTGGCAGAGCTGAAGCACTTGCTAGAATCTCATAGCAGTGAGCGGATTCACATTCCCGCAGAAAAAATTGAGCCATTCATGGTGCAGATTGTTCCGGCTTTGATGAAACTGGGGAACGTACAAATTGCAAAGGCAGTCTCGGAACGAGTCGTGCAATTCCAGTTAAAAGCCAAGCTGTATTTGGACAGGGTAAGAGACCGGCTGCTGGCGGGGCTTGAGTTTCAATATGGCGATATCGTCATCAATCCACTGGAAGGCCATGAGGTAGGCGGGCAGCGTGGCAGTGAGCTGATTTTGATGCGCGACGGGGAGAAGGAGCGGCAGATTTTAGAGCTAATGGAGGAAAGTTCCTTTACCCGAACGGAAGGAGGGTACTTCCTAGATGACGAGGAAGCTGAGTATGACTTCCTTTACCACGTCGTCCCTAAGCTGGAAAAGCTGTTAACGGTATTCGCGACCACTTCCGTAAAAATCAGGATTCAGCCTCTCCACCTACCACCAAAAGTAAGAGTGGATGTCGATGAGCGAACAAATTGGCTGGATTTTCGTTTTGATATGGATGGGATACCCGAGTCAGAGATTCGAAGTGTTATTCAATCGGTAGAAGAAAAGCGCAGATATCATCGGCTTTCAAATGGAGCGCTTCTGCCGCTTGAGACAAAAGAATTTGAGCAAATCAATCGTTTCCTGGACGAGATGGGCATGCAATATGCTGAACAAATGGGAAGTGGTTTTCATCTGCCTGCTTTTCGTGGGTTGCGCTTGCTTGATATACCCATGCAGGGACAGTCTGTTCAGCTAGGCAAATCGTTGCGCCAGTTTTTGGAGAATATGCGTAACCCTGATAATCTGGACTTTCCTGTACCTGAATCTTTGCAGGGGATACTTCGAGATTATCAGAAGTTTGGCTATCAATGGATGAAAACACTGGCACACTACGGCTTTGGGGGAATTCTCGCAGACGATATGGGGCTGGGGAAGACATTGCAAAGCATTACCTTTCTTCACTCCGTTCTGCCCGAAATCCGAGAACAAAAGCTCCCGGCGATTATCGTGGCTCCTGCCTCTCTTTTATACAATTGGCAAAATGAAATCAAAAAGTTCGCGCCAAGTATCCGGAGTGTTATTGTGGATGGCACGAAGGAAGAGCGGAATCAGATCGTAAACGAGCTGTCAGATGTGGATGTGCTCATTACTTCATATCCGCTCTTGCGTCGTGATCATGCCCAGTTCGAGGAGCATTCCTTCCATACCTTGATCTTGGATGAAGCGCAGACCTTCAAAAACTATGTCACCCAAACAGCTCAGACAGTCAAACGAATAAAAGCTAAGCATCGCTTTGCCCTTACAGGAACACCTGTGGAAAACAGAGTAGAGGAGCTGTGGTCTATCTATGATGTTGTTTTCCCGGAGCTTTTTCCGGCACGAAAGGAATTTCTCGACTTGCCGCGAGATACGATTGCGAAACGGACGCGTCCATTTTTATTGCGCAGGCTCAAGACAGAGGTACTGAAGGAATTACCGGCCAAAATTGAAACACTGCAAAGCGCAAGGCTGTTGCCAGAGCAGAAAAAGTTGTATGTCGCCTATTTGGCGCAGCTCCAACAGGAAACAGTGAAGCACCTGTACAATAAAGGCTTTCAAAAAAATCGGATCAAAATTCTCGCAGGCTTGACGAGATTGCGGCAGATATGTTGTCATCCAGCCCTGTTTGTCAAAGAGTATGACGGAGGGTCAGCCAAGCTCGAACAGCTATTCGAGATCATCGGTGAATGCAAAAACGCTGGGAAGCGCGTTTTGCTCTTTTCTCAATTTACGGAGATGCTGGGGATAATCGGACGCGAGCTGGGGTATCATGGTGTCCCGTTTTTCTATCTGGATGGACAGACACCAGTAGCAGAGAGACTGGATTTGTGTAACCGATTTAACGAGGGAGAGCGGGATTTGTTTCTCATGTCTTTGAAGGCTGGGGGAACAGGATTGAATGTGACGGGTGCGGACACCGTCATCTTGTATGATCTGTGGTGGAATCCCGCCGTCGAACAACAGGCGGCTGATCGTGCCCATCGTATCGGACAAAAGAACGTCGTCCAAGTGATCAGGCTTGTTGCAGAGGGAACGGTCGAAGAGAAGATGTACGAGCTGCAACAAAAAAAGAAAAACTTGATCGAGGAAATCATTACACCGGGACAAGAGGCAATCTCTTCTTTAACCGAGCAAGAAATACGTGAATTACTGATGATTTAATATGAACAGCTTGACTGTCGCTACTATGCGAGGGGTCAAGCTGTTTTTTTGCGAGACCATATCCCTGTGCGAATAACGAATTGGCTGACTCCCAATGATATTTGTCCGGTTCGAGAAAAGGACATAGCGAATAGCTTATGGAGAAGGACGAAGGCATCACCACAGAAGTGTGGGGGGAATGGAATGGAACAATATGTGATTAAGCCATGGGATACCCGAGAAGGGAATGTGGAAACGCCGGCTAACTGGGATTTGACAGTGCCACCGGAAGTAGATGCGATCGCAGAACAAGTAATCAAAGAGTATGACATGTCGGTGAAGAGTCGTACGCTCATTACTTCCAAGCCAGACAAAGGCGGGGCTATTTGGCGCATCGAGACAGATAAAGGTCCGCGTAGCCTAAAGGTACTGCACCGTACGCCTGAACGTAGTCTCTTTAGTGTGGCTTTCCAAGAATACGTCGTTAAACAGGGGGCAAGGGTACCAGCACTGATTCCTGCCCGAAATGGTAGTCTTTATGTGGAAAAGGCCGGGAAACTCTGGATTGTTACCGATTGGATTGCCTTGCAACCGGCAACAAAAGTAGATTTGGTAGGCGCCCAAGAGCTTTGCTACGGTCTTGGTGAATTCCATCGTCATTCAAAAGGCTATGTTCCGCCCGCAGGAGCCAAAAACTCTTCCCGTTTATATCGTTGGCCCAATCACTATCAAAAGATTGCCAAAAAAATCGGGTGGATGAGGGAAGTAGCGAAAGCCTACAGTGAAGCCCCAGCAAGTAAATCCATTTTGGCGGTCGTTGATCACTATGAACAGCAGGCATGGGCAGCCTTAGAGAAATTAAAAGCGTCTGCCTATCCGAAAATGATCAAAATGGGAGAGGCGCACTGGGGATTGGTGCACCAAGATTACGGCTGGTCAAATGGGCAAAATGGTCCCGGAGGGCTTTGGGTTATTGACCTAGATGGGGTGTCGTACGATTTGCCGTTTCGGGATTTGCGCAAGCTCATAACCAGTACGATGGATGATATGGGCGTCTGGGATGTTACCTGGATGCGGGGCATGATTGAAGCCTATCATAAGGCAAATCCACTAGATCGCGAATCGTTTGAGGTACTCTTAAATGATATGGCAGTACCAAACGAATTTTATAAGCATCTCAAAGAGATGTTTTATGATCCCGAAATCTTTCTGTCTACGGAAGCGGAAGGCATTCTGCAGCGAGTTTTGACGGGGGATAAAACGAAAGATGCCGCTTTGGCAGAGCTCGCTAAAGACATCAGTAAATACCAACCGGGCAACTATGACCAAATAACGGAAGTGGTTGAACCGCAAAGGTTGGCATCCGGTATCAAGGAATTCATCCCTGGTGCGGTATCCACTCCAGCAACAGAGTCTTTGGTCGAGGAACCGAAAGACAAAAAGTCTACCAAGATCAAGGTGTCTAAGGATAAAGAGTCCAAGGTCAAGGTATCCAAGGATAAAGATTCGAAAGTGAAGGGATCCAAAGACAAAGAGTCCAAAGTCAAGGAGGCTGCAAGCGATAAGGTAGCCGCTTCACTTCCGACTTCCCAGCAAAAGCCAGTTACACGGGAAGAAAGCCAGCAAAAAGGGGCAGAGGCAGAACAAGGTGGCGCTACCCGCAGAACTCGAATTTCATTTTCGGGAAATGTTCCTTTTACGCCATCAGCGCCATTCGTTACAAGTGAACCACGAAAACTCGTTCGTCGAAGCAAAAAGCGGGGAATGAGCACTGCCGTTTCAAAAAACAGCAGCAAAAAGTCGAGTAAGCTTCAAAGCAAAGTAAAGGTCTCTATCGAGGTAAAGGCCAAATCACCACAAGCAAAACCTGCAAGTCAAGCAGAGAAAAACAAAAAAGCAACTGTGTGGACGTCTAAACAGCAGTCCCGGACCGTCACTTCCAACAAGAACAAGAAGGTTGCCAAGGCGGCGAAACTAAGCCGTAAACTCATCAACAATCAGTTGAAGAAGCAGCGTCCAAAATCAAAGAAGACGAGGGGCAACTAATGTAAGAAGTCGGAACGGGAAAGGAGAATACGGATGAAAGTTATCATGGTCTGTACAGAGAAATTGCCAGTCCCTCCTATACGAGGGGGAGCGATCCAGACTTATATTGCAGGGATTGCAGATATTTTAGGGAGACATCACGAGCTGACTATTCTGGGAACGTCGGATCCAACGCTACCGCAGGATGAAAAAGTTCATAATACGCGTTATGTGCGAGTAGATGGTCAAGGTGTGTTCGAAATTTATGCACGTGAAGTAGCCGCTTTCCTGAGTGCGAATAACTATGATGTCATCCATGTTTTTAACCGACCGCGGATGGTTCCCATCATTCGTGAAGTATGCCCGAACGCACGTATCATTCTAAGCATGCACAATGATATGTTTGATCCGGTAAAAATAGGGCAAGCGGAAGCTGCTAGAGCCGTTGCTGAAACAGAACGCATCATTACCATTAGTGATTATGTCGGCCGAGTCATTGCCTCCCTGTATCCCGAAGCCGCTAACAAGCTTCGTACGATTTATTCAGGTGTGAACTTAGACACATTTGTTCCGGTAGAAGGATCCAAAACGGCCCAAAAAATTCGTCAGGAACTTCGGGCGACGCACAATCTGGGCAACAAACAAGTGATCTTGTTTGTAGGACGATTGACGCCGAAAAAAGGGGCCGATATTCTGGTTCGTGCGATGAATGAACTCCGCTCCTACCATTCCAACATCGCTCTCGTTTTGGTTGGAGGGTCCTGGTACGGTGAAAATAAAATAAGTGATTATGCAGCGTATGTACGCTCATTAGCGAATCGTTCGCCTGTTCCGGTTATTACTACGGGATTTGTTCCGGCAGATCAGATTCACCACTGGTTTTGGGCGGGGGACGTTTTTGTCTGTCCTTCGCAATGGGAGGAACCACTGGCTCGTGTCCATTATGAAGCAATGGCTGCCGGTTTGCCTTTTGTCACGACAAAACGGGGTGGAAATGCTGAGGTGATCATCGGAGGCAATGGACTGTTGGTCGAGCAGCCGGAGGACCCTCAAGCGTTTGCTGTACAGCTAAAACAACTATTGTCTAGCCGCGACCTCCAACGACAAATGGGGAGAAACGGACGTCAGCTTGCCGAGCAAAGATTTACGTGGGATCGAGTCGCAAGAGATGTGCTAGACGTATGGAATAACAGGGATAGGTAAAACCAAAAAGTGAATGCTAGCAGCCCACTTCCCTAAAGAAAGAGCGGAGAAGTGGGCGTTTATTCATGCCTTCAGGACAAAAGAGTCATACAATCCTGCTAGGGTGGACTGGCCTGTCTGAACAAAAAGGCTAGTCCCACATGTGTTTGCACGAAATGGGGGGATGCAGGGAATCTACTACGCACAGACTCCCCGCATCTTTAGGCCATTCTAAAGCCTCGCGGAATATCAGCTTGTTCAATTTGGTTCTGCATTTGGAATAATCGCGACGATATGGGTGATAGGAATAACGATAGAGGCTCCGTTGGTACGTGAGGAGGTTAAGGTCTGTAATTCAATGATTCCTTCGTCCACTCTAAGAAGCTTGCCGACTCGGTAAGAACGACTCTCAGGTCCCCAATCTGTCGTTAGTAAGACCTCCACAAGTTGATCGTTTCTCATGCATTTGCTGAGCTCTTGACGAAGCCCTTCTATACATGCTTGATCCGCTGCTTCTTCCTTCTCGACATCTACCTTCACTAAAGGTGCCGGGATGACGATTGGCTTCGGAGCTTCTACTTGTACATAAGGTGCCTCTACTTGTACAACAGGCGCTTCTACCTGCACAACAGGCGCTTCTACTTGAGGTGTGGGGGTGGTCACATTCACTTGAGGTGCGCGAACGTGGATACGCACAAAACGGCGTAGTTTCCTGAGCAGATTATTGGATTTGCGCTTGGTAGTTCGCTTCTTGCAGCGGCAGCGGGCTTGCTTTGCTTTTAGCTTCTTCTTTCTCAATGCTTTCAAAGGCAACACCCTCCTAACTATGCATGCAATATCATATTCATCAGGGTGGCGACCGCATTGGACTAACACCTGATTTGACAAAATCAGGCAGGAAAACATTAGCAAAACTAGATGATTTTTTTAAAAAAACAGGAAAATCGTGTATACTTATCAGGTACTCTCAAAAAGAAAGATGGAGGTTTCTCATGAATCGTACGCCGATTGCCCCCATGGGAGTGGGGAAGCTGTTGGACAAGAGCTTTTCAGTGTATCGCCAGCATTTTGGAGCATTCTTTTTGTTGGCTTTAATTTGGTTCGGTCCATTATTACTCCTGCAGCAACTGCTTCTGGTTGATTTGACCAGAGTGCCTTTGCTCGCACAAGATACAGAAGGTATGGACTTTGCAGAATCGTTAGGCGCAAGATTTGCCGGACAAGAAGAATTTATGACAGAAAGCCTGCCTATGTTGCTCATATTCATATTCCTTGTCGGACCGGCCCTGTTGATCATCGCCTATCCGCAAATGATTTCCGGTTCGATTTTACTGACGAAGGCTGCTCTCGAGGGAGAGACCTTGCGCTTAAAAGATGCCTTGAAGGGGGCACTTCGCCGATTTTGGCCGCTCGCGGGCAGTACTTTCCTATATGGAGTAATCGCGTTTGCAGTGTCAACAGCATTTGTCATCGTATATGGATTGATTTTTGTTATCATCGCCTTTGCTGGTGGAATGACATTGGAAACCATGTTTGATCCGTCAGATGAAGGCAGCATCGTGTTTATGATCGTTCTGATTTTATTCGGCTATTTATTCTTAATTGCTGGGATGATGCTCGTACCGGGCTTTTTCTTAATTCGTTGGGGGTTTTATATGCCGCTCGTTCTATTCGAACGCGATGGTGTCGGAATCGGTCAAAGCTGGAATTTGACAAAAGGAAACTTTTGGCGGTTATTCGGTATTTTTGTTGTTCTTAGTGTGATCTACTCAATGTTCTCTAGCGGCATGCAATTAGTACTGACTGGTGTCTTAGGTACATCTATCCTCGCGCAAATTATTCTGGTTGCACTTACTTGCCTCTTGAGCCCTTGGATGGCCATTGTTTACGCTTTGGCTTACTTTGATCTGCGTGTGAGAAAAGACGGGACAGATTTACAAGAGCTGGTAAGCCGTCAGCTTGCCACATCTGCACCAGTAGAACCACCAGCTCCTACACCTGCACAAGAGCCGGGAGTTACACATGATTAGCACGAGTCCTTGGGTAGATGACAAGGAGCATTTGCAAGAGATTCTAGCCAGAGACGAGTTCAATTTGCCCCAAGGCAGTGGAGAGAACTGGATTCAAAAAGCGGTGGAGTTTGTGATCGAGCTGATCGCCGACCTTTTTGAGTGGACCCATATTCCATCTGGGGCGGCTAATACCGTATCTACACTCGTGCTCATTTCGGCAGTACTGGGACTGGTCGGCATCATTTACTGGTTGTTCCGCAGAATGATTTGGGAACAGAAGAAGCATCGACCTCTGTTTATGGACGGTGAAAAAATACGTTCACATGCAGACTATTTGCGCGATGCGAAAGAAAAAGCAGCGCGAGGAGAATGGCGGGAAGGAGAACGCTCGTTGTTTTTGGCGTTGTTGGTATATTTGCAAATGAAGTCATGGGTTCGTGTGGAGAAATGGAAAACGAATTGGGAATACGCAGAAGAAATTGAAGCAAATCAGCCCCACTTACGTGATGTGTTCGGCAGCTTCGCACGAGAATTCGACGCTGTTTGGTACGGGCAGGCACTTGTTGACGAAGGGTCGTTCTGGCGGCGTGTAAACGAACTGGAAGGCATCTGGCGTGAGGAGGGGCAGCATGGATAGTTTGCGTACCTATCGTGTCGGAATCGCTGTGGCTACCTTGTTGCTCGTCATCGTAGGCTGGTTGATCGTCAAGCCTACAGCTGAGCCTCTTCCGCCGTATTTGGCTTCGTCTGCACAGCCAAGCGGAATCAAGGCTGTGCTCGTACTGCTGGAGGAAAAAGGCAAGCAGGTAAAGGAATGGCGGCAGCCTATGCGGTTTTTACCGACAGCAACTGGGCAGGCCATGCTCGTAGTAGAGCCGGAAAGACTGATGCCAGAGGAACAGATAGACATTCTGGATTGGGTCAGTGAAGGGAATGACCTGATTCTCTTTCACTCGAGACCAGAGTGGGAAGACCTTCCCTTTCATACGAAGTACATCCGGGATAAAGAAAATCAGGAGCGAAACATTCAGGGACCTCTCGTTCAGGGCAGGTTCATGGGCAAGGCAGAGACCTCATTGAGATTTGTAGAAGATGACGACATGGAGCCACTTCTCTACGACGACCAGGGTATACTCGGGGGAAGAACAGAGGTAGGAGATGGAAGTGTCACGTTTTTTCTCGTACCGGAATGGCTAACCAATCAAAAAATTGATCGACTGTCCCACTTTGAAGCGATCTGGCCGCATGTACAAGGAGATTGGTCTGTTCTTTGGGTAGACGAATACCATCATGGCTTGCTAGAAAAACCAGGTTTTTTAGCGATCTACCCAGGATGGCTCATAGCCGCTTGCATGCAGCTCGGTATCCTGCTTTTGCTGTATGTGTGGTGGAGAGGAAAACGTTTCGGACCAGTCTATACGCTTAGGGAGTGGACGGTGCGCCGTGGTGATGAGACGTTGCTCGCCGTGTCTAGCTGGTATGAGCGAAGAGGGCTGGCAAAGGATGCGTTGCGACATCGAGAAGCATACATGCGACAGCTGTTGTACGATCGGTGGGGAGTGCATCAACGAGCAGATCGTGTGGAAATCGTGCGATATGCCAAAACAAGATGGACAAATCAAGAGGTAGAGAAATTCGCTCATCTGCTGGAACGACTGGAACAGGCAAAAAGCGAAGGGCGATACTCGCCAAAGAGCTTGCTTGCAGACAGTCTTTTGTTGGATGAGATTACGAAGCGTCTGGAGAAGGAGTGACAACTACTGTGGAGCAATTATTGAAACAAATGGAAAAAGAGCTGGTTGGTCAACGGCAAAATGTTCGGCTGCTGCTAACCGCTTTGGTTGCCGGTGGACACGTTTTACTAGAAGGTGTACCTGGTATCGGAAAGACGAAAATGGTAAGGACCTTATCGGAATTGATGGGGGGCGTGAGCAAGCGCGTCCAGTTTACGCCTGACATGATGCCATCGGACATTATTGGTCATGTGGTGTTCAATATGCAGCAGAACCAGTTTGAGACAATCAAAGGTCCTGTTTTCGCTAACTTATTGCTGGCGGATGAGATCAACCGGACTCCCCCGAAAACCCAAGCGGCTCTTTTAGAAGCAATGGAGGAGGGGCAAGTGACGATACATGGTGTCACCTATCCTTTGCCAGATCCGTTTTTCGTCGTCGCTACGCAAAACCCGGTAGAGTACGAAGGAACGTATGTGTTGCCGGAGGCACAGCTCGATCGTTTTTTGTTCAAGCTAACGATGTCTTATCCTTCGCATGAAAATGAAAAGCAAATTCTCGCCAAACATATTCCCAACAAGCGCAGCCACGATCGGAATCAAGAGCCGCTCTTTACATGGGAGGCGATTTTGGAGAAGCGACGCCAATTAGAAGAAGTGGTTGTGGATGATTCGATTCTAGAGTACATTACGACACTGATACGCAATACACGCGAAACGAAACGATTGCTCTTAGGCGCCAGCTCTCGTGCTGGAATCGCCGTGTTGATGGCGAGCAAAGCCTGGGCGCTTTTGGACAATCGCAAGTTTGTGACGCCTGATGACGTGAAGATGGTGGCCCGCCCCGCATTGCGGCACCGACTCATTCTGTCACCGCAGGTAGAATTGGAGGGGGGTACCAGTGACCACATCATCGAAGAGACGCTGGCGGCTATTCCAGTTCCTCGCTGATTTTTTGGCAGACCGTTTTGTCTTGCCATCCAAGCGACTGCTTTTGGCAGTTTTGCTAGGCACACCCATCGCGATCGTCGGATTTCTGCTGGAGATTGGCTATTCGATATTCTTTTTGTACAACGGTTTACTCCTGATCGCTAGCATCTTGGATTGGGTTACCATCCCAAAACGCCGAGACTTGTCGATCCGCCGAATCTTGCCTGAGCAGACGGATATCGGACAATCGTTCTCGATCGAGCTTGAGCTTGCCAATAATAGTGGGCAATCCGTTGCGTATTCCATCGTGGATGATCTTCCGCTGTCATTTGAAGAAGCCGGACCGGTCATAGGTGTGATGGAGCAACCCTTAACCAACATCAGTTTTGAAACAAGAGGAAAAGAACGTGGAGAGTACGTGTTCCGCTGGCTTTACATGCGTTGGCATGGCAAGCTCGGCTTGTGGTATCGCCAAAGCCGCTTTGCGTGTGAACAAACGATCAAGGTATACCCAGACCTTTCAGCTGTTCGTGGCTATTTGGCTTCGCTTCAGGAGAGCCTGATCGTGGACGGGAAGAAAATCATGCGCAGGGCGAAAGCCGGTACGGAATTCCATGCGATCCGCGATTACGTTCCTGACGATGATCCACGGATGATTAACTGGTCCGCTTCAGCACGCTCTCGACGTCTAATGACGAACCAATATCGACCAGAGCATGGCAAGGTAATTACCATTCTGATCGATTGCGGCAGGTTGATGGGCGTCGAGCTGGATAATCAGACGAGACTGGATCGATCGCTGGAGTCTGCTCTCACGTTAGCGGCAGTAGCATTGCGTCAAGGAGATCAGGTAGCATTACTAGCCTATTCGCATGAGATCAAGACGTACATACCTCCAGGCAGAGGGCTGCGTCACTTGCATACCCTTTTGGAGGCAACCTACAACCTAACGAGTGATTTTGTTGAGGCTGATCCGTCGAAGGCGCTTGAATTTTTGAATCGTCAGCAAAAGAGAAGGAGCTTGGTGGTTCTCTTTTCAGATATGGAGAACTACCTCGTCGAAGATCAGTTGAGCAATTATTTGTGGCGGATGCGCCGTTCACATTTGCTCTTGCTGCTGTCTTTGGCAGATCCGCTTCTGCATGAATGGAGTCATATAGACACGAGCAACAGCAGCTTGGCGTTTACGAAGGCGGTAGCTCAACGGTTCCAGCTCGATCGCAGGGCGTTTCAACAAAAAATGATCGGCGCGGGTATCCAGGTACTGGACGTTCCGGCCGATCAATTGACGCTGACGGTTATCAATACTTATTTGGACATCAAATCAAGAGAAGCTTTGTGAGAATCCGGTTTGTATCCGACGAGGTACCAGGCAACCAGCAAAAGTAATGTGCCGAAAGCTACGATGTACTTGGCTTCAAGTGAGAGACTCGATGGAGTAATATAGCCCTCGATGATTCCCGCGATGAACAAAAGTGGGATGGTAGCCAACAGCAAATGCGCAGACTCTTTTGCCGCCTCCAGAAATTGATGTCTTCGAGCGTAGCGGCCGGGCACAAGCAGACGGTATCCCATGTGAAGCCCTGCTCCGCCAGCAATGAAAATCGCGGTCAGCTCGATCACGCCGTGTGGCAAAATGTAGGCCCAAAACGCGTAACTGCTATCTGCCTGATAGTAGACGGCTGCCAAAGCTCCAACCAGAAGACCATTGAATAAGAGAAGGTAGATGGGGACGATTCCAAACGTAATTCCACTGACAAAGGCCAGCATCGCGACTTTGATGTTGTTGGTCATAATCATCGTGGAGATGACCGGACTGTCGAGGGATTCGTGCCCTTCTCCCAGCCTGGATGGATCGATCTGCTCAGCCATCCCCTGTGGCAATACATAATACAGGTTGAGTGGATCGACCATGACAGCGGCAAAACCAGAAATACCACCGATGATGAAGAGAAGCGCTGCCACACCAATGAAGCTCATTCGCTTATGTACGAGACCCATCAAGTAGCTGCCAAAGAATTGCTTGAGCTGCTGCCAGCTGCCTATTCGCTGCTTGTAAGCCAAATTATGTGCGCGCAAGACGAGTTGGTTTAAGTAGAGGGTGATCTCGTCAGCGGGATGGTAGGAGCGTACATAGGCCAAATGAGCAGATGCTTTCTTATATAGTTGTGTCAGGCGATCTATATCGGTAGCATTGATGTGCCGAGGTTGTCGGGTAAACCGCTCCACTAGTTGTTCTAGTTCGGCCCAAGAGGCTTTATGCTTGTGCCAAAACGAGGTAATATCCATGTATAATGCCTCCTTCATTAGCGATTGTGTCATAACTCGAAAAAAACTCAAAGTTTCGAGGGGGGAACAAAAACATCATGAATGAACCGACATACGTCAATGGGTCAAATCGGGAAGCGTCTGTTGTGACACCCGAGCATGTTATGCTGCGATTTCAGACGGCAGGTCTAGGCAGCCGCGCCACTGCGATGCTGATTGATACAGGAATCTTGCTCCTGGTTAATCTTACTGTATTTATTTTGTTTGGTATAGTTTTATTTGGAAAAGATGAAGGGTTTTTCCTGGATGATGACAACTACACGATTGCCATCGTTCTACTGGCTATCTTTATCGTGAACTTTGGCTACTATTGGTTACTGGAAGCGTTCTGGGGCGGGCAAACCGTTGGCAAAAGGCTGGTGGGAATCCGGGTCATCCGTGATAATGGACAGCCTGCGACTTTTGTTTCCTCAACGATCCGGAATCTGTTTCGCATCATCGACGCAATGCCAACAGGTTATTTTCTCGGGGCGCTCGTCTGCTTTTTCCACCCCCGTGATAAGCGAATTGGCGATATGGTAGCGGGCACGATTGTTGTGGTGGAGTCAGGACAGCACTCGACTCTTTTTCTGAAAAAGAAAGACAAACAGCCAAACGGCTTTGAATTGAATCATGCGCTACTCGTGCTTGATGAGCGCCAAAAACAAGCGATTACCCGAGAGGACTGGCAGCTGCTTTCCTCCTTCATCAGCAGATTATCTTCTTTATCACAAGCAAAAAAATATGAACTCGGGAATCAAATTGCCAGCATCATGCGCAAAAAATTAGAGCTTATTGACGAACACACCAACAAGGAAGACCCGATCTTGTTTTTGCAAAGACTGCACAATCAGCTGCAAAACGAATTTCAACTCCGAAAATAAAGCAAAGTACCGCCCAAAAAAGTGGCGGTATTTTTATTTCTCGACGTATTTTCCCATTATTCAGCAAAATGCTGCTTCAAAAACTTTCTATGTTATAATGAAACCTCACTCTATGTCACAGAAAGGAGGAGGGAGCCGATGGACGACAAATACATGGGAGCGTCATCGACTTCGTCACCCACACTGCCACTCCCGGCAAACGGGAAGCAGAAAGGAAGACGCAGAAGAGGCAGTCTTTTTCAGGCATTGATTCCCTCCCAGACTGAAGGTAAGCGTCCTTTACTACCGATCGTTTTGGCCGTTCTGGTCTGGGTAGGACTAGCCTATGCTGGATATGCCTTTGCTGTTTATACGTTGGACAAGCAGCAACAAATTGTAAACCAACGAATTGATCAAATTCAAGAAAATAATCAAAAGCAGATGAAGGCATTGGGAGATCAATTGACTCTGGTGCAGGAAGAAATGCAAAATGTCCAGAAGGGTCTGGGAAATCTGGAAGAAGATTTGGCATTGACGGGCGAAACCATTGGTGGCACGAACAAGACCAAAGAAGCTCTGCAGGAACGGGTTGACCAACTCAACAAACAGCTGGTTGATTTGAAAGCATCTCTGAAAAAATTGGAGGATGCTGCCCGTGCTTGGTAAGATAAACCGTTTCTTTCTCTTTCTGTTGGCGCCTGCTCTCGGTTTTTTGGTCGCTTTTGCGCTGGACAATCCAGTGGACAAGCTCCAGACAGAAGGCCTGAAGCTTCCTTCTGCCGTAGCGAAGAGCCAAGCAGATGAGCTGGGGGAACGGCTCAACGACACCAAGGTGCAGCTTCGAAACGTAGAAATCGTCATCGAAGACATCCGGGATCGCTCGAAAAAGGAACAGAAAGAATACGAGCAACAAAACAAGAAGATCAGTAGCGCACTTGAAGCGAGCAAATCCCAGACACAAAAATCTGCGGATGTATTGGACACGATTTTGTCCAACATGCTTGGCAAGCCGATCGGTCAACACTTCGGGAAAAACTCGACAGTGAAGGTCTATTCCCTGCAAGAAGGGGGATACCGCGGTTATATGGCCAAAGTTCGCCTCAATGATCCGAAAGCGCTGAAAATGGTGCTGGCCAACAACTCCGTGAAAAGTAAAGGAGAAACGACGAGTCAAGCTGGTAAGCGTACAGGAGCCATTCTGGCGATCAATGCAGGCGGCTTTATGGCGGACAAGCAGGGCAATCTGACTCCGCTAGGCATTACGGTTGTTGACGGCAAGATTCGCACCTTTTCCAATAATGCGAAGTTGAGCTTTGTCGGTTTTAACAACAAAGGTCATCTGGTCGGAACAAACATCAAGACGCAGGCGCAAATTACGCAACAAGGGATACTGCAGGGAGCGAGCTTCTTGCCGCGTCTCTTGCAGGACGGAAAGCGATTGTCTATTCCACGTGAATGGGCGAATGCGCGTCAACCGCGAACACTGATCGGTCATTTCGACAACGGCGATTTGCTGCTGATTGTCATTGACGGAAGACGAGATGGCTGGAGTCATGGTGTTACGTTGGAGGAAGCGCAAAGAAAGCTGCAAGAGTGGCATGTCGTGGATGCGTATAACCTCGACGGCGGCGGCTCCAGTGCGTTTTATTACAATGGCAAGCTTTTGAACATGCCCTCAGGTGGCAAAGAACGACGCGTGGTGAGCAATTTGGTCATCATGCCATAAGCAAAAATCGCAACACTCTTCTGTGAAGACGACAAGTCTTGCTGCAGAAGGGTGTTTTTTTCTGTAGAGAAAAGTTTGCCTAGGCAACTGTCAATGTGGGTTGACCTTAAAAAATGCTGAAAATTATAATAATAGTAGAAGTGATGAAATGGAATAGGAGGGATCGCATGAAAAAAGGGATGTTGGTTGCCCTCACGATTGTTTCCGTGCTTTCGTTTCCACATTTTGCTGTGGGAAAAGTCCCAGGTGCGCCAGCAGGTGTGCAAGGAGCTACAAAAGGAATTGTCGCGGTCTCTCATCCAGCAGCGGCGCAGGTCGGCAGAGATATCTTGGCAAAGGGCGGCAATGCGATTGATGCTGCGGCTGGGATCCAATTTGCTCTAAATGTAGCAGAACCGTATATGTCCGGTATCGGCGGCGGTGGTTTTATGATGATTTATGTGAAGGATCAAAACAAAGTGACGGTGATAGATAGTCGAGAAGTGGCTCCTTCCAAGGTGACTCCCGATATGTTTTTACAGGCAAATGGTACGCCGATCCCATTTGAGGAGAGACATACGAGCGGTCAGGCCGTAGGTGTCCCAGGGACATTGCTGGGCGTAGAACAGGCGCTTAAATTGTATGGGACATGGGACTTGGGCAAAGTGGTAGAACCGTCGATTGAATTGGCGGAAAAAGGAGTTCGCGTCAACTGGGTGTCCGCTCAATATATTGCCAATTCCATGGAAAAGTTGAAAAAGCACGGGACTGCTGCACAAGTGTTTGCGCCAAACGGAGTTCCACTCAAAGAAGGCGAGATGCTGGTTCAGCCCCAATTGGCGAAAACGTTGAAGATCATCCGAGACAAAGGATCAGATGCCTTGTATGAAGGGGAAATTGGCAAGGCTCTCGTCGAGGAAGTACAAAGAACGGGTGGCTCCATGACTCTCGGTGATTTGCATGCGTATCGAGTAAAAGAACGTGAACCGGTCCGCGGCATGTATCGCGGCTATGAAGTGATTTCGATGGCACCCCCCAGCTCTGGCGGATTGACACTCATTCAGATTTTGAAGCTGATGGAGGGCTACGATAACCAAAAGGACGGGATCGGCTCGGTAGCTTATTTGCATCATTTGATCGAGGCCAATCACCTCGCCTACGCAGATCGGGCGGCTTTTATGGCAGACGAGGACGTTTATCCGGTACCGAAAAAAGGGTTGATTGCGGGCGAATACATCAAGGAACGGCGTCAGCTCATTCGTGATGAGACAGCGAATGCCAATGTAGTGGCAGGAGACCCTTGGAAGTACGACCCTGGCAAAAAGCCAGAGGTGTCCATGAAACTGAGAGATCAATCTCCGGTCAAGCAGACTACGCACTTTTCTGTGATGGACAAATGGGGGAATATCGTTGCGTATACGACCACCATTGAAGACATTTTTGGCAGCGGTGTGATGGTTCCAGGTTACGGCTTCATGCTCAATAATGAGCTTACGGATTTTGACGCGATTCCTGGCGGTGTCAATCAGGTCGAGCCTGGAAAGCGTCCACGTTCGAGCATGACGCCAACTATGGTGCTAAAAGACGGGAAGCCTTTTTTAGCAATTGGCTCACCTGGTGGCTCTACGATTATCGCCTCAGTATCACAGACGATTCTCAATGTGATCGATCATGGAATGGAGATCGAGGATGCCATCCGTGCACCACGCATTTTTTCAAGCAGCTATCCGAATGTAACGTGGGAAGCGGGCATTGACCAGGATGTCATCCTGCAATTGATGGCAAAAGGTCACGTCTTTGCTGAGGAGCCGACGAACATTGGCAACGTCCAAGCGATTGTGTACGATTTTGAAACGGGAAAAATGTACGGCGGAGCGGATAACACCCGTGAGGGCACTGTACTCGGGGTTGATGCCATCGCGTATACGGCTGCTCAGCCAATCCAGTCTCCTAAAGAAAAAGAAGGCCCCTTTGATTTAAAAGTAAACGGCAATGTCTATCCATACACAGCAGAGCAAAAGGTGATGATAGATGGAGTAGCTTATGTGCAGGCCAACAAGCTGCTGTTAGGGTTGGGACAAAAAGTGACGTCCTTCCAGTCTGATGTTGTCATGGTGAAGGGGACTCCTTACTTGCCTGTCAAGAAAGTTGGCGAGAAGCTGGGCTATACAGTCATGTGGAAGGAAGGAGAGCGGTCCATCGAGTTGAATAACAAAAAGTAGGCTGATTGCGTTTACACCCATTCACTGTCTGTCACCTCCGAAAAAGCGTGACCTATCTACCTTTTCATTCGTATAACTCCATGGTAAGGTAGAGCAGAACATATGTGTCTGTAAGGAACCAGGAGGATCGATCATGAACAAAATTCGCACCAGCAGCCTTGCGATCGTCGCAGCACTATCAGTAGCACTACTCAGTGGATGTGAGCCTCCCTCATTAAGCGGATTGCTATCCAGCGAGTCGAATGGACAGCCCGCAGGTGAGGGAACGCAGTCGACGACAGTTGAGCCAAATAACGAGGCGACAGTACGTCCCCAACGGGCATCTCTTGCAGAGACGATAAAAGATGTGGATGGAGTGCCAACCGTTACAAATGCAACAGATCTCTCGGTTGTCGTAAATAAACAACGGGCATTGCCTGGCGATTATATTCCACCGGATTTGGTAGAGCCGAATGTGCCGTTTCCTTTTGATGAAAAAGTGGAGAAGCGATTGCTGAGAGCAGAAGCCGCACAAGCATTAGAAGAACTGTTTGCCAAAGCAAAGACAGAAGGTATTGAACTGTATGCCGTATCCGGTTACCGCTCGTATAAGACCCAAAAATCGCTGTACGAAACGTATGTGAGGACGCAAGGTGCTGAACATGCGGCAGCCTACAGTGCTGTACCTGGAAAGAGCGAGCATCAGACTGGCTTGGCTATGGATGTGTCCGGATATGATTCCAGTACACGCTTGGAAGAGTCATTTGCTGAAACACCAGAAGGAATATGGCTGGCTGCCAACTGTGCAGACTTTGGGTTCGTCATTCGTTATTTGAAGGGCAAGGAAGATACGACTGGATATGCGTATGAGCCTTGGCATTTGCGTTATGTAGGGAAGGAAATGGCGAAAGAAATTATGGCAGGTGGCCTTACTTTGGAGGATTATTTTTCGGAAGCGGCAATTGCCCACAAATAACGCCATCGAAAATGAAAAGAGCCGCCCCAATAAGGAGCGGCTCTTTGCTGCCTGAATAAATGTTAACGTGGAAGGCGAATCTGGGACAGCGGCCAGTATACGACCTCTGCACGTCCTACTACATGATCCAGTTGAACAGGGCCAATGACCCGGCTGTCCATACTGTTGTTGCGATTATCTCCCATGACAAACACGCTGCCCTCAGGAATCTTCACAGGGTCAAAATCTTCGGTTAACGTCACACCTGCCGAAGAAGTTTTTAGCTTGTTTTCGACCAAGTATTCTTCGCTGAGCGGTTGGCCATTGACATACACTTGATCATTTTTGGCTTCTACGGTGTCACCCGCTACTGCGACCACGCGCTTGATCCAGTTGTCGCCAGTTGCATCTGGATGAATGATGACGATATCGCCAGGTTGCGGTTCTTTGAGGTAATAAATCGCTTTGTTAACGATGACGCGCTCGCGGTCATGCAACGTACTTTCCATGGAACGCCCTTGGACGACGTAGGGAGCCATGACAAATACGTAGATAAAGGCAGTCAATCCGCCAATCAAGACAAACGATTTCAACCAATCGAGCAATTCCACTTTCCATTTTGGTGTAGTTTTTGTTTGTTCCATTGAATTTCTCCTATGTATGTGATTTCTGTGGCAAATATGCCTGAGTCAAATGCCTCGTGTGTGTAAGGCTGTCTTCTCATTATACATGCTTTACGAATAGATACGAAAGATGATTCAAGGAAATAATTGGCTTCATGGATGAAGCTCGAAAAAGTCGTAACATTATTTTGCAAGCTAACCTATTGTCAGTTTTTCCTGTTTGAGTTAAGATGTTCTTGAAATAAGTTTTACAATAAAAATATTAAGTGGTAAACACTTTGTCTGGCTCATACATATCTTTCGTGAAAAGAAATAATTTCGGGAGTCCTATTGATCTTCCGGTACTTAGGCTATATAGTTTTATAGTAAAAGTACTTATATTATTAATTTTCCGAAAATAGGTGATGTCGTGAGCAATATGTCCCGTGCCAGTAAACTTGAGGAACTGGATGGAGTATTTGTCGAGATTGCTCGTTTCTTTATTAACAATTGGCTAGAGGAAGAGTCAATCAGTCCGAAGCAGTTTATCTTGTTGCGTGTGCTACATCAAAAAGGACGAAGCACAGTTTCTGAGCTGGCGACTATTTTGAAGTTATCCAATAGTGCCACCACAATCGCACTTAATCGGTTGGTCAAGGCCGGGTTTATCGACCGGGTTCGAGATGATCAGGATCGCCGTGTCGTGTGGGTCACTTTGTCACAACAAGCCGTTCCAACTCTGGAAGGACTTTTGTGCCACAGGAGAGCACTAGTAGGAAAGCTGCTGGAGAATCTGACTGACGACGAGTTAGAACAGTTTACGTATTTTCTTAGGAAAATGCAGCAGTGCATATAGCATGCCTTAAGTTCGGGTTTGGGGACATTCGTGTAGGACAAAAGTGTGTACCGCGGAATGGGAGTGTACACATATGAAAAAGAAAAGCACACTGATCATGAGTTCTTGTATCCTAGGAGCAGCTCTCTTCACACAAGCTGCATTTGCTGAAGAGGCAGTAAAAGCTACTGAAACAACTACTGCAACAGAAGCGACAACAACGACAACAGAAGAAAAACCTGCAACAGATGAAAAGCCAGCTACAGAAGAGAAACCAGCTACTGAAGAAAAGCCGGCAACTGAAACAACAACAACTGCACCAGCAACTAAACCAGAAGTAAAACCTGCGACTCCACAAACCGTTACCCCAATTCAAGGTTTGACTCAACAAGGTGGCTGGGTTATCATGCCAGGTAAAGATGAGTACGTATGGGTAAGTGGTCAATATGTTCCAGTAATCTCTAACGTAGCTGGCTGGGCAATGATGCCAGGAGTAGATCAATTTGTTACAACTGGTGGCGTAACTCCTGTGAGTGCTCCAGCAGCTGGTTGGGCAATGATCGCTCCAGAATCCGATAACGAAAAATAAGCATAGCTGATAATAAAGACGCTTTGTCCCTCAATTGGGCAAGGCGTCTTTTTTGGCTAAAGCTGGAGATTCCCGTACAAACTAAAGCGGATAGAAGCCAAAAGGAAGGAGGAACGAATATGGCAGGTTATGAGAAGGATCAGGCTCGATCCAGGGCGAGAGAGCTGGGCACTGAGGATGCAGACGGAGCCGTCTACTATCAAGAGGCAGACGAATATACGGATGGCCTGGCTACGACGCAGGAGCTGGTCAGTGACATGTACAAGATGGGAACCATTGAGGACAGAGAACAAAGGATGTAAAAACACAGGAATGTTCAGAGAAAATAAAGTATTAGACTGATGATGTTGATTTGTTGCTATTACTGTCTAAGAAAGCTCTTTACCTTAGAAAAATAGGTTATTCAATCCTTCCATACAAAAGGCCAGTCAAAACACAAAAATAAAGTGTTAGACTGGCCTGGTTTATTGAGCTATCGAAACCCGATAACTTAAATAATATGGCTGTATGGATGATGTTTTACTGTTGCACAGGTTCGATGTTAACAATCATATCGCGATACGTTGCAGCCCTTTGCTCCTTTTTCCCATCCCCTGTCTCAAAAAACACTTGAACAACCGCTCGTACAGTCTCTCCCGTATCATTTGTTTTCAGCAGAATGGCGCGCCGATGATCTTTTGTTATTCTTATATATTTTTGCCCAGTTTCTCCAAATACCCATGACACTCTGATAGATACTTCCTTATTTGGTATCATGCCATCCTTAAGTTGTACGATCCTGTCTGTAATGTCTTCTCCAGCGACCACTTCAGGTGTAATCGTTGCATCATCATTGTACTTTAACATTTCTTTTCTGATTATATCAAATGCAATTTCGTCAACGATTATACTATCTAGTCTCTTTTGGACATCTTCCCTAGATTTAAAAGGTACTTGCTCAACCGTTGCAATCATTTTCCTATAGACGAAATATTTTATATCCTCCGTTAGTTGCTCAAAATCTTGAGGAAAATCAAGATACAATGCAGGCGAATTCAACGCTTCCCTCATCAATTCAATACCGATCATATGTTCGCTATCTTCCCTTGAATCTTGCCAATTTTGCACATGGATTGCATTAATTTTTGCCAAAGCCTTAGCAACTTCGTCATCATCAAGGTTAATTACTCTGACCGTAAGCGTAGTACTTCTTCCACCATAAGATATCGTAACATTCGTGCTTCCTTCTTTTACTCCCGTTACCGTCCCTTCGAACACAGTGAAGAGCGTTTTATCTTCTGGCGTCCACTCTGCTACTGCTGAAACGCCAGATACCCTTTTGTCATTAAATATCGCCTCTACATATACATACTCGCTCTTGCCAACCGGCACTTCAATTGATTTCTGGCGAAGTACCAATTTGGAAGGCTCTTTGCTTAGTTGGACTTTTACATACATTTTGACAGTTTTTCCGCCGAAACTCGCGCTTACGCTTGCTGTTCCAGGTTTCAATGCGGAAATCAAACCTGCTTCTACAGTAACTATTTTGGTCGATGATGGAGTCCAAGTTGCTTTATCAGTGACAATTTCTGTAGTTCCATCCTTGTAAAACTTTCAATTCCACTTGCTGTTGTTTATTCTCTTCCAACTCAATTCTTTTACTATCCAATATTTCTAGTTTGCTAATTTCCTTGGTTTCTGTGACTTTTACACTTAACGTGGCCATTTTATTTTGGTACTTAGCTTTTATGGTTGCAGTCCCCGGTGCTATCGCTACGATCTTTCCATTCTCAATAGTTGCCACTCTCGGTTTGCTGCTTGTCCACACCGCCTTATCATTTACCAATTCAGTCGTTTTATCTGTATAGACAGCATTCAAATCAAGCTGTTGCACCGTATTTTTTATCATTGATACTTTATTGCTACTTACGGTCAGGGATTTTATCTTTTTTTCCGTACTTTCTTTTGCTGAAACTTTACTTATTGTTCCAAGCAATCCGACTGTCTGTGCACCAAACATAAAGATAGATGCTGCTACGATAATGGCTAAAAACCGTTTCATCTTAACTCTCCTAAGTTGTAATAGTTTGGATATCATGTAAAAGCATTCTATCAAAGTGGGTTTTCTTAAACAAGAAGATTAAACAGACTTAAATTAATGGCTGTTGGATGGAGAGTCTGTAAGGCCAGCCTGGATGCAAGGAGGCTGGTCGCTTTTTATTCCATTGATAAAAAAATTTTTATTGACTTAGTAGATTGTATCGGTAAAAATACAAGAGGAATCAGAAAATTTAAAAAGGGTGTGCCACGAATGAGAGACTCACGATTAGATCAATTAGCGTACAATCTGGTTAACTATTCTGTACGAGTACAGCCAGGGGAAAACATTTTGATCAATGCGAAAGGGGACACACCTGATTTGGTGCAAGCCCTCGTGCGTGAGATTTACAAAGCAGGCGGCAGTCCTTATGTTCAATTGATTGATCCCGCCGTAAGCCGAGAAATCGCAATGAATTGCAATGAAGAGCAGCTAAAGACCATGGCGCAACATGAAGTTGAACTCATGGAGAAAATGCAAGGTTATATCGGAATCCGTGCAGCGAATAACATCAATGAGATGGCAGATGTTCCGAGTGACAAGCTGAGTATCTATTCTCGCCTGTATGAGCTGCCAGTAATGAATGTGCGCGTGCCTAAAACGAAGTGGGTTGTTCTTCGCTATCCGAATCCTTCCATGGCACAGCTTGCGAACATGTCTACAGCAGCTTTTGAAGATTTTTACTTCCAAGTATGTAATCTGGATTACGCGAAAATGGATAAAGCAATGGACAGTCTAGTTGACTTGATGAATCGAACAGACAAGGTTCGCTTGGTAGGACCTGAAACAGATCTCACCTTCTCAATCAAGGACATTCCTGCTGTGAAATGTGCTGGCCTGCGCAATATTCCAGATGGTGAAGTGTATACAGCACCTGTGAAGGATTCCGTAAATGGCGTTATCACCCATAATGCTCCAACACCATACCACGGCTTCACATTCGAAAATGTTCGCCTGACCTTCAAGGACGGCAAAATTGTGGAAGCAACAGCGAACGATACCGAACGATTGAATCAAATTTTGGATACGGACGAGGGAGCGCGCTTCGTTGGGGAATTTGCTATCGGTGTGAATCCTTACATTCGCAACCCGATGAAAGATATCTTGTTTGACGAAAAAATAGACGGAAGCTTCCACTTCACGCCTGGTCAATGCTATGACGAAGCATACAATGGCAACAAATCGTCTGTGCACTGGGACATGGTTTCCATCCAGCGTCCGGATTGGGGCGGAGGGGAAATCTGGTTTGATGACGTCCTGATTCGCAAAGATGGTCGTTTTGTCATTGCAGAGCTTGAATGTTTGAATCCAGAAAACCTGAAAGGGTAAGGCATAGCCTACCCAATCATTTGTCGTACTGACGGAGCCTTTCGTGGGCAAGCATAATATCCATTTCTAGCTGAAATAGCATGTGCAGATTGCTTGAAGGAAGAGTAACTCTGCGTGCCGCGTGGTAGAGAAGTGGCTTGTTTTGTTTGATGACCGTCATGATTTCTACAACTGGAGGAACGACTTGCTTAATTCTTAGCAGGCTTTGCAAATAGCGAAGAAATGTTTGAATACTAGCTTGGTCATCCTTGTTTGGTACCTTTTCAATCAAAGCGAAAAAGTCTCGGATGATGATCCGCTTGGTCTCCTGAGGCTCTACTATAGTTGTACGATTCACTTGATCCACCTCACGGGAAAGAGTTAACAGCTTCTTTTCTTTACCCGCTGAATGACAAGTGATAAACCTTTTGTCTGATAAAAAAGTCTTTGGCATGTGCATGTGCCAAAGACTTTTCGTTTTTATGACTCACGATGACTATCGTAGACGCTTGCTTCTTCCAGGGGAATCCGTATGCGCAGGAGCAGCCAGGCATTTAAGAGAGAAAACGTCAGGGCAGTTGTCACGGCGGCAAATGTTAGAGGGAGTAGGAGTAGCTCAAGCGAT
The DNA here is from genome assembly GCF_003013445.1 of Brevibacillus sp. NRRL NRS-603. NCBI lineage: Bacteria > Bacillati > Bacillota > Bacilli > Caryophanales > Paenibacillaceae > Brevibacillus > Brevibacillus sp. NRRL NRS-603. Next base: position 54,663 of record NZ_PXZN01000010.1, on the reverse strand, counting down.
ACGACCAAGTAGTTGGGGTGACGAATGAACCGATAAGGACCTCGCTTGATCGGAGCCTCGCCAGGGAGTATGAAGATGCGGGTATTCCATCGTTTGCCCAAGCTGCGAATACACCAGTAGCGAAATCCTTGTGCGATTAAAAACAGACTGAACGGAAACGCCCACCAAGAGGGCAGAACCATGGAGTTGCTTTTTCCCACCACTTCGAAAATAAGCGAAAGAAAAAAGAGAAAATGAAGAAGGACGATGTATTTGTAATGACTCGCGCCAACCTCGTAGCCTCCTTTTGAGCGGATATAGCGGGCATTCCTCACGGCAACGAGAAGCTCTACCAGTCGCTGCAGCATGACTCCAGCCAAGACAAAACCAAAGAAGAGCAACATGACTATCTCGCCTCCAGAAGTAAGAGCTCGGAGCTAAATCCAGGTCCAAGCGCGGCGACCAATCCGCGATCTCCTGGCTCCCACGCCTTCTCCATGCTTTTTTCCAAGACGAACAGAACCGTAGGGGAAGACATGTTTCCAAAATTGGTGAGGACATCTTCAGAAAAACGTGTGGCTTCTGTGCCAATGCCCAAAGACCGCTGGTAAGCTGTTAATACCTTGGCTCCACCTGGATGGAAAATGAAATGACGTAGGTGGTCAATAGACATCCCATGCGGTGACAAAAAGCTCTCAACGTTTTCTCGCATCGAAGAACGAATGAGAGTAGGGATGTCCCGAGAGAAAATGACTTTTAACCCTGGATCGGTCAATTCCCATCCCATGACATCTGCGGTGTCCGGCCATGTTGTCGTTCGCGCATCACAAAATTGAACCTTAGGCGTGTCCGAAGAGGACAAGACTTGATCTCCTTCTATTAATACGGCTGCAGCTCCATCTCCAAAGAGGCACGTTGCCACCAAATTGCTTTTGGACAAATCTTGCCGGATGAAGGTCAAGCCGCACAGTTCTACGCTCACAAGCAAAACTCGCCGGGAGGGATAAGCCTGGGTGTACTCACATGCACGAGATAAGCCCATTGCTCCACCGGCACAGCCAAGGCCCCACAAAGGGACACGGGTTGCTTGCGAACGGAGTCCTAAACGATGGAGCAAGCGGGAATCAAGGCTTGGGGTCGCAATGCCAGTGCTTGATACAAATATCAGACAATCGATGGATGACGGCTCGACTCTAGCTTTCGTCAAACACTTTCGGGCTGCTTCCTCTGCCAAGGCTTCCGCATGTTCGATATACAATTGATTTTTCTCTGCAAACGGCCGATCCTCCAAAAACCAATCCATTGGCATACTAAAATGTCGCTTCTGAATGTGACTGTGTGCAAACACGTGTAACAAACGATCTATGTCGGGAAAAGCATCTTGAAAAAATAGGCGTGCCAGCTTCATGGAATCCTCTTGTGTAATCTCGTGGGAAGGTACTGCTGTAGCCACTGCTTCTATACGGGGCATACATTCATTCACTCCCGTTTATTTTTATTAGCCATTAGCTTATCCCTACCAATTGGTTCCAATTCATGTTGCACCGTGTACGAACAGGACTTTTCCAAGATTCGCTTGAATGAATAAGTGACAGTTTCGTGATTTGCTTGAACTTACAAAAAAACATAGGTAAAATATTCCTGGTTATATGAAAAAAGACCTACTAAACATTCCTGAAAGATAGGTCTAATGTACGGATAAGAAAAGAGTTACATCGGATAGATCGGGGGTAGTGTATTTTGGGCTCACGCTGGATTAGCTTGGGTGTGTCCTGTATGATCATCTCGGTTTGGCTGATCGGATACGGATTGCCGACGGATGACAGTGTGATGATCTTTCTTTTGCTTGTTGCTGTCATTCAGACGCTAGCTGCCTATCAAATAGGGAAATATGTAGATCGGCTGCGGCAGATGGCTTATCACGATTCACTTACAGGCGTTCTCGTCAATCGCAGATTTCTGGACAAATTGGTCGAAGAAGTAGAATTCGCAAAAAGCAATCATCAATCTGTTACTCTATTGTTTATTGATTTGGATAATTTCAAAATATTCAACGACTCGTTTGGGCATTTGGAAGGCGATCGACTTCTTTGCCAATTTGCAAGACTCTTGCAAGCAAGTGTACGGAAACAAGACACAGTTGGAAGATGGGGTGGGGAAGAATTCGTTGTTTTGCTAACGCAGACAGACACAAGAAGAGGACTGGCAATCGGGGAACGAATTCAAAATCAAGTCCGACACGCTCTTTCAGGTGTCACGGTCAGTATCGGAGTAGCCTCGTATCCACAGCATGCTGCAACAGCGGAAGAGTTAGCGAAAAAAGCAGATACGCTTATGTATGAAGCGAAAAAAAGGAAAGATTGCATGATGGTCGCTTCGAATGAAATGATAAATATTGGCAAGACTAACACTCGTCATCTCTCTTGACACGGGTGTTTTTTTCGATTGTAAAGGGCATTTACAAAAACTTAATAATTCTTTAAAGAAAAATATACACATTTGACCTTGATTTTAAATTTACGGAAACAATAACATTCGATATAATCTGGTAGGTGTCATTTATTCAAAGGAGTGAAGAAGTCCCGTATGTTGAAATCAAACAAGTATATCTTCTTTGATCTGTTCGAACAGCAGATTGCCACGGTACACAAAGGAACTCATCTTTTCTATGAAATGATAGGAAATTATCAGGATCTAGAAACAAAGGTTAAGGCAATCAAAGCTGTCGAAAAAGAAGGAGACGAAATCGTTCGTCGCATCATGAACGAGTTGAACTCTACTTTTATCACTCCGCTTGAGCGTGAAGACATTCACCAACTCGCTCATACGATGGACTCGATGATCGACTACATTGACGGTGTCGCTGATCGTATGTATTTGTACCAAGTGACTCAACCAGATCCACGTGTATTGGCACAAGCCAATATTTTGGTGAAATGCTCGGCTAAGCTGATTGAGCTGATTCGCACACTTCGCAAGCTGGATCATAAAGTCGTTACACAAATCGCTGGGGAAATCAAAGATTTGGAGCATGAATCTGACTCCAACTATCGCAAAATGGTATCTGATTTGTTGAATTCTCCTGATACCAACCCAATGGAAGCGATCAAACTCAAAGAGATTTACGATAAGCTCGAAGACTGTGCTGACTTCGCTGAGGACGTCTCCAACCTGGTAGAAGGGATCGTGTTAAAGAATGCTTGATCTTTCGCCAGAGGTGATTATTCTCGTACTCGTCGTCATCATGGCGTTAGCATTTGACTTTATCAATGGTTTTCACGATACGGCGAACGCGATTGCGACTTCTGTTTCGACGCGCGCATTAAGTCCGAAAACCGCGATTATCATTGCATCCTTGTGTAACTTGATTGGTGCACTCTCGTATACGGGGGTAGCGAAGACAATCGGGGGAGGCATTACTGATCCATTCAAGCTGGAAAATGGATTAGTCGTCGTTTTGGCCGCGTTGACATCTGCGATTTTGTGGAACCTAATCACCTGGTGGTTCGGAATTCCTAGCTCGTCCTCGCACGCGATTATCGGCGGCGTTGCAGGTGCCGCTTTTGGTGCCGCAGGAAGTGGTGCCATTAACTGGTCAGGCTTCATTAGCATTATCCAAGCGTTGATCGTATCACCGCTTGTTGCCTTTGCTGTTGGTTTTGTGGTGATCAAGCTTGTGTCTTGGTTTGTTCGTAACTCAGCGTATCACAAAACCAATAAAGGTTTTCGTTCGATGCAAGTAGTGTCAGCATCTTGGCAGGCTTTCAGCCATGGAGCCAACGATGCCCAAAAAACAATGGGCGTAATCACCCTTGCTTTGATTTCCGGAGGATTCTTGGTACAAGAACCGGGCGAATTCGTTATTCCACTGTGGGTAAAACTTTCAGCTGCTCTTGCAATGGCTTTAGGTACAGCCTTTGGTGGATGGCGGATCATCAAGACCTTGGGTGGTAAGATTATGAAAATCAAGCCAATTTCCGGTTTTTCAGCAGACCTGTCTTCTGCCTTGATTATCACAATCTTTACAGCTTTGAAACTGCCAGTGAGCACAACGCATGTAATCACATCCGCCATCTTGGGGGTTGGGGCATCGCAAAAGCTGAACGCAGTAAAATGGGGCTTGGCTGGCCGGATTTTGGTTACTTGGGTCATTACCCTTCCGATTACCGGACTTTTGGCTGCTGCATGCTACGTCGTGTATGACGTATTCTTGTAGAGCTACCTCTTTATACAACAGACACCTTTCCGTGTAGAGTGCGCGGGAAGGTGTCTTTTTCATTAACTTGATCCCGTTAAACGCTCCCATAAGCCGGGCTTGGGTTTAATTTGCACGAGGCGTACGGCAGAGAATGGGATATAGTCCAGCGAGCCATCCCGTTCTTCAATTAAAATGCCGTTGGGACTGTAATCATACAATTTGCCTTCTGCGTATGCGGATAATCCTTGGCCGATCATATCAGGAGCAAAATGAATACGTACGTAGCGATCGAGATACTCTTCCAAAATTCCATCATCCATCTTATTCCCCTCCTTTTTTCATTCTTTCTCCTAGTTATTGCCTGCATTGCGACAATTCAGACAAGGCAAAGAAAAAACCACCCAGTCGGACAGACCTGAGTGGATTGAGTATGGCATGTTGATGTTATTCGATCGAGTTTTGGGAATTTCCTGTCTGCTTGCTTTTTCGTGCAAACACGAGCATCAAGATGACACCGGCAGCAATTAAGCACAGACTGACTAATTGAGCGACACGCAGAGTATCAGCAATCAACAAACTGTCTGTACGCATGCCCTCAATGAAGAAGCGTCCAATCGAATACAGGATCATGTAGCTGAACAAGACCTGTCCATCGAATTTTTTGAATCGGTACAGCATGAGCAAGAGAATGCCGAAAACGATCAGGTTCCATATCGATTCATACAAAAATGTAGGATGGTAATATTGTCCGCCGATAAACATTTGCTCGCGGATGAATGCGGGGAACTTTTCCATGAATTCGGCAGAAACAACATCACCATGTGCTTCCTGGTTGATAAAGTTACCCCAACGTCCGATAGCCTGCCCCAGAATAACGCTGGGCATAAAAATGTCAGCCAAACGAAGGAACGGCAGTTTATGTTTTCGAATATACCAGGCTCCTGCCAGAACACCACCAATTAATCCACCGTGAATAGCCAAGCCGCCTTGCCAAACTGCGAAGATGTCCAGTGGGTTGTCTTTGTACTGCTGCCATTCAAACGTAACATAATACAATCTTGCACAAACGATGGCTGCTGGAATGATCAGAACCACCATGTTCAAGACGTGATCAGGATCAATGCCAGAACGTTTGGAATTGTAGCGCGCGAGATAAGTACCCAAGAAAAACGCCAGCCCCATAATTATGCCATACCAGTGAATCTTTAAGGGGCCGATTGCAATTGCGATCGGATCAATCATGAATGTGCCTCCTTGCCTCAAAACATCTGTGCCAAGTATAGCACAAATAGGCTGCTGGATTCCAACTAATGGCTTACTGGGTCTGCAAAAAGCCGAGGATGGCATCAAGGGAGGCCCGTTTTGTCGGAGCAGATATGGATGAGAATAAATCTCCGAATGTTTCCAGACGTTTGGGAACCGTATAAACGGTGAAGTCTGTGGGGTGACAATGGGGAACCTCTTCCCACAGGAGTGGCGTTGATACGGTTGCCTGTTCTTTTGCACGGGTTGAATAAGGGGCTGGCAATGTTTTTCCCCGCCAGTGTTGCAAATAGTCAATGTACAGCTTATCCCCCCGATTCTTCACTAATCGCTCGATGGTTAAAAGTGAGGGATGCTTGCTGACTAAATAGGATGCGATGAAATGCCCGACTTGGCGCGTCTGTTCAAACGTATAGCGGAGTTCGATGGGAACATATACTTGCAAGCCGCTGGAACCAGATGTCTTGACCCATGAAGCCAGCTGTAATTCATCGAGCAGCTGTTTCAACAAGAGGGCTGACTCTATCACAACGGCAAAATCATCTGTGGAAGGGTCGAGGTCAAACACAAGCTCTGTCGGAGTCTCATCCTTAGCGAGGTGAAAGGAGACGTGCCACTCCAATGCCGCTTGATTCGCCATCCACACGAGGGTCGCTCGATCATTGCACAGGACGTAACGAACATTTTCCCACGTATGCGTTTGTATCCAGTCGGGTGCATAGTCAGGAGCGTTTTTTTGATAGAAGTGCTTGTCACCGATTCCGTGCGGATAGCGAATGACGGTTAAGAGTCGATCCTTGCTATAGCGGAGCAGTGGGGCTGCAACAATCAGCAAATAGCGCAAGTAATCTAGCTTGGTTACCTCGGCCTCTGGCCAAAGGGGCTTGTCAGGGTTTGTGATGGACAATGTGTGATTGTCGATCGTCAGCTCGTACTCTTTTGTTGCAGGACACAATGACGTTTTCACCTTCTTTTGAAACGGTATAGGTGTTCCTACTATCTCCCATCCATGATCCTCTATGTAACGGGAATACCTCTTTGCATATATTTCCTGTCATTCAACCATAATACGGGTAGATTTCCAGTGGTTGGTGATGAAATGAAATTCAAGAAGAAAGATAAAATGAAGGAACTGATTGAGACAATGAATGCCTGCAGCTTAATTGAGCTGGAGGGTATACCGATTTCGTCTCAATTGGGAGATAACATTGATCTGTTGAAAAAAATGTTCGCTGATTGCTCCGATTTTGTCATACGAGAATTCCGCCAAAAAAACAGTGTCCGAGCGATTGCTGTCTTCGTCGATGGGCTAATTGATACCAAAGAGGTTAACTCTGCGCTGAAATCGTTAATGGTGCTTGAAGACGGCGATGACGATATAAAAGTGATAGAAGAGTCACTTTTACCTGTTTCCCAGATGGGAAGAGTAGACGATTATAAAAAGCTGCTACAGGCTGTGCTTTCAGGTGATACAGGCATTCTAGTAGAGGGAAATACAGAAGCGCTGACGCTCGGCATTCGGGGAGCAGAAAAACGCTCAGTTAACGAACCGGAAGGAGAAGCGGTCGTCCGGGGACCGCGTGAGGGTTTTATCGAAAATATTCGCACGAACACGTCGATGCTGCGGCGCAAATTGCGAACACCCCGTTTGAAAATGAAGTCCTTGGTAGTTGGACGTGAGACGAACACCAATCTGGTGGTTGCCTTTCTGGATGGGATTGCTGATCCCGAGATCGTACAGGAGGTCACTGGTCGAATCAGCAAGATTAATTTAGATGCTGTGCTGGAAAGCGGATATATCGAAGAAATGATCCAGGATAACACATATTCGCCATTCCCTCAGGTTATGTATTCCGAGCGCCCAGACACGGTTGCTGGGGCATTGCTGGAAGGACGTGTCGCGATATTTGTGGATGGGACACCGATGGTTTTGATCGTGCCTGTTACGTTTTGGATGATGATGCAGGCCAGTGAGGATTATTACGAGCGGTTTCAAATGGCTACCCTTGTTCGTCTGCTGCGTTATGTGTTCCTTGTCATTTCACTCATTACCCCTGCCTTATATGTGGCTATTACGACTTATCACCAACAAATGTTACCAACCACACTTCTTTTAAGTATTGCGGCTGCGCGCGAGTCTATTCCTTTTCCTGCTATTGTAGAGGCTTTTATCATGGAAATTTCGTTTGAAGCCTTGCGAGAAGCGGGGATTCGTCTTCCGAAAACGGTCGGGCAAGCTGTTAGTATTTTAGGCGCGCTGGTCGTTGGTCAGGCAGCTGTGCAGGCAGGGATTGTTTCTGCCCCCATGGTTATCGTCGTATCGCTCACAGGGATTGCCTCGTTCACCATCCCGCATTTTAATGCATCAATTTCACTCAGAATGCTGCGCTTTCCGATTATGATTGCGGCTTCCATTCTCGGCATCTACGGGATGCTGGTATTGTTATTGCTAATCCTCGGGCATATGGCCAACCTGCGTTCTTTTGGTGTCCCTTATTTATCGCCGCTAGGACCGATTTCGATCGGCGATCTCAAAGACGTACTGATGAGGGCACCGTGGTCGATGATGGAAAAACGCCCGAGCTTTTTGGGCGTACAAAATGCTAGGCGTATGAACGATGGTTATGCGAATTCTATTCAGCAAAGAGGAGGGCAATCAGGGATGACAGGCAACCGTCAACCAAACGAGGAGGGACAATCGTGAAAGCTGTGACCCGCATTTTGGTGGTGTCGCTCTGTATGTTCCTAGTATCTGGTTGTTGGGATCGCCGTGAAGTAAATGATATAGCTATCGTCATTGCAATGGCGATGGATAAGGAACCAGACGGCAGGTATCGGTTATCCATTCAGGTCCCCCTGGTCAGCAGCCTGGGAGCCCAGTCTGGAGGTGGTGGGGGGACGAGTGGTGATAAGAGTTATTACGTTGATTCCGCAGTCGGCAGGACAATTCGGGAAGCGAATGGATTGATTCAAGCAAGAATGTCTCGTGAAATTTACTACTCCCATCACCGGATGATCGTCATAGGCGAAGAACTGGCGAAGGACGGTATGTCGGATGTGCTCGATATTGTAGCGCGCTTTCCGGAAAACAGACTGACAGCTTACATTGTCATGACAAAAGGCAAAGCAATCGAATTACTAACCGCACAGCCCCAATTTGAACGTTTTTCAGGAGAAGCGATGCGTGAGTTGGTCAAGATGGGGGGCATTAATGTAACTTTGAAGGATGTGGCCCAGATGCTCGGTACACCTGGGGTTGATGCCATCTTACCCGTTCTGACAGCCGTAGATTCCTATCCAAAAGGAAAGTCAAAAGAAATAGAGGCAACGGGGGTAGGGTTATTTCGACAAGACAAGCTCGTAACCATCGCGAAGCCCAAAGAACTGCTCGGCTTGCGATTGTTCCAACGCGATTTTACACCGTTTTCTATTGTGGTGTCCCTTACCAAGCAGGAACGGCTTACGATAACTCTTTCGAAAGGAAGGGCGAATATCAAGCCCGTGGTCAGGAAAGGCCACATCCATTTCAAAATTGACCTATACGCTTCTGCCGTTGTGGTGGAGAATCAGTCAAACCTCGATCTCGAGGAAGAGAAAAATATTAGAATGCTGCAAGCGAAGCTCGTCGAGCAGATCAATAACGGTGTGAACCATATGATGCAAACGATCAAAAGGAAACAATCAGACTTCATTGGGTTAGGAATCGCCTTGTCAAGAAATAATCCGCGAGAGTGGCGAGACCGATATTGGAACAGGTGGAATGAGGAGCTTCCGAAAATCACATATGAAATCCGTTCCAAAGTGAACTTAGTCAATGTCGGACAGACAACGAAGAATATAACTAAAGGTGAAGATGATCATGAATAGAATATTTCTGGTCTTTTTTGTCTTCATGCTGTTACTTTCCCTCGGAGAATTCATCCTGAAGCGAAAAAGCATGGATGGAAGACAGCAGCGAGTCATCTTTATTTTCTACACCCTAACCATTATTTGTCTGATCGCTTTGCAATTCCAGTATTATCAAATCCTGCCTACGAGTAACATCATGAACATTTTCTCTCCCTATGTGAAGAGGTGGGTGGATCAGTTCGTATAAGGAGGCCCAAGTATGATTCACAAGCAAGTTGTCAATCATCGACAAATTGCCTGGCTCGTCGGCAGTGTCTTGATGACAGGAATGATGATCGGTTTCTTGCGGTCTGTCGTTCAGGTAGCGAGGATGGATGGTTGGTTCTCTCAAATTTTCCCCATCTTTTATGCGCTTTTTATCGCCTACGTCTTGAGTAAGCTGGTGGAGGCTTATCCTGGGAAAAATATCTTTGAAATCTTGTTTATTATTGGCGGGAAATGGATTGGTGGAGCTGTCAATCTACTCATTTTGTTTTACATTTGGATCATCCTGGCGATCGATATTAAAGGCGCTGCTGATTTTTTACATATCTCGTTATTGCCAAACACACCATTGGAGGTCGTCTTACTCGTCTTCGTCTTACTCATGATGTACTATGGTAAAACGAGTCTTGAGGTGGCGGCGCGAGTAAATGAGTTTTATTTTCCTCTTTATTTCATCATGTGCATATCGTTATATTTCCTGCTGATGAATGAATACAACGTAGAGCGATTGGAACCAATCTTAACGAATAGATTGGATCGGATCGTAATCAGCAATTTTTTCCCAGTGGGTGTATATGGTGATATTTTTCTCATTGGGGCATTCTTACATGCCATTGTAGAGCCGCGTTTATTTTATGCTGCGATGAAGCACGGGGTCATTATTGTTGGCTTTGGAACGACGATTATGTTGCTCGTTTTGCTCGGGGTGATGGGCTACATTATCGCCGGTAGGCTGAATTTCCCCATCTATATTCTCGTCCAGCAAATCCACATTACAGATTTTTTGGACAGGGTCGAAATGATCCTCTTTAGTGTTTGGTTCCCCGCTTTCACAATTAAAGTCATTGTTGCTTACTTGGCATTTTTAGTGGGGGTGGGTTCATTTGGGGGACAGCGGCATTACAATACGCTCAATGCACCGTGTGGATGGTTTATCGTTGTGTCGTCCATATTCGCGTTTCCCAATATAGCACATATCGATCAATTTATTAGTTATAGCTTGCCGATGATCGTGCTTAGCTTCCAATTGCCGCTAGCGCTCTTTTTGCTTGTTCATGTAAGTCGAAAGAATAAAGGAAGAGAGCAAAGCCTCATTCCCGAAGGAACGAAGCTTTATCGATTTTACCGGTCGATGGTGTGGACCACGACAGTCTGTTTAAGCGGTTGTGTGATCGTGATATTGATTGGGGACTTTTTCAAGGATAAATCAGCGTTAGGTGGGGGTGCGACAGCTGTTACCTATATTATCCTCTTACTGATAGCGCTGTTGACGAGCTACGGGGAAATGCAGGCTCTTAATCATGGCAAGCAAAAACTGGGGAAAGCAAAACAGGCTGGATCGTTTCGACAATGAGGGCGAAAGCCAAGGGGGCCTTACTCCAAAACACACTGGTGTGGAGGGACATCCACAAAGCCTTGTATGCTTGGCTGTCGCAAGGAATGCCCTTCCTTCCACTCTGCAAATTTGATTTTGACGGTAATTTTCGGCTGTATCCATAACGTATTGGCTGCGCGTGGTGGCTTGTTAACAAAAGCCATCTTCTGTTGGACGAGGGGCTGGATTCTCTCCGTAAAAGCGCGCCAGTCCGTTTGCGTCAATTTTCCGGTACCGGCATGACCGATGTACCAAAAAGAACCTTTTTGATCGAACAGACCCAGAAGCAACGAATTGACAATATGATTCCGAAGCGTGACACCGCCTACAACAGCGATGAGATCCCGGTAGTACTTTTTCTTTCTCCAGCGCTGATCCTTTCCGTTGATCAAGTAGCTGCTTGATGAATCCTTCATAATGATTCCTTCCATGCCTTGCGCTTCGATGACACGGTAAAGAGCGTCTCCATCTGGAAAGTTTTCAACTAGCTGCACATGAGGAGTAGGCGTGATGATTTTTCGTAGTATTTGTTGTCGCTCTGAAAGTGGGTAGGACGTTACCCATTCATGATTCAAGTACAGGACATCAAAAACCATGTAGGTGACAGGGACGAGCTTTTGTACCTGGGGTACCTTTTCTAAACGTCGCAGCCCGTCTCTCTTCATGACCTCGTAAAAGGAAGGCTTTCCGTCCGAACCGAGGGCGATTATTTCTCCATCCAAAATTACAGAATCGGCACGACAGTACGAGTGAATATCAGTTACCTCTGGATAATGGAAAGTCCGTTCATTTAATTTTCGGTTGAACAGTTTGACCTCGTATCCATCGTAATAGGTAAGAATGCGAACGCCATCCCATTTCACTTGGCCTATCCATTGTGGTCCTGCTGGTATGGCTTCCGTGCTGGTAGGCTCAAAAGGAAATAGCGGTGTTAGTTCCATAGCTGCCACCTTTATGTTTAGTTGGGACTTGCCCAGTTTTTCTAATACAGTTTCACGGATGGGCATGATCTATACGAGCGGTGCTGGAGGATGAATTTCTGTGCGAATTTTACGAAACTTTTTTATTGATTAAGTATTGAATTCGAGCTATACTACCTGTATAAAGTAACTGATGGGTTAGCGAGTTGGGCTGTATCTGGTTGAGCTGCTTCCTCCTTCCGTGGTACGTCCACCACACCTCATGGGAAGGGAGCTGCTCTCTGATATGGCCCTCTTTGCGTCTCTTGCTCCAATTGGGAATGTGTGTTGTTCACTTTCTTTAATCCTTTTTTCATTGATATACAATTAGAGACTTGTTTATAATGACTGTGCGAACTCATTTACGAAAGAAGGAATTGACTTGCCGTTTCTTCGGTTTAAAGGCTTTGCGAAGCAAGACATAGAGCCCATTTCTCAGATTCTTATAGAAGAGTTTTCCAAAATTGCTGAGGTAGCTCAGGAAAAGGTGAAATTGGAGCTGCTTCAGGTAGAGCAACTAACAAACAGTCCTTTGTCTGTAGAGATCATGATGTTTCCTCGTGAACAAAAGCAACATGATGCGATTGCTAGTGCCATACACGGCATTTTGAAGAAGCAAGGCTTTCTGCAAATCCATATTTTCTTCATTTTGCTATCACCCTCTCTCTATTATAAAGAAGGACTGCCGTTGCAAGTCGGAATGGCGAAATAACCAAGAAAAAAGGTCGAGATCCTCCAACAGGATTTCGACCTTTTTCTATTAATAATAGAGGCTTTCGGATTGCAGGCACTTGGAGCATGTTCGCGTAAGTGGAGTTTCGATATAGACGTGGTTGCAGTCCTGTTGAATGAGTCGCAATTGTTGTTTAGATTGCTCTAGCTCAGCCTCTAGTCGAATGATCTTTTCACGTAAACGACTGGCTTCCTCCATCGGCATCCCCCTTCATTACGACTGGTACAAACGGCTTCCTTTTTCTCGGAACTCACGTGATTTTTCCTGCATTCCAGCAAGGATGGCGGGATCTTGGGCAGATCCTTGTTCGTTGGCGATGTGACGAATGTCGTGCGATATTTTCATGCTGCAAAATTTAGGCCCGCACATGGAACAAAAATGGGCGGATTTGGCGGCTTCTGCTGGCAACGTTTCATCGTGATATTCGCGGGCGCGCTCTGGGTCCAAAGACAAATTGAATTGATCGTTCCAGCGAAAATCAAAACGAGCTTTGGATAAGGCATCGTCTCGCTGTTTTGCCCGCGGATGTCCTTTTGCGAGATCAGCAGCATGCGCTGCGATTTTGTATGCGATTAAACCGTTGCGGACATCCTCTTTATTGGGGAGGCCGAGATGCTCCTTAGGCGTTACGTAGCAGAGCATCGCTGTTCCGAACCATCCTATCATGGCAGCGCCAATCGCTGAAGTTATGTGATCATAGCCGGGGGCAATGTCTGTCGTGAGCGGCCCAAGTGTGTAAAAAGGAGCCTCATGGCAAATGGATAACTGTTTATCCATATTTTCGCGAATGAGATGCATAGGGACGTGACCAGGACCTTCAATCATGACTTGTACGTCGTGTTCCCACGCAATTTTTGTGAGTTCTCCCAATGTTTCAAGCTCCGCGAACTGTGCCTCGTCATTCGCATCCGCTATAGAGCCAGGACGTAGTCCATCTCCAAGGGATACACAAATGTCATAGGCCTTCAGAATTTCGCAAATTTCAGCGAAATGCGTATACAGAAAGTTTTCCTCATGATGGGCCAGGCACCATGCCGCCAAAATTGATCCGCCGCGAGAGACGATACCAGTAACACGGTTAGCTGTCATCGGAATGTAGCGTAATAGAACGCCAGCATGAATCGTGAAGTAATCGACGCCTTGTTCCGCTTGCTCAATCAAGGTGTCTCGATAAACCTCCCATGTCAAATCCTCGGCTTTCCCATTTACTTTTTCAAGTGCTTGATAAATCGGGACAGTACCGATTGGAACAGGACTGTTGCGGATAATCCACTCCCGCGTGGTGTGGATGTGTTTTCCCGTCGAGAGGTCCATAATGGTGTCGGCACCCCAACGGACAGACCAAATCATTTTTTCGACCTCTTCTTCCATCGAAGAGCTGACGGCTGACGTTCCGATGTTGGCATTGATTTTGACATGAAAGTTGCGGCCAATGATCATCGGCTCGCTTTCAGGATGATTAACGTTAGAAGGGAGAATCGCACGTCCAGCGGCGATTTCTGCCCGTACAAATTCTGGGGAGACACCCTCGCGGATGGCAACGTATTCCATTTCCGGTGTGATGATATTTTTTCGGGCATAATGAAGCTGGGTAACGTTTTTTCCTGGCTTTGCCCGCTTTGGTTTGTAGCCTTCTCGAGGGAAAGTGGGGAGGGTGGCAGCCTTTTCTTCGTTTCGGATACCGTCGTCGACTAGTTGTGGTTCGCGACCGACATACGTTTCCACATCATTTCGCTCATCGATCCATTTGTGGCGGATGGAAGGCAGTCCTGCTTGAATGTCAGGGACGTAGCCTGTTGCGGTATACTCGCCACTCGTGTCGTACACGCGAAGAGGAGGATTGGGGATGGAGCCAGACAATCCTTCAGTTGGTTGAAGGGAAATCTCGCGCATCGGGACACGGATGTCCGCACGACTACCTGTTTCGTATACTTTGCGACTGCCTGGAAAAGATGACACCAATGACATAAGAAAAACCTCCTTGTTTTGGTTGCACGAAAGCGAGAACCGTTTAGGGAGGCGAAAGAAACTGCCCGCGAAAAAGCGCCGCATAAACAATATGCGACGCCAACGCGAGAGTAGAGAAGAAACGGGTATCCTAAAGATACACGTATCTTTTCGTGTCGTATATGACATTCCTCCGCTGGCATTACCCAGTTCAGGTTCAACGGTCGATGGCACAGTACCATCCTCTCAGCCTGGTGAATCCCAAGCTCCCGTGCTTTTTTATTTTGGATTGCAAGAATAGGATAACGGGAAGTCCATTTAATTTCAAGGAAAACTTTCCATTGGGAAAATTGCAGGTGTGCAACACATTTTCCTCCCCCCTATACTCGTGAATCGGACTAAAACTGTTTCTGTAGACCCACATGATTCCTATCTGTTACGATGAAGTTCGAAAAAAAGCAACTGCTTCCAGCGCTTTGATTTTTCGCGTTGTCGAAGCAGGATGGAGAAGTATTTTGAGGTGATGAGGTATGGATGTTTATTCGGATCTAAAACAAGGAGAACGTGGAGCGTGGGTGAGTATTTTCGCCTACATTTTCTGCTCTGTATTAAAAATAGGAGTTGCGTATGTCACTGCGTCGGAAGCTTTAATGGCCGACGGTCTTAACAACTCAACAGATGTTGTAGCATCGATTGCTGTTTTGATCGGGCTGCGTATTGCAAGGAAACCACCTGATAAAGATCATCCGTATGGTCACTTCCGGGCGGAGACGATTTCAGCACTTGTCGCATCATTTATTATGCTATTTGTCGGAGTTCAGGTCGTTACGAATGCCGTACCATCCTTGTTTGATCCACAACATTCGGCTCCCGACCTGTTGGCAGGGTGGACAGCACTGGCAACTGCCGTCATTATGCTTTTCGTCTATCGCTACAATAAAAAGCTCGCCATCAAAACAAACAGCCAAGCACTTGATGCAGCGGCCGCTGATAACCGTTCAGACGCATTTGTCAGTATCGGGACGTTTATCGGGGTAGCTGGCGCACAATTTCAATTGCATTGGCTCGATCCATTAGCTGCTTTTGTCGTTGGTCTCATCATTTTGAAGACGGCTTGGGACATTTTCAGGGAAGCAACCCACCGATTGACAGATGGCTTTGATGAGGGTGAGCTTGCGGACCTGCGGGCTACGATTTCCTCGATTTCAGGGGTAAGGGATATCAGTGACATCAAAGCCCGTTACCATGGAAGCAGCGTTCTGGTTGATGTTGTGATCCATGTAGATCCAGGTTTGAATGTGGTGGAGAGCCACACCATTACCGAGAAAATTGAAGAACAGATGCGCAAGATTCACCGGATTAACGCCGTGCATATCCATATTGAACCATGCAGGAAGATGGCGCCTAGTTAGATTCCATCATGTGAAAACAAAAAACCTGTCCATTTTGTGGGCAGGTTTTTTTGGTGTAGCCTAACCAGAAGTAGCCTTCTTTTTGCGTAATGTTTTGGTTGTAGAAGTAGTCGTAGTTTTTTTCGGACTGGCCGCGGTCTCCTTTTTCGATGCTTGCTCTTTTTCAGACAAGGAGGCAGCAGTGGTGCGTTTTCGCGCAGGCTTTGACGGAGTCGGTTCTGGCTCGATTTTGATGGGAGCAGGGGCTTGACCAGCTGTAGACTCCAAGCTTTCTTTTAGAGCCTGCATGAGATCAATAACATTGGTTCTTGCCACGGTAGGTGCAGTGGCGATCTCCTGACCCTCCAATTTTTTCTCAATCAGTTTTTGCAGGTCGGATCGATACTCATCCGTATATTTTGCCGGATCAAATGGGAGCGTCATATTGCTGATGAGCTCAGTTGCCATCTTCAGTTCGTTTTCGGCTAACGGAACTGTGGCTTCCGGTAAGGCAGGCACTTGACTGACCGGACGTACCTCATCTGGATAGAAGATCGTTTCCAGCATGATGCAATGCTCATACAGTCGGATAACTGCCAGGCTTTGCCGATTGCGCATCGTCACCTGCGCAACACCGATCTTTCCTGTTTGTTCCATGGCGGATCGCAGCAAGGCGTAAGCTTTTTCGCCAGTGTCCTGTGGAGATAGGAAATAGCTTTTATGAAAATATACGGGATCGATCTCCGACAAGTCTACGAAGTCGATGATTTCAATGGCTCTGCGTGTTTCTGGCGTAATCGCTTCCAGATCATCATCGTCAATCATGACAAAATGTCCTTTTTCGTATTCGAAGCCACGGACGATCTCGCTTGTATCGACTTCGCGTTCGCAGTGCGGGCACATTTTTGCGTACTTGATCGGGGTATTGCACTCTTTATGCAGTTGGCGAAAGCGAATATCGCGCTCTTCCGTTGCAGTAAACATGCGAACAGGTATATTGACGAGGCCGAAGCTGATTGAGCCCTTCCACACCGTATGCATGCGGATACCTCCTTCACAGTTATTTTGTATAGTATCTGTATCCGCTTAAAAGAAGTGCCGAGGGAATTGAAGGTGGAAAAGTAAAAAGCCAGCCGATTCGATGCGGCTGGCTACGTATGCAGCTACTGTCCATGTTTGACGATGTCCGATTGATCTGCACGAGATTGCATGTCACGCGCCAGCTCGACGTCTTTGCCTGTGCGGTCGGCAATGGACTGGGCTTTGGACGCCTTCAGCTTTTGTGCGGACGGTCGCTTTTCTGCCATGAATGACTCACTCCTTTCAGGCAAGCTACATGAAGAAGGGTGTAGCAGGTATATGTAGTATGTGCTGGACATAAAAAAATACCCCATCGCCAAATGGCGAGGGGCAGCCGTTCAACTCCTCCCGATGAAGGGAGCGATGGCACGAAATGCTCCTATCAGACACGTCGTGCGCCAAAGTGAACAGCCTTTCAATTATGGGAGAGGAGAAACCGGAGGAAGAGCTTATGGGGAAACGTAAGTCTTCTCCGCGGTTGTCAGCGACACCGTTGCGTCGCTATTCATCATCTTTTCCAATCAAATGGGGTTGTATACCTGTCTTGCGCATAAATTTTTCCAGTTGCTAATTTTACGGGTGTATGCAGTTGTGATAGTATGATATCATTCTCAGTCTTAGAAAATCGCGTCTTAAAACATACATATAAGAAAGCAGACAGGTGAAATGAGTATGCGAGTCATCGCTGGAGAACACAGAGGAAGACGGTTGGCAGCAGTTCCGGGCAAAGGAACCAGACCGACAACCGATAAAGTCAAAGAATCGATTTTTAATATGATTGGCCCATATTTCGATGGCGGGTGGGCACTGGACCTATACGCAGGAACAGGTGGACTCGGGATCGAGGCATTGAGTAGGGGAGCGGATCGAGCTGTTTTCGTGGAGCGCGATCATAAAGCATTTGCCGTGGTTAAAGAAAACGTCAGCACTTGCAGGCTGGACGATTATGCCGAGCTATATCGAATGGATGCAGAGCGCGCCATTCGCACACTAAGTACCCGCAATCAAAAATTTGACCTCGTCTTTTTAGATCCGCCATACGCCCAGCAAAAAATTGTCGAAGAAATTGAGATGTTGCAGGAGCTGGGAATGTTGGCGGACGGAGCGTGGATCGTGGCTGAGCATGATATCTCAGACTCTTTTCCGGATGCGATTGGTCATTGTGTGAAGGATCGAGCGGCGAAGTATGGGGATACAGCCGTTACCGTGTATTATTACGATTTGGAACCACAAGACTAACTTTCAAATCAAGGTGCATAAAGAGCACTAAGGGAGGATAACCCGCTATGGCAATCGCCGTATGTTCAGGAAGCTTCGACCCTGTTACTTATGGGCATCTCGACATTATTTCGCGGGGTGCCAACGTTTTTGATAAGGTTATTGTTGCCGTCTTGATCAATTCGAAGAAAAACTCATTATTCAGCGTAGAAGAGCGCGTCGAATTGCTTCGTCAGGCAACGGCTGACATGAAAAATGTAGAAGTGGACTCTTTTGACGGCCTGTTGATTGATTATATGAACAAAAAGGGCGCACAGGTGATCATTCGTGGTCTTCGTGCTGTTTCTGATTTTGAATATGAGATGCAAGTCGCCTCGATTAATAAAAAGCTCGACGAAAATATCGAAACGTTTTTCATGATGACGAACAATCAATATTCGTACTTGAGCTCAAGTATTGTGAAGGAAGTTGCAAAATACAAGGCGAGTGTGGCTGATTTGGTGCCGCCGGTCGTAGAAGAGGCACTGAAGCGAAAAATGGCCGAGTAGACTATCGCGTCTTGCTGCGGTTCATACGCGAAACAGTCAGGCTGGTACACAACAGAATCGCACCGACACCGATGGCGATTCCCCCTGATAGTAGCAAGGTCTCCCACCAACTTGTCGTCGGAATCTCGGATTTCGCATGCACAAATACGGGGACGGCTTTTTCCACGAACCAGGAGCTGACTGTGGCAAGTGGCCCCCAGAAGACAAAGGTCAAAATCGCAGCCAGCAAAGCGTGCAGCGCTCTGGCAATCAAGTAAGGGGCGACACGAATATCCGTTTCACTCAAGATACTTGCGACCTGCGCGTGAACGCTCAAACCGCCCCAAGACAATATCGCACTGGCAATGGCCGCTTTCCAGACCAAGGAAACATTATCAGGCACAATGCTCGCTGCCTGTGCGCCAAGGGTTACTTCGAACAAACCAGCCACGATTGCTTGGGAAAAGGCTGGCGGAAAACCGAAGGGACCGAGGAAAACCGAGAGAAGCGTACTGATGATTTGCGTCAGATGAATCGTGGAGAATAGTTGAATTAAGACCGAAAAAACAATGATGAAGCCACCGATCATGAACAAGGTATTCAGAGCGGATTGCACCGCTTCTCCCATTAATTTTCCGAACGGACGTCCGTCGCGGACACGTGCCCGATGCATCGCTTGCAACGCGCGTAAAGGAAGAGGCAGTGAATTTTTCTCCAATGGGGCTGAAGTAATGGCAAAAGGCGCATGAAAACGATAGATTACGCCCATGAGTACAGCTGACAAATAATGAGTTAGGGCTAGAATAATGCCCATTTGCTCACTGTGGAAAAAGCCGATTGCCACTGCTCCCATGACGAATAAGGGGTCTCCCGTCGTTGTAAAGGAGACGAGACGTTCACCTTCAGCCTTCGTCACATTGCCTTGCAGACGCAGGCGAGTAGTCAGCTTTGCGGCTACCGGATAACCGGACGAGAAGCCCATAGCCAGTACGAACCCGCCAGTGCCCGGAACGTTAAACAGTGGGCGCATTAATGGCTCCAGTAACACGCCGACGAAATGAACGACGCCCAGACCCATCAACACCTCAGACAGCACAATAAAGGGAAGGGTAGAGGGGAAAACTACCTCCCACCATATTTTCAGACCGCGTACGGCAGCTTCAAAAGAAATCTGCGAGTAAGCAATCAACGAAATAACAATGAAAACTGTCGAGATGGCGAGCAACAAAGTAAGTACGGGTGAGTGGCGTGACATGGATTCCTCCTGAATCGAAGAAAAGTAGTAGTACATGTCTACGTGGCAGGCGGGAGAACTATGCGTAAGCTTGGTCGACGAATATCTCCCAAGTGTGAAAGGTACAGCCATTTACCACATAGGCTGGTTACGGGGAGGGGTTTTTCCATGCAGACAAAGCGTAAACCAATCGTGGGTGTAGCCCTGGGTTCTGGGGGCGCTCGCGGTTTTGCACATATTGGTGTATTGAATGCACTAGAAGCACATGGCATCCAGATTGACATGCTGGCTGGCTCCAGTATGGGGAGTCTGATTGGAGCCGTCTATGCAAACGGAATTGAACCGCACATGATGGGAAAGCTTGCCCTGAATTTAAAACGCAAGCATTGGCTCGATTTAACCGTGCCCAGCATGGGCTTTGTTACGGGGGAAAAGATCAAGCAATTGATTCGTCTGTTAACACACGGAAAGCGCTTGGAAGAGCTGAACAAGCCGCTTGCCATTGTGGCAACGGATATTGAAACTGGGGAGCGAGTTGTATTTCGAGAAGGTCCAATTGATCAAGCGGTGAGAGCGAGCATATCCATTCCAGGCATCTTCGTTCCTGAAAAAGTAGGGGGGCGGCTTTTAGTCGACGGAGGAGTTATTGATCGTGTGCCGGTGACGGTGCTGCGTGACATGGGTGCCGATATCGTGATTGCGGTAGATGTCGCCCAATTCGATACACGGATGGAGGTCAAAAGTATTTTTGATGTCATCGCCCAGACGATTGATGTGATGGAAAGGGAAATTCTGCGACATCGAATCATTGCGGCAGACATCGTAATCAGACCGGATGTTGGACACTATAGCAGTATCGCGTACACGGGTGTCGAAGAAATTATCGAGCTAGGCGAACGTGCGGGCACTGAACATATTGAACGCATTCAGGAACGAATTGCAAATTGGGAGGCACAAGAATGAGTGAGGAACAGCTTTATGCCAACAGACGCAGATCTACAGGAACCAGAGGCTTTAGCTGGATACTTGCCTTGGTTTTTGTCTTGTTGGGTATTTCCTTTTTTGTACCGACGAATTATTACGTGAGTCGTCCGGGTTCAGCGATTGAGTTGGGGCCGATGATTCAAGTGGAGGGCGGCAAGAAAGACGAGACGGGATCCTTCATGCTCACGACGGTTCGCATGGGCGAAGCGAATTTGCTGTGGTATTGGTATGCAAAAATGGCGCAGGATGTTGAGTTGTTGCCCAAGGAGCTGGTTGTAGGCAAGGGCGAGGACAGCGAAGATTTTATCCGTCGAGAACAAGCGGTCATGGACAATTCACAAAAAATTGCGGAGGCAGTCGCATTCCGTCTTGCCGGCTTTGAAGTGAAAATCGAGAAGCAGGGTGTGTGGGTGATGGGTACTCTGGAAGGGTTCCCTGCCCATAAAGCATTGCAAATCGGAGATGTCATTACGTATGTAGACGGGGTTCGCACGTCTGAGGCAAAAGATTTGCTGACAGCCCTCTCTGCAAAAAAAGCAGGCGATCAAGTCGAAATTACGTACACAAGAGATGGACAAGAGGCCAAAACGATGTTAACCTTGGAACCACTACCTGAATCCAAGTCAGTTGGAATTGGTGTGCGCCCTGACAACAAACAGGAAATCATCATTCCGAAAGAAGTAACCATTGCCTCTCAAGGGATTGGTGGTCCTTCTGCTGGATTAATGATGACCCTGGAGATTTATGACCAGTTAAATACGGAAACGGATTTGACAAAAGGCTATAAAATTGCAGGAACAGGCACGATTTCGTTGGACGGAAAAGTAGGCAGGATCGGTGGCATTAATCAAAAGGTAATCGCAGCGGACAAAGCGGGCGCAGAGATCTTCTTTGCTCCGCAGGATACGCCAGATACGAGCTCCAATTACGAGGAGGCGTTATCGACTGCCAAGCGGATTGGAACTTCAATGAAAGTGGTTCCGATCAAGACGGTAGAAGAAGCGATTACGTACTTGAATGGACAAAAACCGAAATCTACCTGAGCAAACTAGCTGTCAAGCAAAAATGGTTGACAAAGCTTTGGGCAGGGTCTATAATCATCTTTGTTGTGCATGAGGTGAAAATGCTATGAACATTAAGTTAGCAGAGTTAGAGCACCGAAAAGGAGAGCCGTTGCCATTCCAGGTAACCTTGGATGCAGATGAGCTGAAGAAGCGCCATCATGAGATTCGCGGGATTACTCCTGTGACTGCGAGTGGTGAAGCTGTACAGCTGGGCAATCTCTATTACGTAAAAGGAAGCATGAAGGCAGATGTAAATTTTGTCTGCGCGAGATGCTTGAATCCTTTTGTCGATCAGGCAACAGTAGATTTCTCTGAGACATTTGCGCTTGCGGAGGATCCAATCCTGCAAGATGACGAGGACAGTGATATCCTTCCTCTGGAAGGCGATGAAATTGAGCTGGACTCGCTGCTGCAAGAGGATTTCTTACTGGCAATGCCGACCTTCCCGCTTTGCGAGGAGGATTGCAAAGGTCTGTGCCCGACTTGCGGTGTGAACCGTAATGAAGTGGCATGCAGCTGCAAGAATGAGCGTGTTGACCCACGTTTGGCTGGGTTGGCTGACTTTTTCAAAGACAGCAAATAAGTATTCTTACTGTATTCAAGATGATTCGCCGACCATTCGTGGCAGCGTCTCATTTTTGAAGGATGGCATAAGCATTTTGCCTATACTGTCCACCCAATAGAGCTTCTTAGCATTTGTCAGTTGAAGGAGGTGTAAGGAAGATGGCAGTACCTCAACGGAGAACTTCCAAAACCCGTAAAAGAATGCGTCGTACGCACTTCAAATTAGAGATTCCAGGCATGATCAAATGCGATAATTGCAGCGAATACAAGCTTGCGCATCGTGTTTGCCCAAGCTGCGGTCACTACAAAGGCGTGAAAGTAGCGAAGTAATATTCGCTGCTAAGAAAGCAAGGTGAGAAATCGCCTTGCTTTTTTTGTTCCTTCCTTTTGCTTATAAATACTTACAAACACTTATTATCGCTTGCGAAAATCACTTAATTGACTTATAATGAAGGCAAGATAAGGATGGGGTTGAGGCTTCGTGTTTCAAGAGGAGAGGCTCGCTGCGATTCTTGAGTACTTGCAGGAGCACCAACGAATCAGTGTGCAAGAAGTAGTTGAGCAGTTTGGGGTTTCCCGTGACACAGCGAGGCGTGATATCGTCAAGCTGGAGGAGCAGGGACAAATCCTGCGGACCAGGGGAGGAGCGGTACTGCCCAGCCTCAATAAAAAGAACTACTCCCATCAGGAACGAATGCAGCTTGATTTGACAGGAAAGCGCAGTATTGCGGCAGCGGCGGCCCGTCTGATCAAAGACGGCGACTATATGCTGCTCGATGCGTCCACAACGGTTCAGCTCACGGTGGAATCCTTGCAGACCCGTGACCATGTCATCATCACGAATTCATTAGCGACTGCCGCCAGTATGTCCCGAAAAGAAGGCGTTCTTGTCAAGCTTTTGGGCGGAGACGTACATGCCGAGGATCAATGTGTGCTCGGTACACGCGTGATACAAAACCTCGCTGATTTTCATGTCGATAAAGTACTGGTTGGTGCATGCGGTCTTACAAAGGATGGGCTCATGTCCACGCAGGAAGATCACGGCTTTCTGATCAAAGAAATGATCAAGCGGGCCGATCAAGTGATCATACTCACTGACCATACCAAGTTTGGAAAAAGCATGCTGTACCGCGTTGCAGGTTTTGACCAGATCGATATTATCGTCACCGATAAGCTGCCTGAAAAGGAAATAGCTGAGGCTTTGCACGCTAACGATGTAGAGGTGATTGTAGCTTCTACATGAAGCTATTGATCCATAAAAAAGAGGATAAGTTCCATTTGGCTGGCGTGAATGGGTGACCAGCGTGACAGCAAATGGATTTATCAGAGGGAGTCCTTCAAATGGGAAGGGCTCTTTCTTTTTTTCTTGCATTTGTGTACGGCCCCTGCTATTCTGGTAATCCTAACTTTTCCAAGAGGAGGGCTTTATGGTCTATTGGCGGATTATTGGCAAGAGCTATCGTCGAAATCTTCAGTATCGTTTATCGCATGTCGTCAACAATGTCGCAAGCTCGATTTTTGGGCTTGTTTTTATTGCCATTTGGACGGGTGTCCTTTCAGGAAAACAAGTATACGGACCCTATGATGTCAAAACGATGGGGTATTACATCGCGATTTGCCAAAGTGTTCTCTGGATGACAACATTTCTGTCCCCAGGTCTGAATGTGCAAATAGCGGTAAGGAGCGGGGCTGTCAGTCTGGATATGATCAAGCCTGTTCATTATCTTTGGTACATGCTCAGTCAGGAGTTTGGACGACTTCTGTACAACGCTTGCTACCGAAGTGTTCCGATCGGCTTGCTGCTAGGGTTAGCGGTAGGCTTCTTTTTCCCCTCTGATCCGTTCACTTACTTCTGGTTTACCCTCTCGCTTCTGCTAGGAACTTACATAGGTATGTTGCTCTTTTATCTCGCGGGCATTTCTTCCTTCTGGACGACAGAAATTCGCTGGGTACACCTCATCCTTTTGTCTTTGATCTTTGGGTTAGGTGGACAAATGATTCCGATAGACTTGATGCCCGGAATGATTGGAAAAATTGCACCTTATTTACCCTTTTCCGCGATGATTTATTATCCAGTCATGACGTTGCTAGAGCTTGCTCCTTCTTATGGCATGCTTGTCCAAGCTGGCTGGGCGCTCGTTTTAACGGCAGTTGCTTTATTGGTGACGAACATGGCAAGACGAAAGCTAGAAATTCAAGGAGGATAACCACATGTTTGCCCTCTATCGCAAACTGATTGCGGCCAGCATTCGCTCGCAAATGCAGTACAAGATAAATTTTGTCACGAGTGCTGCCACGACTGGAATGATTATGGTGCTTGATTTTATTATTCTCACTGCCATTTTGTACCGATTTCACGATGTGGTCGGGTGGAATATTTACGAGGTTGGGATGCTTTACGGAATTTCCTCGGCATCTGTCTCTATGTATCGACTGTTTGCCCCGGAAATTAACGACTTTGAGAAGTACATCGTACAAGGGGAGCTCGATCAATTGCTCATCCGGCCTGTTTCCCCTTTGCTTCTACTATTGACTAGGAATCTTGATTTGTCGAGAGTGGGAGGTTTGGTGCAAGGGGTGTCAGTTTTGGTCATCTCCTTGTCGGGTCTTGCGGCGGAAGGGCAATCGATCATGGGGCTAGTGCTATTCTCACCGGTTGCCATTTTGTCTGGCGGAGTGATCTATTTCTCCATTGGTCTTGCTACGGCTGGGGCCGCTTTTTGGACGCATCAGATGAAAGATATGCTTACCTTTACCATTTATGCGCCAGCCAATGCCTCCAATTATCCGATCGGGCTATATCCAAACTGGCTCAAATGGCTGTTTTTCTCAGCGATTCCGATTGCGTATATGAATTATTTGCCAATGCTGACGCTGTTGGGCAAAGGGGGCGAATGGTTTTATCCGATCCTCACCCCGGTTGCCGCAGCGATTGCTTTTTATTTCGCTCGTATGCTGTGGAATGTCGGGGTTCGACACTACCATAGTACAGGGAGCTAAGGAGGGGTAACATGATTGAAGCAAAGCACATCGAAAAATCATTTTTCCTGAATCAAGCGAAAGAGGGACGCTTTGCTTCTCTACGAACACTCTTTTCTCGTGAACGAAGGGAAGTCAAAGCCGTCCACGATATCTCCTTTTCCATTGATAGAGGCGAGTTCGTGGGATATATAGGGCCGAATGGCGCAGGAAAATCGACGACAATCAAAATGCTGGCAGGAATTCTCCATCCCAGTCAGGGGGAAATACGAATCGGTGGTTATAGTCCGCAGCGAGAAAGAATTCAGGTAGCCTCACAAATTGGAGTGGTGTTCGGGCAGCGGACACAGCTTTGGTGGGATCTGCCAGTCAGAGATTCCTTCGAAATTTTGCAAGCGATGTACAAGATTGACGACAGTGCATATCGACGATCGATGGAGGTATATCAGGAACTGCTGGACCTCCATGAATTCCTTGATACGCCAGTGCGTAAGCTGTCGTTAGGTCAAAGGATGAGAGCTGATTTAGCGGCCGCTCTGCTGCATGATCCTCCAGTCCTGTTTTTAGACGAGCCTACGATTGGGTTGGATGTGGTTGCGAAGACTCGCATCAGAGCTTTTTTGAAAGAAGTGAATCAGACCCAGAAGAAGACCATTCTATTGACGACTCATGATATGGACGATATTGAACAACTCTGCAACCGGATTATTGTGATCAATCACGGCAAAAAGATGATGGATACGAGCTTGGCCGATTTGCGACGCCAAATAGGGCTGCCAAGCATCATTCGAATCGAATTTCGACAACCGCCTGAAAAGCTTTACGACTTGGAGGGAATCGAGCGGATGGAGCTGTCAGAGAATGTACTTTCGATTTACTTCGACAAAGGAAAAATTTCTTCGCCGCGAATCCTTGCCGAAGTGGCGGGGTGGGGTGAGCCTTTGGACATCCAGATGAAAGAACCGGGAATTGAGGAGATCATTCGTCTCATTTATCGTTAGGGATGGCTACCTAATTTCGTGATCGACAC
This sequence comes from Brevibacillus sp. NRRL NRS-603, assembly GCF_003013445.1. Lineage (NCBI taxonomy): Bacteria > Bacillati > Bacillota > Bacilli > Caryophanales > Paenibacillaceae > Brevibacillus > Brevibacillus sp. NRRL NRS-603. The sequence continues at coordinate 28,025 of NZ_PXZN01000010.1, read as the reverse complement.
TTGTAATTCCACATCTTCTCCCTTATACTGTGTTTTGGTACCAGGTATTAAAAACAGATCGCAATCATACATAGTACAACTGAATCCTGCTTAAGGGGGTGTTCAGCATCGCCCGCTTGCCAAAAAAAGATCGCCAGTCCCGCTTAGTGCAGTATCTGGCGGATAACCCATTTGCGACGGACGAAGATCTGGCTGAGTTATTTCATGTCAGTATTCAAACCATACGCTTAGACAGACTGGAATTAGGCATACCGGAGCTACGTGAACGTATCAAGACAGTCGCAGAGAAAAGTCTTGATCCTGTAAAATCATTAGGCATCGATGAAATCATCGGTGAGATTCTTGATCTACAGCTCGATTCACAGGCCATTTCCGTATTGGAAATTAAAGAAGAGCATGTTTTTTCGAAAACACAAATTGCCCGAGGGCATTATATATTTGCTCAGGCCAACTCATTGGCAGTAGCAGTAATCAACGCAGAGGTAGCGTTGACAGCTACAGCGAGGATCCGCTTTGTCCGTCCTGTACGAGCAGGGGAAAAGCTGGTTGCCAAAGCCGTGGTGAGAAGCCGCAACGGCGACGAATGCAAGGTGCGCGTAGAGACAAAGGTCCAAGGTGAATTGGTCTTTACCGCAACCTTCCGTGTAGTTGAAATGTCGAGCTACCATAACAGCATGGATGAGGAGTAAGGAGGAGTCACGGTTGCGAATTGCAGTGGATGCGATGGGCGGCGATCACGCACCGAAGAGTACGGTATTAGGGGCGCTTGCTGCCATCAAGGAAAACCCGGCCATTACAGTTGTATTGGTGGGAGATGAACAGGCTATTCGGAACCACTTGCCGCAGGATATTCCGGCAAACATTGAAATCGTTCCTGCAGCGGAAGTGATTTTGCCAGATGATGAACCGGTTCGAGCTGTTCGGCGCAAGAAAAATTCTTCGCTGGTCGTAGCTGTTGAGATGGCGCGCGAGAAAAAAGTCGACGCGATGATCTCGGCTGGGAATACGGGCGCATTAATGACAGCAGGCTTGCTGTACGCAGGTCGTATGGATGGGATCGAGCGCCCTGCGCTCTGCGCCTATATCCCGAATACAAAAGGCCGCGTAACACTGACGCTGGACGTCGGAGCCAATATGGATGCCAAGCCGCATCAGCTTGTACAATACGCGGTGATGGGGAGCTTGTATGCTGAAAAAGTGTTGGGCTTCGAACGTCCAACAGTAGGCTTGCTTAACGTCGGGACGGAAGAAGGAAAAGGAAACGAATTGACGAAAGCGGTTTTTCCTCTCCTTCAAGAGGCTGACCTGAACTTTATAGGAAATGTGGAAGCGCGTGATGTTATGCAAGGAGCTTGTGATGTGCTCGTATGCGACGGCTTTGTAGGAAATGTTTTGTTAAAGGCCGTAGAGGGTGCTGCTTCCACAATTTTTTCCCAGTTGAAGCAGGAGTTTACTTCAAGCCTCATTAATAAGCTAGGAGCGGCCATTCTGAAACCAGGATTGGTTCGCTTTAAAAAGAAAATGGATTATGCGGAATACGGTGGTGCTCCCTTGCTGGGATTGAAATCCCCTGTGATCAAGGCCCACGGTTCCTCAAATGAGCGTGCGATGAAAAACGCAATTGTCAGTGCTACGCGGTTTATTCAGCAGGACGTGAACGAGATTATCCAGCAATCATTACAGAAAAATACTTTGGGAGAAAGCGAGTGAAGCAGATGAGTGCAAAGCGTTCAGTAGGAATTTTGTCTACAGGCTCTTATACCCCGGAGCGGGTGTTGACGAACTTTGATCTGGAGAAAATGGTGGAAACATCTGATGAGTGGATTGTTTCCCGTACTGGAATCAGAGAACGCCGCATCAGCTCACCGGAGCAAGCTTCCTCCGACTTGGCTTACGAGGCTGCCAAAGAAGCGCTCGAAAAAGCAAACATCAGCGCGGAACAGCTGGATATGATCATTGTCGCGACCGTAACGCCTGACATGTCGTTCCCGTCTACTGCTTGCTTGCTGCAAGAAAAGCTGGGTGCTACGCGTGCGGCTGCCATGGATCTTTCCGCAGCTTGCACAGGCTTTTTGTACGGAATTACGACAGCGACTCAGTTCATCCAAAACGGTTTGTACAAAAAAGTGTTGGTCGTAGGCGTTGAGACCTTGTCCAAAATTACGAATTACAAAGATCGAAATACATGTGTCTTGTTCGGAGACGGAGCAGGTGCGGCTGTTATCGGTGAAGTTACCGAGGGCTACGGCTTCCAGTCCTTTGAGCTCGGCGCAGATGGATCAGGCGGGTCCCTCTTGTGCTTGCCTGCAGGTGGTTCCAGAACGCCTGCATCTGCTGAGTCTGTCGAACAAGGATTGCACTATCTCTACATGGCAGGCGGAGAAGTTTTCAAATTCGCCGTTCGCGTCATGAATTCAGCAACAGAGGCTGTCTTGTCCAAAGCGGGTGTATCAAAGGAAGAGATCGACCTGTTGGTGCCGCATCAGGCAAACAAACGCATTATCGACTCTGCCGTACAGCGTTTCGGTCTGTCTGAGGATAAAGTAGCGATCAACCTGGATCGCTATGGAAACATGTCCTCTGCTTCCATTCCTGTAGCGTTGGATGAAGCAGTAAAGGCTGGTCGTGTAAAAGAAGGCGATAACCTGATTCTGGTAGGATTTGGTGGCGGCTTGACTTGGGGAGCGACGCTCTTGAAGTGGTGCACGACTCCGGCAGAAGGGAGCAAGTAGGAATGGGAAAAGTAGCCTTTGTTTTTCCGGGGCAAGGTTCACAATTCGTAGGAATGGGGCAAGCTCTCTCCGAACAATCGGAAGCGGCCCGTCACATATTTGAGCAGGCTGATGAAGCACTCGGCTTTTCCTTGTCGGGACTGTGTTTTGCAGGACCAGAAGAGGAATTGAAGCTGACGGCAAATACACAGCCAGCTATTTTGACAGCAAGCATCGCTGTTATGGCAGCGTTGAACGAAAAGTTGCCTGACTATAAGCCTGCGTTCGTAGCAGGTCACAGCTTGGGTGAGTATTCAGCTTTGGTTGCAGCAGGGGCTTTGTCCTTTGCAGATGCAGTCAAAATCGTGCGAGCTCGTGGTCAGTTTATGGAAGAGGCAGTGCCAGCAGGACAAGGTGCAATGGCTGCTGTCTTGAACATGGATCGTGCGGCACTGCATGCGGTTTGCGAAGAAGTAACAGCATCTGGACATCCTGTTCAATTAGCGAACATGAACTGCCCGGGGCAAATTGTAATTTCAGGTTCTGCTGAAGGTGTGAAGCTGGCTGGTGAAAAAGCGAAGGAAGCGGGTGCAAAGCGTGTCCTTCCATTGAATGTAAGCGGTCCGTTCCACTCGAGCTTGATGCAGCCGGCAGCAGATAAACTGCAAGCAGTTTTGGCTGGCGTTACGGTACAAGAAGCGACTGTGCCTGTTGTAGCAAACGTAACGGCTAGACCTGTGTCTGAAGCTACAATCATAGTAGATCAATTGGTTCAACAAGTTGCTGCCCCAGTTTTGTGGGAGGATTCTGTACGATGGATGGTCGAAGCAGGCGTGACAACCTTTGTAGAAATCGGTCCTGGAAAAGTTTTGGCCGGTTTGATCAAGAAAATCGCACCAGCGGATACGACGATTATCTCGGTACAGGATATGGATTCACTTACTGAGCTTTTGAACGGAGGGGTACTATGTTAACAGGAAAAACAGCACTGGTCACAGGGGCTTCCCGTGGTATTGGACGTGCGATTGCTTTGAAGCTGGCAGAAGCTGGCGCTAATGTAGTTGTCAATTACGCAGGTAGTGAGGCGGCAGCGAGCGAGACTGTTGCGCTGATTAAAGAAATGGGCCGCGATGCCATCATGATTCGTGCGAACGTTTCTTCTACAGAAGATGTCAACGACATGTTCAAAGCTGCTTTGGATCATTTTGGTGCGATCGATATTCTCGTGAACAACGCGGGAATTACTCGGGACAACCTGATCATGCGCATGAAAGAAGACGAGTGGGACGATGTCATTGCGACGAATCTGAAGGGTGTATTCAACTGCGTAAAGGCAGCGACCCGCCCAATGATGAAGCAGCGTTCAGGCAAAATTATCAACATCACTTCTGTGGTAGGTGTTTTGGGGAACGCAGGACAAGCTAACTACGTGGCGGCAAAAGCTGGGGTTATTGGCTTGACGAAGACGGCAGCTCGCGAGCTGGCTAGCCGCAACATCACGGTGAATGCTGTTGCACCAGGATTTATCGATACAGAAATGACTGCTGTATTGCCGGAGGATGTAAAAGCAGGACTCACAAGCCAAATTCCGCTTGCCCGCTTGGGACAAACAGATGATATCGCATCTGTCGTGCTGTTCCTGGCATCCGACGCAGCCAACTACATGACAGGGCAGACCCTGCACGTAGACGGTGGAATGTACATGTAGGAAGAAAACCTGAATTGAGCATTTTCGCGAAAACTGGTTTTTTGAAAGCTCATCCACTATAATACGGGAGAGGGGGTGAAGCAAGATGGCAGATACTTTGGAGCGTGTGAAGAAAATCATCGTCGATCGTCTGGGTGTAGATGAGTCCAAAATTACTTTGGAAGCTTCTTTCAAAGAAGACCTGGGCGCTGACTCCCTGGATGTGGTTGAACTCGTAATGGAACTCGAAGATGAGTTTGATTTAGAGATTTCCGACGAAGATGCTGAAAAGATCACTTCTGTTGGTGAGGTTGTTAAATACATAGAATCTCACAAGTAGGATGATCTGTTGGAAGTCCCGTACCATACGGGACTTCTCCTTCAATAGCCACCTGTACATAATCCGAACAAATTCACGTTTTGCATGCAGTGAATGTAAGAAGCTGACTGCTGACTTTCATATAGAGGTGATTGCAATGAAACGCAGAGTGGTGATTACTGGCGTTGGTGTCGTTTCTCCAGTAGGGAATGACGCGCAGACTTTCTGGAACAGCTTGCTGGAAGGAAAATCAGGCATTGACCGTGTGGCTGCCTTTGACGCTTCTGATTATCCAACACAAATTGCAGGCGAAGTGAAAAACTTCGATCCTGAGCAGTATATGGACAAGAAAGATATCCGACGTACAGACCGATTCGTTCAGTTTGGATTAGCTGCTGCCAAAATGGCTGTAGAAGATGCAAAACTGGAGATCACGCCAGAAAATGCGGAACGAGTGGGTGTATACATCGGGTCCGGAATCGGTGGTCTGACTACATGGGAAGAGCAGCATTCCGTCTTGTTGGAAAAAGGACCGCGTCGCGTGAGTCCATTCTTCATTCCGATGCTGATTGCGAATATGGCGTCGGGGGCAGTATCCATTCAATACGGTGCAAAAGGACCAACTTCCAGTGCGATTACCGCTTGTGCGACAGGTACAAATGCGATCGGTGATGCACTGCGCTTGATCCAGTTCGATCATGCAGATGTTATGATCGCAGGTGGAGCAGAAGCAACAGTGCGTCCAATGGCATTTGCAGGCTTTTGCTCAGCGAAAGCGATGTCCACCAGAAACGATGAGCCGCAAAAAGCGAGCCGTCCGTTTGATAAAGATCGCGATGGCTTCGTAATGGGCGAAGGTGCTGGTGTTCTGATCCTGGAAGAGCTCGAGCATGCAAAAAAACGTGGAGCAACGATCATCGCGGAAGTCATTGGCTACGGGATGAGTGCAGATGCTCACCATATTACTTCTCCATCTCCTGGTGGCGAAGGAGCAGCGCGTTGCATGGCAAGCGCACTGAAAGACGCTGGCGTTGACCCAACGGAAGTCCAATATATTAATGCACATGGCACTTCTACTGGCCAAGGCGATATCGCAGAAACACAAGCGATCAAGAGTGTATTTGGCGAGCACGCATACAAACTGGCTGTCAGCTCAACCAAATCGATGACAGGCCATTTGTTGGGTGCTACTGGTGGGGTCGAGGCAATCGCGACAGCATTTGCACTGCGTGATCAAGTCTTGCCTCCGACAATCAACTTGGAAAACCCGGATCCAGAATGTGATCTGGACTATGTTCCGAACCATGCGCGCAAGGCGACCGTCAATGTGGCTGTTTCCAATACATTTGGATTCGGCGGTCACAACGCAACGGTAATCCTGAAGCGATACGAAGCATAAATGAGCCCTACTGATAGAAAAAGTAGGCAGTCTCCTGGAATGGTGGTGAGGGTGATGAATTTTGCACAGCTGCAAGAAACGATAGGCTTTCGCTTTCGCGATGAAAGTGTTTTGCGGCAGGCATTCACCCATTCTTCCTACGTGAACGAGCAACGCGGCAAACGAATATCAGACAATGAGCGGCTAGAGTTTTTGGGGGATGCTGTGTTGGAGTTGACCGTCTCCCAGTTTTTATATAAAACTTTTCCGAAGATGAGCGAAGGGGAAATGACGAAGCTGCGTGCAGCCATTGTCTGTGAACCTTCTCTCGTCAAGTTTGCTGAACTGTTGAATTTTGGCGATCTCGTATTGCTGGGAAAAGGGGAAGAGCTGACAGGTGGACGTCAGCGACCAGCCTTGCTAGCGGACGTTTTTGAGGCGTTTGTAGGTGCGCTTTACTTGGATCAAGGATTGGACGCAGTCTTTTCCTTTATGGAAAAATACGTGTACCCGCGCATCGACAAGGGAGAGTTTGCCCAGGTAACCGACTTCAAGAGCCAGTTGCAGGAATTTGTTCAGCAAGACAATCTGGGAGACATCCATTACCGAATTGTAGAAGAAAAAGGACCAGCTCATAATCGAGAATTCGTATCTGAGGTGCTTTTGAACAATCGTTCGCTTGGCATCGGCTCTGGCCGCTCCAAGAAAGAAGCGGAACAGCAAGCTGCTGCTCGAGCATTGGTCAAGCTGGGGGATAAATAATCACTCGTCAGCGAGAAGGGCTGCATCATCTGCTACAAGATGGTGCAGCTTTTTTCTTTCGGGTGGGAAACAGAGGGAAAATACTGCGAGATGACCGCTATCTATGATACACTAACCTACAGATGACCATGTAGGCTCGTAGTAGGTAGCTCCTGTTCGATGCAGGGGCTTCTTTTCGGGTACCATCCGATCCTTGCATGTTTGTAAGTCTGTCAATTGGCAGACAGTCTTGGATGGTTTCTTAAGGAGGACCGTACGTATGTATTTGAAACGCCTGGAGCTGGCTGGATTCAAATCCTTTGCCGATCGCACGGAATTGGAATTTGTACCAGGGGTAACAGCTGTAGTGGGACCGAATGGAAGTGGGAAAAGTAACGTTTCTGATTCGATCCGCTGGGTGCTGGGGGAACAGAGCGCGAAGTCGTTGCGTGGAGCGAAAATGGAAGACATTATTTTCGCGGGCAGTGACAAGCGCAAGCCAGTGAATTTTGCAGAAGTGACACTCACCTTGGACAATACAGACCGTTCGCTTGATGTGGAATATTCGGAAGTATCCGTTACCCGCAGAGTGTATCGTTCTGGTGACAGTGAGTACTACATAAACAACAGATCCTGCCGTCTAAAAGACATCATGGAGCTGTTCATGGATACCGGGCTGGGTAAAGAAGCGTATTCCATTATAGGTCAAGGAAAAATTGAGGAAATTCTCAGTACCAAGTCTGAGGATCGCCGTGGAATATTTGAGGAAGCAGCCGGAATCGTGAAATACAAAACACGCAAACGCGAGGCTGAGAAAAAACTCGATGACACCGAGCAAAATTTAGTGCGTATTCACGATATCGTCAGTGAAATTACGGAGCAGATCGGACCTTTGCAGGAGCAGGCAGAAACAGCAAAGACGTACAAGGAGCTTCATCGCCAGTTGGTTGAGCATGAAGTAGCTCTTTACGTGCAACAAATTGAAGCGGCTCATACCAAGTGGGAAGCCGCCACAGGACGCGTAGAGGAACTCAAGCATCTGTTAATCGGCCAAACGACCGAAGCATCCAAGCAAGAGGCTGATTTGGAGCAAGCGCGTTTTCATGTCACCCAGATCGACCAATCTATCGAAGAACTCCAACAAGTACTTTTGACAGTCAGTGAAGAGACCGAGAAAGTCGAAGGGCAACGTGAGGTATTGCGGGAGCGTATGCGCAATCTGAATGCCAATCGCCAGCAGACGATGGAACAGATGCATCGGATTACCGAGAAGCAGCACGGGCTTGAGGCAGAGCTGGCAGAAGAACAAGAACGGGCCAAGGAAGCGGATCGCCGCATGACCGAAGCCCATGCTTTGCTGCAAGAAGCAGAAGGTCAATTTTTTTCCATGGTGCAATCACTGACTGATGACGTGGAGCGTTTGAAGGGCGATTACTTCGAAAAGCTCAACGAAATGGCGAATCTACGCAACGAAAATCGTCATCAAGAGCAGCTTCTCAAGACAAGCGAGGCCAGAGTCGAACGTCAATTGTCTGGAAAAAAACAGCTCGATGAAGAAGAAGAGCAGCGACTAGCTCAGTTAAGCCAACTCCAAGATCAGCTGGAGAAGATCGTTTCTACCATTCAAGAAACTGGCGTTAGATACAAAGAACTGGTCGAGGGTATGCGCGAAGGACAAGCCCGCCTTGAAACAGCCCGTCGAGAACTGCGCCACTGGGAACAAAAGCGAGAAGCAGCGAAGTCTCGTTTCGATCTGTTAAAAGAAATGCAGTCGGAGTTCGCAGGGTTTCAACAAGGGGTAAAAGAAATTTTGAAAGCACGCGAGCGGGGCTTCAAAGGAATTCATGGAGCGGTCGCTGAGCTCGTTGTCGTGCCACAGCAATACGAGACAGCGATGGAAGTCGCATTGGGTGGCGCCCTGCAAAACGTCGTCGTGGACAACGAAGCATCTGGTCGTGCAGCCATTGCTCACTTGAAGCAGCACAATGCAGGTAGGGCGACATTTCTACCGCTCGATGTTATCCGTCCTCGCACCTTGCAGGCAAGCGATAAGCGCCAGCTGGAGGCGGAGAGTGGAGTTGTCGGAATCGCGAGTGAGCTCGTGACCTTTGAGGAAGCGTACCGACCCATCCTCGAAAGTCTATTGGGCAATGTCATTATTACGGAAAAGCTGGAGCAGGCAAACCGTGTGGCCCGTACGCTTGACTACCGCTATCGGGTTGTGACACTGGAAGGCGATATCGTGAATGCTGGCGGTTCCATGACAGGGGGGGCCTTGAAAAAGAACAGCACGAACCTGCTTGGACGCAACCGTCAATCAGAAGAGCTGGAAGCACAGCTGGTAGAAATCGACCAGGCAATTTCTGGGCATACTACCCTTATGGAGCAGTTAACGAAGGAACTGGCGCAAATGCAGCAGGAGCAAGAGGCTCTGCGTACAGAAGGCGAGAGTCTGCGATTGAAAGAACAGGAAGTAAAAGGACTCTTGCAGCAAAAGGAATCGGAAGGCAGATCCTTGGGCGAACGAGCGAAGCTTGTTGAACAAGATATTGAAAGCTATCGCCGCGAGATGGAAGAAGCCAAACGCAAGCAGGAGCAGCTGCAAGCCTCTTTGGCTGCCATGGAGCAAGAGGAAAAAGAGCTCGGTGCGCAGATCGCAGAAGCAGAGGCGAAACGCCAAGAGCAGCTCGAATCTAAAGAAGAAATGAATCAAAAAATAACAAGTCTCAAGGTACTGAATGCGCAGGTCAAGCAAGAGTATCAATCACGCTTGGAGCAAACAGAACGCTTGCTTGAGCAAAAAAGCCAATTGCAGCGCGAATGGGAAGAACAAAACGCGAACTTGGCATCTCTTGATGAGCTGGAGCGTACGAACGAATCGTCCGGGCTTGAGCTGGATCAGCGCATTAGCGAATTGCGTCAGGATAAAGACCGTGTAGCTGGCTTGATTCAAGAGCGGCGAAGCGAGCGGGCGACTCTCTTTTACAAACAGGAGCAAGTGGAACAGCAGGTGAAGGAAATCCGCCGCGAGGTCAAATCGCTGGAGGAAAAGCTTCATCAGGAAGAAGTAAAAGTCAACCGCAACGAGGTAGAGCTCGATCATCTGTTGAATAAACTCTCCGAAGAATACGAAATGAGCTACGACCTGGCGAAGCAAAAATATCCGGCACGTGGCGAGATTCAAGAAGAGACACAAGTGGTCAATCGTCTCAAAAAGCAAATTGGGGCACTTGGCACTGTGAATCTTGGCGCGATTGAGGAATATGAGCGCCTGTCTGAGCGTCAGCAGTTCTTAAGCTCGCAGGAAGCAGATTTGAATGAAGCAAAAGACATGCTCTATCAAGTGATCCAAGAAATGGACGCAGAGATGTCGCGCCGCTTCAAAGAAACATTTGATGCGATCTCGGAGCAGTTCCGTGACGTGTTTGTCCAACTGTTTGGTGGAGGACGGGCCGATCTTGTACTCTCCAACCCAGATAACCTGCTTGAGACGGGCATCGATATCGTGGCGCAGCCACCTGGCAAGAAGCTGCAAAATCTTGCGCTCTTATCCGGGGGCGAACGTGCTTTGACTGCAATGGCCTTGCTTTTTGCCATCCTGCGTGTGAAGCCAGTGCCATTCTGTGTATTGGATGAGGTAGAGGCCGCTTTGGATGAGGCAAACGTTAACCGTTTCGCCGAGTACATGCACCATTTCAGCAACCAGACGCAGTTTATTTGCGTCACACACAGAAAAGGCACGATGGAGAGCGCAGACGTGCTATACGGTATCACGATGCAGGAGGGCGGCGTGTCCAAACTCGTCTCCGTGAAGCTGGAGGACAGTGACAAGTTTATCGAATCAGCCTCTTAAACGGATTTGCCATTCAATTGATACTACCCGCAAAGGAAGATGAACATGAGTTTTTTCAAGCGCCTTCGTGATGCTATTGTCCAAAAGTCTGAAGAGGTCACCCAGAAGTTTACGGATGGTTTGGCTAAAACGAGAGACCTGCTAGTAGAAAAAGTAGAGGATCTGGTACGTCGCTACAAAAAGATCGACGATGACTTTTTCGATGAATTAGAGGAAATTTTGATTACGTCCGATGTGGGTGTCAATACCGTGATGGAGCTCATTGACGACCTGCGGACAGAGGTTCGCAAGCAAAAGATCGAGAATGCGATCGACCTGCAGCCCATTCTCTCAGAAAAACTGGTTGCCCTTTTGAAAAATGATGATGGTGCGGATACGGCTCTGAATGTAGAGGATGGTCGTCTGAACGTCATTTTGTTCGTTGGGGTAAACGGAGTAGGGAAAACGACTACGATCGGTAAAATGGCGCATATGTTCAGGCAGCAAAATAAAAAAGTGCTGCTGGCAGCAGGTGACACATTCCGTGCAGCAGCGATTGAACAGCTGGAGGTTTGGGGAGAGCGTGTAGGAGTTGACGTAATCAAGCAGCAGCAAGGCTCTGATCCGGCTGCGGTGATCTACGATGCGATTCAGGCAGCGAAATCCCGACAGGTCGATGTGCTGTTGTGCGATACCGCAGGCCGCTTGCAAAACAAAGTGAATCTTATGGAAGAGCTGGCGAAGGTACACCGCGTATTGCAGCGCGAATTGCCAGGAGCTCCGCACGAGGTCTTGCTCGTTTTGGACGCTACGACTGGGCAAAATGCGCTTTCACAGGCAAAAACGTTTGGGCAGTCTGCTGGAGTAACAGGTTTAGTCCTGACCAAGCTGGATGGTACAGCAAAGGGCGGTATCGTCATAGCGATTCGCAACGAGCTAAACATCCCGGTGAAATACGTCGGCTTGGGAGAGAGAATGGATGACTTGCAGCAGTTTGATCCCGAGCAATTTGTTCATGCGCTGTTTGCTGGATTGATCCAAAAAGATGAAACAGAACAGCAGGAAAATGCGTAAAAACATAGTGTTTCGAAGATGCAAAAATGATGTCAATAAAAAAGCTTGACACTAGGTGTGGAATTAGGTACTATAATCTACGTGCTGTAAAGAAAAAGTCTTTACAGTTTGAAACGAGTACCTCATAGCAAAGGATTGGTTTCATGTTAGAAAAGACCAATCAAGTCAATCTCTTGTTTGACTTTTACGCGCCGCTACTCAAGGGCAAGCAGCGAGAATATCTTGAGCTGTATTATCTGGACGATTTATCGCTCGGAGAAATTGCCGAGATGCATGAGGTCAGCCGCCAAGCTGTTTATGATCATATTAAGCGGGCTGAGAAGCAACTGTTTGAATACGATCAGAAGCTTCGCCTCGCTGAGCGTCATGAAAAACGCATGGACGTGTTGAATCGCATGAACGAACTTGTAAATGAGCTTTCGGAGAGCGAGACAAGAGACGAGCTGAACACTTTGCTCCACCAACTGTCAGAGATGGATTAGGAGGGCTCGCATGGCGTTTGAGAGCTTAGCCAATCGGCTGCAAAACGCGTTTGACAAACTGCGCGGCAGAGGGAAAATAGACGAGACCATCGTGAATGAAGCGATGCGTGAGGTTCGTCTGGCCCTGCTGGAAGCAGACGTTAACTTTAAAGTAGTAAAAGACTTCGTTGCTCGTGTCAAGGAGCGCGCAGTCGGTCAGGAAGTTATGAAAAGCCTGACGCCTGGTCAAATGGTGATCAAGATCGTGAATGAAGAGCTGGTCGCTCTGATGGGTGGCAACGTCGCTCAGCTCACGATGGCGCACCGACCGCCGACTGTCATCATGATGGCAGGTCTGCAAGGGGCAGGTAAAACAACCACAACCGGTAAGCTGGCCAAGTATTTGCAAAAGCAAAACCGTAAGCCGCTTCTGGTAGCGGGAGACATTTACCGTCCTGCTGCGATCAAGCAGCTCCAGGTTTTAGGGGACCAACTCAATGTTCCCGTCTTCACTCTCGGTGATCAAGTCAGTCCTGTCGATATCGCTCGCCAAGCGATTGAACACGCGAAGACGAATCATCTCGACGTAGTCCTCATCGATACCGCAGGTCGCCTGCATATTGACGAAGCGCTGATGGACGAGTTGAAGCAGATTCGCGAGGTAACCAAGCCCGATGAGATTTTGCTCGTCGTGGACGCGATGACAGGTCAAGATGCCGTCAATGTAGCAGAGAGCTTTAATAGCCAGCTCGAACTGACTGGTGTGGTTCTCACGAAGCTCGACGGTGATACACGAGGCGGTGCGGCACTGTCCGTCAAAGCTGTCACTGGCAAGCCGATCAAATTCGCGGCGATGGGTGAAAAGCTGGATGCGCTCGAACCATTCCATCCGGATCGTATGGCTTCCCGTATTTTGGGTATGGGGGACGTACTCAGCCTGATTGAAAAAGCACAGGCATCCGTGGATGAAGACAAAGCACGCGATATGGAACGCCAAATGCGTCAAGGTGAGTTTACCTTCGATATGTTCTTGGATTCCATGCAGCAGCTTCGCAACCTGGGTCCTTTTGAAGACATTCTCGGCATGCTGCCAGGAATGAACAAGATGAAGGGCAAAATGAATGTGGATGAGAAGCAGATTGCCCGTGTTGAAGCGATCGCCAAATCCATGACCAAACAAGAGCGCGCAAATCCTGATTTATTGAATGCCAGCCGTCGCAAGCGCATCGCAAGCGGAAGCGGAACGAGTATTCAAGAAGTCAATCGCTTCCTCAAGCAATTCGAGGAAATGAAAAAGATGATGAAGCAATTCTCAGGCGCTGCCGACAAGATGGTCAAGAAGTCGAAGAAAAAAGGCTTCGGATTACCTTTCATGGGAAAAGGCGGAGGCAACAGCCAGGGCGGGATGAACTTCCCCTTTAACTTCAAGCCACCGTTCAAGTAAGTAGGCATGATCTCTTCGCGACACTGACTTGTCAGCTGGCCGCGATGGTTCAGATATAGTAGCACCAACGCAGATGCTCTTCTAGCGTTGATTAATACAGGAGGTGACACAACATGGCAGTAAAAATCCGTCTGAAGCGTATGGGTTCCAAGAAAGCTCCTTTCTACCGTGTAGTAGTAGCTGACTCCCGTTCCCCACGCGATGGCCGTTTCATTGAAGAAATCGGTTACTACAATCCGGTTGCACAACCGGCAGTGGTGAAAATTGATACCGACAAAGCGGTACAATGGATCCTGAATGGTGCAGCTCCAACTGACACCGTTCGTAACCTTCTCTCCAAAGAAGGCGTACTCGCAAAAGTACACGAAACCAAATACGGCAAATAAGTCGGTCATCTGGAGGTTTGATGATGAAAGCGCTGGTCGAAACGATCGCTAAAGCTCTCGTCGATCATCCGAATGAGGTTCGTGTTAACGCAGTGGACAAAGAGCGAACTCTCGTCTTTGAATTGTCGGTACACCCTGATGATATGGGGAAGATTATTGGCAAGCAAGGTCGAATCGCGAAAGCCCTGCGCACGGTCGTGATCGCCGCATCCGTGGAAACGGACAAGCGTGTCACGGTTGAAATTGTATGAGAAAAGGCTGGGAGCTTTCCCAGTCTTTTTTCTAATATCCAAGATGCTCTTAAACCATGATGGTTTTTCCGAAAGGAGTGGCGAAGGTGCTTACTATATTTCGGACGGTACAGGTTAAACTGATTATTACGGAAGCATCACGGACTGCTCTCATTGATCAGTATAGCCAACGACTTCGTTTGCAGCGTAAAGAGTGGGAGCAGTGGCAGTTTCAATCAAAAAAGCTATTAACCGAGGCGAAGAAAAAGTCTGCGGATACATATGCGTTGGCGCAGGAAAAAATCGCGCAGGAAGAGCGTCGACGCAAGGAAAAGATAGATCACCTGACATATACCCTCCAGCAGGTAGAAAATCTTCCAGAGGGAAGCGAGATCGATTACCAGACGGTTCAAAGCCCTGTCACGATTCAAGAGGGCGATATCTGGGATGAAATTATGTCCGGAACGGAAATCATGATAAAAGATGGCCAGGTATATGAGATTCGGCTTCAAACAAAAAATGGGATCAAAGAAAAGGAGGAATGAACACGTTGAGCCAAAATAGCTTTTACGGAGTAGGCAAACTGGTTAATACGCATGGTCTGCGTGGTGAAGTACGTGTAACACCAACGACTGACTTTCCAGATCAGCGTTTTCGAAAAGGAAATGAGCTGTACTTGTTCCATCCGACACTCAGTGAGCCGCTAAAATTGAAAATCGTTTCTCGTCGCTCGCATAAAAATTTTGAGATTGTGAGCTTTGAAGGCTATGAGCATATTAACGATATCGAAAAGTACAAGGGCGGAGAGTTGAAAATTCCAGAGGAAGCACTGATGGAATTAGAAGAGGACGAGTTCTACATTCATCAGCTCGTCGGCTGCGTCGTAGTAACCGACGAAGGCGAAGAACTGGGGAAAATCGTGGATGTCATGCAGCCAGGAGCAAACGATGTGTGGGTAGTGAAGGGGAAACGCGGAGAAATCTTGCTGCCGTATATCGATGACTGCATCAAGGAAGTGGACATCGCGAACAAACGTGTGGTCTGCCATCTGATGGAAGGCTTGCTGTAGGAGGAACTTCAGATGCGGATCGATATTTTTACACTCTTTCCCGAAATGTTTACAGGTGTTTTGTCCAGCAGCATTTTAGGAAAGGCAAGCGAAAAAGAACTGGTTGATTTTCATGTCACCAATTTTCGCGATTTCTCTGAGAGCAAGCACGGAACGGTAGACGACACCCCTTATGGCGGTGGCGGAGGAATGGTCTTGAAGCCTGAACCGTTGTTCCGGGCCGTAGAAGCCTTGTCTGGGGAGAAGAAACCCCGGGTAATTCTGATGTGTCCACAGGGTGTTCCCTATCATCAGAAGCTTGCAGAAGAGTTAGCGCAAGAAGAGCATCTTGTCTTCATTTGCGGTCATTATGAAGGGTACGACGAGCGAATTCGGGAACATCTCGTCACGGATGAGATCTCGATTGGCGACTACGTCCTGACAGGGGGAGAGCTTGCGGCGATGGTGGTCATTGACAGTGTCGTTCGTCTGCAACCAGGAGCGTTGGGCAACCAGACGTCAGCTGTCGAGGATTCCTTTTCAACGGGACTGCTCGAATACCCTCATTACACAAGACCGGCTGAGTTTCGCGGCTGGAAGGTGCCAGACGTACTGTTGTCAGGGCACCACGCCAATATTGAAAGCTGGCGGTTAAAGGAATCGCTGCGTCGAACAAAAGCACGGCGTCCAGATTTATTGGAAAAGCTTGCACTGACAGATGAAATGAAAAAGCTATTGGCTGAATTGGAGCAGGAAAAAAAGTAGGGAACAAATAGGAGAAGAGTCTTGTAGTTTTGTGCCCGCTGTGTTAATATACTTCTTGTGGCAATTTTGCCCGCTGACTAAGGCGGTCCGCTACTCGTAACGCAGCCTAAGCGGCTGGACCTATGGGTTAGACGAGTAAGAACGTCTATCGGAAGGAGGAAATTCAAATGAACCAAATTATCCGTGAACTGGAAAAAGCGCAATTGAAACAGGACATTCCTGCGTTCCGACCTGGTGACACTGTTCGTGTACACGTTAAGGTTATCGAGGGTCAGCGTGAGCGTATCCAGCTGTTCGAAGGCGTATGCATTCGCCGTCGCGGTACAGGTATCAGCGAAACATTTACAGTTCGTAAGATTTCTTACGGCGTAGGTGTTGAGCGTACATTCCCAGTACACACGCCTAAGATCGACAAGATCGAAATCGTGCGTCATGGTAAAGTACGTCGTGCGAAACTGTACTATCTGCGCGATCGCGTAGGTAAAGCAGCTCGTATTAAAGAAATTCGTCGATAAGCGCAACGCTTAGAAAGAGGACTGGCCTGCTTGCCAGGCCTCTTTTTTCCATTTAACGATCTTGAAATAAAATAGCTCATCTTGACATATGTTACAGCTAAGGTTGGACGAGTTCTCATGGGAGGATCGTAGGTCATGAGCGAAGAAATTACCTCCAGTCATAAGAAGAAAAATGAACTATGGGAATGGATAAAGGCACTGGGGATCGCTTTAATCTTGGCGTTTCTCATTCGTACCTTTTTGTTCGCCCCGTTTATTGTAGAAGGCGAATCCATGGAAAGTACATTACATAACAGCGAAAAGTTAGTTGTGAACAAGGCGATTTATTTTTTGCAAGATCCGAAGCCTGGTGAAATTATCGTGTTCCATGCTGAAAAGGAGCGAGATTACATCAAAAGAGTCATTGCTGTTGAGGGTGATACAGTAGAGGTCAAAAACGATCAGCTGCTGGTCAATGGCAAAGTGGTAGAGGAACCGTATCTTGCACAATCAAAAGAACAAGCAAAGCAGCAGGGAGAGCCGTTCTTTACCCACGATTTTCCCCCGGTCCAAGTACCAGCTGACCATATTTTTGTGATGGGCGACAACAGGTTAAACAGTCATGACAGCAGAGCCATCGGTCCTGTTGCCGTCACTACGGTTGTTGGCAGAGCTGAATTTACTTTTTGGCCGGTTGCGGGAATTCGCTTGACAAGATAACGCAAAGCTTCAAGGTAGGTGAGACATCATGACGATCCAATGGTTTCCTGGCCATATGGCTAAAGCACGTCGTCAAGTAACGGAAAAGCTGAAATTAATCGATGTAGTCATCGAGCTTCTCGATGCACGTCTGCCGCTTTCCAGCCGTAATCCGATGATTGACGAGATTGTCAGTGATAAACCACGATTGATTTTACTTAATAAAGCAGATTTGGCGGATGAACGGGCAACAGATGAGTGGATTGCTTATTTTCGCAAGCAAGGCATTCGCACACTGCCAATTGATGCCCTGAGTGGAAAAGGTGTCAGCAAGCTGCCAGAAATGTGTAAGGAGCTAGCAGCTGACATGCTGGCAAAGCGCAGTGAGCGGGGGATGCAAGGTCGAGCCATCCGAATCATGATCTTGGGAATCCCTAATGTCGGCAAGTCTTCCCTCATTAACCGCTTGTCCAAGCGCTCGGTAGCAGCCACTGGTGATCGTCCGGCGGTAACCAAGGCGCAACAATGGGTAAAAATGGGCGATACACTGGAGCTTCTCGATACGCCTGGTATTCTTTGGCCGAAATTTGAAGATCAGATGGTAGGTCTGCGATTGGCGGCAAGTGGGGCAATTAAAGACGAGCTTATCGATTTTACGGAGGTAGCATTATTTGTCATTAGCTACATGATGCATTACTATCCGGAGCGCCTAATCGAACGCTTCAAGCTAAAAGAATTACCTGAGGATCGAGTAGAAATGCTCGAAGAAATCGGGAAGAAGCGCGGATGTCTCGTTTCTGGCGGTAATATCGACTACGACAAGGCAGCAGAAATTTTCCTGCGTGAGCTGCGTTCCGGCAAGCTGGGAACGATCTCTGTCGAGCGCCCGATTGACTGGGAAATGGACGAACCGATTGGTAAGCCAGTATCTTTTCCAGAATAAACTTTCCAGCCATCAAAAACCTGTCTATCGACATATACGGTAGGCAGGTTTTTTACTATGAGAATCTGTAAGGAGAAATGAGTCAATGAATCTAGCAGATATGTCGATAAAAGAAATACGAGTGACGATGGAAAAGTTGGACGAGGTACCCAAAGATTTTTTACAATTGCTGAAAGAAGATAAAAGAGCGGGGGTACAGGCCTTGGCGAAGCAGGCGGAAGCAGCGCTTGCACGCCAAGAAAAGCTCGCACAGATGTGGGCTGACATGACCGTCTATGAGAAAGCCATGTTTGAGAAGGGGCATCAGTACATATTCGGGGTAGATGAGGTCGGAAGAGGTCCGTTGGCTGGTCCAGTTGTTGCATGTGCCGTGTGTCTGCCCAAGGATTTTTACTTGCCAGGCCTGAATGACTCGAAGAAGATACCCGTATCCACCCGGGAGGCTTTTTGCGAAATCATTCAAAGAGATGCACTTGCTGTGGGAATCGGAATTGTCGATGCAGCAAGAATCGATGCGATCAATATATTAGCTGCTACAAAAGAGGCGATGAAGCTGGCAATCCAACAGGCAGGTAGCGCTCCAGATGTATTACTGATTGACGCCGTGCAGCTAACCGGAATGGATTGCGAACAGGTTCCGATTATCGGTGGAGATGCCAAAAGCGTTTCCATTGCAGCTGCATCGATTGTAGCGAAGGTCACCCGTGATCGATTGATGGCCCAGTATGCCGAACAATATCCAGCCTATGGCTTTGACAAACACGCAGGCTACGGAACCCCTGAGCATCTGGCAGCAATTGCTCGATATGGACCTACGCCGATTCACCGCAAGACATTCACTGGCGTAAAAGAACACGCATAAAAAAGGCTAGTAACATACTGTCTACAGGAGGAGGATCTGCATGTTTTCCCCGTCGCAACTTATTCAATCATTCGTGCAAAAAGCACCCATATCCGCTCCGAAGCCGGTTGAGCTTACTCCCGGACAAGTGTTTAAAGGCACGGTAATCAAGCATTACCCGGACAATATGGCGCTCGTACAAGTCGGGGGAATGCAGGTTCAGGCTAAAATGGAAGCAAGTCTGGAACCGGGCCAAAAAGCTTGGCTGCAAGTCCAGTCATCAACAGGTGTCGTCACGTTGAAGGTTTTGGAAAGCGTCGGGGAAGGAGCTGGCAAAGACGCGTCCCTAGAAGGGCTAATGCGGTCACTGGGGATTGCCGATACAAAAGAGAACAAAGCAATCGTGCAAGCTTTGCTTGGTGCCAATCTTCCTGTGAATAAGGAAACGATTCAAGCTTTTTCGGCCGTTGCACGGCGATTAGGCGTAGATAATGCCACTATTGAGGCGTTCATGACTGCCATAAAACGTAATTTGCCGCTGTCTCCCGATACAATCGCAGGGCTCAAAGCTTTTTTATCGGACAAGCCAATGGGTCAACTCATACAAAACCTGCTGCAGCAAGCCTCGCTCTTTTTAGAGGGGGAGGGCCAGCCTTCACAGTCGGCAGGGCAAGTGCCTCCAAGCCAATCACAGCAAGTTCCCGGACAAGCTAATGCAGCAACGGGAGATGTCAAACAGCTTGTTAGTCAGTTAAAAGAAAAGTTGACGGGACTCTCTTTTCTTATCGCGGGCAACGAAGGTACAGACGAGGGACTGGCAGTCAAACAAATGCCTCAAGGGAATCAACCCAATCAAGGTGCTTCGCAGAATGCGACTGGAGGAAGTCAGACACAGCCGCTGCCTGCGCAGAGCGGTCAGCCTTCATCACAAGTGCAGACATCGCCCCAACCATCAGCGCAGGCTTTTCGTAACATACCATCGTCATCACAACCTGTTTCTACTGAGATAGTGCCTGCACCAGACACCGCCGGTAAACAGGTAGACACGCAGCAAAGCCCGATGACCGGAAAGAGTAATCAGTTGATGTCTAACCAGACAATTGGCCCAAGCATCGATTCAAAAATTGCTCGAAACGAGCCATTGCCTACTCCTCAGCGATTACAGATGAATCAGGACCCGGTCCAAAACAAGCAGATGGCAGAGCAAAGGGCAGTAGTAAACGACGCGGGGCAAAAAGCCATACCACAAATGGTGTCTCAAGCATCTGGTGCAGCAAGCGGAGCCACATCTGCTAACCCGATTGCTGAATTGTTTCGTCATTTAGGCGTAACCCATGAAAGAGAATTGATGGGACAGGCATTTTCACAAGGGGCAATTGATTCGCATTCATTAAAACAGATGGATACAGTCAAATCCCTCTTGCTGCAAATCAGTCAAGGGCCAGCTCAGGCACTTCCAACCGCCTTGCGTGAAGCAGCAGATCAACTGCTGCAACAAGTGACCGGACAGCAGTTGATGATGGTACAGCCCTCTAACCAAGCTTTGTCGCAAATCGTTATGCAAATTCCGATTCGCCAAGGTGAGGGGGATGAGACGGCTTTCGTCCAAATTGAATCCAAAAAGAAAGGCTCTGGACAGCTTGATCCGGAGAACTGTCGTCTATTCTTTCATTTGGAACTCCAAAGTATGGGGACAACCATGATTGATGTAAGTATCGTGAATCGAATTGTTAACCTGCAAATTTTTAATGATACCCCATGGGCGGAAGCACTTATTCAAGGGTCCAAGGATCGCTTTGCTGATCAATTACAGGATGTTGGTTACCATCTATCGGCTATGCGTGTCCAGCCAGTCCCAGCCGAGCGCGGGAAGTCGACAAGTCCAATCAAAACCAAGGGCCCCATCCTGGCTGACTATAAAGGGGTTGACCTTCGCGTATGAAGCCATCCTCTTCAGAGCAAAAACGAAAACAGGCAGTTGCACTAAAATACCAGGCGGGTATCATGGAAGCGCCAAAGATTGTGGCTAAAGGCAAGGGGTACGTGGCTGACAATATACTGAAGACAGCGAAGGAGCATGATATACCGGTACAAGAGGACCCATCACTTGTAGAGGTTTTGGGTAAGCTGGATTTGGATCAACAAATTCCTCCGGAGCTGTATCAAGTTGTGGCAGAAATCCTTGCATTTGTCTATCGCATCGATAAAGGCGGGGGAACGAACTCATGAGCAATCGCCGCCGTCTTCTTGGTGAAAGAGGAGAACAGCTTGCTGAAGGATATTTGGTAAACAAGGGTTTCCACATTGTCGATCGAAATGTTCGAACAAAACGTGGGGAAATGGATTTGATTGCGCTAGACGGAAAGTGCCTAGTTTTCATTGAGGTTCGAACGAGGAGTAGCCAATTTTTTGGAACAGCGGGCGAGTCTATTACTTGGAAGAAGAAACAGAAGCTGCGTGAGCTTGCCATTGAATACTTGCAAAAAAGCTCACAGCTAATCCCGGCCTTTCGTTTTGATGTCATCGCGATTTATACCGGTACATTAACGCAAGGTGGAGAATTCATGAAGCCGGTCATTGAGCATTATGAGAGTGCTTTCTAGGAAAAACGGGCTCTCGACCACGGATATATTGGGGATACGTCTACAGCATCAGTCGCAGAGCCAGCGTACTATGTACTGTACTCGACGCGATGAAACTCCTCCAAGCATCAATATCCGCTTTCCGGCTCAAAAGCTGGGAAGCATTTTTTTTGATGAAACGGATCATTCGTACAGACGAACCCGGGATACAAACAATTGTTTAAAAGAAAAACAAATATTTTTCAAAAAAATAGCTGATTTGGTGTGACATTTTTCCATCTCATTCGTCAATAGAAGTATAGGAAATAATTTGGAGGTAAAAACCATGAAAAAGATTAAGAACAGTTTAATGAAAAACGTCTCCTTAGCAGTAGCAACTATTTGTACTGTTCAGTTTTCAGTTACAGGCATTGCTTCTGCACAAGTTGCTACACCAAAACCTATTGAAGCGTATAGCATGGTAGCAAGCACTACTGGCTTGAAAGCAAGCGTAGGCTCAGTGAACGTCACGATTGGGGATACAGAAACCATTCACCTTACTTATAATGGCAGCCCTATCGATAACGCATTGGTTGATTGGGAAATTGGCAGCTCCAGCATCGCTTCAGTCAACAATGGGGTTGTTTACGGTAAAAAAGTAGGAACGACTGTTGTTACTGCTAGATATAACGGTTATCGTGCTACAGTTAGAGTGACTGTTGACAGAGCGCAGACTCTCGAAGCAACGAAAACAGAGGTTTCTGTTAAAAAAGGCAAAAAAACAAACGTAAGTTTGAAATTTGCGGGCAGCAGTCTCCCTGGATCAAGAGCGACTTGGAAAACCGCGGATAAAACTGTCGCAACAGTTGACGATGGTGAAATTAAAGGTGTAGGCGAAGGAAGCACAGTCATTACTGCTAGCTACAAAGACCAAGAAGTAGAAATCCGCGTTGACGTTGAAGGCGGAAATTCAGATGGTAAGCTGGAAGCAGATGTTACCAAGCTGAAAATGGAAAAAGGCGATAAAGAAACGATTAAGTTGACATATGACGACGATAAACTTTCTGGTTCTAAAGCAACCTGGAAGACTTCGAAGTCCTCTGTAGCAACTGTAAACGATGATGGTGTCGTTACTGCAAAAGGCAAAGGTACAGCAACGATCACTGCAAAATACAAAGGCTACGAAGTAGAGGTTGAGGTTTACGTAGATACAGACAGTTCTGGTAAACTGGAAGCAGATGAAACTAGCCTCTCTTTGAAAAAAGGCGACAGAGACACGATTCAGTTAACTTATGATGATGAAAGATTGTCTGGATCAAAAGCAACCTGGAAAACATCCAACTCCAGCGTGGCAACTGTTGATGATGGTGTCGTAACGGCAAAAGGTCAAGGAACAGCTACTATTACAGCATCATATAAAGGCGATAAGGTTGAAATTCGTGTAAAGGTCGATTACAACAACTCTGGTAAACTGGAAGTAAACGACAGCACGATCTCCTTGAAAAAAGGGGAAAGAGAAACATTAACATTGAAATATGATGGCTCCACCATTAGCAACTCGAGTGCATCTTGGTCCACATCCCGATCCTCAGTAGCAACAGTAAGCAGCTCTGGTACGATTACAGCAACAGGTAAAGGTAAAGCTACCATTACCGCTCAATACAAAGGCGAAAAAGTAGAAATTGAAGTGACTGTAGATGGCTCCTCCTCAGGAAGTCTGGAAGCAGACGATACGGACATCACCTTGAAAAAAGGCGAGAGAGAAACTGTAAAACTGAGATATGATGGCGACACAATCAGCAATTCAAAAGCATCATGGAAAACTTCTAAATCTTCCGTAGCAACAGTTAGCAGCAGCGGTACAATTACAGCAAAAGGTAAAGGTACGGCAACTATTACAGCTACGTATAAAGGCGAGAAAGTTGAAATTGAAGTAAAAGTTGACAGTAAAGGCTCAAGCAAGCTGGAAGCAGATGACACAAGCATTACTCTTAAAAAGGGTGACTCCGAAAAGATCAAACTCACCTATGATGGCGATGACATCAGCAGCTCCAAAGCAAAATGGAAGTCTAGTAAATCTTCCGTAGCCTCAGTATCCAGCAGTGGTACGGTAAAAGGTAAAAAGAAAGGTAAGGCCACTATTACAGCTGAATACAAAGGCTATGAAGTGGAAATCGAAGTAACGGTAAAATAAAGGATGACAAGAAACTCGCTGAATCGTAACTGATTCAGCGAGTTTTTTTCCAAGGGAAAGGAAATCCTGTTATTTGTTGTGGAGGAGGAATGAATCTTGAGAGAGACCATCTTGGAAAAGTTACAAGAAATTGAGCAAGCGCATGACTTGAAAATATTGTTCGCTGTTGAATCGGGAAGCCGGGCATGGGGATTTCCATCCAAAGATAGCGATTATGATGTACGTTTTGTTTATGTGAAGAAACCAGAATGGTATTTGTCCATTGATGACAAACGGGATGTTGTGGAAGTACCGATCAATGACCTCTTAGATATAAACGGCTGGGACATTCGAAAAGCACTCAAGCTATTTCGAAAATCGAATCCGCCCTTGCAAGAATGGCTTGTGTCAGACATTGTATATCTCGATACACTTGGCTTTCGAGATGAACTGGTAAGGCTGCAAGGGGAAGTGTTTTCGCCAAAGGCTTCCTTGCATCATTACCTTAGTATGGCAAAGGGGAATTTTCGAGACTATCTGCAAGGCGAGCAAGTCAAAATCAAAAAATATTTTTATGTGTTACGTCCGATCCTCGCATGCATCTGGATCGAAACGTACCATACGAATCCTCCCATTGGATTTGATCAGCTAGTTGCAGAGCTGATAACTGATTCAACGTTAAAAGGTAAAATTTCTGAGCTGCTCCAAAGAAAAATGGCTGGAGATGAGTTGAACTTGGAGCCAAGAATTGAAGAGCTTCACCATTTTATTGAGGAGCAAATTGAGCGTCTGACTGCACTGACTAGCCAATATACAAATGATCTGGAGGACCCAACAGACAAGCTGGATGAGGTATTTCGGAAGTATTTACAGAAGGCGTGGATTGTCAGTTAGTCTTGATGGAAAATGCTACGATATATAGGCGGGTGCAAATTTTCATG
Source organism: Brevibacillus sp. NRRL NRS-603 (assembly GCF_003013445.1). Classification (NCBI taxonomy): domain Bacteria; kingdom Bacillati; phylum Bacillota; class Bacilli; order Caryophanales; family Paenibacillaceae; genus Brevibacillus; species Brevibacillus sp. NRRL NRS-603. Next base: position 3,297 of record NZ_PXZN01000010.1, on the reverse strand, counting down.
CAGGATCCTATCCGAAAACATATACAGCAACCTCACGAAATTCACTTCGATCAGCCAGATAAACCGTATGGCTGTTTCTCCAATTCCTCCATTCATCCAATAGAGCTGGAAGGGGAACGATGGACAACCTTGGAACACTATCTTCAAGCCAAGAATGTTTTTGGGACTACCTTAGAAAAAGAGATCATGTACAAGGCATTACGAGCAAAAATAGAACAGTATCCTGTCATTCGTGAAATTTTGCTTTCTACTGGGGATGCAACCTTAATCGATCGCACGAGTAACGATCCAAACCTACTAGGAAGAGTATGGATGGAAGTACGTGAAAGCCTAGATGGGTATCAACCGCATTTCTATTTGCCTCCTTGGATTGTGTTTCCAGAAGAGCATCCATATAGTTTGTTTTGGCGGATGGGATTTGGTGAGGACTATGTAATGCATTATTGGCCATGGCTAGAGGAAATGAGTGTGAATGCCCGGAAGGAGTATGATGCTTATTTTCCAGTACCAGAGGAATGGAAGTTTGAAGATTTGGATGAGGAGGAAGAATGAAGCTACTGTTTATTTGCAGCAGAAATAAATGGGGGAGCTTTACGGCAGAAAAGATTTTTCTCGGGATCAATGACTATGAAGTAAGGTCAGCAGGTACTGAAACTGGGGCGCGTATCACAGTAACAAGTAGAGTGTTTCCGTATATATAGAGATTCCGGATTAAGCTGTTATTGGACATGGTCGATGTAAACCGGATTATTTTGTATAATGGGGATGATACGGCTCGATCGCACTATCCATACTTATCGTAAAGCGAGGATTTTCACCATGAAGAAAAAACTTGTATTGGTTCTAGATGTTGAAGTTGCAGACAAAGCTGATATGCAGCAACTGGCCGATTCTATGTCCACAGCAATTCAATCGGTGGAAGGGATTGCCTTGCAAGACCTGGTAATGTTTGATAACGATGAAAACAATGCTGACAAGCTAATTGCGAACATAAAAAAAGAAATGTCCTAAAAAGGAGAGCAGTCCTGTGTTTTTCGTTTATGTTCTGGCTTATCTGATCGTCGCTCTCCTTTATGGATTTTGGACGATGAAAAGCCATCAGCTCTGGGTTCGACTAACAGGAAATTTCATCGTTCACCTATTTATTGCTGCAGCAGTGAGTCTCGGTTACTTTTTTGCGTAAAAAGTGGCTATGACCTGTAAGGGGAGATGAGTGTATGGATTATCAGAAATTGAGTAAAGAGCTGTCCTATGCTCTTCGTCATGCACCCCATGAATATGAGCTTGAGTTAGACGAACAAGGCTGGGTGCCTATCAAGCAATTGCTTTTGTCACTTCATGAACAGCGCAAGTGGCGAGCGGTTACCGAAGAAGATTTACATACGATGATTGCATTATCGGAAAAAAAGCGCCATGAGATCAATCAAGGCAAAATTCGCGCTCTCTATGGACATTCAGTACCGCAAAAGATTCACAAGGAGGAAAAAGAACCGCCTGCGTATCTTTTTCATGGCACGCCGCAAAGATTTCTCGATCCTATTTTGGCTAACGGGCTTGTTCCAAAAGGAAGACAGTATGTGCATCTGTCGGAAGACGTCCAAACAGCACAGCAGGTTGGGAAAAGACGAGACGATCATCCCGTACTTTTGCGAATCGATGCGAGGCAAGCTTGGCAAGATGGTGTGAAGTTTTACCATGGAAATGAGCTCGTTTGGTTGGCAGATCACGTGCAAAAACAATACATCTCTGTCTATCAGAAGTAGCTCGATTTGCTCAAGAAGAGACAACACAGTATGGGAAAAGACTCGCATTCGAACGCGGGTCTTTTCTGTACCAATGAAAATCATAAGGAGGGAAAATGGCATGGAATGGATGCTTGCTTTTCTACTGTTGGCAGGACTTTTTGCAATCTACGACGCAATTCGGAAGCTGAACCAGAACATCGTAACGCAAGTGGATCAAAACCAACGGATCATTGAGCTGCTGAATGAATTGAAGAGAAAGCAGTGAGATTAACGGTGAAGCAATAATACCCCTTCTAAATCGTTGGATAAAGAATGCGGTCCAGTTCACTTTCGTTTTTACACTTTTTCATAAAGATAAAGAATGCCGTCGTCGATCGACCAACTATGCAATGAATGCCTCCAATCGCTTGTTTGCGAGGGTAAGTATTTTTCGAGATCATTTACTATTTTTGCCCAATTTTGATCACTATCATTAATCTCGATGAACTCACCGAATACCAAGTCAAAAACGAGGTAACCCATTTCGTACTCAATGCAATCGATTTTATAGTAAGAGACACTGTACACTTCGTCCCAGTCGATCTGAACAGGTTCAGCATGTTCGTAGTGGATGGAAATTTGATGGGAATCAACCGTAAAAATCAAATAGAACCAACTCCTTCACCCGTATATTTGCAGTATACCTGTTGGAGTGAAAGTTTTCCATAAATGTATGGGGAGTAGAAGTTAATTGGGGAAAGTGCCGACCTTTTTAGTCAACTGTTTAGCAAAATCAGAGAGTATAATTTTTGAAGATCAAAGGCTAAGAAAATTAATAGATCCTTGAGAGGGGATCAAATAGGAATAGATGAATTAATAAAAAATCAAGAGGAGATGTAAGATGGACAATTGGATTCCATTGACGGGTGAGCAATATCGTCTGGTCTGGGATAAATTTTATAAGGATTTCAATTTCAAACCAAGTATCTATAGCAGTGATTGGCCTTCCTTTCATTTACCGATTCCTTTTGTTACTTTTGATATTACTGAATATACGGATGACGATATCGATGATCTTGAGGAGAAGTGTATTACTAACTTTAGTGCGGTGACTAGGTCTGACGAATATATCTATGCACTTGATTGGCAACACGAATCCTACCTCTATAATTCGCATCTAAAGAATGGTAATGCAAGCCGAAGGATAGGCTTTTTCCCAGATGGTGACTATTACTTCTTTTTGAATAAAGATTTTAAGTGGGGATACCTAGGGCATCCCTGGGAACAAACCATAAGCATTTTGGGTGAAGAACTGATTCATCAGTTTGAAACTAATAGACCAACTATATTTGGGAAGACAGTGCGGAGTAGTCGATGAAGTATTTGGTGGATTTCAAGAAGCGTTTAGATATCTGAAGGAATTTAAAATATCATATAGTAATAAAGAGATATACGAAGTAATTAATCGAGGGCTAATTGATCATACCCCTTGGCACCATGAGCGGAGTGAGAGTAGACGGGAAGTTATTTTGTGATGAGTGTTTACCTGAAGACGGGACTGACCCCGTAATGT
>NZ_PXZN01000001.1:0-54591 GCF_003013445.1 Brevibacillus sp. NRRL NRS-603 | reverse complement strand
TCGTAGCACGGGCACGTTGCGTTTCTTTTGCCCGCGAATCCCTTCTCCGCTCGGTAGGACTCCACAAGTCGCTACGTCTGGAAATATTCTTCTCTGGCGTAACTGAGCGCATTCTTCATATTTTTTAAAGCTTTAAAATATCGGATAACACGGAAAGCTCGTAGAGGAAACAGGAGAAATAAGCGAAGACCTTAGGGACACCGACCGAGACGGAATGCAAAAAGCGAAACACGCCTTTAAGCGTCCACCTCTGAGACACATCCTGAAAGAACTACTTTGGACGCGGTTTCGCTTTTTGCATGGAGTCGTGCAGTCAATCCCCCAGGGGGTGGCCCTAGAAGCTGAGCGTTTTCTCCTGTTTCCTCCACGCCACAACAGCAACGTACAAGACGTTTTTAGTCAACTTGGTGAGGAGAGAAAAAAGATGAGTGATTGTCTGGTAGTGGGTGGAGGAATTATCGGATTGAGCTTGGCATACGAGCTGTCACGGCGCGGGGTGAGCGTTACCCTAGTCGAGCAGGGTGAATGGGGAGGGCAGGCGTCTTCTGCTGCCGCAGGAATGCTTGCGCCTTTGAAAGAATTCACGGCACCTGGCCCGATGCTCGATTTGGGCATGGAGTCACTTGCGCTATACCCGGAATGGGCAGCAGAGCTGGAGGAATTGACTGGCGGAGATGTACAGCTAAGCCTGGAGGGGTTGCTGACCGTCGCGTTAAATGAGGAGGAAGTCCAACAGCTTGCAGACAAGTACCGTTGGCAAAAAGAAGCGGGCCATGCTGTGCATTGGCTCTCGAATACATCGCAAGTGAAAGAGATAGAGCCGCTTCTGACCGATCAAGTGCAAGCGGCCATCTATTCTCCATACGAAGGACACATCAACAATCGAATGCTTCTTCGGGCCTTGGCAACTGCTTGCCAATTGCAAGGAGTGGAGCTGCTATCTGGCTGCGTGGTGAGCGGCATTGCGGTAAAAGGCGGAAAAGTGGTCGGGATCGAGACTTCTACAGGGTCACTGCGTGCTGAACAGACAGTGATTGCCTCGGGTGCGTGGGTTGGAATGATGCTGGAGATGCTTGGTGTTTCCGTGCCGATTCGCCCTGTTCGTGGACAGATTGCAGCCGTCTCGTCCGTGGGCATTCCATTGCGAACGGTGATTTTCGGAACGACTGGCTACATCACTCCGAAAAAGGATGGAAAAATTGTCATTGGTGCGACTGAGGATGAGAGTGGCTTTCAGCGGGAAGTCACAATGGCGGGTTTAGCCAGTGTCCTGCAAGGGACTATGCCGTATGTTCCTGCGCTACACTCCGCTACCTTTCTGGAGGCTTGGGGTGGACTTCGACCTGCGACACAAGATGGCAAACCGCTCTTGGGACCCGTTCCTGGCTGGGAAGGCCTGTTGATTGCAGGTGGACATTTTCGCAATGGTATCTTGCTTTCTCCCGTCACTGCAAAATCGATGGCGGACTTTGTGGAAAAAGGGGAGACGGAGCGTCTTTTGCCATTTTTACCTGCCCGCTTTCTGTAAATTGGGCTAGTCTCGCCCAGATTCCGGTAACCTCCCCATAGGCACTTGTATATGGTAATAAAGAAACACCAGAAGGGGAGGAGTTTCCATGCAGTCTGATTCTGAGAAAAACCTGTATCAGGCTGACATTCAATTTGTCAGCCTGTTAAAGGATATGCGAGAAAATGTGCACAACATTTGCAAGGAGCACGTGGAGAAAAAAGTGCGCATTGAAGCAATTGACGGGCAAGTGTTTGAAGGCGTCATCGTCGATTATGATGATCAGAACGTATACGTAGAAGTTGTAGATCAGGATGCGGAGGAAGAAGAAGTTTTCGAAGAGTATGACTATGAGAACTATGAGGACTACAATCCTTATCAAGTCATGGAAGTGGACAGTCGGCAGCCGTACGGAGGATGGGGGCAGTATCCTGATTATTACTTTCAGTATGTGAACTATAATCCGTATGCAGGTTATCCTCCCTATGGCGATCTCAGTCCTTATGGCGGCAACAATCCATTCTATCCGCAGGTAAGTCCCTACGGCGATGAGTACAATCCTTACAGTCAGGTCAGCCCATTCGGCAGCTCCAACAACTCACGGCTCAGCCCGTATAGCAGCAGCAATCGTCCTGCACCCCAAGTCAGCCCGTATAGCAGCAGTAACCGTCCCGCTCCCCAAGTCAGCCCGTATAGCGATCAGAAGCCGCAGGTAAGTCCTTGGGAGCAAAATCTATCGCCATTTCCACCATACCCGCCGTATCCGCCATTTTTTTGTCCGCCACCACCACCCCCGCCGCCATATGTTTTGCCAAGAGTTCAAGGGAGAAGAAGACGTAAAAGATGTCGGAACGGACGTAAAATCATTCCATTGGCACTCTTTACTCTCCTGACGATTGTCTTGATTTAATGGTGGGGAACTTACAAGCCTCTCAAGGCCATCACGGCTTAGGAGGCTTGCTGCTTTTTGTAGATGTGAGAGTACAACCTCACCTTTTGTCACACACTACGAACAAAACAGTGGACGTTTCTCACAGAATAAATAAAGGCAGGGATGGACGATGAAACAAATAAGCAGCAGCTTGCCAGGCACGCGGGCAACATTTGGCTATTTTCGTGAAGCGCTTCAGCCGCATTTTACATTATCCAACTGGGATTATGAGCAAGGATACTTCGACCGGGCACTGGATGATAAAAACACGGTCTTTTTGCGCTTGCCTGTAAAAGTATTGCAAGGCGAGCTCGATAGCCCGGATGCTTGGCTGGAAATCGGGCGGCCGTTTGTGATCCGACATGTGTACCAGACTGGGGTAGAGGAAGATATCGGCTACACGGAGGCGCTCGCTTCGGGCTTGATGAATCAGTTTCAAGAGCCGGTAGACAAGGACGCCCAAATTGATTCGAGATGGATTCGAAAAGCAGAGGCGATTGTCAAAGAGCTGGAGAATCGCCTCGCGTGAGACAGGCCGTGGATAGGCCTGTTTTTTTCTTGTTCATGGCAGGGAAAATATGGGTGGCTAAAGAATGGTAGCACATGGAAAAAGCGAGGTGGAAATATGGCCTGGTACCATGCAGTGGCGAAATGGTATTGGAAAATCCGCAAGCCTCTCACCTTGGGTGTCCGTGTCATTGTAACGGATAAAGAAAAGGGAGTTTTGTTAATTCGGCATACGTATGTCCATGGCTGGTATTTGCCGGGGGGAGGGGTAGAGCGAGGAGAGTCGTTTGGCGATGCTGCTCGCAGGGAGTTGTGGGAGGAATGTGGGATACGAGCGGACGGACTTACCCTCTGCCATCTGTTTTACAGTGAGCGGGAAGGGAAGCGAGACCACATTGCCTTGTATCATGTCGACCTCACACCTGGCCAAGAATTGCATAAGGATGACAAAGAGGTAGCGGAAATGCGCTTTTTTGCTTGGGATGAGCTTCCTCGGGAAATATCACCAGCTACAGAGAGGCGTTTATCTCAATTTCGCAAGCAGTCTTTTCAGAGTGACCGCTGGTGACAAGTGGGATTTTATGCAAGTCGATTTTTCCTATGGTATAGTGAAGACAAACAACAGAGCGTATAAGACCGCTTGTAAGGATAAAAGTGAGGGCAGACCAGCATGAAGATTGCGACTGTACTGCGAAATGACGATTATACACGAGAAGTGGAACAAGCATTAAAAGAAAAGCTGCATGCAGCAAATAGCCCGTTTACCTTTGTGAAGGGACCAGGTGAGCAACCAGATATGGTGTTGTCCATCGGGGGAGACGGGACACTTTTGGAAGCTGTCCATCAATACGGGATCGAGCCATCCTATGTGGGGATTCATACGGGCCATCTGGGCTTCTATGCGGACTGGCGTCCCGAGGAGCTGGACGAATTCGTTGAGCGTTTGATGAACGATGAGCCTCTGATCGCGGAATACCCGACTGTCCAATGCAGGATCAGCACAAGAGATGGAAAGCAGTACGAAAAGTGGGCGTTGAATGAAATGGTTTTGCGTAACGCGAATCTGTCTACTTTGGTGACATGCGTCTATATCAATGGCGATGAGCTGGAGACGTTTCGCGGTGACGGCTTGATCGTTTCATCACCGTCAGGAAGTACAGCCTACAACAAGGCGGTGGATGGAGCGATTGTTCATCCGTCCATTGAGGCGATTCAGTTGTCCGAGATCGCTTCGATCAATAACCAAGCGTATCGGACGATTAATAGCTCACTCGTATTGCCGAAGCATCATGAAGTAGAGCTGATTGTCATGAATCCCGAGATTATGATCGGCCTAGACCGCGAGCAGGCTGTATGGAGAGACGTGTGTTCCATTCGCTGCCGAGTGGGACCTGACAAAGTGAAATTTGCTCGCTACAAGCGCCTGACGTTTTGGGGGCGGGTTCGTAATTCATTTATATCCGGATAGAGAAAGCGTTGGGGAGGGGAACCAAATGAAAAAAGTAGGAACACTACAGACCATTTTTCGTCATCCTGTCAAAGGAATGCGAGGGGAAGAGCTATCATCAAGTACGGTCGATGAATTTGGCTTGTATGGAGACCGTGCCTATTATTTTTTGGATAATGCTCGTCAAGGTAAGTATCTCAGTGCGGATGTTGTGCCCGCTCTTATGGGGTATCATGCCAGCATGAGCGAAGGCACAGGAAAAGAAGCGTATCCGCCGGTTCGGATTGAAGCCCGAGATGGCAGTGTACATACGTGGGATGATACTTTTTTTGCCCATGTCGCGGAGACGGCGAAGCGCTCCATTACACCGATGATTAGTAGTCCGCAAGAAGGCGGTGTGAACTGGGAAGACCACATTCTACTGGTCACGGATGCATCTCTTAGAGAGATCGCGCGGCAGATTGGCGCAGAACAGGTTGATCCAAGACGCTTTCGGGGGAATTTGGTCGTTGTTCTGGAGGATGATGAGCCGTTCGCGGAAGACAAATGGCTGGGCCAACAGATCAAAATCAATGATGTGACCTTGCAAGTCAACAAGCACTGCGAGCGCTGTGTATATGTCAATATTGATCCAGAAACGTTAGCGATGACTCCTGCCGTATTGAAAGCATGCGTCAAGCGTCACGATAATCACTTCGGCGTTTATGCTTCGGTTGTCACGCCAGGCAGTGTGTCACTAGGCGATGACGTTTTTTTAGTGGAGATGGGGAGTGACGGGGAATGATTGCTGGCCCTTTGGAAAAGGTTCGCAGCTATGTACAACGCTATGATTCGAGTATCGAGCCAATTTTGTTTGAACAGCCGTTGCCTACATCCGAAGTTGCTGCGCAGGCATTAGGTGTCGAGATCGGTCAAATCGCAAAGTCGATCTTGTTTCGGGTAGATGAGCAATTCGCCTTGTTCGTGGCAGCAGGAGATGTACGCGTCCATCCTAAGCAAGTGAAGGCAGCGTTTGGACAAGGAAAGCCAAAGATGGCAACGCCGGAAGAGGTGGAAAAAATGACCGGCTTCCGTGTTGGTGCGGTTTGTCCGTTTGCCTTGCAGGAAGAGGTTCCTGTATTTGTGGATCGCTCCTTGAAGCGTTTTTCGGTGGTTTATACGGCTGCTGGTATAGCAGAATCGCTTTTACCCGTCTCTTATGAAGCCTTGTTGAAGATGACAGGAGCGAAAGAAATCGATGCAGCTTCGGCAGAAGGAAGCGCATCATGAAAAAGGTTGCAGTCTCCATCGCAGCAGTAGCCATTGTCGTAGTCGCTGGTCTTGCCATGCTCGGAATGTCTAACCAAACGACTGCAATTGAAAACGGCATCTCCCATTCTGCTTCCTCGTTTAAAGAGATGACAACAGACACGTACCTGAGTCATTACAACAAAATCAAAGAAGATTTAGCTGTGAAAGGAATTCATCCCCTTCCTTTTCAGCTTGAGCTGGACAAGCAAACGAATTACAACTGCTTTTATTATCCAAAACACCAAAACGCTGCAAGCAAAAAAACGATATGGGTTAGCGTTATGCTGAGCGGTGATCAAAAAACAATAGACGGCATCATGTATGAAGGGGTTCCTGACATTCATACTGTGAAGGCGATGATTCAAGCTACTGGACTTACTTGGACTCCAGAGCTGGATCAGTTCATTGCGCTTACCAACGTCGCCAAAACGCCAAAAGAAATGGTTGTTTCCGATGTGAAAATAACGATCGAAGGAACGTCAGCACAAATAAAAGTAATGGTTGACCCCGTGAAATTGGAAGCTCCCAAAAAATTATAATGCTGAAAAGGAAAAAGTGGTTGGCAGGAGGTTATGGCTGCGCAACCACTTTTCTTTTTTGTTGTCGTTTAGCTGGAATGAGAGGACTCGCGTTTCTGAACGATTTGGAATAGCTTCACATAAAGAACGGCACTCAAAAGGGAGCAGAACAAGATAAATCCAAAAACGCCAATCGGCATGATCCACTCCGAAAGAATAACGGTCACGGGAGCGAGGAAGCGGCCAAGCGAATACTGCAGGTTAGCGGCACCCATGTACTGTCCGCGTGCATGTTCTGGTGCGTATTTGCTGACAAAGCTCTGCTCGACAGGAGTCCGCATCACTTCCCCTACTGTAAAAATGACCACGCATCCGAACAACAGCCAGGCATTTGTCGTGAATCCCACCAGAAACATGCCCACACCAAACAGCGAGGAGGACAAGAGGAAGACATTCCGGTCGCTCCAGTTCTCAAACCATTTGGTAACAGGCAGGGCGCACAGAACAAACAGAAGGCCGCTTATTCCCACCATCCATCCGAAAATCTCCGTACTGCTAAGAGAGAGTGACCAGGCATTCCACGAAAGCAGTGGCTGCGCTGGGACGAACTCTTTTACATAGACCGCCAAAAATAAATCGAGCTGCACGATTGCGATCGTGATCAGCATGCCTGCGAAAATATAGATCGCAAAAGCTTTGTCGCGTAGAATGACGGCGTAGCTCTGCCATTGCTCCTTCATAACGGAAGGGAGATGGATAGAGGCGACAGAGCTTTTTATGGAGTGTGGCAGTGTCTCTCTCACATTGAACCAGATTGCAATCGAATACAAAAATGTGACAAGCGCACAAGTCCACAGCAGCTCACTGCGATATTGAAAGAAGAAGATGGCGCCCAGAGCGGGACCCAATACAGCGCCAATGTTCATGGCTGTAACGAAGGTAGCGAAGATTCTGCGTCTATCTTTTTCTGAGGTGAGATCAGCGACCATCGCAGAACTCGCCGGGCTGTATACCGCTTTGCCTAGCCCGATTCCAATAAACGCAAGATAATCGATCCAAGAAGAGAGGGAGAAGGCAAACAGGACAAACATGCCTGCCTGCAAAAACGCTCCTGACAGCATGACATATCGACGTCCAAATCGATCAGCCAAATAGCCGCCAAAAAGATTGCCGATCATACTCATAATCGGTGGCACTGTCATGAGTAACCCGGCAATATTTTTGCCAAAGGTATCACTAAAGTGGAGGGTAAGAAAGGGAAAGTACATCCAAAATAATAGGTTGAAAAGTGTCTCGCCGATCAATCGCGTCTTCAGATTCAGATCCCACGACAGCCATTGCACAACAGATTTACCTCCTGTTTTTGATTCCCTGGCCAGGTACACCTACTTTAGTGGAAATTTTCAAAAAGATATAGACTTATAATCATCCGTCGGTTACACTAATATCATAAGGGCTAAGGGATTAGACCCTAGCTTAAGATGTGCCACTTTTAGGTATTCGCTTCTTACAAAACATAAGCCGACACTTCCTGCGTAAAGGGGTGTCGGCTTTTCGTATTTGTTACTTGACCATCCATTGATAAAAATGAACGTCGTGCCACTCTCCGAACTTGAATCCTACCTCTTGAAACTTCCCTGCCAAGCTAAACCCGAACTTCTCGTGCAGCCTCACGCTGGCGTCATTGCCCCCTACGATTCCGCTTACGATCGTGTGGTATTCGAGCTGTCTGGCGCGCTCCAGAATCGCACTCATCAGGGTAGTGCCGACGCCTTTCCCATTTTGATCAGGGGCGATATAAATAGACAGTTCCGTTGATTTTTGATAGGCGGGCTTCTCACGGAAAACGGACAGACTGCAATATCCGATCACATTCCCTTCGTATTCGGCAACGATGATCGGATGTCTGTCACCGTGCTTGTGAAACCACACTTCGCGCTGGGCCAAGGTCTGTGGCTCCAAGTCAAATGTCGCAACCAGATTTTCCACCGCGTAGTTGTAAATAGCGAGCATAGCAGGCAGGTCACTCAGAACTGCGTCTCGGATCTGTAGCATGATATTCTCTCCTCAAGTTGTGGTAGGACTTGTTAAACGATTCGATTTAATTCTAGCGTACGGCTTCGTAAACCTCCCGCAGGTTTGTAAATCCTTGGGATTGCGCTTTTACCAGATACTTCGCCCAAAGCGTACCAGCGGCAACAGCGTCACAGTAAGCGTGATGCCTGCGTGAGATCGGGATGTCGTGGGCCGCGCAGAGGGCGTCCAGCGAGCCGTTGCCAATCGGATTACTCAACAATCGAATGAGCAGCATCGTATCCAGCATGCGGTGGGTAAACGGACGCCGGCTCGTTTTCCAAAGCCCGGCTCGCAAAAATTCACGCTCATGGCGAGAATGATGGGCAACGAGCGGACGATCTCCAACGAATTGAAAAAAACGGGCCAAAGCCTCTAACAGCTCGGGAGCATCTCCAACCATATCATCAGTAATCCCGGTGAGGGAGCAGATGTGTGGAGGAATCGCCCGTCCGGGATTGACCAGCGTATAAAAAGAATCGCCAAGGAGGAGGTGTTCTCCTCTCATGGCGACTGCTCCCATCGATATAATCGCGTCACCGTGGTCGGGATAAAAACCGGTCGTTTCCAGATCAACGACGACAACCTCCAGATCGTGCAGAGGAATATCCGCACTGGAATCGACTGGTTTATTCGCTTTGGAGATGGAGCGTAAATAGGCGATGTGTTGTTTATCATCTGCAATACCCGGTATGTCGCGGTTCATATGCCAAATGCGACCGAATAAGTCCCATTTTGCCACGCAATCTCCTCCTATCCCCCGAAAACGGAGGGGAGCTTTTCGGTCATTTTTTGCAGGCGGATCGCCAGCTTCATCGACTGTCGTACCATCACTTGGGTGTCAGGAGAAAGCTCCCCTAGTTTGATATAGCTATTGCTTGTGTATTGTCCATCTTCCCAATGGAGGGGGGAGATCAGTCGCAAACCTTGAATTTGCCGGAAGTATGCGGCTACCTCGTCACAAAAGCTTTTGCTCCAGACGCCTTTTTCGCCGAGTAGATCCAATCGTTCCAAGGTAGAACTGGCAAAGATGCCATGCGCCAAGGCGAAATGCCGTACACAATTCACCAGCGGCAAATAAATGCCGTACTTCAAGTTGATGGCGCCGCGGAAGCGTCCGTGGACCTCAGGTAAAACTCTGCCGAAGATTCCAAGCGGTACCCGATAATGCAGTGTATTACTCACCAGTCGATTCAGCAAGAAGACATTCCCTGCAAGCAATTGACGGAAGCGTTCATGGACGGGAGAAAAAATGGCCGATTCACCCCATAAGACACGCACATCACTTGCGAGCAGTAAATAACGGGCGTTTTCCCAGATGGGGTGAGAGACCCATCTGTCGATTTGGTCCAGCCATTGTTCGGTGCTGCCTCGCCATTTGGGGGAGAGGCAAGTGACATTCCCTTGGCAGGGAGGATAACCAGCCACTTCCAAGCCTGCAACGATCGTCGCCCCCAGCAATTGAAAGTAGCCATGTATCTTCTCTTTTTCCTGTTCGCCCAGATGATTTGGCATTTGATAGACGAGACCGTTATCTTGATCGCTGATGAGTGCTTGCTCTGATCGACCGCCACTGCCGAATTGCAGAAAGGCAAAGGGGACGGGAGGGGTACCCAAGCCTCTTTTGGCAAGGTCGTTCACAGCGAGGAGCACCCCTTGTCGGATGAGATTGTCGTGAATCAGATTGACGGTGATGGAAAAAGGAGCCAATTCCCCTGCGCGATTCAATGGGCGCAGCACAGAAGGGTCCAACAATTCTCGTCGCAATAAGGCCAGCTGGGCAAAGGAGTCGACATTCCGTATTTTTTCCACTTGTTCAGGTGAGAGAGTGAGAGGTGCTGCTTTGAGTAGATGCAACCGGTCGTACCCGTTCAGGCTGGAGTAGTTCGGGATAGCCGTATCCCCCGTGTTCGCTAAGGTCAAGACCAACCACCTCTTCCTCTTCAGTGACTCGCAGGCCAATGGTTACTTTTAACACATACAAAATGATGAAGGCTACTACGAAAACGTAGAGCGCAGAGCCAGCCAGGCCTAACGCTTGAACCCCTAACTGATGCAGGCCGCCGCCATAAAAAAGCCCAGGACCGCCTACGCCAACCTTTTCGGACAGTTCTGGTGTAGCGAATAGGCCTGTGGACAACGTTCCCCATATACCAGCCACCCCATGCACGGAAAAAGCGAAGACAGGATCATCAATCCCCATACGGTCAAACCAAATAGATGTATAAAATGTAAGAATACCTGACATAGCGCCGATTACAACGGCTGCCCACGGATCGACGAAGGCGCAGGATGCTGTAATGGCGACGAGAGCAGCGAGTACGCCGTTGAGCATGCTTGGGATATCTGCTTTTCCCATGACGATCCAGGAGATAGCAAGAGCGGCGACAGCGCCCGCTGCGGTAGCGAGATTGGTAGTGACGGCGATATAGCCGAAAAATCCCGATGTGCTGCCCAGCGTGGAGCCGGCATTAAAGCCGAACCAGCCGATCCAAAGAAACAGAACACCTAAGACAGAGTAGACTTGGTTGTGACCAGGAATCAGATTGGAGCTGCCGTCGCGATTGTATTTTCCAATACGAGGCTTCAAAAGGATAGTGGCGACGAGTGCGACGATGGCCCCTTGGAGATGGACAACCGTAGAACCAGCGAAGTCTTGCATCCCGAGCTGCGCTAACCAACCGCCGCCCCATACCCAGTGTCCGACGACAGGATAGATGAGGACAGTAAACAGTACGCTGAAAATAAAGTAAATGGACAGCTTGGCGCGTTCTGCAAAACCACCCCAGGCGATCGCGAGTGAAACGGCAGCAAAAGCGAGCTGAAAAAGGAAGAGAATTGAGATAGGAACAGTTGCAGCGGAAAAGGCGGAGAAAGCGTCTTTTTGCATGCCGTCAAAAAAGAATCCGGAAAGACCGATGAAAGAGTTGCCGTCTCCAAACGTCAGACCAAAGCCAAACGCCCAGAAAGCAATCGAGCAGATGCCGAAGGTAAGGACTGTTTTGCCAGCAACGTGACCAGCGTTTTTCATGCGAGTAGAACCAGCTTCCAGCAGGGCGAATCCAACCTGCATGAGAATGACCAGAATGGCCGAGACCATGACCCATGTGGCGTCAATGGCAGACGAGAGACTTGCGACAGTAGGTTCCATCCATCCACCTCTTTTCTGTGTCATATAACCTGACACTATTTTATTTATGTCAGATTATATGACATGAAAAATGCGGTTGCAATTGTTTTTTTGCAAATAATGAGAAAACACCAATCCTTCTCTCTTAAGCGGAGGAGGATTGGTGTTGCTCGGTTGGTGCTCGTTTTTCAATCAGAAAGCCTACGAAGCTCATCGCAGCAAGGAATAGTCCACTAATGAGGAAAAGCTGCTCGACGGGCCATTTGCCCATCCAGATGGCACCGAGGCTGCTGGACAATGTACAAAAGAAGGTGAACATGAGCATGTTGATCGCAAAAATTTTGCCTGTACTGTTGCTGGATGCTTTGATTTGAATGGCCGTCACAGTCGGGATACCAATGAGCGGCCCTCCGATCCCTGCCACTGCTGCTCCGAGAAAGGCAATCCAGTGAGCGGTACCTCCTGTCGTTAGCAACAGGAATCCGACTGCTTGAAACACCCATCCAACCATAATCACAAGTAAATACCGGGTGTAGAACGAGCGAGCCATGTAGAGGCTTCCCAGCAAGTTCCCGATCCCATAGAAGCCCAGCAAGACAGCTAATGTACTTCCGTTTCCTTGCTGCATACGTTCTGCCATAAACGGGAAGCCCACCGTGTAAGTGACCTGCCAGACGAGAAAGCCCATATTGCTAAAAAGAAGAATCAAGAACAAAGCACGATTTTGTTTTAGCTCCTGTAAACCTGAGGCAATATCCCGGGCGTACTGGCTGGGTGTCATTTTCGTAGTAGATCCTTGTTGTTGATCGGTCAACGAAATACGGATGGCATAAAGGAACAAGACGGAAATCAAATAGCTGCCTGCGTTCACAAAAAACAAAGTAGACAGCGGCATGATTGAAGCGACGAGTCCAATGGACATTGGCGCAATAATCCGAATCGTTCGGAAAGTCGTGTCTAAGATGGCATT
This sequence comes from Brevibacillus sp. NRRL NRS-603, assembly GCF_003013445.1. Taxonomy (NCBI): domain Bacteria; kingdom Bacillati; phylum Bacillota; class Bacilli; order Caryophanales; family Paenibacillaceae; genus Brevibacillus; species Brevibacillus sp. NRRL NRS-603. The sequence continues at coordinate 42,218 of NZ_PXZN01000001.1, read as the reverse complement.
TGCTCGCCCTAACTGCTCTTGGGGAACCACTGATTTGAGTGCAACGGTTCGCGCTGGTTGAAACAGACTGGAGAACAACCCCAACAAGAATTGGGCTACCAGAAAAAAAGCAAACTCTTCCACACCCATGTAGACCAGAATGCCTACCGTGATCGCGACAAGAATTCGCGCAACATCTGCACCCACCATGAGTATGCGTGGGCTGTACCGGTCAGCCATAACCCCGCCGACGAGGTAAAACATGAGACCCGCCACCATTTCCGGGATCGCGAGCAGGCTGAGCACCGAACCCGATTTGGTTGCTTGCAGCAAATACCAGAGTAAAGCAAAGCTGTAGCAATGATCCCCGATGCTTGCCGTCATTTGCGCAAACCAAAGCTTGAGGAACGAACCGTTTTTCCATAAAGATGGGGATGAATCCACGTTGACCCTCTCCGTCCTGCTGACTGCGATAAAATGAATTTGACCATAGCGTAGCAAGGCGAAGAGGGAAAGTAAAGGACTCATGCTTGTGCGGTTACATTTAATTTACCAGTCCTCCGAACAAAGAGAAAATAAGCAATAAGAAAGGTGAAGGAGGCGAAGGTGCTGACCCCCGCGAAACCAAAATTAGAATACAAACTGCCTGCGAAAGAAGAGGCAATGAAAGTCCCTATGTACATGCAAGCGTTGGCCAAGCTCGAGATGGTACCGCGCGAGGTGTCGGACAATGATTGCAAGTAACCCATCAGGACAGGCACAAGTACACCGCCGAAGCAATACATGAAGAAGAGGACAACCTGCAAGAAGCCGACTCCTGGTATGTAAGGCAAAACGAGATAGAGCAGGGCGCTGCCCAGAAACCCAACGGTCAAAATCGTATTTCTCTTCCAACGCTCGAGTAACCAACCGCTGAGTAAGCTGCCAACGGTGTTGCCAAGCCCAATAACGAGGGTGATCAAACCAATTTCGGTAACGGATTGCTGATATTGATCAGAAAGCCATACGCCATAGAATGAAAAGACTGCATAGACACCCGTCATGAAAACGAAATAGCCGATAAAGCTGCGCGAAGCTTGGGGCAGTCGCAACAGATCTTTGTAACGTGCAAAAATAGCCACTCGGGTGTTGTTTGTTCCGAGTCCAGTTATGGAGGTAGGAGGCAATAAATCAGGAAGTTTTCGGATGATGAGTACAAAAGCTCCGAGAGAAGCGATTCCTACAGCCAAAAAAGGAAACGACCAATGATAAGCTGACAGAAAACTGCCTATAGGTACACCGATCACTTGGGAAACGGAAAGACCTGCCATGACAACCCCCATTGCTTTTCCGATACGAGCAGGGGGAAACAAAACAGGAATGGCTGCCCACACCTGAGGACCGATAAAGGCAGAACAGATACCAGCAAGGAAGCGAAAGAAAAGCATCGCGGTGAAACTAGGCGCAAAGGCGCATGCAAGTGTGAAAAGGGCAAATCCGAGCATGCCGACTGCCATCACATGTTTCCTATTTCGATTATCAGATAGCGGTCCGGCGACTAAAGCGGCCAAAGCAAATCCGAGAGCGTAAGTTCCGATCAGCCAGGCTGCCTGGTTCGTGGATACGTGATATAACTCTCGCAAGGTTGGCAGCAGTGGGCTGATGATAAATGTATTCGTACCGATTAAAAACATGGTGAAGAAAAAGATCATCAAAAATAGGCGCTCCATAATAAAACTCTCCTCTTTGTTTTATGATTCTATAGTTAAATAACTTTTGAACTAATGAGCAAAAAAAGGATACCAATCATAAGGTATCTAAAAAACCAGGCAATATTTGATCGAATGTCTCTTTATTGATGCGCATGTATCGTGTTTGCCCCTCCTTTCTGACTTTGATCAGCCCTGCCTCGCGAAGTGTCTTGAAATGATAGGAGGCATTGGACTTGGAAGTATCGCAGGTATAGCCCACTTCGGCACAACTCAGCTCGTTGCTGGAATGATATAAGGCCTTTAAAATGGCTAGCCTTGTCTCATCTGCCAACGCTTTAAAAATCTTGACTCGTTTTTCGGTTAGTTCAAGTTGTTCAATATTCATAAAACTATCTTACTAAGGAAACGCAATCCAGGCAACCACTTTATTCCTTTATTTTTGATTGTTCCTATTTTCGTTGTTGTGCTGATGCTGATAGGAAGATCCTTGGTTGTCATCTGTATGCGTATCATCTGCAACCGTACTGCTGGTTAGCCCTGCTACGGCTAATCCTTTTTGATTCAGGTTTTTGGCGCTTTTGAATTTGGACATGTTACTACCCCCAGTTTGGTAATGGATGCTTCCTTAAGATGTCTTGTTTCGGAGGGGAGTAGTCATCCTCATTTTCCTAGATGGGAATTGAGGTATACTAAATAAAAAAGGTGCGTCAGGGAGGATGGGAGCGGATGGCAGGGTGTGTCATGATCGTCGAGGGGAAGACAGATAAAGAACGCTTGCTTCGGGTGCTCGCTGAGCCTGTCACGATTCTTTGTACATACGGTTCCTACAGCTTGGAAAAAGGGGAGAAGCTGCTCGCCCAAACAGAAGCAGCAGATGCAGATGAGGTATACCTATTTACCGATGAAGATGACAGCGGGAAAAAATTGCGAACGCATTTGAGTGAAGATTTTCCTGATGCGATCCATCTGCATACGCCGAAAATATACAGAGAGGTTGCGGACACGCCTCTTTTAGTACTGGCAGAAATTTTGGAGCGAGCAGGCTTTGCGGTTATTGTGCCTCATCCTGATCTTGGAGAGCGGTAAGGGGATAAAACACCGTTTCATCGGCTATAACAGTAGTAAATGGAATGGTGGAGGTGCGAGGCAATTGCGTAGTTTGATGACGTTTTTTAATCGAATGAATATTATGCTGTGGCTGGTAGGTATTTTTGTTGCTCATGCCGCGCTCTATCTGGTGCTGGGGACGGCGACGTGGCTGGCTACCTCACTTTTGGCAACAGCATTCTACGGCGTTATTTTATTGGTAGGCAAATTAATTGCCAGCCGTTATCCAGACAAGGAAGAAAGCAGATGAAAGCCGGCGAGCAAGCAGCCGGCTTTTTTCACACTACCAGCCCAAGAACTGCATGAGTAAAATTAACCCACCCAATACCCAGACGTAGATAGCAAAGCCCTTCATCGATCCTGTGCTGATGATGGTAAGCATCCAGCGAATGGCTACATATCCAGCTAGTCCAGCAAACATGGTGCCCACGAGCATCGGGATCAATAAAGCTGTTTCAAGCGGTGTTTCTACGAGCTTGGCTGTTTGCAAGACACAAGCACCCAGAATCGCGGGCAAGGATATTAAAAACGAAAAGCGCGCAGCGTCAGCACGGTCGATTCCGCGAAGGAGAGCACCGGCAATCGTCAGTCCTGAGCGGGAAATAGCTGGCAGGATCGCAGCACCTTGCAGTGTCCCGATGATAAGGGCGTCCGTGTAGTTGATTTCCTCGAATCTCCGATTTCCGCGTCGCATGGACTCCACCGCTCAGAGGATCGCGCCTGTCGCAAGAAATTCCCACCCGATCGTAATGCCTGTTTGGGAGATTTCTTCAAAATAATCCTCAAAGGCGAGTCCGATCACAGCCGTAGGGATTGTGCCTACGACCAATAGCTTTGTCAGTTTGCTCATCGGATTCATAATAATATAACGAACCTGTGGCCAAAAGACGATAACAACAGCGATCAGCGTACCGAAATGAAGCATCGTGTCAAATAAAAGGCCTACCTCCTGCATGCCAAACACTTTGCGAAACAGGACGAGATGACCCGTGCTGGATATCGGTAAAAATTCAGTCAAGCCTTGGATAATGCCGAGAAAAATATGTTCAAGCAACAACAGCATAGGCAAGAGTCACTCCAGTCTTGAAAAAGTAGGGCCAAGCCAGTCTTACTGTCATATGTATGTCCGTGAATGGAAGACTTGCCTATTTCGTTGGGCATCGTTATTTTGTTAGAAAAAAGTTGTGGTATTTTCTTGCGGGGGATGGGTATATTTAGTGTGCACAAAGGTAGAGAGCGAGGAAAAAATAGATATGTACAAAAGACAACAGCGTGAAAAGAGCGAGCCCCAAATCATTCAGAACGGCAATTTGGCGGCAGGGATGACGCTTACTATGACGGTAGCGCGTAAAACGGAAATCGGCTACTTTTTAAGCGATGGCAAAGATGAAGTGTTTCTCCATGCCAATGAAGCGCACGAGCGTTTACATATCGATGATGAGGTCGAGGTGTTTTTGTACCATGATCACGAGAACCGACTGGCTGCGACCATGGACATGCCTCATGTCGGCATGGGTGAATACGGCTGGCTAGAAGTGGTGGACATTTCTCCGCGCATGGGTGTATTCCTGGACAACGGCATAAACAAGGATCTGCTCTTGTTCATCGATGACCTGCCCAAGCATAGCGATGAATGGCCGCGTCCCAAGGATCAAATGCTGGTAGCGCTGAAGCAAGACAAGCTCGGCAGACTCTTGGCAAAGCCGGTCACTGAAAACGAAATCGTCAAGATCGCAGCAAAGGCAGATCAGAGTATGAAAAACAAGTCTGTCGAAGGTACGGTCTACAAAGTGATTCAAGCAGGTGCATTCCTGTTGACGGAGGACGAGCATATCCTTTTCATTCATCGTGATGAAATGGTAGGGCGTCTGCGCCTCGGACAAACTGTGCGCTGCCGTATTAGCTTTGTGCGTGAGGATGGCCGTCTGAACGGTTCTATGAAAGAGCGCAAGGAAGTACAGTATGGCGAAGATGCGGACAAGCTGCTGCGCTATTTGATCAATCGTGACGGGGCGATGCCTTATACCGATTCGACAGACGCGGATGTCATCCGAGAAAAATTCCAAATGAGCAAGTCCAGCTTCAAGCGAGCACTCGGTAAGCTGATGAAGGAACGCCGCGTGGAGCAAGTAGACGGCTGGACCAAAATCATCCGAAGCGAACAAGAAGAATAAATGAAGAAAACCCTCCTGGGCAAAAGCTTCCTGACAACAGGACACGAATGCTTGGGAGGGTTTTTTTGTTTCTTACAGTGTCGTTTGTACAGATTGCTTTTGCTTGCGGGCTTTGTAATACGACAGGGCAAATACGAGTGCGATCAAAATAAAGCCGGCGATATCCGTTTCAATTCCGGGGATGACTGCGAGCGCGCCACCTGCAACGGCCAGGATTCGCTCCAGTACGTTTAGCTTGGACATCCAGTATCCGATCAATCCTGCTCCCACACCGATCATCCCAAGTGTAGATGTCAGCATGACCCAGATTGATTCCAGCAAGGTGGTATTAATCAGCAGCAGGGCTGGCGAGATGACAAAAATATAGGGAGCCATAAAAGCGGCGATCGATAGCCGCGTTGATTCTACACCTGTCTGGATCGGCTTTGACTTGGCAATGCCTGAAGCAGCGAAGGCAGCAAGCGCAACTGGCGGCGTGATGTCTGCGACAATTCCGAAGTAGAAGGTAAACATGTGAGCCGCGATAGCAGGAACGCCCAATTGAATGAGCGCTGGAGCAGCAATGGTCGAGGTGATAATGTAGTTCGCTGTTGTTGGCGTTCCCATTCCCAAAATGAGCGAGGCGATCATGGTAAAGAACAACGTAAGCAAAAGATGGCCGCCAGCCAAATCAATCAGACCATTTGCCAGCTTCAACCCAATCCCTGTCAACGTAATCGTACCGACAATGATTCCGGCACACGCAGTTGCAGCGACGACGCCGAGAGCCATTCTCGCACCAGAGGCAAGCGCTGCAAAAATATCAGCAATAGACATGCGGGTTTCTTTTCGGAAGGCTCCTACGACAATTGTAGAGACGATACCGATAATCGCTGCCCGCTCGGCGGAGATGTTCATCATCAAGGCTGTAATAATGATCACGATCGGAAGGAGCAGGTACATTTTTTTCAAGACTTCTTTTTTGTTTGGCAGTTCTTCCTTCGAGAGTCCGCGTAATCCGAGTCGCTTCGCTTCAAAGTGCGTCATAATCCAGATCCCTACGAAAAATAAAATCGCGGGAAGAATCGCAGATTTGGCGATCTCCAAGTAAGGAACACCGATGAACTCCGCCATCAAAAATGCAGCAGCCCCCATGACAGGCGGCATGATTTGTCCGCCAGTAGAGGATGAGGCTTCCACCGCAGCGGCAAATTCGGAGCGATAGCCGAGCCGCTTCATCATCGGGATGGTAAAGGCGCCAGAGGTAACGACATTGGCAACAGAGCTGCCGCTAATCGTTCCTTGCAGGGCGCTGGAAAAAACGGCTACCTTCGCAGGACCGCCGATTCGTCTTCCTGCAATGACCAGTGACAAATCGTTAAAATACTCGCCGACCCCTGTTTTTTCGAGAAATGCTCCAAACAGTACAAACAAAAAGATAAAGGTAGAGGAAACAGCAAGTGGCGTACCGAGAATACCTTCTAGTGTGTAATAGCTGTGTCCGATAATCCGTTCGATATCATTGCCGCGATGCTCCAAAAAGCCTGGCATGTAAGGTCCGAGGTAGGTGTATAAAAGGAAAATAGTAGCAATTAGAGCGATTGGAATTCCGACGACTCGTCGTGCAGCCTCAAGGACAAGCACGACAGCAATACCGCCCACCACCATATCCATTGTCGTATAGTTACCTGTTCGGGTAACGAGTCCTTCGTAGTCAATGACCCAATACATTGATACAAGGACGCCTAACAGGGCGAGAATCATGTTCACGATTCCGATTTTGTTCTTGTTGCCTTTGGATGTCCCTGCATACAACAGATAGACAAGTGCTAGTCCGAAGGCTAAGTGGATCGGGCGATGAATCTGGGGAGGCAGTGTGAAGAACAGCGTGCTGGATAACTGGTACAGGGAGAAGAGGACAAGTAGACCAAAAGAGATCCACTTCATGGGACCCGCGAGCTGGCGTGTGGCTGATTCTTTGTCGTATTGCGCGATCAGCTTATCCATCTCTTGCTGGTTCATATTCGTTGTTGTACTCATCTAGTAACCTCCTAACTCGCTCAGAATGGATCGCTTTTCTGCTTGAATCGTGATGGCTTCTCCCGGCTTGTCGATCAAGCTCAACGGAATATCCTTTCCAGCGAAAAGCAACGTATGATTAGCCCGTACTTGCCCGATAAACAGCCGCAGGGCAGGAAAAGACCGCTGCATATTGCGAATGTGGAATCGTCCATCGGCAAGAACCAGCTCTTCGCCAGGAGCCAATTCATTTTCCATGCCGATACCGTAATCGTGAAAGCTCATCTCCGACAAAATAATTTGACCGTCTACAATCCGGTACTGCTCCTCGATTGTGGAGCGATGAATGGAATGAGTCCAGCGGATGCCAAATGCTGCTTCATCCAGTATGTTGGCACTCCAAACTACTTGATTCGACTGTGTATCCCGAATAACCAGAGCGGGAATCAGCGGAGTGGAGATACCCGCATAAATGACAATGCTGAGGAGAAGGAAGGAGAAAAGGCGGAACAACGTCCGCCCTTTTCCTTTTATTACTGCCTGGATAAAAACCATCTGGCTTTACTTCACGCCTTTTTCGTCGAAGTACTTTTGAGCACCCGGGTGAACAGGGATGCTGACGCCGTTCTTCACGTTCTCCAGCTTGATTTCCTTGGCTTTGGCATGACCAAGCTTGTCGCTGTTCTCAAAGATCGCCTTTGTTACTTTGTACACGAGGTCTTCACTGAGATCGGAGCGAATCAAAAGCATCGATTTGACGGAGACGGTCGTCACTTCTTCTGGAACGGTTTGGTACGTATTGGCGGGGACAGTTGTTTTCACGTAGTAAGGGTATTTGGCGATGATTGCATCGATTTTGTCCGCGTCAATCGGTATGATTTTTACACCAGTTGTTGCTGCCAGCTCCGTGATTGCTGCGGTAGGTGTACCAGCAGTTTGGAAGGCAGCATCCAATTGCCCGTCCTGAATGGCTTTGGCGGAGTCAGCAAAGGATAGGCGTTGGAGCTTGGTATCTTCAAAGGTCATCCCGTATGCTTCCAAAATTTGCTGGGCGTTCACTTCTGTGCCGCTTCCGGGAGCGCCTACAGATACGCGCTTATCTTTCAAATCGGCAACGCTTTTAATATTGCTGTCGGCCGAGACGACGATTTGGATGGTCTCATCGTAGAGAGCGCCCAATGCTTGGAAGGAATCAATTTTACCGTCTTGCTGGAACATGTTCGTTCCCTTTGACGCATATTCGGCAATGTCGTTTTGCGTGAAGGCGATGTCCGCCTTTTTATCGCGAATGAGGCGAATGTTTTCTGCTGAAGCGCCTGTGGCTTGTGCTGTAGCAGTGATGCCAGCGTTTTTCGTAATATGGTCAGCCATGCCGCCTCCGAGTGGGAAATAAGTGCCTCCTGTACCGCCTGTTGCAATAATTAATTGGGAGGGATCGGCGCTTCCTCCTGAGCTGGAGTTGCCCCCGCCTGTACCCCCTTGTGCAGAGTTCCCTCCACATGCCGTCATGAGTGACATGGACAGAAGCAGTGTCAGCGAGAGAAGAAAATGACGTTTCTTCAAGATAATTCCCCCTAGTCGAAATGTTCTGTTTATATAGCTTTCTACGGCATTGTAAGGGAAGGCCTATAAAAAACTACAAAAATCTATAAAAAAATATAGTAAACTAGGAAATAAACGTTGACGAATTTTTTAAACAACTTCTTATGAGGAAGTGCGGGCAACATTTTATGAGAGAAACCATGTCGATCCTGCTTCTTATGCTCATTGCTGTCCCGATTGCCGGAGAGCTCAAATTTTACCCGTTTCAAGATGATTTCCGCATTAGCTTTGGTACAACGGCTTTTTTCTTTTTTTTAATGTGGCTTCGTCCTTCTTTCTTAGCAGGGATAGTAACTGGATTAATTGTTGTTCTATTTCGAATAGTCTTGGATTTTTTGTATGGAGATGTCTTTTCGTTTCTGCCTTCTCTTCAGATGCACTTCCCGGCATTTTGCTATTATGCGACCTTTGCTTGTCTATTCTCGCTCTTTCGCGTTAATATGCTACATCATCGGCCGCTTTGGGTGGGGCTGTTGGGGACAGTCGCGGAAATAGCAGCCAATTTGGTAGAGCTGTCCTTCCGTGCTGTGTCCTGGGAGGGAGTCTTTCAGTTGGAGGTCGTAGGCCCGATTGCCGTCATTGCATTGATACGCAGTTTTTTTGTCCTTAGTTTTTTCAATATGATTCAGCTGCGTCAGGCGAAATGGATGGAAAAGCAACAGCGTAATCGAAACGAGCAGATGTTGATGCTGATTTCCAATTTGTATGAGGAATCTGTTCATTTAAAAAAGACATTGCATCAGGTTGAGGAAATCACGCGCAACTGCTATGAGCTGTACCGCGAGATGAACGAGATGGAACAAAAGAATGGGACGAACAAGCGATATGCGAAGCGGCTGCTGTCCCTCGCCGGACAAGTGCATGAAGTGAAAAAGGACAATCAACGCATATATGCGGGTCTCTCCAAGCTGATTTCTGACAAGAACGAACGAGACTATATGCCACTGGGCGAATTAATAGCCATCATTGTTCAGGGGCAACGAAAGTATGCGAGACTGTTGGAAAAAGACATTCAGTTTGAAACGAATGTGGAGGTGCCGTATCTCGCTTGCCACATTTACACGACACTTTCACTCATCAATAATCTGGTTGGCAACAGTGTCGAAGCCATCCGCGACCGAGGGATGGTATCGATCGCGGCTTCGATTGACGAGAGTCGGGAGTGGATTCATTTTCGTGTAACCGATGATGGGCCAGGCATTTTGGTGAAGGACAAGGAGCTCTTGTTCATGCCTGGATTCACGACTAAATACGACGTTTCAGGCAGGCCTTCCACGGGGATCGGACTTTCATACGTAAAGGAAGTGACAGACAGTCTCCAAGGAACAATTGAGTTAACTGAGGATTCATGCGGACAAACGACACAATTTTGCATTCGCCTGCCAATCGCAACTCTGATTCAGAAAGGGTGACCTCATGCGCTACTTCATCGTGGACGACGATCCTGCGATTCGATTCATGCTTGGTCAAATGATTGAGGATGCTGATTTGGGAGAGGTATGTGGGGAAGCAGAGGATGGCTCGCAAATTGACCACGATTTTTTGAATTGGAAGCAAGTAGACATCTTGTTGATTGATTTTTTAATGCCGAATCGAGATGGCATGGAAACGGTGCGCCAACTGAGACGTTTTACAGGCAAGATTGTTATGATCTCGCAAATTGAAACGAAGGAGATGATCGCTGAGGCGTATGCGACAGGGATCGAATACTACGTGACCAAACCAGTGAATCGCCTGGAGGTCATCAGTGTTCTTCAAAAGGTACGGGAACGCATATTGCTCCAGCAATCTATCGAGGGTATTCAGCGGTCACTTTCTGTATTGTCCGGCAGTATGAATGTGACGGCAGCTATAGGAAAAGAAGCATCGTATCCTGAAAAGGGAATCTTGTCTTCCGCACGGTTTCTCTTAACTGAACTGGGGATGATTAGCGAAAAAGGCAGCAAAGATTTACTCGACATGATGGAGTGGCTGTATCGCTGGGAGAAGGAGAGGGACGGAGAAGGGAATTTGCCTCCTTTACGCGATATTTTTTGGGCGATTGCTGCCCGCAAGTTGGGGAAGGGAGTGACTGCCCTGATCCAAAAGGAAACGAAGGCCGCTGAGCAACGGGTTCGCAGAGCCATTTATCAGGCATTAACCCATCTGGCTTCCCTCGGGCTGACCGATTATAGTCATCCCAAATTCGAGAGCTACGCGACTACATTCTTTGATTTTACCGAGGTGCGAAAACGCATGCTGGAGCTGGAGAATCAGAGGGAAATGACGATCTCTTCTACTCGTATCAATACCAAAAAGTTTATTTTTGTACTCTATATGGAGTCAAAAAGGCGAATTGGTGTATTTCAGGGCTGATTTTTGGAGTGGGCATCCAAATGTGATAAGATATTTCTATTGGTCATGAGCGAGGGCTTCGATGTAAGCTGGTAAAAGCTTGGGAATATCTTTCGTTTTACATTTGTTTTGGGAGGGAAGTAAGTGAGCGAACTACGTAATCCATGGCAGCTACTTTACCGAGTCTATCGTCATGTGCAACCTGTTCTGGAGCGGGAGTTTGCGGCTTGGTACAAAAGAGCAGAAGCAATTCCCAATCCCGAGCTGAGAAAACAGGCGCAAGACAGCATGAACTCCAAAAAGTTTCACTGCCAAGGGGGATGTGTTTATGCAGCACAGGTCATCCCGCATGTAGAGACAATTGTTCCGCTGATTGTCGCCTATCAAACAATCAGCGACTATTTGGATAATCTGTGTGATCGCAGCACGTCATTAGACCCGCAAGACTTCCGTCAGCTTCACGCCTCGATGCAGGATGCACTAACACCAGGCGCACCCTTGCGAGACTATTATTTGTACCGTGAGGATAAGGATGACGGCGGCTTTTTGGCTGGGCTGGTTCAGACCTGTCAACAGCATGTCGCACAACTGCCAGCCTATGAAAAAATCCAGGCAAAGATACTCGAGTTTTCTTGTTTGTATAGCGATTTGCAAGTATATAAGCACATTGCTCCCCAGTTGCGCGAGGATCACTTGTTGACGTGGTGGGATCAGTACAAAGAACGCTATCACGATTTGCACTGGCAAGAATTTGCGGCTGTCACAGGCTCGACCATCGGGATATTCGCTCTTTTTTGCTTGGCGACTGATCCAGATGTAGGGGAAGAGCAAATTCAAACGGTAAGTGAAGCTTACTTTCCGTGGCTGTGCGGGTTACATATTTTATTAGACTATTTAATTGACCTGGAAGAAGATAAAATGGGTGGAGATTTAAACTTCGTGAGTTATTACGATTCGGAACGGATAGCGACTGAACGCTTGAAGCTTTTCATAAAACAAGCAAAGGCAAGCGTTAAACGCTTGCCAAATCCTGCATTTCACCGTATGATCGTGGACGGGCTAGTCGCGTTTTATCTCGCGGATCGCAAGGTAAATCGGAGCCAGCCACACATTTATACTATTGCTAGACAACTGCTGAAGCAGGCTAAGGGCTTGCCCTCCGTCCTGTTTTATGTGAACAGTTTGCTTGTACGGCGATAACGGAGAAGAGGTTAGCGCATATGCTTGCGCTTGTACGAAAAGCCAAATCCCATCAACGAGAAGGCAACAACGATACAGCCAAGGATACCGAGGGGGCTTTTTTCCCCAATGGCAATGCCAACTCCGATGAGACAGGCGGTTACCAAAAATGCCAAAGCCAGTGTTACCAATTGATAACGATTCATCGGTCTGTAACCTCCTATCTGTCAATGTTCCCATTATACCTTATTTTCCGCGAAAAGCATCCAGGTAAAGATTTCGGAAATCCCGGTAATATATTTGTGCGAAGTGGTGGAGAACGCAGATGGAAAGCATAATACAAATTAGAAAAGGGAATCGAGTAATAGAAGGTCATGTTACCTATGAAGAAGGGGACTTGATCGAAGCTGTATTTCCCGGCCCATTGGATGTCACAGTAGGGGATCAGATCCCTTGTCTTTTGACGGCAGATTATGAAACGATCAGTACGTTTGAAGCCGTAGTCGTGGCTAAAGATAAAAATCGCTTGTTTTTGTTCCACTCCCCAACAGCTGCTGAGTTTCGGGAACAGCGCAGACGATACCCCCGTTTCGACATGGAGGTTAAGGGCTGGATCCAGTATCCGACGCAGGAGCCAGACTCATTTTTTTCCGTCTATAGTCAAATGGTGTACTTAGTGAATTTGAGCCTGGGAGGCTTGGCATTCCGCTCAGACAAACAGATTCCTAAGGATCAGCAAATTGTCTTTTCCTTTGAATTGTATGGTCGCAATCGCCCAGATGGGGTAGTGAAAACTGACCTGGTTATCATTCATGAGCGAATAGAGGGGCCGAACTATTTTTACGGTTGTACGATCAAAGGAATCAATGCACGTCATTTTCACAATTTGCGAAAGTACATTTTGCATCGACAAATCGAGGAACGTAGACAAGTGAAAATCGAGTAGTTCTTTAATTGGTTCAATGGGGACCAATTTTTTTTTTGCCTTTTGGAGGGGCTGTAGTGAGGGGAAGAAGCAGATTTCCAGTCTACGCTTCGGCCTACGCCCTGCCGGGAGGGGGGGCTGTCCGCTACGGAATGAATGTCGGGAGCTCCTCAAAAGTAGAACTGGAAATCCGCTTCTTCCTACGCGGCTTCAGGCAACATTTGAAAAGGCATAAAAGAGGATGAAATGGCAAAGAAAAAACGGAAAAGACTTCTTGGCAAACCAAGCAAAAAGATCTAAAAACTGGACGACGCCCTCTGCTGTGGAAGCACGGTGATATGTTTGGAAGGAGACCGCCCGAACGTAGAGAGGATACAGGCGACTGGAAAGCATGTCACCGGGCTTCGGCCCCGGCATAACTGCTGTAGGACATCCAAACAGTTTTTTGGGGCTGCGAAAAAGGAACATAAGCGTGCACTAGCGAAGTTTTGTCTAAAATGCTTCCTGGTTCCTACTGGACAAATCGCGCAGGGAGGAAAATGTGTGATGTGGAAAAAATGGGTGATGTGCGTGCTTACCTTGATCTTGAGTATGACGGTTATGGCCTGCGAGGCGATTCCTGCAACAGAAACGCAGCCAGCTCAACAGACTCTTCCATATCGGATGGAGGTATTGGCTGATCAGTTGGATGTGCCTTGGGCCATGGATATAGCTTCGGATAGTCGAATCTTTTTCACAGAACGACCAGGAAGAGTGCGAGTGATTCAATCAGGCAAGCTGCTGCCAGAGCCGCTCATTTCATTCCCTGCCCCGTTCATAAGCGAGGGAGAAGGTGGGCTGTTGGGCCTTGTGCTCGATCCCGATTTTGTAAATAACCACTACTTGTACGTTTACCATACATACAAAGAGGGAGACGCTACTTTTAATCGTGTCCTGCGACTGCGAGAAGTAAACAACGCAGCACAGATTGACAAGGTGCTTCTGGACAAAATCCCGGGAAGCTCGATCCACAACGGAGGACGGATCAAAATCGGTCCGGACCAGCGTCTCTATATCACGACAGGCGATGCACATGAGCCGATGCATGCGCAAGATCGAACAAGTCTCGCCGGAAAAATTTTACGCATCAATCTGGATGGAACCATTCCTGCCGACAATCCTTTTTCCGGCTCACCTGTATACAGCTACGGACATCGCAATCCGCAAGGCATCGCATGGTATCCGGATACAGGGATACTCTACAGCTCGGAGCATGGCCAGACTGCACACGATGAGATCAATCGGATCGAGCCGGGAGCAAATTACGGTTGGCCAATCATTTCTGGTGAACAGAAAAAAGAGGGGATGAAAATCCCCCTCCTGCAAAGCGGTGATACGACATGGGCTCCTTCTGGCATGACGTTTGTATCCAGAGGGCCGTGGAAAGGACAACTGCTCGTAGCGAATCTTAGGGGTCAGCAGCTTCAGAAAATTAGCTTAGACGTTTCTCAACCTGATAGGGTGTTGGAGGCTGCTACCTTGTTCCAAGACGAGTTCGGGCGACTGCGCGATGTGGTCGAAGGAAGAGACGGCACAATCTATTTGTTGACCAACAACCGCGATGGTCGTGGAAATCCGAGAGAAGGAGACGATAAAATTATCCGACTCGTTCCGATCCAGCCTTAGCGGTAGCAACAGCCACGTCTTTTATTCGATTCCCCCAAATCCAGCGCTGTAAGAGGACAGCGCCTCCGCCAATCGCAGTGATTAACATTCCGACCCATAAAAAAGCAGTGTTTGGACCCCAGATGGTCATGATGACGCCACCGAGCAACGGAGCAATAATGAAAGTGGCGCTCGTCAATGAATCGATAATTCCCCTCACGCGGCCCAGTGCTTGCGGAGGGCTTTCTTTTTGTACCAGATAATTGGCGCCGACCGAAGTCAGACCTGTTCCGACTCCAGCCAATATAGCGGGAATCAGCAGCCAATACATGCCATCACCCGGCTGGAAAAATCCAATCCACGAAAAACTAATTCCGATGAGCAAAACGCCACCGCCTAGCACCCACCCGTAGGAACGAATTTCTTTTAAGCGATGTAGCAAGGTGACGGTGGCAAGCGCGCCTAATCCAATGACACTGACTGTAAACCCAAGCATTTCCGGATTGTTGGGCAGCTTCTCGCGAAAGATCACGGGAAACTGTGTATCAGCCAGCTGAATCGCCAACGAGGTTACGGTTGCGAAGAGCGTGCTGAACAACAGGATACGGTTTTGCAAAAAGATGCGCCAGCCCTCCTGCCATGCTTGCCGATAAGGGAGAGGCTGCTCTTCTACAGATGTACGAGACAACGTATTTTCTACTTTACGAATTGTGAACAAAAATCCAGTAGAGAGAAGGAATGTCGAAGCATTAATCATCAGGCAAATGGCTGGTGCAAAAACGGCCGCTACCAATCCACCGGCCAGTGGACCGATCAATTTCCCCATCTGATATACGGCTCCATTCAAAGCAGAGGCTTGTAACAACTGATTCTCAGGTACGATTTGACGCGTCAAGGTCTGTTGTGCTGGATCGTTGAAGACAGAGGCACCCGAACGCAGGGCAATGACCACCAGGAACCAGAACGGATTAGGCATGGCAAGCAGAACCAGAGTGAGAGCAGCTTGAATGATATTCATGGTCATGATCATTCGTACCTTGTTCACGCGGTCTGCAAGTACCCCGGCAAATTGCCCGAGCAAAATGCTTGGAGCTGCATAGGCAACGGGCAGGAGGGCCATCGTCATCGGATCAACCTTCCACACAAACCCCAACAGGATGGATACCGCAATAAAATCAAACCAATCGCCGAGCGTAGACAGTCCGTAAGAGATGAACAGCGTGCGAAACGTTCTATTTTCTTTTAACAAAAAAATCCCTCCATCGATCTATTAACTCGATGATAAAAGGGATTTGTCAGAGGAATATCAGATAGTTGATGAGATGATGGCACGAATCTTTTTCTGCAAGTAGTCGAACTTGTACTCTTCGGATAATTCCAGCCACATTTTCTGGTATTTGCGCTCCCATTCTGGGTCGTAGCGGAAGTCTTTCAAGAACAATAAGATCATTTGTGTGCCATAAATGAGATGGGGGACGAACTTGGTGCTTCGTAAGACCTCCAGACCTTCATCGACCAAACGGCGCGCTCTGGCAAGCTCCTGTCGATGGTACAGACAAAGACCGCGCGCAATGGTAAAGCTGCCGAGTTCACGCTGCATAGGGAGTTCTTGCAAAATTTCATCAGAGCGTTGAATGACTTTCTCAGCCTCGTCAACCTCACCCATGAGCAGATACAAGAGGGTTTCTTCCGCTTGAAAAAAGAGTTGAAAGCCGGGTGAATTGACTCGCTCAACAACCTCTCTGGCAGGAAGCAGCTGTTTTTTGGCTTGCTCCCATTCTTTGGCTTGGGCGTAGACACTGATTGCAGTGATCTGCATCTCATCCTGATAATTTTTAGGCATATTTTTCGCGTTTTTCAGAGCCCAGTGTAAAATTTCTAATGTTTTTTGCGAGTCAATTTCTGTCATATGGTACAAATGGAACAAATAAAACAGCTTGTCAGAAATGGGGGGAGTTTTATCCTCGACAAACCAGCCGAAGTCACCGCCAACAAACCGCAAATAGGTAGCATAAAAAGAGTCCATCTGGAAGCCAAGCACTTGCTGATTCGCATAGAGCGTCTGCAAAGCGGCCCCCATACCCATGCCGTGGTAAGTGGTTAGCATTTTCTTGATGTTCTCGGAGAAATCACTGTTTAATGCGGATGGACTAGGTGATTGCTGCTCCTTTAGCGTAAGCCGATAGCCGACTCCTCTGACCGTATCAATCGTGAGCAGATGAGACCACTTTTGCAGTTTTTTCCGCAAGCGGTAAATGTGATCGTCAACGGTACGGTCAGTAGGCTCTTCCAGCGGCCAGACGCGATCTAGCAAATCATTCCTTGAAAAGGCCCGGTTTTTCCATGTGTACAGAAATTGAAACAAGGCGTACTCCTTCGGCAAAAGGACAATGGTTTCCCCAGCATAATGGATTTGATACGTACCATCGGACCATGTTATCAATCCCATTTGAAAGACTCCTCGTTAATATTGAACTTCTTCATTTTATTGTAAAGGGTGCCGCGAGATACGCCGAGCAGCTCGGCTGCTGCTTTTTTGTTGCCGTATGTGCGCTCCAACGCTGCCAGAATGCGCTCTTTTTCGTTCGCAGGTGGAGAAGGGTGCGCAATGGATGGACGTAAAATTGACGACGTTGTCGGAGTCGGCGGCGCAAACGTTCCCCCAATCGGCGTCAGCACAGAGACGTGCGTGGGCTCTGCGTGACTGCGAATGACGGACGGTAGATGCTCAGGCAAAATAACGCCGTTTTCTTGCAGGATCGACAGACGTTCGATGACGTTGCGAAGCTGTCGGATGTTTCCCGGCCAACTGTACTCGAACAACGCTTGCATGACCTCGGGAGAGATGCGCGGTACAGAATGGTCATGGGCGACCGAATACTCATGAATGAAAATTTGCACGAGCTCCGGCAAATCCTCGCGTCGTTCGCGCAGCGGCGGGATTTCCAGAGAAAAGACGTTTAGCCGATAATACAAGTCCTCGCGAAAACGACCGTCTGCAACCATTTGCTCCAGCTGTCTGTTTGTCGCCGCTACAATCCGTGTGTTGACGGTAATCGGCTCTGTTCCGCCTACTCGGTAAAACTGTCGTTCCTGCAAGGCGCGAAGCAGTTTTACCTGCAATTCTAGCGGCAGCTCCCCAATTTCATCGAGGAAAAGTGTCCCGCCATGCGCCAGCTCCAGCTTGCCAGGCTTGCCTTTTTTCTCGGCCCCAGTAAAAGCACCGCCTTGATAGCCAAACAGCTCACTTTCGAACAGCGCGGCAGGAATGGCACCGCAGTTGATCGCGATAAAAGGTTTTTCGTGTCGGCGACTTGCCTGATGAATGGCTTGGGCAAACAGCTCTTTCCCGACGCCGCTTTCTCCATAAATCAGCACAGTCGCATCCGTCTGCGCCACTTTTTTTGCGGAACCAATAGCGGATTGAATCGAGGCCGAATGCCCCTTGATCGCGTAAAAAGGATCATCTGCTGCCTGAAAACGACTCATCTCTTGCTGCAAATTGTGGAGATGGGCCGTTGTATGTGCTAATTCTTCATTGAGACGAACCAGCTCGGTAATATCCTGTTCTATGGAAATCGCGCCGATAATCTCACCCTCGCGGCGAATCGGTGCGGCATTAATGAGTACATGACTATCAGGACGAGGAATGTGATAGACACGTTGAACAGATGTCCCTTGGCGCAGCGCATCGAGCAGGCGAATCGATTCACTCGCGAAGTGCTCATCGAGCGAGGTTCCGACGACTTGCTCGCGATCGATTTCATAAATTGTTTCTGCTGCCCGATTCCAGTGTTGGACGACATTGCGGGAGTCCACGATGGTGACAGCCTCGCTCATCGTGTCCATTAAAGTACTAAGCAGGGCAGACTGGTTTTGGGTTAACACGACAAAGGCAGTCATGAGCTGGTGTGGCTCAACCATTCCCGTCGGAGTCCCTTGTTCATCCGCGATGAGGATTGTCGGCAGATCGGAAACGGTTGGGCCAGCGAGAATGTGGCTAATGGATTGTTCGAGCGTGGTTGTAGGAGAGACGATGACTACTCTGCCCTTCCGTTCTTTATCAATCCATTCACCTACAGTTTCACCTGTGCGTATTTTGACAATATCAGGTGGAAGCGGAATCGCTAAGGAAGAGAGCGTACTATCCAACGAAAATAACGGTTTCAAATCGTCACCTCTTATCCAAACTAACAGGAAAAGGGATCGTCCCTGTTGTACATCTAATCAAAAGTGTACAAGAATAGACACGTAATGTACATATGTGTTGAATACGCCCAATAGACATCACGATAGCGCTTACGAGAATAAGTTGGCACGATTCATGCTTGTTAAAGTGGACAGAGTACGTTGAGGAGGAGACAGTCAACGATGGAACAAGCTATGAAGGATTTCTTTCTATTTTTATCCAAAAATAAAACCTTAAATGCTGCCGCGAAAAAATGGGGTCTGCGCTTTGGAGCAAGCCGCTTTGTATCCGGACAAACCATTGCGGAGGCAATCAACGCCGTACGCAAGCTAAACCAGCAAGGCCTCGTGTGCACGCTGGACCATCTGGGTGAATTCGTGTTCAGCGTAGAGGAAGCAAACGAGTCTGCTGACTATTGCATCAAAACGCTGGAAGCGATCCACCAATCCGGAGTTGATTGCAATCTTTCGTTGAAAATGACTTCGCTTGGTCTGGATATCAGCCGTGAGCTTTGCATGGACAACATGAGACGCATTTTGGATTCGGCTAAGAAAAACGGTAACATTTTCGTTCGTATCGACATGGAGGACTACGCACACAATCAGGTGACCATGGAGATTTTGAACGAATTACTGCAAGAGTACGATAACGTCGGAACCGTTATTCAGGCGTATCTATACAAAGCATCGGACGATATTGACAGCCTGAAAGACAAAAAAGTGAACTTCCGTCTCGTAAAAGGAGCTTACAAGGAGTCTCCTGAAGTTGCTTACCCGAACAAGCCAGATGTCGATGAGAACTACAAAAAAATCATCAAGCAGCATCTGTTGAACGGCGGGTACGCTGCCGTGGCGACTCATGATGACAACATCATTGATTTTGTGAAAAAGCTGGAAAAGGAACACAACATCCCGCGCACACAGTTTGAATTCCAAATGTTGTATGGCATTCGCACGCAGTCCCAAATTGACTTGGCTCGTGAAGGCTATAAAATGCGTGTTTATGTACCGTATGGAAACGACTGGTACGGATATTTCATGCGCCGTTTGGCAGAAAGTCCGGCAAACGTAAAATTTGTTCTCAAAGGGATGTTTACGAAATAAGTTTTGCGAAGTATACTTGACACCTTCGGAGATTCTCCGGAGGTTTTTATTTTATCTGGGAAGGTGAGAGTCTTGTGAATTGTTGGATTATTTCGCTTACTCCTCCATATTCTTTTGACCGGTTGCTTCGGCGTCTAGAGACACATCCAGATACGCAGATACGTGTGAATAAAGAAAAAAATAGTCTACAGCGCGTCTTTCGTATCGGCTTACGGCCTGTTCTGGTCCATATGCAATTTATGGGCAGCTTGGAAGAACCCGCATTGCGCTACGAGACACAGGCGACTCTGTCCAGGACAGACCAGCAGCTGCTAGAAAAAATGATCCGCCGTACTTTTAGTGCCGATTTGGATCTATCCGTTATTTACGAACAGATGAGGGAGGAGAGTGAACTCGCCATCCTGACCGAGCGGTTTCGCGGTCTTCGTCTTACGCTTGATGCTGATTTGTTTCAATGCATGGTCAAGACGATCATCGGGCAGCAGATCAATCTGACCTTTGCAGCCAATTTGACCGAGAGGCTGGTTACACTGGCAGGCGACCCAGTAGAAAACCAAAACGGCGAGGGCATCATCGCTTTTCCGACTCCTGACGCGGTAGCGAGATTGACTGTGGAGGATTTGCGTACTCTGCAATTTAGTCAGCGAAAAGCAGAGTATATTATCGATTTCGCCCGTGCCATTGTGAATGAAACAGTAGATTTGGAAAGACTATGGACAATGAAGGATGAGGAAATCATTACTTACCTCACTTCGCTGCGAGGAATCGGACGATGGACAGTCGAGTGCCTGCTCATGTTTGGGATGGGGCGTCCAGACTTGTTGCCTGCTGCTGACATCGGTTTGCGGAATGGAATTATTCACCTATATAGGATGGAAACGAAGCCAAATGAAAATGATATTCGCAAGCTAGGGGAAAAGTGGGCTCCATGGCGCAGTATCTATTGTCTGTATGTATGGGAAGCAGTGGGGGCGATCAAGCGAAAAGAGATATTTGAACTGTAAAAACTTTCATTTTTGACAAAAGTTCAATAATTTTAAAAAATTAAAGCTTGAATAGTGTGTTAATTTTAAGTTATACTAATGAAAATTTTATTTTACTAAATAATATTGAGAGGATTCATATGAAAGAACTTTCTACGAAAGAAACAATTACAATTGGTTTGATGCTGTTTGCCCTATTCTTTGGAGCAGGGAACATGATTTTTCCTCCAGCGCTAGGACAAGCTGCAGGAGATAATGTTTGGATCGCGATGATCGGCTTTTTGATTACCGGTGTAGGTCTGCCATTACTGGGAATCATCGCGGTAGGCTTGGCTGGCGGTAATTTGCAAACGTTGGCGACAAGAGTCCATCCGATGTTTGCAGTCGTGTTCACCTTTATTGTTTATCTGTCGATCGGACCATTCATGGCGATTCCCCGGACAGGTACAGTAACCTTTGAGATGGGCGTGTTGCCGTATTTGCCTGAATCCATGAAAGGCAGTTGGGTACCGCTTTTTGTGACCACGATCGTCTATTTTGCGATCACCTTCTGGTTGAGTCTGAACCCGAGCAAGCTGGTAGATCGAATCGGTAAAATCTTGACACCTGCTCTTTTGATCATCATTGGTTTGATGTTTGTCAAATCACTCATTTCTCCTTTGGGTGAGGTGGGACAACCGACAGGCGCCTATCAGGATACAGCATTCTTCAAAGGCTTTGTCGAAGGCTATCTAACGCTGGATGCATTAGCTGCGATGGTATTTGGTCTGGTAGTAACAACGGCTGTTCAGGATAGAGGCATCACTGATCGCAAAAAAGTGATGTGGTCCACAATCAAAGCTGCTTTCCTTGCTGCAATTGGACTCGGACTCGTCTATCTTGCTCTCAGCTATTTGGGAGCGACAAGTGTATCGTTTGCGAAATCAGAAAATGGTGGACAAATTTTGACAGGGGTCGTGCATCAACTGTTCGGTCCGTTAGGCTCACTCTTGCTGGGAGCAGCTGTTACGCTTGCTTGCCTCACCACTTCTGTTGGGCTCGTCACAGCGTGCAGTCAATTTTTCTCGAGTCGTATTCCTGGCATCTCCTACAAGAAAATGGCTGTGATCCTGTGTGTGTTCAGCGCTGCGGTAGCAAACGTAGGCTTGACACAGCTGATCACCTTCTCAGTGCCTGTCTTGATGGCGATTTATCCGCTGGCGATCGTGCTGATGCTGCTGACGTTTTGTGATCGGATGTTTAATGGCCATCGTGCCGTATACGTGGGCGCGATCACGGCAACAGCTGTTATCAGTCTGTTGGATGGAGCTTCCCAGTTGGGGTTGTCTATCGACTCGCTGACGCCAATCCTTGAACAATTGCCTCTGTACAAAGTAGGAATTGGATGGCTGGTACCAGCCTTTACAGGCGCACTGTTCGGGTTGTTGTGGGCTAGCCTCACACGCAGTGTCCCGGTTGCAAGAGAAACGAAGTAAAGAATGAAGAGCGGGTGGGCTTTAGGTCCACTCGCTTTTTTATTGTCGCAAAACATTTTGTCCTGCTTTTACCAGCTGGATAGGACTTCTACCCGTCCACAATACGGGTGATCTATGTTACCATGGAAAAACGTAAATTGTCTGAACGGCATGTTTCCTTCTATGTCGTTTTGAAAGAAGGGAGGTTATTGGCTATGTCCACGATGAAAGTCTTGGTTGCCGATGACGATCCAAACGTACGCGAAATTATTCGCCTTTATTTTGAAAAACAACAAATCGAGCTCATCGCAGCAACAGATGGACGAGAAGCTCTTGAGATGATGGAAAAGGAACAGCCGGATGTGGTTATTCTCGATGTCATGATGCCGCAGTTGGATGGCTTTGAAGCATGCCGGGAAATCCGCAAGAAGTGGGATACGCCGATTATTATGCTGACGGCAAAGGATGAGGAGTTTGACCGTGTTCTCGGCTTGGAGCTCGGAGCGGATGATTACGTGACGAAGCCGTTTAGTCCACGTGAAATCGTTGCTCGTATCCGCGCGATTATGCGCAGATTGCAGCCAAAGCCAAAGGTAGAAGATGAGGCAGTGGTTCGGACCTTTGTTTTTGAGCAATTGACGATTGATCTGGATAAACGGGAAGTGATCGTTGCCGGGGAAAAAGTGAGCTTTCGCCCGAAGGAGTTTGATTTGCTTGTTCAACTCGTCAAGTCTCCGGGAAGTGTATGGTCGCGGGAGCAATTACTGGAACAAGTGTGGGGCTTTGATTATTTTGGCGATGTTCGAACGATCGATGTTCATATTAAAAAGATCAGACAGCGTTTAGATAAGCTCCCTTATGAATGCATTCAAACGGTTTGGGGGATCGGCTATAAGTTTGGGGTGGATAACTGATGCTAGGCATGTCGAAAAGTATCTACCGCAGACTGCTGGTCAGCTTTTTGGCTACCGTTTTGGTAGGGTTAGGGATTACAGGGATCGTTCTCTCCTTTTTTACGAAAGAGTATATTTACAACGCCAAAGAAGAAGAGCTTTTGCGGATGGCGAAAAAAGTGAATGCCGCTATCCATAACAGCAATGAAATAAACAAACGGCTGTTGGACAAGCTAGCGATGCTGGACGAGTCATTTGATACCCGCATCTGGTTATTTGATACGGAAGGAAAAATTGTCGCGACCTCGATGAAGGATGAGATGCTTACGGGCAAGTCCGTGGCAGTTTCCATCGCGGATAACGTGCTGAACGGAAAAAGTGCGGTAACCGAGCTGCAAATCGAAGGTCTGGATGACCCGATGTTGTCAGTCTCCGTCCCATGGGGCGAGGGCGAAAACGTCTATGGCGGAATTATTTTGCATGCGCCGATTGAAGGAATTGAGAAAACCTTTGGTCAAATGCGCGAGTCGATTCTGTGGGCGACATTGTTTGGGGTGCTTCTTTCGACGATTATGGTTTCGTATTTGTCATGGTCAATCTCCCGCCCATTGCGAACCATTGAGAGAACAGCGGCTGAGATTGGTCGAGGGAATTATGCAGAGCGCGTCCAGGTCGATACGTCTGATGAGATCAGCGACTTGGCGCAAACGATCAATACGATGGCACAGAAGCTGGAGAAGGTAGAGCAGGAGCGTCATCATCTGGAGCAAGTGCGCAATGATTTTTTGGCGAATGTCTCCCATGAATTGCGCACGCCTCTCACTGCGATTCAAGGTTTTCTTGAGGCGTTGCAAGACGGTTTGGTAGAGGAAGAAGAGGCGCGACAGAAGTATTACGCTGTGATGTACACCGAAACGATGCAAGTGAATCGCTTGGTGGATGACCTGATGGACTTGATGAAGCTGGAGAACAACGAGGTAAATCTGGCCAAGTTCCCTGTCGATGTGGCAGATGTCATGAATCGGGTTGCTTTCTCCTTCCATCAAGAAGCAGAGGAAAAAGGCCTTCGCATAGGAGTAGAGGTAGAGGACGAGCTGCCGAGAATTTATGCTGACAAGGACCGGATCGCGCAAATTCTGAAAAATCTGGTGAAGAATGCACTCAAGTTTACGGCAGCAGGTGAAATTCGCATGCGTGCTTCGCTGGAAGGAGAATACGTGCAGATTCAAGTGATCGATACAGGGATGGGAATTGCAGCAGATGATCTGGATCGCATCTGGGAACGTTTTTTCAAAGTGGATCGGGGACGCTCCAAGAACAATAAAGGGACAGGGCTTGGACTCGCCATTGTAAAAGAGCTGGTAGAGCTTCATGATGGCAAATGCAGAGTAGAGAGCACGCCTGGGAAGGGCAGTACTTTTACGATATGGCTTCCGAGGATTAAGCCGGAGAACTAAAGATGATCCCATCAAAATGATCATGGTCATACTTTTTTCATATTTTGATCATCGTTTTTTCCCACTTTCCTTACAGAATGGTTATCTTTGCCCGTTACGATATAGGTGTGACAGCGAGAAGGTCACGAAGCCAAGGAATGAAAGGGGAATGAACATGAACAAAAAGTGGTTCTCCATTGCCACTGTCGCATTACTCCTGTCTGGCAGCTTGGTTGCCTGCTCTAACACAACAGGAACACCTGAACCGGCGACACAACCAGAGGCCACAACTAGCGAAACCGCTCCGGGCACCTCTACTTCTGATAGCGGACAATCGACCGATAGCTCGGTTTCGCAAGATCAGTCTACTCCGGATGCCTCAGCGAACAGCTCGGATGCATCGACGGACACTGGTTCGTCTACGGAAGCACCTGCGACAGATGCTAAATCTGATGCAGGTACCAGCACTGGATCGCCTGGTGCTGCTGGAACCGAAAGCAGTGGTTCCACTGGACAGTCTACAACGACTGATGCCAGCAAGAAGTAATCATTCACGAACAGGAAACACGTTCGTTTGAACTCCTCTACTTCCCTCCCGTTTTATATACCTTGATGACGGCTATAGGCCGTCTTTTTTTTGTTCCATTTCATGGTATGATTATCCAAAATCATACATAGTGAGCGGGAGGGAGAAGCATGATTACGTATCCATCGTTGAAAAGGGGCGCTACTATAGGAATAACTGCGCCATCATCAGGTGTACCAGAGTATTTGCATGAACTAATCAGGCTGGCATGCAGTCGTATGGAGAGCAGGGGGTATTCCATCGTTTGCAAAGATACAGTCTGGACACAGGAAAAAGCCAAGTCAGCTCCTGCCACAAGCCGCGCAGCCGAATTCAACTCCTTGATGCAAGATGAAGGCGTCGATATCATCATCCCTCCCTGGGGTGGCGAGTTGCTGATTGAGATTTTAGACAAGCTTGATTTTGATGCCATGCAACCAAAATGGGTGTTAGGCTATTCGGATGTGAGTGTGCTTTTGCTCGCGATTACATTAAAAACGGGGATGGCTACAGCTCATGGGACGAATCTGGTAGATTTGCGCGGAGCGGATATGGATGAGACGACGGCCATGTGGGAGACGGTTCTGTCAACGCAAATGGGAGAGTCGGTCTTACAGTACTCTTCCCCGATGTATCAAAAGGAATGGCAGCATACGAATCCTTCGCCGCATATCTTTCACCTGACAGAACCGACTGTATGGAAAACCACAGAGACTATTCCCCACGTAAAGATACAGGGACGGTTACTTGGCGGCTGTATCGATATCATTCGGCATGTGATCGGCACACCGTATGGGGACGTCCAAACGTTTCAAAAAGAACAGATCGGGAACGAAGCGATCATCTGGTATTTGGAAAACTGTGAGCTTTCTACGACTGATCTGCGCAGATCATTGGTACAAATGAAGCTGGCCGGATGGTTCGATCATTGTGCGGGGATCATGTTTGGGCGCAGTCCAGCGAATCAGGCGGTCGACGGCTACACTGTGGAAGACGTCTATCAGGAGCTGGCTGCAGAGCTGCAAGTCCCTGTCCTCTACGATGTGGATTGTGGGCATATGCCGCCGCAAATCACGTTTATTAATGGCGCCTTTGCTGAAGTGGAGCTGTCTTTTGAAAAAGGAAGTGTACGGCAACATTTTCGTCCATAGTATAAGAAAACGAGGGCTTCCCGACGATTGGGAAGTCCTCGTAGCATGTAAGCAAACATGATTTTTAACTTTGCTTCTCGTTGTAATGGGAGAGAGGACGCCCCTCCATCGATTCACGTTTGTTTTTGGCCGATTCATGTGTACGCAGGGTGGACAAGGCGACACCGAGGAAAATAAATGCGCCGCCAGCGAAAAAGCCGACACTCAAATGTTCATGTAGCAATAGCCAGCCTAAAAATGCACCGACAATGGGTTGAACAAAAAAGAACCCGGCCCCACTCCCTGCGGGCATCAGCTCAAAGCCTTTGTTCCACAAGTAAAAAGCACCTGCGGTCGAAATCATCCCGATATAGAGGACGCCTATCCAGATGTCCCAACCAAATTGCCAGGAGACAGGCGTGACAGACAGCTCCCAAAACATGAGCGGACTGGTAAAGATGATGCCAAACAATGCTACATAGGTAGTGACGAGCAGGGACGAATAGCGCTGCGTTGCCTTTTTGCTGAGAACGGTATACAATCCCCAGCTAATCGCTGCTACGAACAAAATCAGGTTCCCTGCCAGGGAAGACTGGGCGTCAGCTTGATCTGGAACACCGATGACGATGATGACACCAATCGTCGCTAACAAAATACCCGCTGCCTGCTTTAGATGGATGCGTTCCTTTAATAGCCAGACCGCAAAAATGGCAATAAAGGCTGGCGATGCGGAGGTAATCAATGCACCCATGTGGGCAGTAGACAGCTTGGTACCAAGAAATTGCGCAGCGATGGAGATCGTGACACCGACGAAGGCGATGACCATCAGCAGAGGATAATCCTTTTTCGCGACTCGCTCCTTGCGAGCAACGGTAAATGCCCCCAACACGACTAAAGCAATGCAAAAGCGCAAAATCAATAGCGTGAACGGCGGAATCACTTCCAACACGACTTTGCTAACGACATAAACACCGCCCCAGATCGCTGCGGCGAGAGTCAGGCAGACAGCCCCTAAAAACGTTTGCTTCCATTGTGATTGTGACATAACGTGTCCCTCCCGGAATCATGAATCAAAAATTCGAGCGCTATTCCGTAGCCGGGAGGCAGTAAGAGAACCACTTCCTCACCGTCTAGGAGAGGAGGGTGGGCACATCATTTTCAAAAAGGCGACGGTTCATATTTTTCACCTCCTTACTTTGTAGGGGTTAGCCACTTGGCTACCAGCAGCACCGGTTGTGTTAGACGACCGACTTGTGCCTCCACCTGACGATACTGCTCATAGCCAAGCCGTCCCCAGAAAAGAAGAGCGGGTTCATTATGCGCAATGACACCGTGATGAACATGCTGACTGCCATGTTGGATGCAGTAGGCTTCCATGAGTGTCACTGCCTCTTTTCCAAAGCCCTGCTGCTGATAATCGGCATGCAGAAGCAAGAGACTAATCCAGCTTTTTGGATCGTGTTCACTGGAGAGGATGATATGGATCACTCCAATGATCGTGCCTTCACGAGTAATGGCGAGCCAATGCCCTGAAGGTATACTTATGGTGGCGTCATATTCGGCTTCCAGTTCAGCAAGACTTACTGTGCTCGTGCCGTTTCGAAGCTGATTGTACTTTGGATTACTGTTGTAGGTGGCGAGTAAGTCGGGCAAGTCCTCGCGCAACAATTCGCGAATAATGAGCCGCGCACCTGTCAGAATGAGACTCATTGAGGTCCTCCGTATTTGCGGATAAGCCCAATCTGCCCGCCGTGGTAACCCATATGATAGATCAGTCGACCAAGTGCCTGGCGGGGAGTCAGTGTGGCGATCGGTGCTTCACAGGGGGTGTCCCACGCGTCTTTTGGCAGGGCAGCCAGAGAATCCAGCAAGTGATGGAAGGCAGCATCTTTGAAAGCAAGCAAGGCAGACAAATCGGTAAAGTTTCCTTCATCCTTTACAGGTCCAATTGTAGTGAGGGTGATTTCGGAGGGAATTGCTCTGCCGAAAAACATCATACAGAATCGATATTCGACTTCCGCGATGTGATGAATCAAAAATCCGATGGAATTGGAGCCCGGAGCCAGCTTCCAGCCAAGCTCGGCTTCTTCCAAATGGACGAGTGCATCCTGATACCGGGAGCGAGCTGTTTGCAAGGTCGGCAATAGTTCTTGTTCGAACATCCAATCTTCCTTTCTAATGTTTATTTATATTATAGGAAAAAGTTCAGGAAAGAACAGCATGACCATTCGGAATATTTTGAATGAATATTCACTCAGCTGCCTGAATTCGTTATACTAAAGAAAAACAAGGAGTGAGAACGATGGCTCATCGCTATCATTTAACAGTTCGTTCTACTGATATTGATGTAATTGGACATGTGAACAATGCTAAGTATTTAGAGTACATGGAGTGGGCGCGTTTTGAGTGGATATGGGAGCAAGGATTTACGCTGGATGAATTGAGGCGACGGGCTATCATGCCGGTAGTGGTCAATATCAACATTAACTACCGCAAAGAGTTGAAGATGCGCGAAGAGGTAACGGCGATTACTACAGTGGTCAAGGTGGGTGAAAAAAGCTTCGTCATCCGCCAGGAGCTGTACAACGCTTCAGAAGTATTAGTGGCGGACGCCGACGTGACAATGGTCATGATCGATGCGAACACACGCCAATCTATTTCTTTGCCAGCTGAATTGAAAGAGGCATTGCTTGTGGAATTGCCTAAAAGCTAAAGGATTCAGGATGATTTGCGAATGTAATCGAGACGGAAATTATTCCATTCAAGAGCACGCAACGCTAATGTCTCCAAGATACGTTCATGACGATCCTGACCTTCCTTTAACTCAGCAACATCCTGCTTCAGTTCGGCAACATCGGCTTTTAGCTGGTGAACGTCCAAAGTCAAAGCTTCCATCTTGGCATCCAATTCGTCCTGCCGATCCATAAGAGCATGAGCAACCAAACGCAACTCATTCATACCCTCTATCAAAATATCCAATTTTTCATTAGACATGTCTCCACCTCCTTTTTCCGTTACAATGATCATAACAAAAGACAGAGTCATATGCACAATGAAAACAGCTAGAAAAAAGGAAGGGGAAGCAACTTAGCCATGTCCAAATTTACTACAATCCTATTTGATCTCGATGACACTCTCTTCGATTTTTCAGCTTGCTGGGAGAAAGGGATGCAGCAGACGATTTCGACCCATGCACTGACAGCAGAACTAGACCAAGAGAAATTCCTTGAGGCTCTGCGGCGCCACGGAGATGATTTGTGGGTCGATGTTATTGCCAAACGCTACGATTTTACGCAATACAGAAGGTTGCGTTTTCAGCGAGCCATGGCTGATTGTAACCGACAGATTGAAGCGGGGCAGGTCGACGATTTTCAGTGCGCCTATCAAGCGGCATGTTTGGACGCAATCCAGCCGGATGCCACTGTTCAGTCCACCATTGCGAGGCTGGCAGAAGAGCATACACTGGGGATTGTCACCAACGGTCCTGTCGATATGGCTTTTATCAAGCTGGAGCGGCTGGGATTGTCTGCGTATTTTCCACGGGAGCGGGTGTTTCTCTCCGAAATCATCGGCCATCATAAGCCTGATCTGCGCATATATGAACATGTTCGTGAAAAACTCAGTGTTGAGAGCAAGCAGGTGTTGTTCGTTGGAGATACGTGGGAGGCAGATGTAGCAGGTGCGATGGACGCAGGCTTCTCAGCAGTCTGGATCAATCCACGCGGGAAGAAACCTACCTCCGAGCATCAGCCGCTCGCTGTCATTGAACGACTCGATCAGCTTCTCGCAATCTTGTAGAATAAAGCAGCCCATTGCCCCATAGCCGCATAACTTGCAGGCTGTTTTCGGTGGCAATCAAGCTGCTTTTTTTGTTCCTAGCGTTTTGCGTACTGTTTTCTCATGAAAAGGATGAGAGAAACGATAATCATCCCAATTAAAATTCCGATAGTTACTGGTGTAAGACTATCTCCCCAAAAGATTCTATACAGCAAAACCCCTGTCAGGATAACGGCAAACTCCAGATACCTACTGGTCATGCGAATCTTCCTCCATTTATATGAATCTGATTATCGTTCATATCTACTAACCGGATCTTTCATTTTTTCATGCTGACTCTTCCTGAACTTTGTGATGAAAAAGATGAGATTGAGGACAATCAGGCCAATCGTGATTGACATGCTTCCAGTGGTCATGCTTTTTCCTATCGAGATGTTGAAAAGAAGCATCCCGGATAGGAGCAGGACAAAAACGAGATTAAGCATCATGAGACTCTTCCCCCATAAAAATTCGTTCGAGCGAAGGGACTTCAACGTTCACTCCATAAATATCCACGCGTGCCTGAACAAGAGCACGAACGAGAGTTGCCACCTTTTGATCGTCATCGACCTGGATCGAGAGACGACCGTCTTCCCAAATCGTATTGCGCCCGAGGGATTCGATAAAGGTGCGCAGGTTTCCAGAATCGTCATTAGTAAAAGGCGAGTGACGTACGTTCACAGATCGCCATGCCTGATGGGCAGCTTGCAGCTCATCGAGAGTGCCAAGTGAACTGATCTTTCCGCTTTTCATGATGGCGATACGGGTACAGATTTTCTCGACTTCATTCAAATTGTGCGAGGTCATGAAGATCGTTTTTCCTTGTTGATGGAGCTTGCGCAGCAAATTTTGAATATGCAGGGCTGATTCGACGTCTACGCCAGAAGTAGGTTCATCAAGGAAGATGAGCTCCGGGTCCCCGACTAATGCTTGGGCAATACCCAGCTTCTTTTTCATCCCGAAGGAAAACGTTTTGGCTTTGCGGGATGCATGCTCCTCAAGCTCAACGGCTGTCAGGATGCGCATACAGTCTTCCTTTGTGAGTGTGACGCCTTTTACCCGAGCGAAATAGTGCAGGTGCTCCGCAGGAGATAAATGGTCGTAGAAGGTGGAGTAATCCGGCAGTACGCCAATTCGTTTTTTCCATCCTTCTGTACGGGCATCCTCTCCAAACATGCGAATGGTCCCCGCAGTCGGAATCAGAATGCCTGTCAGCATATTAATAAAGGTCGATTTACCTGCACCGTTTCGACCGAGGAATCCAAAAATCTCCCCGCTGTGCACAGTAAGACTGACGTCATTCACGACCGTGCGATTGCCAAAGCGCTTGTTCAACTGTATGGTCTCGATCATTGCCATTAACAATCCCTCCGTCGGAATAAGTACATAGAAGCGATCAGGAATGCTGCTGCATAGAGCCAAATGAAGCCGGTCCAGGCGCCGTCTTTTTCCATAAATGAAAAGGGTGTCAAATATTTAATCCATGGTGCTGCTGGGTGACTGGAGAAGGTGCTCCACAGTCCGAGACCTGGCAAGATCAGTGCGATCACAATTCCCAAAAACATCGTGTAGCTGGGGCGAGGTATCACGAGCGAGAGCAGCAGTGCCAGCGAGATGCAATAGATAAGCAGGGATACGCAAAGGTAAAAGGTCTTGGCGTCAAACGTTTGTACGGTGGCGAAAACTACGCCAAACGTAATAATCATGCAGGTTAGCCAGAAGAACGCGACTCCGAGAAATTTCCCCAAAATGATCTGATTGCGTGAAGTCCGGGTGACGAGAAAGCGAATCGTCCTGCCCGCTAGCTCACGATTTATGACATCATGAGACAGGCTGAATACAAACAAGGGTCCGAACAGCATGATGAGTACAAAGATACCAAGCGCATGTCCCTGCGCCAGCTCCTTTTCTGGGAGAAAGCTCGCTGCCTGATTGACAAGGTCAGAAACCAAGTACGAGATGCCGACGATAAAGGCAACGGTAATTAACGATTTGATACTTTTAAACAACCGAAAAAATTCGTGTTGGCAAATAGCCCACATAGGTGAATCCGCTCCTTTCTCCTTCATCATAATGGACAGACCTTTCCCCTACTAAAACGCTACCTTATCATTTCCTTATCTTTTTTATTGGCGCCGTTTCTCATGGTAGAATGAATGACAGCAAGGGAGGGAACGGATATGGAAAAAGAAGCAAGAATCTTGCTGGTAGATGATGAAGAGTCAATTTTGCAGATGCTCCAAACAGTGCTGAAAAAGGAAGGCTTTGTCCAGATCGATACATGTACGACAGCAGCAGAGGCGATTCGTCTGGTGGAGGAGAAGACATATGACTTGTTGATTCTGGATGTCATGCTGCCTGATAAAAATGGATTTGAGCTGTGCGGAGCCGTGCGCCAGCGAACGAAGGCACCGATCTTTTTTTTGACAGCGAAGGGCACGGATTTTGATAAATTAAGCGGATTTGCTTATGGAGCAGATGATTACATAACGAAGCCTTTTCATCCACTAGAGGTCGTTGCCCGGATGAAGGCTCATCTGCGCAGAACCTTGGGGGGATCTGCTCCATCGCAGGAAGAAAAGCGCTTTGATTTTGGACGTTTTCAAGTAAATGTGGAGGCAGCCGAGCTGTTCGTGAACGGAGAACGAGTGGACTGCCCGGCGCAAGTATTTTCATTGCTCGTCTTCTTCTGCCAGAATCCGAACCGGGTATTTACGAAAGAACAAATTTACGATCATGTATGGAAAGACGAGTACGAGATGTTTGATGAAAATACAGTCATGGTGCACATTCACAAGCTGCGTCAGCGGATAGAAGAAAATCCGGGTCAGCCAAAGCTCCTGGTCACGGTGAGAGGGCTGGGCTACAAGCTGGTTAGTCCGGCAAGACAGTCATGAATTTGCGGAACAAGCTGATATTTCAATATGTCCGGCAACTGTTCGGGTTTCTCCTCGTTTTGCTGCTATTTCTAATTATCGCGATGCTGGGGTTAGGCTGGCGCATTATGAACGAGCAGTTGTCTATCGATTTGTCCCGGCTGGAAGCATCCGATTTGACATTGAAGATGGATTATGAGGGGAAACGTATTCACGTCGATCCGGAAATCGAGAAGAGTGTGGCGAGACATCAAGGCTGGTTGCAGATTATCGACAAGCACGGAAAAATTCTGTACAACTATCGGACACCTGCTGACGTTCCCAGTCAATTTGGGCCAGGAGAGTGGATCAGCTATGTAGAGGATCGTGATGCTTCTCGCTATCACGTCACGCACTGGGTTATAAACGAGTTTGACGAAAACATGATCATTCTCTATGGAACACCTGCTCCAGAAAAAGAAATGATGCAGCGCCTGATCGCAGCAAAAACGGGAACGAGCACGGAGACATGGGACGAGTTGAACAAAAGCTTTTCCCAAGAAAAGGCATGGTACTTGGTATACGATCATACGGGGAAACTCATTCATCAATGGAATCACCCGAACGCTTCTGCCCAGTTGGACATGACGGAAGCTCTTCAGAACGGCGCGACAGCAAAAAATGTTCCTGTCCGTATCACGAGTCGATATGACACGAAGAGCGACTTGACATACGTAGTGGGCACTCCGAATCCAACCTATCAATCTGGTGTTCAAGAAACGTCTGAGGATGCCGTGGTCAAGGAAACGTTCCTTCAGATCGGTATTTTTTTGATTCTGGTCGTTCTATTCGCAGGCAGCTGGTATGCGTGGCGGGTAGGAAAGCCGCTCTTGCACATGGTGAATTGGCTGGAAAGACTGGCTCAAGGCCGCTATGAGGAGCCCATCGGGAAAAAAGGGAAACCAATCGGAAGGAATTGGCGAGGGAAAGAAAAGAAGTCATTTCGTGTTTTCAAGGATGTGTTTGACGCTCTCCGGCATCTGAGTGAAACCTTGCGCTCCAATGAAAAGCTTCAGCAAGAGATCGAGCAGACGCGAGAGGAGTGGATTACGGGACTCTCCCATGATCTCAAGACACCGCTGAGCTCGATTTACGGTTATGCTACCTTTTTGGAGTCGGAACAGTATGAGTGGGACAGAAAAGAAGTTAGCGAATTTGGGAAGACGATACGCGAAAAGTCAGACTACATGAACGGGCTGATTGAGGATTTGAATTTGACCTATCGACTCAAGAACCAAGCTTTGCCGATGGTCAAACAACCTGTCCCTATCGTAGAAGCGATTCGCAGGATTGTGGTGGATATGGTGAACGATCCGAGCTCGTCTTTGCATGACATCGAATTTTCGGCGAATGTCCAATCGATAACGGCAGAGGTCGATCCAATCTGGTTTCGCCGCATCATCGTCAACATTTTGACAAACGCGATCAAGTATACGCCGGCAGATACAACCGTGCTCGTAGAGGTACAGTCGATTGCAGCCGATCAGTTTGTGGTCAAAATTGCGGACAATGGTCCAGGCATGGATGAGACGACACTGGCCAATCTGTTCGATAGATACTACCGAGGTGGGCATACAGGAGAGAATACCAGTGGAACGGGGCTGGGTATGGCGATAGCCAAGCAGCTCGTTTTGGCCCACGGGGGAGAGATTACGGTGGACAGCAAGCTGGGTAGCGGAACTGTTGTCGCGATGAGCTTTCCTGCGGTTATCAGCTAGTTGGTTTTCATGAAAAAAGCCAAGGGATTTGTGTTGTCCCTTGGTTTTTTCTGCTATGGTCTCGAAATGAACGTTTGTATGACTTTGCCAGCCTCTTGCCGCTCTTGATAGTGATTGGCTGTGTAATCGCGGATGCTGGCACGCCAAAAGCCGATGGCAGGCACGTTGTTTTCCAATTGAAAGACTTCCCAGGCGCCCGGGAACATTTTGAAGATTTGATGAGACACCGCTTTTCCGATCCCCAGCCGACGGTAGCGTTTCATGATAAAAAATTCAGCAATGGAGTAGATTGATGGAAAATCTGGATTAGTGCTTGTGAGCATGCGGACGAGGACAAAACCAGCCAGCTTACCATGAACCTTGATGAAA
The DNA here is from genome assembly GCF_003013445.1 of Brevibacillus sp. NRRL NRS-603. Taxonomy (NCBI): domain Bacteria; kingdom Bacillati; phylum Bacillota; class Bacilli; order Caryophanales; family Paenibacillaceae; genus Brevibacillus; species Brevibacillus sp. NRRL NRS-603. The sequence goes on along the minus strand of NZ_PXZN01000001.1, from coordinate 7,014 downwards.
AAGGGATGACGTTCTGGTTCGACCCAATACTTCTCAAAGTAGTCATAGCCAAACAAGCCGTCGTCATCTACTTCGAAAGGCTCAAACTCAGTGAAGTCGTACGTATACAGCTCCAACAGCTGCTTGAGAGCGTGCTTCTGTTCAAAAGGAACTCGCTCTATCGAAAATGCTTGATTCACTGAGAAACCCTCCTTGTTCCTTGAGATATACGAGTATCGTACTCTATTTTTTAGGCTGTGGAAACATATGGTATATATTTGGGGACCCCAACGAGCAGTCTGTACTCGTTTGGGTCTTTTTGTTTTTTCGGACTGTCCACCATCAAGTTACTATTTTTTGTAAAAATACCTATTAAATATTCCGATATAGATAAAAGGAATTATTGGTATAATGTGGTAAAAACCCTAAAGATAAAGGCGGAACGCTCAATGGAATATATGGATGAAAAAATACTAGCAGTATTGAATCAAGCAGAAAAAGCGAATGTTCCCAATAACATTAGCGCGGGTCCAGTCAGGGTGGGGAACCGCTTTTACGAGTTTGAGCAGCAGGCATTCTGGGAGAACAAAGTACACATGTTTATTCCCAAAGATTTTGAAGACATGCCCGAACAGCAACGGGCGCTCAAATATCCTTACGAACAGCGGCCGCAGATCATCAAAAGCGACGAGACTGGCAGCATCAATTTCACGTTGAACCGGGTCGATCAAGATTTGCAGGACCAGTGGGTCAAGCAGCTGACGGACGGGATGAAAGCCATGATCAAACAAGCGAATCCGGCAAATGTCTTCTATACAGACGGAGTAGAAGTCGTAGCGGAAAAACAGGTCGGCTACTTCGAATTTAAAAGTCCCGCACTAGATGGTTTTCTTTATCACCTCATGTTTTTCTTTGCATTTGAAGGGAAAATGGCCATGGGTACTTTTTGCTGCCCTTATGCCAAATATGAAGAGTGGCGGGAGATTGCCTTTCAAGTCATACGGACACTAAGCGTCACAGAAGAGGATAAAGGAGAGTAGCAAGGATGAGCCAATCCGTCCTTACGTATGCGAACATCTATATTTCGCCCTATCAATTCGAAAAGATAACTCAGTTGAGTCTGATTAAACAGGTGAACGATCATATCAAACTGACTCTCAATGGAATCGTGCCCGAAGAAAAGCTGGACCAGTACGTCGAGCGAGCGGATGAGAATGAAAGAATCGAAGTGTTTGTTCAAGACGGCAGTTGGAAACGCATTTTGTTCCAAGGTATTGTGACGAAACTGTCTGTTCATGCGGCCAGAGATGTCAGAAGTATCACCATTGAGGCGTATAGCGCAACCTTCCAAATGGATGTTGCGAAGAAAAACCGGTCCTTTCAAAACAAGCATCTGGCCTATCGCGACGTGTTTGCTTCTATCACCGGAGAGTATACCGGGGGCGATGTGGTCGATGAAGCATCAGGCGGCAAGCAGATCGGGGGATTGCGAGTTCAATACAAGGAAACAGATTGGGAGTTTGCGAAGCGACTGGCTTCTCATTTTCACGCTCCACTGGTGCCTGTCTGCACACAAAAAGGACTGAGGTATTTTGTTGGAATCCCTGATTTGGGTGAACCGCAAAAGCTTGAGGAATACAATTACACCATCAAAAAGAACTTGATGGAATACAGGTTGAAATCGGAAAACGACAAGCAAGGCATCAGTGAGCAAAACACGATTAGTTATGAAGTTACCAGCAACAAAATACTGGATTTGTGTAGTCCGGTTATGTTTCAGAGGCGTACGCTTTACGTCTATAGAGCCGAGACTCGAATCGAACACGGGATCTTGGTCAACCACTACGTCTTGCGCGATCAAAAAGGTTTAGGATGTGTCACTCTTTTTCCCACAGAGTTGGCTGGCTCCTCTCTATTCGGAAAGATTTTGGATGTCTCTAAAGACACAGTAAAAGTACATCTGTCTATCGATGAAAAACAACCTGTCGGTGAGGCGATTTGGTTTCCTTATTCCACTGTGTACTCGTCCCCCGACGGCAGCGGCTGGTATTGTATGCCGGAGATCGGGGATGAGGTTCGCCTGTATTTTCCCGATGCAAAGGAAGAAAATGCGATTGCCGCAAGCTCGGTGAATCTTGAATCCTCCGATCCCAAAAAGCGCAGCGACCCCTCCGTCAAAAGCATCAGCACCAAATACGGCAAGCAAATTATCTTCCAGCCAGGAGCGATCGAGATTATCGGCAATGGTAAGCTGTTGATGCGTCTGACAGACGAAGGTGGTATCGAGATCAACAGCGACAAGAAAATCATCTTGACAGCCAAGGAGGATATTGAAATCACAGGGGGCGATAAGGTGGTCATTCATGGAGAAGCAGGCGTGGACATGAAGCAGGCAGATGCCACCCTGAGCATCATAGACGATGTGACCTTGAGCGGAGCGAAGGTACATATCAAATGAGCAAGCTGATGGACAAGCAGGCGGCGATGCAGGATTTTTTGCAGAATCATGTGTTGGATCGCTGGCAGTACGATCTGATCGAGATTGACCAGCGGTACAACGAGCAGAAGGATCACATCGAGAGTAGCTTTTGCGACGCGTTTGATGAACTGTGCACACAGGCATTCATGCAGCAGCAACAGGGGAGCAAGGGGGAGATCCACACCATTTACGTCTCCTATCTGCGGACTGGTATCATGGAGAACTGCGCCAAGTACCGCATAGACGCATATGATGAAAACTGGTTTTTGGATCGGACGGAATGCTCCGTGCTGTGGGACGCTGACTTTATCTTTGCCCCATTGTTCGAACGGGTGAAGAAGCTTGAGAAGATAAAGTCTGCCTATGCCAGGAAGATAACATCGATGGATATCGAGAGGATCAAGCAGATGGAAGCCATCAAGTATCACCTGCTGGCAGTGGAATTTATGAGAAGTATGGTGCCTGTGCTCTTGGAAAGCCCAGGATACCGTCAGATGACCAAATCCCCGAAGATTTGCCTGTTTGCCGGAGAATATCGGGATCAATGCGAAGTTCTGTACCAGAATCCTGACTCGGCGAACGAGGAAACCAGTGGAGCAGGTGCGTAAATATGGATTACTTTTTGCTGAAACAAGATGAACGATATACGGATGTGCCGATGTTGCTGGATATACGCAAGAAAATAGATACTCGTGATATTCACCGTGTGCGCGCCCATAAAATCGCGGACCCGCTGATCCTTCAGATCAAGTCGGAAGCGGAGAGCAGCTTTCTCGACATCCTTGAATACCCGCTGTTTCTGCTGTCGGACAAGCTAAAGCGATTGGTAGAAGCGTACGAACCAGACACCCTGTTTAAGTTGACTCCTCTGATTGATCTCTCCCGCCATCTGCAAAAAAACTATTACCTCCCCATTTTTGATGAATTGGAAGTGGTTAGCGCCCACGGCGAGTTTCATCGAGGCAACAGCCAGATTAAAAAGCTGGTGCTGAAGGAAGAAAATATGCACGGGAAAAAGATTTTCCGGATCAAAGAGAGCGAAAAACCGCTGATCGTTGTGCGCCTGGATGTGGCCGAGAGCATCCTGCGGCGGGATTTGACTGGAATCCGGCTGGAACGAGTGCCGGTTGAATAGAGGAGGGTCGATGATGCAGGAAGGACCACGCTATGTGGTGAGAGGGGCAAAAATGCGCTGCAATTGCGGCAGCCATCAGAGGAGGATTAACCTGCCTGTCAGCCACGGCTCATATGTGAACGAAAAACCAATGATGAACATAGAGGATTACAAACCAGTAGAGAACATCGCGCATTTTGGCATTTGCCAGAGTCCAACCAATCAAAATAATTCCATCATCTATCTGATTGCAGAAGACGGGCAGAACATATCCGGCAAGCCCTGCACCCCAACGATCTACGCTCCTTGGATCAAGGTGAAGGACGATACAAAAGTGGCAGGCAAGGCAGCTCTGACAACCGATTCCCTCCTAATCTGCGGATACGATGGCGTCATCAGGTTCTTCTCAGACGGACAGCATGACGAGTAAATCCACATGGAGGCGGACGAGCTATGACAGGGTATGAGCGGATCCGGGTAATAGCGCCTTACCGGATCAAACAAATCGAAGACGTACGGCTGGAATGGAGGCCGAACGAACACGCGTGGCTGCACCTGCGCGGTATCGTGGACGACAGTGAAAAGGTAAACGCCGTGCTGCAGGCTGCCTCAGAAGATGAAATTCATCTGTATGAAAGCGACGGCGAGACCGAAGCTACTATCTTCAAGGGCTTGGTGACCTCTGTTCAGATCACCAACACCCAGGGGGTGTACACCATAGAGCTGGAAGGGCTGTCCGGCAGTTTTCAGTTGGACATCAAGAAAAATCGCCGTTCCTTTCAGCAGATCGACATGACATATCCCAAGCTGGTGCAAGAGGTGATCAAGAGCTACCCGGGTCACAACATGATCAACAGCATCGGCGATGGGGTCAAGATCGGAGAAGCGATCATCCAGTACGATGAAACGGATTGGGAACTGCTTAAGCGGTTGGCTAGCCATTTTCATGGTGTTCTCGTCAGTGATATCATGGAGGCAACACCGCGGTTTTCTTTCGGACTGACATATGGAACTAGCTACACCCTGCCGGACGATGTGTCGTATACGGCGAGCAAGGATTTGCTGGCCTACCAAAAAGCGGGTGGCGATGCGGCAGGCTTGCACGATACGGATTTTTTTACCTATGAGATCGAGTCCGGCGAGCGGTACGCCATCGGGGATGAAATCCAGTTCCGCAACAAGAGGATGTTTGTCAGTGCAGTGAGCGCCCGTATGCAGCAGGGGCTCTTTCGCTATACCTATCGTTTGTCCCGGCTGGACGGCATTCGGCAGGAGAGAATCCATAATTCGAAGCTCTCCGGAGTCTCTCTGGAAGGTAAGGTGCTCGCGGTAAAGGGAGAGCAGGTCAAGCTTCATCTGGACATTGACAAAGAACAGTCAAAGGCCACGGCATGTTGGGTCCCTTTCGCCCCGCCAACAGGTAATATGATGTACTGCATGCCACAGGTGGGAACGCAAGCCAGCCTGTACTTTCCCGATGCGACGGGCAAACAGGCAATGGTGCTGGGCAGCGTGCGCAAAAACGGGGACAGCTGTGCGAAGACAAGCAACCCGAACATTCGGTACTTTGGCACGGAGCACGGAAGCGAGCTGGAGCTGTCGCCTACTGCGATTAACATCGTTAGCGGCAACAAGGAGCCGTTGAAGCTGACCATTGACGACAAAGTCGGGATTACCATGACTAGCCACAAAAAGCTGGTTCTGAACGCCAAGGAAGAGATTTCGCTGTATACTCCGAAGCGAATCGTGATTCAGGCGCAAAGCCAGTTTTTCGCCAAGAAGACCCGTGCGAAGAGCGGGTTTACAATCGAGAGTGAATACCACTTTCTCGGAGCTGTGGTTCAGGCGGAAGGACGAGACAGAACGACGTTTCCGCCATATAACGATGAACCGCAGAAAGGAACGCCACCACCGCCTGATCCGCCTTTTAATTGGGGGAAGCTGTTAGTAGGCGTGGTAGCTGCTGTAGCGATAGTGGGGTTTGTGGCATTGTCGGTAGCCACGTTTGGTGCTGGTGCAGTTATTGGGGCAGCAGCGGTAGGGGCAGCCCTCGGAGCGATTGGAGGGGTTGTCTCAACAGCTTCATCGGATATTGCAAACGGAAAGATGAGCAGTCTTTACGATTACGGAAAGAGCGCCGCACAAGGAGCCGTGATCGGTGCGATATGCGGAGCTATATTTGGTCCAGCCGCGGGGATAGGTGGAGGAGCGGTTATCCCCATGACGGGTGGTCAAACAGCATTGAGTCTCGGTTCCGGTATGTTTATTGGTGGGTCATCGGGTTATATTGACTACACGATACGAGAACTGTGGGATGGGCGCACACCAGAAGCGGGCAAAGCTTTAGAATCTTTTGCGTTTGGAGCGGTGCTGGGAGGCGGCTTCATGCTTGGAGCGTCCTGGCTATCGCAAGGGGTTAGCAAGATAAAGGGAATGGTAAAAGGCGGAGCTGGTCCTAAGGCTGAGGGGATAGGAAAAGCTGATGATTTTGCAAAAAAACCGTTTTTACCAGATGAGTACTATCAAAAAATTGATAGTTATCTTGAAAAAGCTATAGCAGCAAGAGATGCTGAAGTAGCAAGAATACAATCATTAAGTAAAACTCAGCAAAGCAAGATAGCTACAGTAGTCGGAGGGGTAGATTTAAGAACGGGAGAAGTTTTTGTAGGTGTTAAAAATAGTATAATATATAAGGGAAATGCTGTCTGTGCAGAGGATATTGTATTTAAACAACTTGGACTAAATACTAATGCAAATATTTTAATGACTCCAGCGATTAGACCAAGGAATGGGGCTGTTATACCAGTATGTATTAGATGTCAAAGAAAGTTTCCAGTAAATCAATTTATAAAAGGGACGGTGTTTGATTAATGCAAGAAGAAAAAATAAACTATGGTTCTGAATTATGCATGCAATTTTCTAATGAGGAGCTTTATAAATATCTAATCACTAAATTTGACACTAATCGAGATGTCATTATAAAAACTTTATCTGAGGATGATCAAGAGGTTGAAATAACGTCAAATATACCAATTCAATTTATATGTTTTGACGGAGATAAACAAGATTTGTTTATTAGTTTCAACGGAAATCAAACTTCAATTTTTGTAAAAGATGAAGAATTAATGTTTATTGATGAAAGTACAAAAGGCAGTTATACAACGAGTGACACTTTTGGAAATGTTGTATATGAGGGAACATTTCGTAATATTACCCATGAAGAGATGTTAACTTTATTTGCTGAGATTATTACCTGCTTTATTGGGGCAATAGAAGTTGAAATAATTGAGAAAGAAGTTCCCAGCGATAAACAGTATAAAAAATATGATTATTATAAATCCCATAGTTATGAAATCAATTTAAAAAACAATAATTTAGATAGAAAAAAGAAAGTCTTTGAAAATATTACGATAAATTATTAACATACAAAAAATACCCTATA